>CAUPCM010000010.1:0-33567 GCA_963509815.1 uncultured Atopobium sp. | reverse complement strand
GTAGGCTAGAAGGCAGTAAGGAAATAGCCTTACACCACTTTTTGAGACGTGACTAGAGGTAAAGCGAACATAACATCACATACATAACAGTATGATGCTTCGGCTATGTTTCAAATACTACTCTAAGTGATAAAACGTTTTATCAAAATGAGTTTTTCTGGAAATTTCTTTCCTGCGAGACGCTTAAAGTATCTTTTAAACAGCAAAACGCATGCGCGGGAAAAATTTTGTCTTAATGAAGCACCAAAACGATCCCCCAACAGTACTCACGATTCCGAAATGCAACCAAAATGGTGCAAAGTAGAGCGCACACGAACCAAAGTGGTAAAAAATGCGTTTAGTTGGGGTTTTCATTTTTCTGCATACAACGTTTGCCCAGATAAAAGTTTTTAATGCGGTAAAAAATCGTCTTAGTTGGGGATAAATCGGCCAATTTTAAATTTTCATCCCCAACTAAACGGGTTTTTTACCTTTTTCGGCACATAATTTTGAGCTCAAAAGTTACGTATTCATAGCAATGCATTTTATTGCACAAATATGCAGAAATCTGATTAGCGACCCAAAACACGCACGCTATTCTTCTCAATCATGCGCGGCTCAAGGATTATTTGGATTGAAGCGCTATCGTCCACCGTATCATCTGCGTTTTTCTGACCTGCTGCGCCGAGCGATGGTCCAGCGCCTGCGTCAACCGCCGCACCGCGCTCGCCTAGGCGGCGAAACATAATCGAAAGCGCAGCGTCAGAAAGCTCATCAACATTTTGCTCAATCGAAGTCAACGCCGGCTCAAATAGTGCGTCTGAAATGCTGTTATCGTACCCGACAACGGAATAGTCGCGCGGAACATGCAAGCCGCGCTCGTACAGATAGCGCAACAGTCCAAGCGCAATGTTGTCCGACGTTGCAACAACAGCCGTAGCGTTCACGCGAATCAGCTGCTGAGCTGCAAGATACGCATCAGGAATGTAATAATCGCTGGTCAGCACAAGCGACTGATCTAGCTCCAGGCCCTTCTCGCCAAGTGCGCGAACGTAGCCGTTGAGGCGCGCGCAGCCGGTGTTGGAGGCGGTGTTGACCATGCACGCGATCCGGCGGTGACCGTGGTCTAGCAGGTATTTTGTGGCCAGGTAGCCGCCGAGCTCGTTGTTGAACGTGACTTTGTCGCAGTCGAGCGCGTCGATGGTTCGGTCCACCATGACGTACGGCACGGGCAGCTGCTCCAAGTCGGCGATGAGCTGCTTTGAGGCTTCTACCTCGTCGGACGTGATGATAAAGATGCCGTCGGCGCCGCGATTAACCAGCAGGCGCACAAGGTCCGCATCGTTTGACGTGCTGTTATCCGAGTTGGTAATGAACAGCGCGTACCCGCGGCGTCGGCACTTCATCTCCAGCATCTTTGCAAACGACGAGAAAAACCGGCTCTCGATATTCGGCACGATCAGCCCCAGCGTCTGCGTATGCTGTGTGACCAGGCTTCTTGCAATCTGGTTGGGAATGTAGTGCTCGCGGCGGGCAACATCGAGGATGCGCCGGCGGTTCTCGTCACTCACGCGCACCGGCCGGCCGTTCAGCACCAGCGAAACCGTGGCGGGCGACAGCCCCACTTCGCGCGCAATCGTTTTTAGGGTAACTTTTTCTGCCACGTTACCTCGCAACTTGCCCCGTTTATCGTTGTTGCTTAAGTATAATAGTCGAGAAACCCCTGCGGCTGGTCGTCCGCCAAAAGCCAGACGTTGTCTCCACACGACAACCGTATCCGTGGCTCGGCAACGCACGCAAGCTGCACCTGCGCCCCGGCGCTCGCACGACAACTGCATTCCGAGAGGACGCGCATGAACATTACTCCACAGGAAATCGCCGAAACCCTCGCCATGGTCAGCGAGCAAAACCTTGACCTGCGCACCATCACGATGGGCATCTCGCTCAATAGCTGCGCAGACGAGGACCTGGATCGCATGTGCCAGAAGGTCTACGAGCGCATCACTCGCCAGGCCGAGCACCTGGTGTCCGTGGCCGAGGACCTGGAGCGCGAGTACGGCATCCCCATTGCCAACAAGCGCGTTTCCGTCACTCCAATCGCACAGATTGCGGCATGTACCTCGGCGCAAGACCTGACCCCGCTTGCTCACACGCTTGACCGCGCGGCCGAGACACTAGGTATCGACTTTTTGGGTGGCTTCTCGGCACTGGTTCACAAGGGTCTTGGCGACGCTGATCGCCGACTCATCGCATCCATCCCCGAGGCGCTGGCCACCACATCGCGCGTCTGTTCCTCGGTAAACGTCGCGTCTACGCGCGCGGGCATCAACATGGACGCCGTCCTGCTCATGGCCCAAACCGTGCTCGAGGCCGCGCGCCGCACCACCGACATTCAGTGCTACGGTGCCGCTAAGCTGGTCGTTTTTGCCAACATGGTGGAGGACTCCCCCTTCATGGCCGGCGCGGTCCACGGCAGCGGAGAGGCAGACGCCGTCATTAACGTGGGCGTTTCCGGCCCTGGCGTCATGGCTGCGGCCCTCGCCGAGCTCCCCGACTCCGCAAATCTCATGGACGTTGCCGAGAAAATCAAGCAGACTGCATTCAAGATTACCCGCGCGGGCGAGCTGATGAGCCGCGAGGCTTCAAGGCGCCTGGGTGTCGAGAAGGGCATCGTAGACCTCAGTCTTGCGCCTACCCCAGCAGCTGGCGATTCCGTCGCTAAGATTCTGGAGCTCATCGGCGTCGGCGAATGCGGTGGCCCCGGAACTACCTGCGCTCTTGCCCTGCTCAACGACGCTGTCAAGAAGGGTGGCGTCATGGCATCGTCCAGCGTTGGCGGTCTGTCCGGCGCATTCATCCCGGTCTCCGAGGACGCAGGAATGATTCGTGCAGCTCAGGATGGCGCGCTTTCTCTCGAGAAACTCGAGGCAATGACCTCAGTATGCTCCGTTGGTCTGGACATGATTGCTATTCCTGGCGATTCCTCCGTGGAAACCATTGCGGGCATCATCGCAGATGAAATGGCCATCGGTGTCATCAACACCAAGACCACGGCGGTCCGCGTTATCCCAGCTATCGGCTATAACGAGGGAGACGTCCTGGAGTTTGGCGGTCTCTTTGGTTCCGCGCCCATCATGCCGGTCAACCAGTTTGCAGGCTCAGTGCTTGCCCACCGAGGCGGTCGCTTCCCCGCTCCGCTCAATTCACTCAAGAACTAGAAAGAGAGCCTCCACATCTGAACTACCTCCCATTTCTTGGACACGAGAAATAGGAGGCAGTTCATGTGCGGGTGATTATGATTCTGCAGCGTGTTAGCGTCGGCTTTTAGGCTTGGCGTACAAAATAGCTCAGCTTTGGTAGGCCTCGCCGAAGAATCGACATGTTTCTAATCAAGATAGCTAGGCAGCTAGGTGGTCGCACTACCTGATATACATCTCTATGCATAAACTTCATCTAATATGCTTGAACATGAATAAAGAAATATAAGAAATTTAACTATCGATAAATTCTGTATCTACGGAACACACCTAAGTCGGATATTCTGCTCAATTGCAGGCATTTTACACATCTAATGACGATAATCTGCATGATTGAGGTATTTTCAGCGTCATGTATACGTCTTTTTAACAGATTATCCGACTTAGGTGTGTTTTGAACTGCCTTCCATTTCTCGTGTCCAAGAAATGGAAGGCAGTTCAATCGGAGGCTCTTTTTAGTTGCATGTTTTATGCGCTTGCGACTCAGTGCTCGCCATGGTCGTGCTCGTGGCCGACGCTGTGCACGTGACCCTCGTGCTCGTGCGTGTGCTCACCGTGCGCGTGCTCGCCGTGGTCGTGCCCGTGCTCGTGGTGCTCGTGGCCCTCGTGGTCGTGCTCATGCTCGCCGTGGTCGTGCGCGTGGTGATCGCAGTGCTCATGCACGCAATGACCGTGCTCGTGGTCGCAGTGCGAATGATCGTGCTCGTCAGCCAAGTCCGACTGCTCGTGCCAGAACGCCGGCACAAACGCCTCGCGAAGTCCATGACGTAGCAGGTCGCGACCGATAAACACACATCTGGACTCTTCCTGAGGCTCGTCGCCCGTAATCGCCCATGCGCGCTCAACCAGGTCAAACTTGACCCACTGATTACCACACGGCAACGTTCCTTTTGCGCGCGCAAGCTTTCCAAAAACGCCAGCCGACGCTGCGTCCAAAAGCCAAATCAAGTGCGTTGGACTTGGAAGTTCGGCATGAGTCAGCGCCATAGTCTCCAGGTCGGGACCTTCGTCCTCATCATTAACCGCATCTTTAAGAACAGAACCGTCAAGCGCGCGAGTCAGAAGACCATTCCACCACTCATCAGGAATATCAGCATATGAAGACTCCGCAATAACCTCTGCCTGCGGATTCATCTCTGCCGCAAGCTGCTTAATGGGCTCGGCAGCATCCTCACTACCTGGAGCCAATTTAGAAACCACAACGCTCGCAGCGGCGCTCAGCTGATTGTCAAAAATCTCTGGAAAATCGGTGCGCTGATTCTGCCACGAGACAGCGTCAACCACGGTAACTGGCGCCAGCAAACTGATGCGCTCCCAGGCAACCTGATTCACGTTATCAAGAATGCTCTGCAGCTTAGCCACACCGGTTGGTTCAACAATTAAATACTCGGGGTCGATGGTGTTTGAAATGGTCAGCACCGACGTTGCAAAGTCCTGCTTGCCCGAACAGCAAATGCAATTCTCGGTAGACTCCCAAACCTTGAGGTCGGAGTCCTGCCTCAGGCGACGCGCATCGATGTCTGCCTGGCCATATTCATTCTCGTAGATAGCAAAATCACGCCCAGTCCGGCGCACGAGCTCCTGAATGAAGGTGGTTTTACCAGCTCCAAGAAAGCCTGATACAACAAGGATTTTCATGAATACAACCGCTTCCTAAACTCCGTTGGCGCCACCAGCGCAAAAAGCTGGCGAGAAAAACGAACTTCTCGCCAGCTCAAACATACTAAATATCGAGACCTAGTTGATTACCTAGTCGATAACAACAACTGGCTTGATGAGGTCGGATGGCTTATCACGCATGGTGAAGAGAGCCTCCTCGAGGTGATCCCAGCCGTGATAGAGGTGAGTAACCTCTGGGTGAAGATCCAGACGGCCAGAAGTGACCAGGCTGGAGAGCTTCTCCATGCGCAGACGGCCGCCAGGCATAAGGCCACCACGGATGTCCTTGTGGCCCATACCAACGCCCCACTCGACGCGAGGAATGTTGACGTAGTCGCCGGAACCGAGGTAGTTGACGTTACCAATCTTTCCGCCAGGCTTGAGTGCCTTGACAGCGTCCTCGAAGGTCTCGCAGCCGCCGCCGTCGACGCAGACGCGGTCAACGCCCTTGCCGCCGGTGAGCTCCATGACCTGCTCCCAGATTGGGCCGTCCTTGTAGGAGATGAAGTCGGTTGCGCCGTAGCCCTTAGCTGCCTCAACGCAGACTGGACGGGTACCAACAGCAATGATGCGAGAAGCACCGTGGAGTGCAGCACCAGCAACGGACATAAGGCCGACAGGTCCAATGCCGATGACCAGGACGGTATCGCCGAACTCAACGCCAGCCAGCTCAACTGCGTGGAAGCCGGTTGGAACCATGTCGGAAAGGATGCAGGCGTCTGCTGGGTCCATGCCCTCTGGCATGTGAGCGAGGTTGCCATCAGCGTCGTTTACGTGGAAGTACTCGGAGAAGACGCCGTCCTTGAAGTTGGAGAACTTCCAGCCAGCAAGCATGCCACCGGAGTGCATGGAGTAGCCAGCCTGAGCCTCAAGGGAGTTCCAGTCTGGAGTAATTGCAGGAACGAGGACGCGGTCGCCAGGCTTGAAGTCCTTGACGCACTCGCCAACCTCGACAACCTCTGCGGAGCACTCATGACCAAGAATCATGTTGTGACGGTCGCCAATTGCGCCCTCCCACAGAGTGTGAATGTCAGATGTACAAATTGCGACCGCAAGTGGCTTGCAGATTGCGTCCAGAGGACCACACTTTGGTGTCTCCTTCTCAATCCAGCCGGACTCGCCGATCTTGAGCATTGCATAACCCTTCATAAAACCCTCCTAAAATCTGTGTTTCTGCAGTTGAAACACTACCTACCTCGTGGAGGAGCACGCCTTTTGCGTGACACTGACGAGGCTTATAAACGTTTTTTGCGAAAGCTCGCATACGAGCGTACGTGTTTGTTGCGGCCACAAATGGGTCCTCTCCACAACAAACTGCGAACACTCGCGAAATACATTTTCAAGTACTTTTTCGCGCAAAGCTAGAACGAAACCGTGAAAGGTTGAGCAGTCTTTCATGAATTTTAAGCTGGCGAGAAATGCGGTTTGCAAATATCCGATATTTGCGCACGTAGACAATGTGTACGCTAACATACCGTTAACCAAACCTCCGACCGATGTGAAACAACGCTTGTCGGCGAGCGGTTACCGTTCACCGAATCAAATGGGCAACTGTCCACTTTTCTGTTGTATGCAAGCGATGCCGAGTGGTATACACCGGCGCTTTGTGATGAAACAACGAATTAAAATTCAGCTTCTTAAGCTGATTGTTATAATTCTAGTAAATGGATTTCTCGCCAACTGGTGACTGAAAAAACTCAGTTCTTATGAAGGAGACTGAATGATTCTTGATAGCATACTTAGGGATTTCGGAGTTCACCTTGACTGGCAATATGTGCTCTCATACACACTCTTACTAGCTCCAGCTGTTTTTCCAGGTGTGCTGTTTATTTACTCTTTTATCAAAGAACCTCGTCAATTCAGAAATGCGCTTTTTCTATTTGCAGCCCTTACATGGACCTCTGTTCTTTTAGTTTTTAAGCTTAATAGCTATATTCTAGGATTAGTTTTAGTTATCATAGTAGTTGCAACACCGTTTTTGACCATAGGTTTTCTACTTATTAATACGATAATTGTGGTAAAAAATAACGGATTTTCGCTGACCTCAATGCTGCCATTTTTGATGGCCGGATTTATCGTTTTACTGCTTTGTGCCCCATCACTTCTAAATTCTTTTGATCCAGATTCTCGTCACATTGTTGTTTTCTTACTTGGACTCTTTACACTCGAAGGTATGTGGTTCTCATTTACCTTTGTGTCTTTGCTGTTCTACTCGTGGATTTATCGAATTCTTCCCCGCCGACGCAAATACGATTACATCATTATTCACGGCGCCGGGCTTGATGGCACGCGACCAACTCCGCTGCTCGCAGGAAGGATTGATAAGGCACTTGAACTGTGGAACAAGCAGCATCAGCAAGGAAAGTTTGTTGCTTCTGGCGGTCAGGGTGCTGACGAAGTAGTCTCCGAAGCTCAGGCCATGCGGGACTATCTTCTGGAGAAGGGTGTTCCGGCCGACGCGATTCTCATGGAAGACAAGTCGACCACTACCTGGGAAAACTTGAAGAACTCGATAGCCGTAATCCGCGCCGACCATACCTCTGCCGCAAGCAATGACGCTGCGAACGGCAACTCGTCAGCAAGTGACGGTACTGCGGCAAGCGGCGACGTGACGGCAAGCGACAGCACGGGAGCCTGCGGTGACTTCACCACAGCAGTTGTAAGCAGCGACTTTCATGTTTTCAGGTGCGCCGAATACGCCCACAACCTGGGCATCAAAGCAGATGGCATCGGTTCGCACACCAAAGGTTGGTACTGGCCCACTGCGTTCATTCGCGAGTTTATCGCAATCACCAAAGCGCACCTCTGGCCCTACCTGGTCATTGGCGGCATATACACGCTGATCAACGTGCTTAACTATGCGTTCTTCTACCTGGGAATTGTGTAACTGCAGAGCATGGTGCCCATGGTGTAACTGGAAGATTTTACTTCTGGCTATAACGCGCCTGATTTCTACAAAGAATCTGTAACTTTTGCCTAAAAACATCAAAGAATCTGTGGATTTGCCTGATTTTGTCAAAGAATCGGTGACTCAAATACAGATTCTTTGCACTTTTTAGGCAAGCTTTGAAATGGTCCGAAGTTGGTTTCGCAAGCCCTTTCATGAACGCTCGCGCGGAGCCTGATTTTCTCGTCAAGTCTGAATGATTTACCGGAAAAATGCACCAAGTCTGAATGATTTGCCGGTTTTTCTCGCCATGTCTGAGCTGTTTTACTCAGACTTCATGTACTTTTCAGGCTCGCAATTCCATGACACCGCCGAAATCCGTAGTTTCAGCCCGCCGATGGAGCCATGACTCATCGCAGAAACCATGTGTTATCTGCGCTGGTACAAGCTAGAACGGCAAAACCGTATATACTCGAATGAAGCGTTATCTGGCGAGAAACCCGTGGGCTTGGAACCCTCGCGGACTCGCTGCTCATCGCGAACGCGCCGCTCGTCGCAAGCCCGACGCCCGCCGCGGGCTCGCCGTGCCACTGCCGCCTACGACCAGAAAGGAAGCCTGATGGAGACATTTCAGTTTGTGCTCATCGTCTTGACCTGCGTCGCGGCTTCCTCGGTGATCGACAAGTTTGTCGACGTGTCCATCCCCGTTATCCAGGTGGTCATCGGTCTGCTGGTCGCGCTCGTTTTGCCCAGCGTCCAAGAAGTGCACCTGGAATCCGAGCTCTTTATGCTGGTCTTCATTGCCCCGCTCCTCTTCAACGAGACGAGAGAAACCAACATTCGTGCACTTCTCCTTAACCTAAACAGCATTTTGTCGCTGGCGATTGCGCTGGTAATTGTCAGCGTGCTCTCGGTCGGCTACGCCCTCCATCTGATGGTCCCGTCGATCCCTCTAGCTGCGGCTTTTGCACTTGCCTCCGCGCTGGGACCAACCGATGCAGCAACCGTCACCGCACTTAAGTCCAACATCCACCTGACCCATCGCCAGCAGACGCTTCTCTCGGGAGAGTCCCTGATCAACGACGCGTCCGGCGTTGTAGCATTCCAGTTTTCTGTTGCGGCGGCGGTTACGGGTGCGTTCTCGCTGGTAGATGCTGCGGGATCGTTTGCAGTGCTCTTTGTGGGCGGCATAGCCATGGGTATTGTCACGGGCTTTGCGTTTTCTGCCGTAAACGCCATGCTTGGCAGGTTGGGCTACGAGGACACCGTCGCAAACGTGCTGTACGAGGTACTCACGCCGTTCCTTGTCTATCTTCTTGCCGAAACCTTCCACGTTTCTGGTGTTTTGGCTGTTGTAGCAGCGGGTTTGGTGATTGCCCTTCCTCGTAGGCAAAACAATAAAGCGCTGTTCGCGCGGCAAAAACTGGTCTCGGATTCCACGTGGAAAGTCATCAGTTTCCTCATCAACGGCACGCTTTTTGTATTCCTGGGAATGGAGCTTCCGCTGGCCGTACTTCCGGGCACAAACGGCGGCCTGAATATCCTGCAAATTTTGGGCATCGTGGTCGCAATTACCCTGTTCATGCACGCAGTTCGCTTCGCGTGGCTTTACGCGCTGGAAACCCGCAAGCTCCACAAGGGCGGCCGACTTTGCACCGGTAAAGACGACGTGGATGACGAGAATGACTCCACAGGTAGCGGCCTTGCCGACGGCGAGAAACCCAACGAGCAGCTCAAACCCGCGTGCGCCATAAAGCCCATCTCCATCACGTCGGCCGAGCTCATCAAAAACGTGTTGGTCACCACCATTGCGGGCGCAAAAGGCGCGGTAACGTTGTCGATCATCCTCACCCTGCCGATGATGACCCAGTCTGGAGCAGCGTTTCCGCAGAGGGACCTGCTAATCACTATCGCCGCCGGCGTTATTCTCGCCACGTTGCTCTTGGCGGACAATCTGTTGCCCGTGCTGTCCAAGTCCCCTGAGGCAGACTCTGACCTGCCCGAACGTCTCCACAAGGGAGAGATTGCCGTTCTTGAGGCAACCCTTGCCGAGCTCAGGAGCATGCTGCAGTCAGAGAACGCCATATCAAAGTATCTACCTGCGCTTCGTTTGACTATCACGCGCTACACCAACCGACTGTTTGCCGCTCGCATCACCGCGCCTGACTCGGGCAAGCTGGTCAAAGAGCTGGTGCTTCACGAGACAGATGTCCAGCAGAAACGCCTCGAGGAACTTCGCGAGCGTCACATTAAGACCAACAACCCCATTCCATGGGACCAAATTGTTGACGACATTACTTCAATCCGCAGGTCAGTGGGCTACCACGGGTCCGTTGCAAATATTGCCGCAAAAACAAACCACCGCTCGCGAATTGCCGTGGGTCTCCACGAGCTCAAACTAGCTGCTCAGCACATCATCGACGGCGGAATCAGACACCTGGAAGACGCCGATCAGTCCTACTACCAGGCGTGTCTTTACGCGCTTGAGATGGAGTACGCGGAGCTCGATGATCTGGAGCGCATTGCAAACGGCGACGATGAAGAGCTGGCGGTCATCGCTTCTAACCTGATGATTGACCACGAGTCAGCAATTGAGTCCATTTGGAGCCGCATCAACATCAATGACGAGCACGGCTCCAGCACCACTCAAGCCTCTTACCTGCTGCCTTATAACCTGAGTTCGCATAAGGTGTCTCCTCACTTTAGACAGCAGATCGCGGATGCCCGCAAATATGCCGATGACGTGGCCGAAAACGCGCTTCGCATTGAGCTGGACCAGATTTCTCGCCTGCAGTTCGAGGGCGTTATCGACCGCGAAGTTGCCGCTCGCCTGCGCGAAAACGTCTACTACCTGCAGATGGCTCTGAGCGAGTAGCATGAGCACCGCACCAAACACGCATCCCGGCGACTCCACGGCGACGCGCCCCGACACCGTCGCGAACACGCATCCCGACAACCCCGTGGCGAGAAAAACGACCATCTCCGGACTTTCTGTCCACACGCAGATATCCTCTGTAGCTGGAGCTCCTATCGTCTACCTCTTGGGTGACATGGCCGACCACTCTCCCGTTCAGGTACCCGAAGGCGTCAGTCTAGTGAGCGTTGGCGTTGACCTGTGGGAAGAGAACTTCTCGCCCTGGTGCGCGCCGCGCGTCTTTGCCAAGGGTCCCAACTTTGGCGACGGCGCTCAAAAGACGCTCGATACCCTTATCAACCAGGTAATTCCTTGGGCGGAATCGGAGCTTAGCGAGCCGCCGGCGTATAGGACGCTTATGGGGTATTCGCTCGCGGGCCTGTTCAGCCTCTGGGCCGGCGTGTCCCAGCAGGTCGCAACCTTCCAGCGCATCGGAGCTGTCTCGGGATCGTTCTGGTTCCCAGGCCTTCTGGACTACGTAGATCAGCAGCTCAGAGGAGGAGCGGTCGGCCTCACACACGCCTATCTTTCTCTGGGTGACCGAGAAGCACGAACCCCCAATCCACAGATAATGCACGTGCGAGAAAACGCCGAACTTCTCGCCAGCAAACTGGAGAACGCGGGGATAACCTCGACGTTTGAGCTCAACCGCGGAAACCACTTCCAAAACGTTGAGGGAAGAATGCAGAAAGCCCTAGACTGGCTGGTCAAATAGGGTAAGATTCTTCAGAACGCACGTATCCAGAGAGGTTTTATGCCCAACCAAAAGCAATTTGACAGCAAAACTGAATCGCCCAACGCAGCCTCTGGCAAGCAATCTGACTACCTATTTGCGCTTATTCTTTCCTTAATCTTTGGAATTTTTGGCATTCCGCAGTTCTATCTCAAGGGATGGAAGTCGGGGCTTACCAGGCTTGTTGTAAACGCAGTGCTAATCGCTGGCGCATTTGCCCTGGCTCAAATACTTGCGTTGCCGTCTCTGCTTTATTACCTTCTACCAGCAATTTTTTCGTTGCCGGTTATCGAGAGCGCGCTCAACCTCATTTATGAAGATCCCAGTGCTTCCAAACAACTCGTAAAAGGCAAGCTCAAACCGCGCAAGCGATACGCTGGAAAACAGAAAGCTGGAATCGCGCTTGCCTCGTTGACGGTGGCGCTCTACTTTAGCGCCGCTCTGACGCAACCGCTTCCAACCGTCGTCTCACCTGCGGGATCGCCACAGCAAGGCTCCGCCGCGTCATCCCAACCAGATTCCGGCTCGCCATCCCAATCAGACTCTGCCGCGTCATCCCAACCAGACTCCGGCACGCCATCCGCCACCGCGCAGACCAGCGCAAACGTAACCATCAAGTTTATCGACGTCGGCCAGGGAGAAGCCATTCTCATTGCACTTCCCGAGAAAACCGTACTTATCGACGCCGGTCCCACAGGGTCAGCACCAAAAATCGAACAAGTCCTCCAAGAACTTGGCCGAAACAAGATTGATTACCTGGTAGCTACCCATCCCGACGAAGACCACATCGGTGGCATGGCGGATGTCATTTCCAGCACTCAAATCGGGACCATTTACGCACCAAATAAGACAAACAACACGGCAACATACAGAAAGTTTCTGGCCGCCATCCAGAACAATAACCTGCAGATAACCCTTGCCGAAGCGGGCACCATCATCGACCAAACCGACGGTTACAAGCTGGAAATTCTCTGGCCCAAAAAAGACGCAAATTTTCCCGACACCAACGATTACTCGATAATCATCAAGCTGACCGTTGGCAACAAGACGTTCCTCTTCACGGGAGACGCCCCTACAAGCGCTATCTTGGACTCCAATCCAGGCCACATTGACGTGCTCAAACTCTCCCATCACGGCTCCCGAACAGGCACAAATGAGCAGCTGGTTCGCAGACTCTCGCCTACCTACGCCATCCTTTCGTACGCCTTAGACAACTCCTACGGTCACCCCATGCAGTCGGTCATGAACGCCCTCCATAAACATTCCGTTGAGGTTTGGGGAACGGGTGCCAACGGAACCATCACCATTACCTGCGATGGTACAAACATTGATATATCTGGCGAGAAACCCGGCACAGTAGTAGCTCCAACCTCACAAGATAAATCTGGCACGTCGTCGAAATCGAGGACCAAGTAATGAAAGCGATCATTGATCGATTTGAAGACAACAATCTTGCCGTGCTTGAACTAAACGATCAACCAGGCAATATGCTTACCGTTTCTGTTGATGAGCTTCCAAGCAATGCTTGCCAGGGCGATGTACTTTACTACCAAGACGGCTCGTGGACGCTAGCCGAGGAAGAAACCGCCCAGCGTCAATTCGATATCGACGAGCTGTTCAACTCCCTGCTTGCGCATGATGATACGGAATCCGAGTAGCCCCAGATAAAAGTAAAAATATGCGATTTTATAATATTTGTAAAACTGCACGTCAACCTATAAATATGCGATTTTCGTATATTTTATAACATAGTCTTCTACCTGCATAAATAAAAAAGCGTTTTGTCGAGAAAGACGTCTGTGTAGAGCACTTTTATCCAAGACAAAATGTAATATATTAAAGATTACTGGTGGCGCAGCCTCGCTCTGCATAGAGGGAGGGCACGCCATCCGCTTTATAGGGCCATGATAGCCGCAGCCATTCTCTTCTCATCTTCAGCTAGAAGTACTCGCATCGTCCAACCCCATTGACTCCAGCCAATTTTGCACTTCACTAAAAGTGTACGTGCCTTTTACCGCCAATCCTGGCATCACACGAGAAGCACCACATTCCTTCTTGTACTCCTCAATCATGTTGCCAAATCCTCCACCGCCATGCGTGCAGAACGGAATGACTGTCTTGCCAGTCAAATCTGTTGCCCGTAAGAACGAAAGCACCGGAGGGGCAAATGTTTTTAGCCAGTTGGGCGATCCTATAAAAACGGTTTCAAAGTCAGCAACGTTTATATCGAATTGCATGAGCGCAGGACAAACGCCCTTTTCTATCTGAGCTCTAACCTCTTTTACTGCCGTGTTGTACGAGAAAGAATAGGGCTCTTGGGGCTTAAGCTCCAGCAACTCACCATCTGAAATCAGCGCAATATCCTCCGCAAGCCTTCTTGTGATGCCGGAATACGAATAATACACAATCAAAGACTTCATATAAGAATCTCCACCATCAGTCGAGAAGAACGTGCTGTTGAGACATTACGTCAAAATTATTCGCCACAAGCCTACAATGTGATGTCAATATAATAAGTTATGACCAGCGCTTTCCGTCTGGATCTAAATGAGAAAGCCAATTTATTTCATCCTGAATCTGTTGTCTTGATTCCTCGCTTTGATCCCAGTAGCCGCGTCCAACTGAAGTTGGCGCCATGTGGGTAAACATCCAAATGTTACCAGGATTTTGAAGTGCAGTTACAATTTCCGGATCACTTACTTTCTCTAATGCGAAATGTTCAAGTTTTCTGACATCCATAACAACGCGTATATATTTATCTGTATAACGAGGGATGCCTATTGCAGCAACACGTTCGTCCCAATTTGGTGGGTGAAGAAAAACTTTTGTGCCTGGAGGAAAATGACGTGTTCCATGAACTACGCGTTTATCCTTACCAATCTTATTTTCATCTCTAACTTCTGCCGTAAGGCACCATACCCATTCTGGGATTCGAGGTGCCTTTTTAATACATCTAGCAAGTGTTGTATAGAATTTCTCGACGTCTTCACCAATCGGGACCTGAGACATCTGTCCGTCAAAAAACCTATAACATTTCCAAATGCCCTCTTTTAACAAGATGAAATCGCAAGCATAAAATAAGTTCCAGGTAACATCCTGAAATGCTCCAATAAGCGTTTTAGGTGGTTTGGGTAAATTGGGACAAATTGTTAAGGCATCAGGCTCTAATGGACTTATAAAAAATGCCTTACCTTCAAAATAAAAAACTCTCCAAGTCACAGGAATCTCATTACATGTAGCTTTTGTTACATATTCCTCAAAGAAAGCCCCACCAGTAAAGTAAGCACCTTTTGCTTTCTCAAATTTTTTAGCAAGTTCTTTGCCCTCATCTCCAGAAAAATATCCTATAGCTAGGCTTTCATTCAAATCATTAAGAGGACCATCAGCATCTCTTACAACATAAACAGAAGGAAGGTAAGAACCATGACCACTTGAACCAAAACATGCACCAACATTAATGCTCTCTATTGCATAATCCCCTGATGAAGAATGTCCTCCCAAACCTCTTTCTTCAGGTCCGATTACACGCCAAGAATCAGTCAAAAGCCTATACCCCAAAGATAAAAGATCATGCTCTAGGCGTTTGTAATTTTCTTTAGAGGTTGGATGACAGCGAAGAAACGTTGGCATGTCATGTCTTGGAGCTTTATCACAAATTAGCTCTTCTCCATTAAGGTATGCCTCGTAATTAAAAAGATGAACATCAAACTGTGGCAGCTTTTTTGCTGCCGACCACTCGTTATACCAAACAGAATCAACAACATTAGGGTTCTCTGCAGAAGATTCGAACAACAGAGCAATTTGCTCCATTACTTTCTCCTTTAAAAAATGGCATCTCCATGCAATATGAAGATGCCAAAAAGATAATTGGCTCTCTTGAGCCCGCACTATCCAGTACGCAATTTAGTAGCACTATTTTACACCAAATGAGAAGTAACACGAGATAGTAAACCTAATCAAATCCACAACAAAAAACGAGACCGTTTCCAGACAAGCAACTGCCCGGGCGTATCTCGTTTTAGTCAGTCTATGTAATCGTTAGCGCTTAGTCAAACCAGATCTTCACAACGTCACCGTCTGCGGATGTAATATCCACAAGTGTGCCACTTTCGCCAGTCTTTGCAGCATCCATAAGCGCATCAAGATTGATGTTAGAGAGCTGCTCCTGAGTCTCCTGATTAAGATAGCTTCCGCTGACCTGAATTCCCGAGTTCAAAACAAACTTTGCCAGGCCCAGAGGTACGCACATATCTACAACGTCGCCGTCGTCGGAGACTACATACACGTGCAAACCGTGCTTTGCAGAACCGTTGCCAAGGCGGACACCCTTCTTCTTGCTACCGTCAGCCTCGTCGTTCTTCTCGACTTTGATCATGCTCTTACCAAAAAGCTTACCAAAGCTGAAACCTGAAGACTGAGTAGCAATACCCTGGTTGTCCTGCTCTGTAGGCTCTTCTACGATCTCTGCGGGCTCGTCTGCTGCAACAGAAACAACCTCAGCAGCGCTCTTCTCGACAGTAATCTCTTGGGCAGCAACACTCTCCTGAGCGGAAGCACTTGCGCCGCTCAAAAGCTCGTCAACGGATACGCCAAGGAAGCGCGCAAGATCTGGCAACAGCGAGATGTCCGGATAGTTAATGTCGTTCTCCCACTTGCTCACCGCCTGCGGGCTCACGTTCAGCTCTTTTGCCAGACGCTCCTGCGTTGCAGTTCTAGCCAAACGAAGACGTGCGATACGACGACCAAGGGTCTCAGATGAAGTAGTCATAGTTGCTCCTTTTTCTCAACTCATTATTACTGAAATAGCTTGCGGGCCGCTGATTTCACTATGAGTCGTAACAATACGTTCAACAAGAACGCATCAGTTGAGTTGGGTATCGTAACGGTTTCTAACTACTCAACAGTAGGTTGAGTTAGCAGGTAAACTATACTTTTTGACCGAAAATGACTTGCCCAAAAAACGCTCTCCCACTACCATTTAAACAAGTAACTTTTGATGTTTTAGGAAGGTCTGTCTATTGCTGGCGAGAAGAACTGGGTGTTCTGGACCAGTGGTGCGCATATTGTTTCTGGTTTTGAGCAATGCGCTACAGACGGTTTTGTTGGTGTCGATGCAGATGGCGTCGTGTACCTCTTTAATAACAATCAAAATGTTTTTGCCTCAGCCCACGCTTCAGATATTGAGGGAACGGTCAGTAGCTGGAGAGGCACCTGGCTTACCATTGACGATAAAAGATATGTTCTAGAATTTGTGCCTCTGGCAGATAAGATTGCTCCTCGTCTGATTTTTGGAGCCATAAGCAATGTCTTTATGCAGGAGCTCCATCACGGAGATCAGGAGAAAGTCCCTCGTGAGCTCCTTGAAGACTTCAAGATTGCATTTGAGAACGCCAAGTATAGGCACTAAAGCAAGCTAATTTTTTAATTTATTCATATCCTTGCGAATTAGCTCTTTGATATAGCTTGAACGGTTCTCTTTACCTTCCAAGAACTCTATTAAATCGCTGTCACTTGGATACAGATTGAACATAATGGCCTTTACGTTATTCTTCCGATATTTAGCGCTGGCCCTTTTCTGTGCTTCACTAGTAGCCATAATGGATGCCTTTCTTATTAAAATAATGTATTGTGTCTATAGTAATCTTGAATCTCAACAACGTTATTAAAACTTGTATCAGCTTCAATTTTAAACTCGCAATAATCATAAGATGACATTTCTTTGTGTTTCTTTAGGTTTCTTTCAGCTGAAATAAAATTAGCACCTCAAAACGAAACTGATTTTTCTAATCAAATTATTCTTATAAAAAATTCGAGCGCTCATGGTAATCCACTTTGATTATCGTACGATATTACAAGTAGTAAAATCGAGCTGGAATTGCAAGCATCGCGTTTGTATCTTGATTACTGTACGATCTCCCAGGTAGTAAAATTAGCCATTAAGCTGTCCTTTCCCATTTGAAGTCTTGATTACCGTACGATCTCCCAGGTAGTAAAATTTTGGTGGAGTTGTTGACAACTAGCAACAAGTCTTGATTACCGTACGATCTCCTAGGTAGTAAAATCATTAACTATATGTCTGACAGGTTGCAGTCGTCTTGATTACCGTACGATCTCCCAGGTAGTAAAATACTTGTGGTATCTATGCGAATGCCCGTGAAGTCTTGATTACCGTACAATCTCCCAGGTAGTAAAATTCACCTAGAATCTCAATGACTACCTTTCCAGTCTTGATTACCGTACGATCTCCCAGGTAGTAAAATTCCTGATAGCGCCATCAATCCACTAGATAGGTCTTGATTACCGTACGATCTCCCAGGTAGTAAAATGAACCACACTTTAAGCACGTTGGCGTTTTGGTCTTGATTACCGTACGATCTCCCAGGTAGTAAAATCGTTGAGGGTGAGCAAGTAAGAGGTCTATAGTCTTGATTACCGTACGATCTCCCAGGTAGTAAAATTTTATATATAGCGGTATGAGTAATTAAGCTGTCTTGATTACCGTACGATCTCCCAGGTAGTAAAATGGCTAACATCTTACGGATATCTACATCTGTGTCTTGATTACCGTACGATCTCCCAGGTAGTAAAATACAATTAGCGTATGTTTTACCGCCGTCTGGGTCTTGATTACCGTACGATCTCCCAGGTAGTAAAATTAAGAACTCGCAAACGGGTCAGTGGGAAGAGTCTTGATTACCGTACGATCTCCCAGGTAGTAAAATCGTGATTGAACTACTCGCAAAAGTCCAAGGGTCTTGATTACCGTACGATCTCCCAGGTAGTAAAATGACGTTACGGACTACACTCTCAATAGATTTGTCTTGATTACCGTACGATCTCCCAGGTAGTAAAATACTAATGCCAGCGATAAAGTTATTCCATGCGTCTTGATTACCGTACGATCTCCCAGGTAGTAAAATTAAAGTTCTAGACAGGTCAAATTATTCTGTGTCTTGATTACCGTACGATCTCCCAGGTAGTAAAATATGGTTTAGTTTGTTCATTCTGTAGGTAAAGTCTTGATTACCGTACGATCTCCCAGGTAGTAAAATCCAGAAGATCATGATAATCCATAAAAACGAGTCTTGATTACCGTACGATCTCCCAGGTAGTAAAATCGTGATTGAACTACTCGCAAAAGTCCAAGGGTCTTGATTACCGTACGATCTCCCAGGTAGTAAAATGACGTTACGGACTACACTCTCAATAGATTTGTCTTGATTACCGTACGATCTCCCAGGTAGTAAAATTGCGAGTAAAAAGGCAAGGAATATGTTACAGTCTTGATTACCGTACGATCTCCCAGGTAGTAAAATCCATCACCCTCATGAGCATCAAGATGACACAGGTCTTGATTACCGTACGATTTCCCAGGTAGTAAAATTTTAACGCATTGTTTAACCAAGACAACATTGTCTTGATTACCGTACGATCTCCCAGGTAGTAAAATACACTCCTGCTGCTCGTGCCACAATGCGACGTCTTGATTACCGTACGATCTCCCAGGTAGTAAAATCTCTATGCCTCGCTACTTCAAGCCTTTGCTGTCTTGATTACCGTACGATCTCCCAGGTAGTAAAATTACTGTGAACTGAATGGCGTATTGCAGAGCGTCTTGATTACCGTACGATCTCCCAGGTAGTAAAATAGAGTCAACCTGCTCACCACGATACTCATGGTCTTGATTACCGTACGATCTCCCAGGTAGTAAAATAATGCCCCAACGTGGATTAATGTCTTTACCGTCTTGATTACCGTACGATCTCCCAGGTAGTAAAATGTCCATATCTGTGCTCCTCATATTTAATGAGTCTTGATTACCGTACGATCTCCCAGGTAGTAAAATTTCCATAGCAAGTACCATATGCATACGTGAGTCTTGATTACCGTACGATCTCCCAGGTAGTAAAATTGTCCAAGCCACCACTTGCGGTATGATTGTGTCTTGATTACCGTACGATCTCCCAGGTAGTAAAATTCTTCGGATATTTTAAAAAGATGTCTTACAGTCTTGATTACCGTACGATCTCCCAGGTAGTAAAATCTTGAAGTCTATGACCGCATCAATGTGCTAGTCTTGATTACCGTACGATCTCCCAGGTAGTAAAATAGTGCTTCTTCATCGCTGGTACCCTCTCTCGTCTTGATTACCGTACGATCTCCCAGGTAGTAAAATGGTATTCCTCGACAATCAAAGTAGCCTAACGTCTTGATTACCGTACGATCTCCCAGGTAGTAAAATTAACTCGTCAAACATATGCACGTTATGAGGGTCTTGATTACCGTACGATCTCCCAGGTAGTAAAATAGACCGCCGCTTCTGGATCATGACAAATACGTCTTGATTACCGTACGATCTCCCAGGTAGTAAAATCGAAGGCGTCGCCTGGGTCAATGATTTCATGTCTTGATTACCGTACGATCTCCCAGGTAGTAAAATATATCGCACGCAATCATGCGCAAGTTTGAGGTCTTGATTACCGTACGATCTCCCAGGTAGTAAAATAGTCTTAGTGTCGCCAGGATGAATAGATGGGTCTTGATTACCGTACGATCTCCCAGGTAGTAAAATTAACCCGCGTCAGCATCTTAGTCAATTTTAGTCTTGATTACCGTACGATCTCCCAGGTAGTAAAATCGGTTCCAGGTTCGTACCAATCTCAACGAAGTCTTGATTACCGTACGATCTCCCAGGTAGTAAAATACCGGCTCGAAACTCACGTCACCCATGCTGGTCTTGATTACCGTACGATCTCCCAGGTAGTAAAATAAAATAAAATACAAGAGGTTATAGACGAATGTCTTGATTACCGTACGATCTCCCAGGTAGTAAAATTGAAGGAATAGCAGCAGTATCAGCAGTTTGGTCTTGATTACCGTACGATCTCCCAGGTAGTAAAATCTGATTATTTCAGCGGGTTTCATTAGAGACGTCTTGATTACCGTACGATCTCCCAGGTAGTAAAATGTAACACCAGTTGAGGAGTAATCTTTAATTGTCTTGATTACCGTACGATCTCCCAGGTAGTAAAATTCAACGTTAACGGTGATTGGACGCCTAACGGTCTTGATTACCGTACGATCTCCCAGGTAGTAAAATTGAGTGGCGAGTCGTCATCAAATCCGCGCTGTCTTGATTACCGTACGATCTCCCAGGTAGTAAAATACCAAGCTCTTGTTTTCCTTGTTTAACAGGGAATTCAGGGGCTTGATATTTTGAAAACTATACAAACTTCTCCAAAAAATTCACGATAGTTGATATAATTTATAAAAACTAGCCCGGGTTACCCCGGGCTTCGTTTGCGGCTCAAGCATAAAAATACTTGGCCTTGTCTAGATCCGTACGATCTCCCAGAAAGTATGAATCAAAACATATGCATATTGTATCAGAAAGCTTCTTATTAAGAGGTGAATCGTGCAATACTCAATAGCAATTCGGTCAGCGGCATATTTGTCCTGTAAGCATTCTCAACTTCAAATTGACAAACATGAAGAAGGAATTGTCTCTATCCCTATAGAGGATATAGGGATGATTACTATTGATCATCCTGCAGTTGTCATTACCGAAAGACTCATAACAGAAATTAGTAAAAATAAAGCAAGCATTTTATGTTGTGGAACCAATCATATTCCAGAGGCGATTATTCTTCCTTTCGTAGGTAATTGCCGACAGAACGAGTTGATTAGCCTTCAATTTAATGTGAAAAAGCCTTTACAAAAGCAACAATGGAAATCAATTGTTTCTGCCAAAATTTATAACCAGTCACTCTGTTTAGAATATTTGAATCTACCATTTTATTCGGTTCGCAAACTAATTGATAAGGTACAGTCCGATGATGCAACTAACCGAGAAGCTGTAGCAGCTCAAGCCTATTTCAAAATTTTAATTACAGATGGATCACGACGAGATAGTGATTGGACTCCTTCTCTAGATTATGGTTATTCGATTATTAGATCTGCAATCATTCAATCATTGATAGCTCATGGCTTAATGCCTTCAAAGGGTATTCACCACAATAGTATTGAAAACGCATTCAATTTAGCAGACGATCTTATCGAGCCATTTAGACCAGTTGTAGATTTTTATATTGCATCATATAAATTGAATGCAAGATTATCGCATGAGATCAAAGTATCTTTATCTAAAGTTTTAGAACTTTGTGTTCTTCAAAATGGAAGGAAAATTTCCGTAAGACAGTCAATAGACGAGTTGATTGAATCCTTAATTAAAAGCATGAAGGAAGAAGATTCTTCCATACTTTCATGTCCTTCTCTTTCACCTATTGAATTAATCACTTTTGAATAAGGAGAAAAATGAGAGTCATGAGATTACTAATTATGTTTGATCTACCGACCAAAACCCAGTCTGATAAAAAGGCCTACCATGAATTTCATAAGTTCCTGGTTAACTCTGGCTGGATAATGGAGCAGTTTAGTATCTATAGTAGGATAACTTTAGGTACTGAAAATACAAATAGCCACCTTTCAAGAGTAAATAAAAATCTTCCTCCCAAAGGATGCGTAACTGTTCTCGAACTTACCGAGAAGCAATATACAGGGAGGAAGATTCTAATCAATTCATCGAAAAGAGGTGGGTTATCTTACAATCCAGCTCAACTCTCACTAGAATTTTGATTCTTTAAAAAATTGAACCACACTAAACCTAATGCATCTTCAGAGATTCGTGTCACCTCTGTGCCCTTGTTCCATTTGCTCATTTTTGCCAATGCGGGATTGCTATTATTTGAATCCCTAAAAACTGGTATTAGGTTTAACGCTTTAGAATCAATATCCACACCATCAACTCTAAAATACGAAGAGTCTACTTGAATGACATCTTGAATGTGAACTACTACTGGAGGAATTTTTGACAAAACATCTTTAGGGATTGATTTCCATTCATCACTAGTCACATGAGAAGCACTAATATATCTTGGCACATAGCTCCCATCTTTTATTGATTGCAAATCAGCAAAGTATAGTGGCTCGATTAACCACTCTCCTTTACCTTTGCGAGCACTTTCATCAAGCCACAGTCTGATGTAAGCAATATTTCCAACAATTTTTACATGTTTGCCATCTTTTTCATTCTCAAAGAAACGGATATTTCCTGATGATTTTTCTTTTCCATCCCTGCTAGTCAAAATATGTTTCTTTTTCTTCCCAACATATCGATAGCGACTTTCTTCAAACAATAAGCCATTCTTCTTATTAGGGCGATACATTGTAGGAATTATCCATTCCCTTGCTTCACGCACCTGATCAGCAAAGCCTTCCCATGGTTCAGCAATAACTGAATCCCTTACATCTCTCAATCTAGAACAAGAAATTGCAAATTCCTTAACCATTGATGCACTGCATACTGCAATTACCGCAGCATCAATTGCATGATGTCTGTTGTCGCTACGATCTTTTGTATCATCCTCGCCAAAATTGAGGCCCCATTTTCTCCTCAATTTTGCAGTCATTCTTCCGTTTACAGCATAGACATGCTGTTTTTGATCAAACTCTGTTGAAAAATTCAGTGAATCTGAAAGCCAAGCAGAAATTGCTCTGGCCATATATTGAGTATCCACCATATTACGTTTAATAAAGGAAACCTCTTTTTCAGCAAAATTTTCTTCCAATAACTTTGATTTTTTACCATCGGATAATCTAACGTTAGACGAAACTCGCAAACAGAATTGTTCCCAATTTGGATGACTGCCGTCATTGGAGTTCATCCATTCGTATGGGGTTCTATTTCCTTTTTCTTGATTAGAATTTGCAAGAACAAGAACTTTATTTGACTTTAGGTCATCAGCACTTCTTGAGTATGGAAGTACATGATCTATCTCGCAATACTTCTCGTCTATTAAAAAGCGTCTTCCTCCCGCGAATGCAATATCACCAAGACCTTCTCCGGTATATATATCTTTGCCTCCCTGTTCTTCATAGAGTTTCATCTTGGTAATCTGCTTACCAGTTACCTCCGACTGATCAATACGAAGAATTTCGGCAATTTTTTCTTTTATACGCTCATTCTCTTTTCTATTTTCATTTTGTCCTTTTGCAATTTTGCTTTTTTCTTTTGCCGATTTAGCAATATCATTGCCCAATTCAATACGGATTATATTTGGCATTCCATATTGTTTGATAGCAGAATTAATCATTCTCCTTGCTTGGGCAAGGACTCTTAAAACAACAGGGTTTGTACATTGCACATCATAATCAGAATATGGCGGCAGGAGAGACTGTCTAATTCCCTTTTCTCTTAGTCTGAAGCCTTGAAGCCCAGACTGTTTTTCAGCTTCATCAAGAGTAAAAGCTTCTCCGTCTGAAAATTGATCATGTAACATCTCTAGCGCTTGAACAGATCTGGATCCATATCCCTTAAATATTTTTGTGTTGTAAGGCAACGATTCTATTAAGGCAAGTTCATCTTCAGAGATTACTAAGTTCTCTTTTTCTTGATACATTGAAATTCTTCTTTCCAAACTATCAAGAGATGATGCGTAAGTAAGAGACTCAGAAATCGCATTAGCAAATTTAAAGTCACTCCTCATTCTATTTAGCAGCTGAATTCCTGATTCTGAGCCTGAAAGAACTCTACAAAATATATTCCAGGCCTTAGGTACGAATACCGGATTCTTCTCTAAATCTGATTTAACTCCTTTAAAACCAACCAAATTGTCAT
The DNA here is from genome assembly GCA_963509815.1 of uncultured Atopobium sp. Taxonomy (GTDB): domain Bacteria; phylum Actinomycetota; class Coriobacteriia; order Coriobacteriales; family Atopobiaceae; genus Lancefieldella. Next base: position 9,462 of record CAUPCM010000010.1, on the reverse strand, counting down.
CATCTATCAGCTTACGTAAAGTTTTATACGTAACCGATTTAACCTTAGCGCCTTGATGAACACTAAACATCTCATTAATAACTGCATCTCTAACTTCTCTTGTTAGAGATTGCTCAGGTTTATCCTCAAATTTCAAACGTATATTTCCAAGCTTTTCATAAGCTTTTACAACTTCAGAAATTAAATCAGCATTTGCCGCCCTTTTTTGGGGCTCATCACTATATTGATCAAAGTAAACACAGTAGCCCACCTTTTGATAAGTCAATTTATCAAAAGCTTTAGTATCCTTAAGCCAATTGAGCTGTTCTAAATAAGCATCTCTAAATTCTTCTGAAGTATATGTATTTCCAAGCTTTTGCTGTTGCTTAAATAACTCGTTAATCTCATCAACAACCATTGGATGAGACACGCAATGTTTATAATCACCAGCTTTGTTTCTATAGCTATGGGTTGTAACATAGCTCTCTTTATACAAGTACTCACCAAAAGTTCTATAGCCTGATTTCTTTAGCGTTTTTCTGTTTTCTGAGATAGCAGAAAGAACTTTTCCTGCCTCTTCAGATTCAGGAGTACCTTCAATAGAAGTTTCTCCATTAATTAAAGTCTCTTCTCCTCGATTAATATAGCCACGCTGACTACAGAACCAATAGAGAATACGAGCCCATTCCCTATCAGAGAGCTGTCGATCAAGACCTTGACTTCTTAATGCAATAACTGGTAAATCTATTCCGTCATTACCGTTTTTCTTAGTTTCAAACCACGTACAATCAGAATCCTGTGGAGTAACTCCAAATTGTTTTAATACTTTTAAAACATTCTTTTTTCTTGCTGCTCTTCTGTCGATTTGCCGTCTAATTGAACGCTTTTCTCGCCTTACTGCGGCTAGAGATTTTCCGCTTCTGTTTTCGGGAGCTTTGATAATTCGGCTTGAAAGCAATTTTACTTCTTTAGCTTCATAATCTATAATAGCTAATCCACATGAGGCTTTTCCTAAATCAACTCCAAAAACAAGTCCACGATCAGATTTTGACATGGCAGCTCCTTGATTAAAATTAAACGAGTTGATGTAATTTTATATCTGCTTAAAATCCTAAAAGATAGATTTATTCCACTATTCCATAAACGGTAATTCTTTTATTCAATATAAACTTAAATCAAACCAAAACAGCCTTCCCTTTTCAGGAAAGGCTGTTGTTAGTTCAAGCAATTGCAGAGAGCTCTAAGGCTCAATTCCCGCTATGCACGCTTACGAAGACGAATACCAGCAGCCATAGCGCCTGCAGCAGCAATCATGCTGACAGAAGACAGAACAGCGGAAGCGTCAGAGGTATCTGGCAGTACGCCCTTCTTGTGCGACTTGTGCTTCTTCTGAGAGCTATTCGTGCCGTTGTTGTTGGTACCGTTGTTGGTGTTGTTGTTGGTGCTGTTGTTGCCGTTGCTGTTAGATGGATCGCTTGCGACGTCGGTTACAGTAAGAGTTCCAGAAACGTAAGTGAACTCATAGTCGTCTGCTGAGCCACCTGCAGGAGTCAGCTCGTGCGCACCAACGCTCAGGTCAGTTGCGCTGAGGGTAGGAGCGGTGTAGCTGCGAGCAGTATCAGCAGTCTCACCGTTTACAAAACCGGTAACAGTAAGAGCAAGCTGAGGAGCAACGCCCTTCTGAACAGTCTCGCCAGCATAGGTCACAACAAGCTGAGCCTTATTGATGGTCCAAGTTGCATCCTTGGTGTTATTGGTGCCATCTTCCCAGGTGTAGTTCATAGGATCAGCAAGATCAAGTTCAACGTCATACGTACCAGGATAAGTTGCTGAAACCTGGCCACTGACAACTACCTGTGGGTTAGCGGTGGCATCAAAACCACGCTGATTATGACCGTTATAGGTGTAGTTAGTTGCGGTTGGAACAGCAACGGTACCCTTCTGAACGCTCATCTTCATAGGAATGGTGAAGTCGTACAGACTACCGTTCTTGATGGTGATGCGCGTATAACCATTGCTTGCAGCAGTTGGAGTACCAGAAATAGTTGCAGTGCTTCTACGAGCAGTTGCATCATTCTCCATTGGGCTGAGTGCAAGACCAGCAGGCAGATTGTCTACGGTAAAGGTGTCGTAACCCATAGTAGACGCTGCCCAAGGAATGGTGATTGGCTCGTTGTAGGCCTCGCCGACCTTTGCAGGAGTGATCTTGTTAGAAGGAAGCACTACGCCAGCGGTATTGTTGGAATTCTGGAACCTGGTATTCTCGATAGTCAAATCACCGCCATTGGTGGTAGTAAGATCAATCTGAACAACCGTGGAGTTCTTAACAGTTGAAGTACCCCTGTTATCAAGACCGTTATAGAACGTAACATTATCAAAGGTTACGTTTGCACCAGCCTCAACAATAACCTCGCCCTCAAACAGCATATTTGAGACGGTTCCGTTAAAGCCAGCTGGGAAAATGATGCGAGAACCCTTAGGATTCAGACCAGCATAAACCTGAACGCGCGTACCGTTGCCCAGGTACGTGCTCTGATAGGTACTAGTAATATTTGTTACGGTAGTAGGAACAGTGAAGTCCTGAATAGAAGAACCGCTACTGGCGCCAATAGTCACCCTTGAACCAGAGAATGACCACGTAGATGCAGCGTCCATCGCAGCCTTGTTGTTGCTGTAGATGTATTGCAAACTACTAGAACCATAGCCCGAGAGCCAGTCAGTAATCTCAAACGTACCATCAGCGTAAGCCTTTGTTGCAAATGGCGAGAAAAACAAGCAAGTTGCAATCGCCATTACAACAAAAAGTTGAGCATGTAGCTTGTTAAGTCCATGCTTTGCGTACATAGAACTTCCCCCAATCTTACTGTTTTGCATGACCCTTCCAGTGAGCCATAACAGTTTTATCCATAAATCATTCTTATCTTATCAGATAAGTTAGACTAGGGTAACAAAAAGACCCAAGTTTTTAACCTTGGGTCAAATAAATGCTTTAACTGATTTACGTAGATACTTATTTGCGTATAACGGCTCGTTCTTCTGGAGTCATTACGCGTTCTCAATCTCGTTGAGTTCTGTATCAACCAGCGTTGCTCCAAGGGTGTTCTTAAAGTGCGCAAGCGCAAACTGATGATTTTCTGGCGTCAGCGATGCAACTGCTGGCTCAACAACCTCAATGTGATAGCCTAGGTTGTAAGCATCAACCGCTGTGTGCAGTACACAGATGTCGGTAAGAACACCAGTCAGGATAACCGTGTTAATGCCGCGCTCCCTCAGACGAATATCAAGATCAGTTCCCGAGAAAGACGAGTAATGGCGTTTGTCCATCCAGAACACATGGCTATCGTCTTTGTACTGCTGATAAAAATCATTCAGAGGGCCAAACAGGTCTCTACCACTTGTGCCGATAATATTGTGAGGTGGGAAAAGCTTAGTCTCTGGATGGAAGTTATCCTCTGGATCGTGAGCATCAATAGCAAAGAAAATATAATCGCCACGATCAAAAGCACACTTTGTAGCCTCATAAATAGCATCTGAAATAGCTTGAGCCGGCTTACCTGCTGTAAGCTTTCCATCATCTGCTACAAAATCGTAGGTGTAGTCAATCGAAATCAAAGCCTTCTGCATGATAGATCACGCTTCTTTCTTAAGCTCAAAAGAGCAGTCAGTAAAAGAATAGACGCCACCCATTGTACAGGTGACGTCTACATATTTCACGCTTAACACGTAAATGGTTTATGTGTACGTACTTGGCACATTGCGGCAGTCCACCTACTTCTTCTGAGAGATAATCAAATCAACGTTTTCTGTCTTAGTGTCTTCCATACTCTTACCGCCTTTGATGTGGTAGTACTCAACAACTGCGTCTACCTCGGTCTGATCTGCAAGAGGTTTTTCTGATTTGCACTATTAATTACAAATGCAAAGACCCTCTCGCCACGCTCAAGATAGTTAGAGTCGTAAGCCCATACAGAATTCTCAGAATTATCTAACTTAAAGGTGCAATTTACCCAGTTTTCAGACCTATTGATAATCTCAAAAACGTAACCTTCAGAGTAACCATCTGGGGATTTAGCAATACCAACATACCTGACATAGAGATCGTCATTATCGATAAGTACCTTGTCCACCTCGGTCTTTAGCTTAAAGCGCATCTTGTCTTCGCCCTTAGTAGAAGAGAAGTTATATGCAATGGTGCCCTTGTCTGCCATTGCGTCAAAAGGCTTGTACTTAAGGCTGGAATAATCACCTGAGGTTTTAGTGATTTGCTTCAAAACTGCCTTGGAACCATCGGAACCCTCAATGGTCATCTGACCCGAGGAATCAACGGTTGCTATGTAGCTTCCGGCATTACCCGCAAGAGTAATAGTGAGCTTACCATCAGCGTCAACAGACCAGGTAAAGGGCTTCTGAGCGCCGAAGCGAACAAACAAACCAGTGCCATCGTCAGAGAAGTCATAACCATAAATTGACTTCATGGATTCTACTGCCGTTGGATAAACACTCTCGGGGATATCTCCCTGGCTAGGATCACTAATAGACTTTGCTTCCCGAACGCCTACAAACGGGGCGCGTGCAGCCTTCTTCTCTTCTGCTTCCTTCTGAGCTACAATCTCTTCAGGTGATGGTCCGCCAATGTTAAAGTTACACGCAGTAAATACAACACCTGATGAAAGCACAAGGACCAGTGCACAAGTGAGTGCTAGTTGACGTCTTTTCATTAAGCATCCTTTCGATAGGTGGGATGCAAAATTAAAAAATTTAAGCCTCTACTATCCAATACGTTACAATAAATCTCTCAAATAGGATAATTTTTTATATCCTGAATAGTTCTACCAGCTAAAAGGAGGACGCTTTATGTCACTTCCAACTCCACCAGAAGCACCACAAAAACCCGCTCAAAACCAGGAAATTCCAGGTAACGTTTATCTTTACGATAAAAACGACACCTCCCCAATTCCTCTTACTTACGATGTAATTGATTTTGGTAAACCTCAGGGAGGCGCTAGTCCTCTTGTTGGTTGGGCAACTGGTGCATTTTTTGCTGTTGGCGGCCTCTGGAATTTCTTTAATTTAAATGGTGAGGGTACCATCTTTGCAGGAATTCTTTTGTGCGCCATTGGTGGCCTGCTTATTGCAGCCGGTTTCTTTATGAATGGCTATAGCATTATTGCTAATGCAAATGGATTCAGGTCTGGAACAGCCAATAGCGGAGAAGTTACCGAGTGGCCTGTTGCTCGTGGTTACTTTACTGTTAAAGTCCGCGTTGGCGCTAACAAGACAGCTCGCATGGCTATGAACAGCGCAACTTTAACTATTACTAGACCAGATAACCTTCCTCTTTCTGTTCAGCAGGTTACTTTCACTGGTTCTAACACCACTGAACTTAAGCAGCGCTGTGAAATACAGGCTGACCGCATCTGGAACTGGGCTGTTGCAAAGGGATATATCTTTTAGAGTGTCCTAAAGGCTCGACTAGCCGCGAGTCACAAATTGTTAAAAGGAACGCTCCTAGAAAATGAACTGCCTCCCATTTCTTGGACACGAGAAATAGGAGGCAGTTCAAAACACACCTAAGTCAGATAATCTGTCAAAAAGACGTATACATTACGCTGAAAATACCTCAATCATGCAGATTATCTTCATTTGATGTGTAATATGCCCGCATCTGAGCAGAATATCCGACTTAGGTGTGTTCCGTAGATACAGAATTTATTGATAGTTAAATTTCTTATATAAGTCTATTCATGTTTAAGCATATTAGATGAAGTTTATGCATAGAGATGCATATCAGGTAGTGCGACCGCCTAGCTGCCTAGCTACCTTGATTAGGAACATGTCGATTCTTCGGCAGAACCTACCAAAGCTGCGCTATTTTGTGCGCCAGGCCTAAAAGCCGACGCTAACACGCTGCAGAATCATAATCACCCACACAATGAACTGCCTCCCATTTCTTGGACATAAGAAATGGGAGGCAGTTCAAAATCTTATTTCTAGAGGCGTTTTTATTGCTTATTAACTCCTGCAATTTACTGTTGTATCCTCTTACGCAGGCCAAGAGCAACAAGAGTGGTACCGGCTGCTACAACAATACCTGCTATAGAGCTTGCGTCACCAGTGTTGGGCAGAACGCTTTTCTCGCGCCTTGGTGTTGGCTGCTGGGCCTGATCGGAGGCAGGTGCAACTGGCGCAGGTGCTGGCTCTGGTTCTGGCTGAGGCTCAGGCTCTGGTGTTGGCTCTGGCTCAGGATTTGGCGCCCAAAGCGGAGCAAAGTAGTAATAGTAAGTTGTTGTGTCATCACGCAGGTCATCGGTAACGGACCACGAGGTAATATCAGCAAAATTCACGTGAACAATTCCATTAGCATCAACGGTGTAAGGCATTGACTGGTCGGAAGTTGCGTTATCTCTTTGAGCATTTGAAAGCAATTCTGACGAGTAACCTACCAGCGTGTAACCATCTCGATGAATATTTCCATCAAAAGTGAAGCTCTTATGGTCGTCTGAAATCGTTGCAGGAATATAGGCATTTCCATTGTATTGAGTACCGTATGCACCGACAACAAGGTTAATTCTAGTATTCCAACCAACTTCAGGATCATAAAAACGAACAATAGTTGCGCCATTGTCATCTGTTAAGGTGGTGCTAGCAGCAGCCTCAGTTGAAGCGACTGCTTCAGTCGCTGCGGTTGTCTCAGTTGCGGCAGTTACAGCAGTCGTCTCGGTTGTAGCAGACGACTCAGTCGAGGCAGTTGCCTCAGCTACATCGGTCGTAGCAGTAGTTGCAGTTGCTTCTGTTACCTGCGTACCTTCAGCAAGCGCAAGAGAAGAAAGTGCTGGCGAGAAAACCAATGCTCCTGCAAGAACACCAGAAAGAATAAGAAGCTTTGTGTTGTTGTGAAAATACTTAGACATAGGGATTTATTTCTACTAAGAAGCGACTATTTACTGCTGCATTTTCTTGCGGAGACCAAAGGCGGTCAGTACAGTACCAGCTGCTGCGACAACGCCTGCTACAGAGCTTGCGTCGCCAGTGTTGGGCAGAACGCTTTTCTCGCGCCTTGGTGCTGGCTGCTGGACTGAATCAGAAGCAGGCGCAACTGGTGCAGGTGCTAGCTCTGGGTCAGGCTCTGGTGCTGGTTCGGGCTCTGGATTTGGCGCCCAAAGCGTACGTAGATGATATCTTGTAGTAACAATTCCTGTATCAATATTGTCTTTAGAACTCCAAGACTCTAAATCACTAAAATTCATATGAACCATACCATCAGCGTCAATGGTATAAGGCATAGACATATCAGGAGTTGCGTTACTGAGCTCATCTTGGCTTAAGTAGTCTGTAGTAAATCCTACCAGCGTATAGCCATCACGCTGAACGTTGCTGCTAAAAGAGACGCTTTTACAATCATCAGAGATAGTGGGAGGAATATATGATTTTCCGTTATACGTACCACCTCCTGTTGAAACTGAGATATGCAGCTCTCTTGTCAGACCAAAGTAACTATTATCTATAAAAGATTTAACAGCTTCTGCATCACTGTCATCATCTGTTGAGGCAGCAGTGGTCGTCTCAGCTGTGGCTACCTCGGTTGTTGCGACGTCTTCAGTAGTAGCAGCCTCGGATGTAGTGCTCACCTCAGTTACTTCAGTTTCCTCAGCAAAAGCCAACGCAGAAAGCAATGGCGAGAAAACCAACACGCTTGCCATAATGCCTGAAATTGCGAGCAGCTTTATGTTGTTGCGCAAATACTTTGACATTTCATATTCCATAACTCGTGTATTTCAAGAAAAACAATTGTTTTTTTGAACATGTTTTAACGGGTTGATAAGTATATATGAAAAGAAATCGCAGGTATACTGCCAAAACACCCAGTTATAGATATTCTTAAAATATCTATAACTGGGTGACAAAAACGTTATTTATTCAGCAATTACAGCGACTGAATAATCTCTTCTCCACGAGTATTCTGTGGGATAAAGCGAATCTCTCGGCGAGGCTCAGCGTCGTCGGACGAAAGCTCTTCCTCAGATAGCCTAGAGACATACACATCAAGGGTTCTCTCGCCAATCTGCTCTGCAAATTGCTCTCCCCACTCGATGATAGTTGGACCATCAGACTCAAGTGCATCGTACAGGCCGGTATCTTCAAGCTGGTCGGGATCGTTCAATCGATACAGGTCAAAGTGGTAGAGCGGCATGGTTGTGCCCTCGTAGACCATCTCGATGGTAAAGGTTGGGCTAGTCACGTCGTCCGTGACGCCCATGCCGGCAGCAATACCCTTGGTAAGCTGCGTCTTTCCTGCGCCCAGGTCTCCCGTGAGCACCAGTACGTCGCCTGCTTGCAGAAGTTTGCCCAGAATCTGACCAAGAGCAATGGTCTGCTCGGTGGTGGTAGAGACATACGTGCCAGCTGCAGTTTTCTCTGGCAGGTTGTTTGCAGCGCCGTTTGCGCTGGTAGAAAGGTTAGTCACAAGAGCCTCCTCGAGGGCGTTCCTCAAGCCAATCAGCAAGAAGTCGCAGGTCATCTTTGAGAAACTGAGCCCACTCCTTGCGGTAAATAGTTGATGCGGGATGCATGGTGGGCAGCACGCTAAAAGCGCCTATCTGGTAAAACTTGCCGCGCAGCTCCGTCACGCCCTTATCGGTATGCATGACAAACTGCGTTGCAAAGTTACCCAGGCAGACAATAACGTCCGGCTTAATAGCGCGAATCTGGTCGCGAAGGTACGGAGAACACTCCTCCACCTCGGCTACCTTGGGATTTCTGTTTGAAGGTGGTCGGCATTTGACCACGTTAGAGATAAAAACATCCTGGCGAGAAAGACCAACTTCTTCTAACAGCGCGTCAAGCTTTTTACCCGATACGCCTACGAAAGGTTGACCGCTTAGATCCTCGTTTTTACCAGGAGCTTCTCCCACAATCATGATGCGAGCCGTGGGATTTGGACCACCAAACACAATGTTGGTGCGCGTTTCCCAAAGCGGACACTTCTTGCAATCAGCTATCTGCTCACGAATCTCGTCAAGCGTTTTACCTGCTTGTTTAGAATATGCGATTTTCGCATATTCTGCGTTTGACATGCGCTTTCTTCCTAAAGCATTTTTAGGAGAAGCAGGAGTAGCTGCCATTAGATGTACACCTTATCGAGGCGCGCGCCAAAGTTGCAAACTACCTCGTAGTTGATAGTCTCGCGAAGATCAGCCATCTCATCTGCGGTGATTTCTTGATCGCCATCTTTGCCGATGAGAGTAACCACGTCGCCGTAACGAATCTCGTGCGCGGGCTTATTAGCGTGTGTACCTGCGGTATCAACGGCAATCATAAACTGATCCATGCAGATGTTGCCCACCTGGCGGACACGGTCTCCGCGTGTCAAAACATCCATGCGGTTAGAAAGACTACGTGCAAGACCATCGGCGTAGCCGATAGGCACCGTAGCTACCTGGATGTTATTGCGAGGAACGCGCCACGTCATACCGTAACTAACGC
>CAUPCM010000009.1:0-44221 GCA_963509815.1 uncultured Atopobium sp. | reverse complement strand
CATCAGGAAGCTGCGTATACTTGCCGACAACATAAATTCTTGTTGTGTCTTCAAGCGCATTTGCCTTATGCATAGCGGTAGTAAATGCTTCCCAGCTGCCAAGATCACTTGGGCGGACTTCAAGACCAAGACGCTCTAGTACCTTCTTGTCAAATCCCTGTGCTGCCAGATATGCTGGAACATCGTAAATTGAAGGCAGATCGTTGTTTTCAAAAACGCAATCTGCATCAACATCGCAGAAATTAGCGATTTTCTCGCGAATAGATTCATCCACGGAATGACTAGAACGGCACACGATAAAGTCTGGCTGAATACCAAGGGAACGAAGCTCTTTTACGGAGTGCTGCGTAGGCTTAGTCTTAACCTCATGAGCTGCTGCAATATAAGGAACAAGGCTCACATGAATAATGGCAACGTTGCTTGCGCCACGCTCTTTTCTAAACTGGCGAATTGCCTCAACAAAAGGCTGAGACTCAATATCACCAATAGTGCCACCAAGCTCTGTGATGACTACGTCTGCATTAGTAACCTCTTCAATACGAGCAAAACGAGCCTTAATTGCATCGGTTACATGAGGAATTACCTGAACTGTTCCGCCAAGGAAGTCTCCAGCGCGCTCTCGCTGAATCAAAGACTGATAAATGAGGCCAGTGGTGAAGTTAGACTCCCTGGTAAGATTCTCGTCAATAAAGCGCTCATAATGGCCAAGGTCAAGGTCAGTCTCTTTACCATCCTCGGTAACAAAAACCTCACCATGCTGGAAAGGACTCATAGTACCTGGGTCAACATTGAGATACGGGTCAGCTTTTTGCATCATGACCTTATAGCCACGAGCCTTAAGAAGTCGGCCGAGGGATGCAGCAGTGATTCCTTTTCCAAGAGAGGAAACAACGCCACCTGTTACAAATATGTGCTTGGTCATGGATTACTCCCGTAGGTAAGATTAGCCAATTACATTTCTACGGGTCTTTATATTATTCCGCTTTGAGGCCCATAGAGACGAGAAATTTAATCTCCAAACAAATACATTGTTATGTCCATGTAGTACTAAAAAATCTAGTGAGCTTCTGTGAGCAGTTCATGCGCGTGTGCTAAAGAAGCCTCAGTTATTGAGCCTGATAGCATGCGAGCAATCTCTTCTTCTCGCTGAGCACCAGAAACCTCTGTAAGTGAAGTTACAGGTAGTGCGTTATGTTCTTCTGTCTTAGACACTACATAGTGTTTTGAAGCCATAACAGCAACCTGAGGCAAGTGAGTTACCACGATCACCTGATGTGTCTTAGCAAGCTGCGCTAAAACCTCTGCAAGAGCAACGGCGGTAGCTCCTCCAACGCCGGCGTCAACTTCATCAAATACAAGCGTATCGCAGTCGTCAGACTCTCCTAGAACCACTTTGCATGCAAGCATGACGCGAGAAACCTCACCGCCAGAGGCAATCTTTTTAAGAGGACGAGCTGTCATTTGAGTTGAAGGCTTATACATAAGCTCAATCTTTGTAGAACCTACTTTATTCCATTGCTCAAAAGGAAGATCTTCAAAGTTGAGTTCAATTTGAGCCGAGCCCATCTGCAAATGACTCATTTGCTTATTGACTGCATCACAAAGCTTTGGAGCTGCAGCTACACGAACCTTTTTAAGCGCTTGAGCCTTAAGAGTAAGAGTATCTTTTGCAGCATCTACCGCTGCCTGCGCCTCACGGACAAGCTTTTCTGTATCTCTTGTAACCTCAAGAAGATTTTGAGCAGTCTGGTACTTCTTAAACACGTCCTTCATACCAGGACCGTACGTTCTCATAAGACCCTGAAGACGAGCCATACGACTTTGCATCTCTTCAAGAGCTTCTTCGTCAAAATCAAGAGACCCAACATAGCTTCTGAGCTCTGAAGAAACATCCTCAATCTCTATAAGTGCACTTGAAAGAGACTCTGCATAGTTACCTAGCGTAGCATCAAACGTTGAAGCATTTTGAAGCATCTGCACCGCATCAGAGAGTGAATCAATGACGCCCTCATCACTTGAGAGCACCTCATGTGTTCCTCCTGCAGCTTGAAGGAGAGCCTCTGCGTGCTCAAAGCGAGGAAGTTGCTCCTCTAAGTCTTCTAGCTCTCCTTCTTTAGGAGAAACCTCATCAATTCTTTGGACAAGAAATGCTGCTTCATCAATTTTTGCATTGCTTGACTGACTTACTTCAATAACCCGCTGAAGCTCGGTAACCGCAGCATGGTAAGCATGCAAAGCGTCTACATACTCTGTCTGGTAAGACTGAATATCTGAACCAATCCATGCGTCCAGCATGCTGACATGATTCTTTACATCAAGCAATCTTTGATGCTCATGCTGACCACATAAATCAATTGACGTTCCGATGCCTCCAGCCAGCTCTTTAACTGATGCCATATGGCCATCAATCTCTACCCTGCCCCTGCCGTCAGCAGAAACTTTTCTAGAGACCACTACTCCTTCTTGATCTTCTGGAGAGGTAAAGAAACGCGCTTCAACCCTAAGGGCATCCGTTCCTTCTCTGACTGCAGAAGCATCTGCACGCTCACCAACTAAGAGCTTAATAGAAGATAAAAGAGCAGTTTTACCAGCACCCGTCTCTCCTGTTAAAACAGTTAAACCTGAGGCGGGAGCAAGAGAAGCATCTTCAATAAGTGCAACATTTTGCACGCGAAGTTCATCAAGCATATATGACCTGCTTACTGACCAGTTTTACCGTAAAACACGCGAGAAACTGAACGATAGAAACTATCGGCGCTTCTATCAAGCAGAATGATGTCTCCTGGTCCACGGCTAATACGGGCTTTGGTAGCCACACCCTCCTCTGGGTGCTTGATATTTTGTCCATCAGAGAAGAAGTGACATAGTGCAGGTCTATCTTTTGACATAGTAATTTCAACCACATCAGAAGGAGAGGTAAGAAATGCGCGAGCCAAAATAGTATGTGGTGCAATTGGCACACAAACCATTCCTGAGAACTCTGGCGTAACAATAGGACCACCAGCAGCAAGAGCATAACCAGTAGATCCAGTTGCTGTACTTACGACAAAGCCATCTCCGCGGAGCTTATCAATATGATTGCCCGATACAGAAACCGTAAACTCAACCATATCGCCCGCTCCACCTCTGGAAACAGCAAAATCATTGAGCGAGAAGGTCTTCTCGACGTAAGTTTCTCCAGATGGAAGCTCATATTCTGTTTCTATTGCAAGCGTTGCTCTTCTAGAAACGTGGAGCTCTCCTGCAAGAGCATCAGCTACCATCTCAATCATTTTATTAGGGGTTGCACTGGTCAAAAAGCCAAGGTGACCGTACGAAATACCCAGGATTGGAATTTCTGAATACTCAACAATTTTGGCAGCTCTCAGAAGTGTTCCGTCTCCACCAAGAGAAATAACAAGCTGACAATCAGAGCAGTCTATAACTTTATCTGGGAACAGCTTTTTATCGTGTGCCCACTGGACATCACATCCCTGCTCAAAGAGCCATTCTTCAAGTTCACGTGCACCAGAAACAGCAACTTCTCTTGAAAAATTTGGAACAAGAAGTACCTTCACGCAAACCACTCTCCCGATTTTGCTTGACTGCACAACTGAAACAGTTAAACGTCTGATTCGATGTACTTAGTATACCTAAAAAACTACGAACAATACCACAAAATAGAACATTCGTTCTATTTCACTATTTCTACAGAATGGTTCAAAACCACTGAAGCAAGATCTAAATCGTACGGCCCTGCCCCAAGCTGCCCAAACAGCAAATATTCCACATTACCCTTAGCACCATGAATAGGGCTCTCACATGCGCCCAAAGGACCAATGTGAGCTTCTTTGAACGCATCGGCAACCTTTTGCAACGTATGTAGGCGAACGGACGCATCAGTCACAATGCCGCCCTCGCCCACTTCTTCTTTCTTAGCTTCAAACTGCGGTTTGACCAGCGTAACAAAAACTCCTTCAGGAGCTAGAACGTCTAACACAGAAGGAAGAATTGACAGGATTGAAGTGAACGATACGTCGCACACGGCTACATCAAAGACGTGAGAGTAGCCCAATTCTGGCAGCGAAGTTATATTTGTTCGTTCGAGCAGCTCAACCCTACTATCGTTTCTTAGCGACCAATCAAACTGCGCATAGCCAACATCAACTGAGGTAACTGAAGCAGCTCCATTTTGAAGCAGGCAATCGGTAAAACCACCAGTTGAACAGCCAATATCTAAGCATTTTTTATGTTGTGCCGTAAAATCAAAAACTTCAAAGGCGCGCTCGAGCTTAAGCCCGCCTCTACTCACGTATGGAATAGCACCTTTTACATGTAGAAATAATCCCTCAGGAACAAGCTCTCCTGCTGAGGTCAGTCTTCTATCGCTCGTAGAAACATCGCCCGCAAGAATTGCGCGCAGCGCAGCCTGAGTATCTTTGAAAAATCCTTGCCTAACCAGCTCTTTATCAAGCCTTTGGCGAGAAACACGTTGAGCCACTAGTGCTCATCGCTTTCTGAAGCTGCGTCATCAGACGACGTTTCATCTACGGCTGAAGCCTCAGCCTGCTCAGAAGAAGTCTGCCCGTCAGCAGCAGCCTCGGTAGCTTCTGTGGCGTTCTCTGCACCAGCTTCGTCGGAAACATCTCCTGCAGCCTGAGTCTGAACCAGACGCTCTTCCTCTTCTGGCGTAAACTCAGTGGTGTCAACCATGTTGACAGCCTTTGAGCCTAGAGCAATTGCCTCATCAAAGAGGTCAAGAGAATGCTCCAGCGAGACGTTTTTATCGCGAACTTGATCAACAATTGAATCAAGTCTTGCGGTTATCTGGTCAAAGCTCTGATATTCAGACGTATCGATTTTTGCCATGACTACTCTGCATCTTCCACAGAGCTCTCTGGCTCTTCTTCAGAAACGTCTTGCTCAGCAGGCTGTTTATGACATAGAGAATAAATGTCTTCTCCAGCCTCAATGTCATCAACAATACGACCAAGAACGCCGTTAATAAAGCGAGGAGAATCATCGCCACAGTAAGCGCGAGCAAGGTCAACTACCTCGTTAATAGCAACAGCTACATCAACCTCAGGAACCTCAAGAATCTCGTAAAGAGAAATTCGTAAGAGATTGCGGTCTACGGAAGGCATGCGATCAATTGCCCAGTCTTTTGAGTAAGCAGCAATAATGTCATCAAGATCATCCCTGATGCCATCTGCTCCTACTGCCAGCGACTGCGCATACTCGTCAAGAGGTCCCTCGGAGAGCGTGTAGTCTCCGTCGAGGACCTCAAGAACGCTGCGATTAGTGGCTTCAGCCTGGAATAAAAGCTGTAGTGCTTGGCTACGGGCGCGAGTACGTCCAAAAAACTTAACGCTCAAGCCTACTCCTTAGGAAAAACAAGGCTGTCAATGTAAACATCAACGGAAGCAATGCTGACGCCAATCTGCTCATTTACGGCAGTTGCAACAGCAAGTCTTACTTCAGATGCAAGCTTTGTGAAAGGATAGCCATAGAAAACGGTAAGGTGAACTCCAAGATGAAGCTGACCATTCTCTACGGCTGCATCTACAGCCTTCTCTGGAGCAAGGCTTCTGCTGGTAAAGACGTTAATAAGGTTGGATGCCAGGGTATCGTTTCCGCCAACGGAGGCAACACCTTCAACACTTCCAGCTGCGCCGGAGACAACCGTTGAAATTACATCTTTTGAGATGCCGATGCCTGCTATACGAAGCTCTGTTTCAGCCATGTCTACCCCCTAAAAAGACAAACTGTCTTTGAAATAATTACTCAATACTGTTGGGCGCTTATGCACCCAAAGAGAATGCATTAAACGCGAGAAACAAACTTACCGTCGCGGGTGTCAACCTTAATGCGCTCACCCTGGTTCAGATACATTGGGACCTGAAGTGTTGCACCGGTCTCAATGGTTGCTGGCTTAGTGCCGCCCTGAACGGTATCACCCTTGAAGCCTGGGTCAGTCTCAGTGATCTCTGCCTCAATGAACATTGGAGGCTCAACGCCAAGAAGCTCAGTGTCTGCATAGAGAAGCTGTGCGTTATCGTTCTCCTTGAACCAGACGCTCTTCTCGCCAATGAAATCAGCAGGTACAGCTACCTGATCGTAAGTCTCATTGTCCATGAAGTAGAAGGACTCACCGTCGTTGTAGAGGTACTGCATCTCTTTGGTGAGCAGAAGAACGTTCTCAAACTTGGTACCAGCGTTGCAGGTCTGATCAATAACGCGGCCAGAACGAAGGTCACGAATCTTATAGCGGACAAAAGCGCCGCCCTTACCTGGCTTTACGTGCTGGAACTCAACGATGGTGTAGTACTTATCGTTAATCTTAAGGCCAAGGCCGTTCTTAAAATCTGCGGTGCTGATAGTTGCCACGTCTAACTCTTTTCACTCGATAAAGTCGCGAGAAGAACGTGAATTTTCAAACTACCCGCGACACGTATATGCATGTTGGATTTTATCAGTTTCACGCCTTCCTTGCTGGCGGCTCTTGTGAAAATGCAAAATTTGCTTACTTCTTTTTAATAAAACTCTCTTTAATAAGGCGAGGAAGCTGAGGGATTGCCATAAGTCCGTGCTTAAAGACAAACCAGAAGTTTGGAGAACGCACGAGTTTCTCCCCCCCTATATAGGCACGAATTGCCCTGAGCGTTGCCTTGTTGTCTCGTGTAGAAAACGAGTAGTTACCATTGTTTTTAGTAAAAATAGCAAAGCGAGAAATACTTTTGGTACGTCCCATAACTGAGACGGCCACATGATCTATCTGATCCCAAGGAATTTGAATGTAATCTTCAGGATTTTTCTGGTTGTAGAACTCAAAGGCCTTATTGCCAATAAGGATGTCGCCATACGTAGCTAGCCCGTGGAATGACGTTGCCTTTGCGGTGAAGTCGACCGTACTGTTTTGAGACTGAGCCATACAATCCTTTCAAAAATGGGTCGCACCCATTATAGAGCGCGACCCATAAACGTGCGACTTTAAGTACTAGAGCGTACGCTTACTCATTACATAAAGCCAAGGAGTCGACCAATAATACCAACGGCAAAGAGAGCCAGGATGATAGCAATTGGAGAGACCTTCTTCTTAAGCAGTGAGCAGCAGAGCAGTGTCAGACCAACAGCTGCCAGTCCAGGAATAAGCGAGTCAAGGTTGGACTGCAGTGTGGTTACCTTCACTGGATCAAGACCATTTGGTCCAAGAACAGAGTAAAGCTTCAAAGCCTGATACATTCCGTCTACTCCTGAAGGAATGCTTGTCCAGTCAATGTAAGCACCTGCCTGCTGAGGAATGGTAGAGACAACTGGGGTAAATGAAATTGAAACCCAACGCTGTACCAAGGCGCCAATGATAAACATACCAAGAATAGAAGCGCCCTCAGTAATCTTGCCCAGCATGCCGCCAGAAAGATCGGAAGAAATTGAAGCGCCTGCCTTGTAACCAAACTCCTGGGTGTACCACAGGAAGATAAGGCGGATAACGTTCCACAGAACAAAGAAGAGAATGGGGCCAAGTGCAGAGCCACCAAGAGCAATAGATGCGCCAAGTGCTCCAAGAATTGGACGGACGGTAAACCAGAAGACTGGGTCACCAACACCGGCCAGAGGGCCCATCATGCCTACCTTGACGCCCTGAATTGCAACGTCGTCAATAGGCTCACCGTTAGCACGTCCCTCTTCCAGTGCAAGGGTAACACCCATGACTGGTGCAGAAACATAAGGATGAGTGTTGTAGAACTCAAGGTGACGCTTAAGAGCTGCTACCTGATCCTCTTTGTTTGGGTAAAGCTTTTTGATGGCTGGAATCATTGAGAATGCCCAACCACCATTCTGCATACGCTCGTAGTTCCAAGAACCCTGAAGGAACTGATGACGAAGAGCAACAGACATGCGGTCTTTCTTAGAAAGCTGAATCTTATTCTCCATTAGTTTCACGCTCCTTCAGAATTAGTAGTTGTCAATAATATCGCCGAGTGGATCGCCTGATCCACCACCTGCGCCGCCACCCTGCTTAGCAAGGTCTTTAAGACCAATGTAGAGAATAGCAAGGCAAACACCAATAACACCAAGAGCAATAAGAGTGAGCTGGTTAATAGCAGCAAAGACAAAGCCAAGAGCAAAGAACGGCCAAACCTCACGAGTAGCCATCATGTTAATGACCATTGCGTAACCAACAGCAGCAACCATGCCGCCGCCAACTGCCATACCGCCAGTGAGCCACTTAGGCATTGCGTTTAGAGCATCAGTGACAATAGCTGGGTCAATGAAGCAAAGAGCAGCTGCAGGAACAGCAATACGTGCGCCCTGCATGAGGATAGCTACAATGTGCCAACGCTCGATTGCAGCAAAATCGCCCTTCTCGGCAGCTGCGTCCATTGCGTGGACAATACCAGTTGCAATAGTACGAGCAATCATGGTGAGGAACAGGCCTGCTACGGACAAAGGAATTGCAAGTGCAATAGAGGTGTTAATAGCAGCGGTGGTGTCAGTGTCTCCGCCGTTAAGTGCCAAAACCATAATGATTGCAGATGCGACAGATGCCAAAGCTGCGTCTGGTGCAACTGCAGCTCCGATGTTTGCCCAACCAAGAGCAATCATCTGAAGAGAACCGCCGAGGATAATTCCCTCAGCAGGGTGGCCAGTTACCAGGCCAATCAGTGAGCAAGCAACCAGGGGCTGGTGGAACTCCCACTGGTCAAGAATACCTTCCATGCCAGCGAGAAGAGCAACAATTACGACAAGCAGTATTGTGATAGGTGTCATTTCTACCTCCTTCTAGTTACTTACGGGCGCCAAGCTCAGACTTAGCTTTTTTAAGCATTGCCTCAAAGTTCTCTGCGCTGTCTGCAGGAACCTTACGAACATCAAACGTTGTACCGCACTCGCGGATAGCTTCAAGAGTCTTTACATCGTCCTCATCCATAGCAACTGCGTTGGTAACAACAACTTTGCCAACAGAATGAGCCATAGAACCAAGGTTTGCTTCCTTGATTTCTACGCCACCCTCAATAGCACGAAGCATATCTTGAGGAGTCTCAAACAGAAGCATTGCCTTGGTATTGCCAAAACGAGTGTCGTGAGCAATCTCAATAATCTTCTTAATAGGAACAACGTGGACATGTACTCCTGGAGGAGCTGCCTGAACAATCATGGTCTTGCGGAGCTCATCTTGAGCAACACCGTCAGAGCAGACAATAATGCGATCTGGCTTGGTCATCTTTGTCCACGTAGTTGCAACCTGACCATGCAGAAGACGGGTATCAATACGAGCAAGAACAATCTTAAGCTTGCCATCACCAATAACAGTACCCGCAGGAATTGCACCCTGAGGTGCTGCTGGAGCAGCAGGAACATCAGTAGGTGTTGCCTCTTGTGGCTCAAGCTCTTCTGGCTTAATCTTTACGCCCATACGAGCTTCAGAGTAAATCTCTTTTGCTACCTCAGCCGCAGTATCTACGCCAAGACGAGAGCCATAAGCTGCAATAAGCATTGGGAGGTTAAGGCCAGTAACAGCAACCCAATCCTCTTTACCCTCTTCCTCAAGAACGCGAGAAATCTGGTTAAAGGGGGTGCCACCCCATAGGTCAACCAAGAACAAGACATGCTCTTGATCTTCAAGCGTGGCAATTGCGTCGAGAATCTTCTGATGCAGGTCATCTGGGCCCATATCAGGAGTAAGCGTTACAGCTACAACGCCTTCCTGTGGTCCAAAAATCATGCCGCCAGAATCTTTGATGCCCTCGGCAAATTTGCCATGGCTGGCTAGAACGATACTAACCACTTCTACCTCCTTCTTTTCTACCTAATAAAACAAATGAAACTGTAAACATAACAATGAAAATAACATTTACTTTTCTGATTTTATTACATATATCTGAAGCGTGTCTTCACTAACCTAACTCTTTTTAGATTTTTTAGGTTTTATAAGCTAATTTTTAGGCGAGAAGGTCTTCTCGCCCTAGGAGATACGGTAAAAAAAATGCGGCCAGAAACATAGAGCTTCTGACCGCAAAAATTCTGTATATCGCGTCTAGTTAGCAGCCAACAGACACAAGATCGTGTGTGGACTGAGTAAAGACGTCATAGCCGTCCTCAGTAACAACACCAAAGTCCTCAAGGCGGATACCAAACTTGCCAGGCAGGTAAATACCAGGCTCATCGGTAACAACAGAACCTGCTGCAATCACCTTGTTCCAACGAGGATTGAAGAATGGACGCTCATGAATCTCAACGCCAACACCGTGGCCAAGACCGTGACCAAAGTACTCGCCGTAACCAGCCTCAGAGATAACCTTAACTGCAAGGTTGTGAATGTCAGAGCCAGTTACGCCTGCATGGATAGCTGCAGCGCACGTCTCATTTGCTTTGCGAACAACGTCAAAGACGTGTTGCTGCTCCTCGGAAGGTGCACCAACAACAACGGTACGGGTCATGTCTGAGTGGTAATCCAGGTAGCCCGCACCGTAGTCCATAACAATCATGTCGCCTGTCTGAACTACGCGCTCACCTGGCTGAGCGTGAGGATTAGCACCATTAGGACCAGAAGCAATGATGGAATCAAAGGACAGAGCATCTGCGCCGTTGGAGAGCATGTAGTTCTCAAGCTCTGCACGGATCTGCTGCTCAGTGAGGCCAGGCTTGATGTACTCGCAGATGTGGAGGAACGCCTTGTCAGTAATTGACTGAGCGTGCTTCATAAGCTCAATCTCAGCTGGGTCTTTAACAATACGCAGCTCAGCAATATCACCATGCATGCGTGGAAGCAAAGCAGCAACAGAACGATCACGTAATGCCTGCTCAAGGACATCAAAGAACGCAAGATCAACGGTGTCCTCAATAGCAACTACGCGAGCACGAGCCTCAGCAATATGAGCGGCAACCCACTCGGTAGGAGTAGTGACTTCCTGGTCAAACTTCCATGGAGAATCAGCACCAAGGCGCTCCAGGAATGTGTTGTAGTAACGAGAGTCAGTGTGCATGAAGAGCTCATCCTGCGTGATAAATGCAGTATGTGCCTGCTCAAAGTCAAAGACACGCTCAGCGTCAGTCAACCAACGAAGATCTGGGTTGTGACGTAGAACAACAGCGTCGTAACCCCTCTGAGCCATTACCTCGCGAAAGCGCGCAACGCGCTTTGCTGCTGCCTGTAAATCTGCCATTTCAAATCCCTTCTCGAGATGTTTACAACAAAGAGTTGCACCTAGTGGAGCCGCATCAGCAAACAGGCTCCTTACTGCAAGATGCGGCGCTTTAATGCGAAGCGTGAGCCTCACACCAAGCGCGGGCATGCTCGGCGAGAAGTTCCTCGTCGACCGATGCTAATCTTACCCTTCCAATAGACATTGGAATCGGCAACATAAAACGATTAGTAGAATGGAAACATTCTTGTTTGAGCGCTTCGATAAGCTGCTCAGAAGTAATGTCACAGGTAACAAAGCCAATATTCAAACGCTCAAGAATCTCGTCTTGGGCAAGCATATCGTCAAAAGAAAGTGCCTCTTTAGCTACTGCAATTCTTGCCGAAAAACGCAGTGCGTCTGCATAAAGTGCAGAAAGAGGCTGATCAGCTGGGATGAGCGGGCGAAGTGCCTCCACAAAAACCCAACCGTAAGGAACAGACTGCTGAATAGCAATAGCGGAAGAATCAGAGAGACGGCCACGGGTCTTAGTAGACTCTGCCAGCTGCTCTGCAACTATATCGGCAACTCCAGAGGAGAGGTTATCTGCTCTATCCCAAATGCGGCCAAACTCCGCCTCGTTATCAGACATAGCCGTTGCAACCATGCATACCTGGGCAACCTTAGCACTGTCATCGCAAAGGTCCATAACCTCAAGATCTGCAAAGCAGAAACGAGCACAAGGCTTAGTGGTAACAAGGCGCTGATGTTCAGCGTCAGTATCAAGTGCTCGAGGAGTAATGGACGAGACAATAACTGCTGCTAAATCAAGTGGAACAGTAGCAAGGGAAACTCCCCCACACCACTTGTTTGTCACGTGGTTAGCAAGAGAAATGACGCCCTCGTGGCCCACGGCAACTACTAAATCATCAGCTGTCAGGTGCATTTCTGCCAAAGCAGACAATACCTGTGCCTCAGTTGCCACGGTAGTTGCTGCCTTGCCATCTTCCACATCTACACGTGTGACGAGAAAACCAATGGTGGTGAGGTCTCTACGCAGAAGCTCAGCAAGGTCTTCATCTGCCTGATTGCTGACAAGAAAAGCACAGCGATGAGGTCTTCCCACTGCGGTTCTGAGCTCAGTACCAAAGTTTGAAAGAACGCCTGCGCCAGAACGAAGTGCAATAGAGCCACCAGGAATAGAAACCCACTGTTTGATCTGAACAGGTGGCAATTCCTCTTCAAGTTCAGTCTGGACGTTGTCACTCATAGAAGACCTCTTTCCCAAAGCAGCTTGCCAGAATCAATGGCTACCTGCTCAAATGTTTTCTCACGAATATCAATAGTAATATCAGCAGCGGCCTCATAACGCGGGCGCAGGCGTCTATAGAGCTGAGTAGCGTTTTCAAAGCTTCCCAGATCGGGACGCCTATCCGTGCGCTGAATTTGGCGAAGCGAGTCAGAAAGATCGCCGTCGAGAAACACAATGACTCCCATCTCACGCATAAGCGCAAGATTGACGTCCTTCTCGACAATTCCACCGCCACAGCTTACCAGCAGTGACTTCTTAGACTTAAGCGTTTGTAAAACCTCAGTTTCTGCCTGCCTAAAAAGCTCTTCACCGTCATCTTCGTAGATTTCTGCCAGTGATTTACCTGCTATACGCTCTGCTAGGCGATCGGTGTCAACATAACGACGGTGAAACAGCTCGCCCAAATTACGTGCGAGTGTGGACTTTCCGGCACCCAGAAAGCCTACAAAAAAGATATGATCACAGCCCTCATGTACAACGTATCTTGAATCGCGAAGCTCCATACTCCTCCAGCCTTTCAAGATGATTCTATCATCGAGTTGGAGCAAGTAAACTAAAGCCGTCTTGTTATGACGTAAAAGTTACATTTTTTAAAATGCGGCGCTCGACGTGACGAATGATATTGGTGTACCAAAGATCCTCATTGGACTGCGGCTTTACCAAAATAGTTGAAACACCAGCCAAATTACCTGCAATAACATCGGTAAAAATCTGGTCTCCCACCATCACGGTTTGCTCTTTAGTTGCCGAGAAACGCTTCATAGCTGCAGTTAAAGCGCGAGGCAGCGGTTTGCAAGCAAAGCCTTCTCCCTCAATTCCCAGCTCACGAGCGCTGCGCTGAACCTCATTGAGGTGAATGTTATTGGAGATGAGACAGAGCGTTAATCCAGCCGCATGAGCCTTCTCAAACCAAGCAGATACCTCTGGCGGCACAACTTTAGTGTCACGAGGCACACAGGTATTATCGCGATCTAAGAGCACAAGTTTAATCCCCTGCTGAACCAAATCCTCTATTGAGATGTGTTCAACAGCAGAAACGTAGTGTGTTGCTTTGATCAAACTCATGCCACACCAACTATTGCTTGCTTGCGGCTTCACGCTCGCGTGCGTTTTCAATAGCCTGCTGATGCTCGTCATACGTCTCTGAGAAGACGTGCTCATCCGAGGTAATCCAGAAATAGTAATAATTGGTTGCTGCTGGATCCATAGCCGCCTTAATAGAGGCATAACCTGGGGAACAAATAGGCGTAGGAGTCAAACCCTTAAACGCATATGTGTTATAGGGGTCGCTTGTCATCGAGCTGAGCTCTTCTGCGGTAGCTTCCCTACCCAAAGAGTAAGCAAGAGTAGCATCGCTTTGAAGATACATATCATCGTACAGGCGGTTGTAGAAGACAGATGCAACCTTAGGACGGTCATCATCAGTCAGGGCTTCTCGCTCAATAATCGATGCCATGATAATGATTTGCTCGTTAGTAAGATTCAAGTTGTAACGCTTATTAAGCGTAATGCGGGCAGCGTCCAAGTTAAGATCAGCCGTCTCTGTCTCAAACTGATCAAGCATGGCGCGAATGACCGTATCAGCAGTTACGTTGCTTTCCGTAAAGGTATACGTCTTAGGGAACAGGTAGCCCTCAAGAGAATCGTTAGCGTCTACCGCACCAGCAAGGAACGGATAGTCAGCAACATAATTGGATGCTTTTGCCTGATTTAAGAAATCATCGCGAGAAATACCAAAGTAGTCCTGAACTAAATCCGCAACCTGAGAAACGGTATAGCCTTCTGGTACGACAAAGCCACTACCAGGAGCATTAGGGCCAGAAATAAGCAGATGTACGATGTCTGCTGGCTTGGTACCAGTGGTAATAACATAAATACCACTCTTAATTTTCTGCTCAGCATCCTGATGCTTTACCTGGTTTAAAAACTCGCTCTTAGTAGCAATAATTTTGTTCTCAAAAAGAATCTTAGCGACTTCCTGCGCACCAGCACCATCTGGAATAGTAATGGTAACTTGCTGACCTGCGGTAATTTCTTGCGTATCGGAATTAGCACGAGAAAGTTCTGGAAGCGCTACTTTCCATACAAAGATGCCAAGGGCCGCAACCATGATAAAAGCGATAAGTGCCGCAAAAATACGAGAACGCTTTGAAGCCTTCTTATCTCTATGCTTTACCTGCTTGTTCTTTGCCATATGAGTGACTTGAGCGCTTCTTGAAGAAAGCTTACCGCCAGAAAGTGCAGGCAGCGATCCTGTTGCCTCAACAGAAGGTTGCTGACTCTGTACCTGCTGAGGCTGCTCTTCCTGAGCCTGTCCCTCTGGAACAGGAGAAGAAAAATGTGCGCCCTGACGACGCGGAGAAGAACCATTGGATAGGGTGGGCATTTAGTCTCCCTTATTCATCTGTGCATCAAGCCATGATTGCAAAAAGAGCGAAGCAGCAACCATGTCAACTTTTCCACGCATGGCTTTTTCAGATAAACCTTGCGCTCGAAGAATCTTCTTTGCTTCCGCAGAAGAAAGTCTTTCGTCAGTAAATTCTAATGGAAGTTGGCAGTTCTTCGCAATTTGCTCAGCTTGAGCGGTAATTTTTTGGGCCTGTGGTCCATCTTCGCCGGCGAGCGTTTTAGGACGACCACATAAAAGCAGCTCTGGCTCCCAATCTTCAAGCACAGCTTTAAACGTACGTGCATGTGAGAGCACCTCTTGCGCAGGTAGCACGCAAACAGGTGACGCAATAGCACCATCGGGGTCACTTACAGCAACCCCGATGCGAACTTCACCAATATCTAAAGCTAAAACGCGCAAACGTTACGCACCAAGCTTTGTTTTTGCAGCCTCAAGCGCAGCATCGATTCCTGCAGCATTTGAGCCACCTGCCTGCGCCATTGCTGGCTTACCGCCACCACGGCCACCAACAAGCTCTGCAATCTCTTTTACAATGTCTCCTGCCGAGAAGCCCGCTGCAACTGCAGAATCAGTGGCACCTGCAAGCAGGGAAACCTTACCGTCAGCGGTTGCGGATGCAATGACGCAAGCAACAGGCTGGCCGTCAGATGCATCACGGATGCCATCCCATGCGGAGCGGAGCTCTTTGCCAGAAAGGCCCTCAAGCTTAGCAATTACGCAGCTATAACCATTAAGCTGAACAGCAGACTTAAGTGCTTCTGCTACCTGATTGCTACCTGCTCCGGTAAGAGCGGCCTCAAGCTTATGGTTTGCAGTGCGAAGATCTTGCTGCAGCTGCTCAACGCGGTCTGCAACAGCAGAAGGGCGAACCTTCAGAGCTGCGGCAACCTCATCAAGTTGAGCCAGGCGCTCATCAACGTACTCGATAGCGCCCATAGAAGTTACAGCCTCAATACGCCTTGAGTTAGAACCAACGGAGCTCTCAGAAATAATCTTGAAGAGGCCAAGGTCTGCTGTGTTGCGTGCGTGAGTACCACCGCAGAGCTCACGAGAGAATGGAGTGTCTTCTGCACCAGCAGAGACAACGCGTACGACATCACCGTACTTCTCGCCAAAGAGTGCAACAGCACCAGCGGCCTTTGCATCCTCAATACTCATAATCTGAGTAACAACAGGCTTAGCAGCAAAGATTTCTGCGTTGACCATGCCCTCAATGCGATCAAGCTCATCTTTGGTAAGAGCCTCAAAGTGCGTAAAGTCAAAGCGCATACGATCTGGAGCAACAAGAGAACCAGCCTGGTTCACGTGGTCACCCAAAACCTTCTTAAGTGCAGCGTCAAGCAGGTGAGTTGCGGTGTGGTTGCGGCGGATTAGCTCACGACGACCGGCATCAATGGTTGCGGTGACAGAGTCACCAACAGAGATGGTGCCCTCCTCTACCACGCCAACGTGGGACTCAAGGCCGCCGTCACGGTGCTTGGTATCAGTGACATGAACATAGAGACCAGGAGCTGTCAGCTTGCCGGTGTCCCCAACCTGGCCGCCCATCTCTGCATAGAAAGGCGTGCGGTCAAGTACAACCTCAACCTCAGAGCCAGCAGAAGCGGACTCAACCTCCTGTCCATCCTGAACAAGAGCAACAACACGAACTCCGGAGAGCTCGTTGTTGTCGTAGCCGTCAAAGACGGTCTCATCAAGGCGGTCAGAGAGTGCAACCCAAATGCTCTGAGCGTTACCCCAGGCATCGCGGTTAGCAGACTTACGAGCGCGCTCACGCTGCTCAGTCATTGCAGCATCAAAGGCGTCCATGTCAACAACGTGACCTGCATTTGCAGCAATCTCACGAGTAAGATCAATAGGGAATCCGTAGGTATCGTGCAGAAGGAAGGCGACCTCACCAGAAAGCTGTGCACCATCCTCTAGCTGCTCAAGCTCTGCAGTGAGTTTAGACTCACCTGCGTCAAGCGTAGCGCCAAAGCGCTCCTCTTCTGCAGTCAGAATGCCGTCGATAAGAGCGCTCTTCTCGACAAGCTCTGGATACTCTGCGCCAAGCAGAACAGCAACCTCGTGAGCATACTCTGCCATGAAGGTGCCCTGGATACCCAGCAAGCGACCGTGGTAGACAGCGCGGCGGAGCAGGCGACGAAGAATGTAGCTTCTACCCTCGTTACCAGGGAGAATGCCATCACCAATCATAAAGGTAACTGCACGAGAGTGGTCTGCAAGAATACGCAGGCTGCGGTCAATCTCATCAGTTGAGTGATACTTCTTACCAGAGAGTTTCTCGCCCAAAGAGATGAGGGTACGCATGATGTCACCCTCGTAATTGGTGCCCTCATGCTGCATGATAGCTGCGATACGCTCAAGGCCCATGCCAGTATCGATATTACGGTGAGGAAGCTCGGGCAGAGAGCCATCTTCCTGGCGGTCAAACTGGGTAAAGACAAGGTTCCAGAACTCAAGGTATCGGTCGCCGTCATCTCCAGGAGCTTCTCCCTCAAACTCAGGGCCCTGGTCAAAGTAAATCTCAGAGCAAGGACCACAAGGACCAGTTGGACCTGCTGCCCAGAAGTTGTCCTCCTCGCCCAGACGGGTGATGTGGTCTTCTGCTACACCAAGAGACTTCCAGATCTCAATTGCCTCATCGTCGTCAGTAAAAACAGTAAAGTACAGGCGATCAAGAGGCAGGCCAAGGTGCTCTGGAGAAGAAATAAACTCCATTGCCCAGGTGCATGCATCGCGCTTGGTGTAACCACCAAAGGAAAAGTTACCCAGCATCTCGAAGAATGAGAGATGGCGAGAGTCGCCAATGTTGTCAATATCGTTAGTACGAAGGCACTTCTGGCAGGAAGTTGCGCCAATCTCCTTCATAGTCTTGATGCCCTGGTAATACTCCTTGAACTGGTTCATGCCAGCATTAGCAAGAAGCAGCGAAGGATCAGAAGGCACCAGAGATGAAGAAGGATAGCGCTTGCAACCCTTGCTCTCAAAGAAGCTTAGGAAGTCCTCACGAATCTCTGCTGTTGTCATTGATTTATAGTCAGCCATAAAGTACTTCTCCGTATTCAAATAACTACTCTTTTGTACTGTCTGAGTCTACCGCATCTGACGATGGTTTATCTGGTTCCTTAGTAACTTCTTGAGTATTCCTAAAAAGTAACTGAGAAAAATCATGTCCAAGAATCTTGGGCGCGGGAGCTGAAGACTTGCTGCGCACATGAGCTGTAGTGTCTTGATCAACAAGACGCGACTCCTCAAAGAACTTCGGATCGTCCAGAGCGTCATATTCTGGAAGGATGGCGCCTGTCTCATCCACATACTGGGTAGAGTTAAAAAGCGCGCCATTTGGCGAGACGATCTGTCTGCCCGAATACTTCTCAAAGAAGTACACAAAGATGCCCCTCAGTGCTGCTGTCAAAGGTATGGCAAGAATAGTTCCAACTACTCCGCCAAGAGCGCTGCCAATGACAATACCAACGAGCGAAAGACCCGGGTGAACTTTAACGCTAGTTGCCATAACCAAAGGTGAAAGCACGTTATCAACAACGTTTTGTGCAACCATCAAGATAACGATAGTCCATACGGTCATGACAGGGTCTACCAAGATGCTCAAAATAAGAGCAATACCTGCCGAGAAAACCGGTCCAACTACAGGAATAATATGGAAGATTCCTGTAACCATGCCAATAAGAGCGGCATAAGGGTTGCCTAAAATAAGGCAACCAAAGTACACAAGAATGCCATTAACCGCGGAGGTAATGATAGTGCCTCGCATATATCCACTGGTAGATCTGCTTAAGATTGCAAGAATAAGTCTGAATTCATTCTCTTTTTGAGGACCTGCAATAATAGCAAACTCACGGACAATAACGGGATAATCTTTGGCAAGCCAATAGGCAAGCACCAGACCTAAGAAAAAGACCATGAGTTGGTTTGCCATAGAAGAGATGTTGCCTAAAGCAGATGTGGAAAGCCAACTCAAAATACCAGAAGCAACTGATATTCCAATACTTGATGCCTGTTCAATTGCAAGTTCTACCGTCTGTCTAACAGCAGGGTTGCTTTGAGTGTCAAAGTTCTGCCAAAACTCCCTAGCCATTGCTCCTATCTGACTTGCATACGAAGGAGCGTTTCTGAGTAACGTAGTAAGCTCAAATACCAATGGCTGAGCAATGAGAATAAGAAATCCTACAAGCACAATAAGCGTAAGAACAAGAGCTATAAGAGCAGAGAAGCCACGTGGCACTCCCCTGTCTTCAAGCCAATTAGTAACAGGGCTACAGACAAACGCAACAATAGCGCCAATGGCTAGCAACTCAACAGCTTGTCCCAGGATACCAAGAACATGCAGTGCAAGTGCAAACAACGCAGCCAGACCAATGACTGTCCACACCATTAAGCCACGCTGTTTCCATCTCTGAACTGGATCGGAAAAATTTTGATGCTTTTGATCCATTAACGATTCACGCTTTCTGGGTCAATCTTCTCTTGAATACGCTTTAAGGTGCGACGAAGCAGCCTTGAAACCTGCACCTGAGAGATGTTGAGTTTCTCTGCAATCTCTACCTGGGTAAGGCCTTCAACAAAACGCATGCGGATAATCTCTTGCTCTCGTGGAGAGAAATCCCTAATGGCCTCTTCAAGAACAATACGGTCATCTGAACCAGCAAGATCTTCGTCTTCGGTTACATACTGATCAATGATTGAAGGAGTCTCATCTCCATCAGCACCAGAGCCGCCTCCCTCAAGAGGAACAGAGCTATAAGCACTTGAAGACTCCATAGCCTCAAGGACCTCTTCAACATTAGTATCAAGGCGCTGGGCAATCTCTTCAATTGAAGGGCTTCTTTGCAGCTCTTTAGTCAAATCATCAGTGACCTGATTAATCTTGGACGAAAGCTCCTGCAAACGACGAGGAACACGTACTGACCAGCCTTTATCGCGGAAGTGACGCTTGATTTCTCCCATGATGGTTGGCGTTGCATATGTTGTAAATTCAAGACCACGATCAGGCTCAAACCTATCAATTGCCTTGATAAGTCCAATGGTTCCCACCTGAATCAAATCATCAAGAGGTTCTCCACGGTTTTTAAACTTGGAGGCCAAAAAGCGCACGAGGTTTAAGTGACTCACGATAAGCTGGTCTCTTACCTCAGGGTCTTTTGTTTCTTTATATTGGGCAAAGAGCTTTCGTGTTCTATCTTTATCCCAGGCCGGGGTACCTTTAGAAGCACGGCGAGCAGCTCTTCTTGCGGCTTTCTGCTCTTCTGCAGATGCCTGTACTGCCTCGTTAGCTTCAGGTTTAGGCATGTGCACCGCCAGAAATCTTTACAAGATGAAGCGTATAACCGTCATCACAAAGCGCAAACTCATCACAAATAGCGGAGAGTAGTAACTCTACAAGTTCTAGTGGCTGAGAATTATCTGCCTCAGACTCAACTGGATCCTCATCACCCAAGTCAAAATCAATAGCCATAGTATTGTCTTCGAGGGTAAACGTAATATCTACAGAGTCTTTCTGAGTGCCACAAGCAAAGACAAAGCCTTCTTCTGCGGCCATTTTGACATCTTCAAGCTCATCAACGTTCATCTTACACAAAACAGCAAGATTAGCAGCCATCATTCTGACTGAACGAGCAAATGTTGGATCTGCAGGAGCGGAAAGTTCAACAATTTTTTGTGCCATTACAAACTACTCCTCAGACTTCTGAGAAGACTCAGAACCGTACTCAATATAGAACTGCTCAGTACGAGCTGGTTTAGAATGCTTTGTCTTGTCCTGAGAAAGCAGAGGAAGCTCCTCAAGGTACTCTTGAGCACGCTGTGCACTTTGCTGCGCTGTTACAGTTGCGCCGCTCAAGCGAGCCTGAGCCGCTTCAGCAAGCTTGGAAGGATTCAAAGATCCGCCAAGACCAGTTCCCAGCTTTGAAACAGACTCAACGACGCCTGTCACCGCATCGCTTGCAGCCTTGCTGACAGTGGCAGTTACGGCTGATGCTGCACCAGAAACGGTTGCTACGTCACCAAGAACTACATTAAGGCTCTCAAGAGAGGTATTAGCGTTCTCTGCAGCCTCATCAACCTTCTGCATAAGTGCAGGTAGCTGCTTAACAGTTGGATCAAGCTCATCAACCATGCCATCAATCTTTGAAATAACAGGCTGAATCTGCTCAATGGTGTTGTTAGCTGAGAGTGTAATCTCAGTAATTGACTTTCTTGTTGTTCTTAGGGTCAGAGCAACCTCGACAATAGCCCAAACACCAGCTACGGCTAAGACTACAAGGGCAATCTGTAAGTAATCCATCTATGCCATCCCTCAAAGCTAACGGTTACAGTTCTTTTTATTCTACCCGAGGAGCGCCTTCTTAATGCTCCCACTTAACTAATTCAAAATCCTAGGCTTCCTCGTGACGATCACGCTCTGTAGCTGCAATTCTCCACGCTTCCCAACCTCTTGGAGATGGCGAGAAGAACGCACCACGTTCAAGTCCCTCTGGAAGATAACGCTGCTCAATCCACCCGCCAGGATAATTGTGAGGATAGAGGTAGTTGCCGTACTCCTCAGAACCAGGGCGCGTACGATCCCTTAAGTAACTTGGAACTTCTCGCCTTGGACCTGTTCTGACCTCATGAAGTGCCGCATCAATACCTGCTTCTGCAGCATTAGACTTTGGAGCCAGTGCCATATAAATAACTGCTTGTGCAAGGTTAATTCTGCACTCAGGGTAACCAATGACCTCGGCTGACCTAAACGCTGCATGTGCAATAAGTAGCGCCTGCGGGTCAGCATTGCCAATATCTTCCGAAGCCAAAATCATAATGCGGCGAGCGATAAATTTAGGATCTTCACCTGCATCAATCATGCGCGCAAGCCAATACAGCGCTGCGTCAGGGTCTGAGCCTCGCATGGACTTAATAAACGCAGAGATAATGTCATAGTGCATATCCCCTGCTTTATCGTATGGAAGACCGCGACGAGGATTTGCCTCAAGAACGTTCTGCTTGGTAATCACAAGCGGCTCAGATGCTTTGCTGTCAGCAGATTCTGGAACGTCAACCATCTGAGAGGCGAGCTCAAGAGAGGTTAAAGCCGCACGACCATCTCCGCCCGCAAGCGTCACAATCTCTTTGCGAGCGGCTTCTTCCAGGACAAATGCACCAGCTAGGCCGTCTTCTGACTCAAGTGCTCGCTGAATGAGCTCATCGATTGCTGCATCTGATAATGCATGCAGCTCCACTACACGAGAGCGAGAAATCAGAGCACTGTTAACCTCAAAGTAAGGATTTTCTGTAGTAGCGCCAATAAGTACAACTATTCTGTCTTCTACTGCATGAAGCAAGGCATCTTGCTGAGAGCGCGTAAAACGATGAATCTCATCAATGAACAGAATAGTTCTTCTACCTGCAGTTAAAAGCCTTGATTCTGCGGCCTCAATCTCTCTACGAAGATCTTTAACAGTTCCCGTAATTGCAGATACTTCTACAAATTCTGCGTGCGTTGTATGAGCAATAATGCGCGCAAGCGTAGTCTTACCAGTACCAGCTGGACCGTACAGCAAAACAGACGAAAGTGTATCGTGCTCAATTGCCTTGCGCAGCCATGAGCCTGGACCAACCGCCTCTTCCTGACCTACGTATCCATCAAGCGTGGTAGGACGCATGCGAGCTGCAAGTGGTGCATTAGCTTTTTTAGCGGCACGTTCCATGCCAGAAAATAAAGTATCCATGCAGCTATTTTACCCCGTCTCAAACATAAAAGCTTGGCGAGAAACCCGCTCAACACAAATGCTCTTTAAGCGCCCGTTTGCCGTACCGTAACCGACTGACAAACCTTACGCACGTACTCCTTCTGCAAAGTAGCTCCTCTTTGGAAAGAGCTCCTGAGCTTCTGGGAAGAGCGCTTCGCAGGTAGCCACAAAGTAGTCATCAGTCATTGCAGAGATAAAATCAACAACAGTACGATGCAAGTCACTCTTCCAGTCATACGTATGACCGTACCTAGAAAGATGCCTGCTTACTGGCTCAATATGATGCTTAAAGATTGCAAGGCTCTGATCGCCAGATTTAAGCGAAGATAATTCGTACTCATACAATTTCTCAAACAGGTGCTTAATGTCCTCAGAGAAATCACCATTGGCTTCTGATGCACCATAAATCTTCTGGTAATTCTCGCGCTTTGCTCGTTTCATCTCTTTAAACGCCTCTTCAGAAAGAGAAATCTGAGGCTTACCAAAGCTATTCTGAACAATGTCTGCAACAAAAGCAGAGGTAGCCCATGCGTTATAAGCACCACCAAGACCGTCGTCAAATGTTTCTTCTGTAGCAGCGTCAGCACGAAGCGCATCCTGTCTATCTTTTCCTACGTACGCAATTATGTCCGAGATGCGCATAACGCAACCCTCGAGCGTCATAGGACGCAGATGAGCAATAGCCTGAGGACCTCTCTCCCAGCAATCTTCCACCACCTTGTCAAACTCATCAAAAGTTGAAAGATCACTCATTTGAAGTATCTGCTGTTCAAACTCACCGTTGTGGCAAATTACCCCGTCAAGCGTCTGTAGAGAAAGGTTTCTTGCATAAAGACCATCAAGAACGCGCACGCTTTGTACGTTGTGGAAAAACCAACGCCCCGTTTGCTCATGATAAATATCATTGAGGAAATACTCCCCTGCATGACCAAAAGGAGTATGTCCCACATCATGACCAAGAGCAATTGCCTCAATCAAATCAAGGTTAAGACCAAGTGCACGTCCAATATCTTTAGCAACTCTACAAACAAGCTGCTCATGAAGGCCGCGGCGCGTAATATCATCATGCGCACGGAACGAGAAGACTTGTGTCTTGCCGTTTAGCCTGTTATACGCAGGGGTGTGCATGATTTTCTCGACATCTCGCATAAAGGCGGGACGCAAAAGCGATGCCTGATCATGGGTGGAATCTCGGCGGATGATGTCTTCATTTTTGCACGCGTAAGGACTTAAGGTGCCCTTAGCTATTTGCTCAGCTACAAGGGCCTGAGTTTCTTCTGTAAGTTGCCCGGTCAAATGAGGTGCAAAAGGATTAGTAATATTCATGTGTATCCTCTCTAGATGTTTTTTCACCTCTAGTGTAGAAGTTTCACCGGACAAAAACTCGTGTTGAATTTTGAGAGAGCTTCTAGGGAGGCTTGACGTCTAAAAAAGACTATCTTGAGCTGGTTGTTTTAAGGCTTCAAACAGATTTTTTGCCAACAGTGCGGCTCCCTTAGAATTTGGATGCACATCGTCAGCAAAATACTTCTTTTCCTGCGGCAACAGCTTTTCTCCAGAAATGCACTGCAAACCAAATCTACCAGCAGCTTCTTCAATTATTTGAGGAACCTCGGCAAAACAAGAATAAGGGTGTGTGGGATACGTATCCTCAAAATAAGGGGTGGGCGTCAGAACCACCACACGAGTATCCGCATACATCTGAGAGATCTGCCAGAGCGAATTTTGAACATCGTATGTTACTTGCGATTTTGCGCATTTCTCGTATCGATAATTTGCTCCAAGCGCAACAACCACTAAAGAGGCATCCTCAATAAACGTATACGAGCCAGGCTGATAAACTTGTCCACCAATTCCCTGGTTAACCACCTCAAGCTTCATGCGCTTAGCAAGACAGTGCGGCCAAGTTTTATCTGGGCGCTCCACAACAAAACCCTGCGCAATAGAATCGCCAAACACCACCAGCTTTTTCTTAGGCTCATCGGGCGAGAAAAACGTGCCATTGCCACGGAGATTTTTAACGGAAGCGCTCTGCAAACAGGGCAAGTAAATAATGACGCGATGCGTGTCGTTAAAACCTGGAAGTCTAGCAAGGTCATCTTCAGAGGTTTCTGTTTCTAGGTGAATAGAAAGTGTCTGTTCGCCCGCATCATCCAGCGAGAAGTTCTTATAAGGTTTACCGTTAACTGTCACAAATACAGAGCTGAGCTTTTTAACATACGTAGCTTTAAGTAGCTGTAAAACAGACGAGGTTCCCTTAGGAAGTTCATCAATATTTAGATCAAGTACCACTTCTGAGCTGTCCGTGGTAAAAGCAACTTGAATATCTGAAGTGCACGCTGCCATCTGTTTAAAAAGACCGGGGTGCCAAGAAGAACAAGAACCAATGACTCTAAGCTGATTGGAAGAGATGCGTAGCGGATGAACCCATCCGTGAGCAAGCTTTTCTGACCATGGTGCACCAAGTAAAAACTTAGATGCTGGAGAACTAATGCTCCACTCCCCAACTTCCATGCGCACCTCCAATCACAAGTTAAATTACTATAGTTATATACTACGAGGTTAATAGACAGTATTACAATCTTTAGTAACAAATAAACTGCTCTTGTTATCCATAGGGAGGCAACAGATATGTTTGGTGAGAAGATTTTTAATTTTTCAGAACCGATTTCTAGAAAAACATTCCGCACGGTATTTCTTATTAGTTTTCTTGCTTATCAGGGAGCGCGACTACTGTGGAAACAGGGGCTTATTCCGCCATTACTATTTTTTCTAGTATCAATTCTGCTTGAGATTGTTAATTGCTATCTTGTTTTTAGAAGTGAAAATAAAAAATGGGTAAAGATTTCACTTTTAGTTTTTCTTGCCTTTGCTCTCGTATTTGAGATTAGCCATGTTGTTTATTTTATGTAAAAGAAAACCCTCTCCTATCAGCGTAGAAGAGGGATTTTCGTGCAGATTAATTAGTTCACACTAAATTATTTTTCGGCAGGTACTTCTTCTGAAGTCTGTGCCTCACTGGCATCATTTTTCTTAGCCAGCTTCTTATCAAGCCAACCGGTAAATGCTGGTGCAACTAGCGCGGTAATAACTACCGCAGCTGCAAGCTGAGCGTTTGCGTTTGCAACAACCTGAGCTGTATAGGTTGGATCAACAGAAGCAACCGCAGCAGGAGTGGTTGTTGCGGTACCTGCAATAGTTGCACTTGCAAGACTTGCCTTACCAGAGCCACCCAGTAGACGCTCAACAAGCATGGTAAGAACACCCGTGATAATGCAAAGTACTGCTAAGAGAATGCCTGATGGACCGCCCGTAATAAGGTTCTCAACACTCATGCCGCAGCCAAGAGCAAAACCAACAACGGCAATGCAAGGGTTAATACCAGGAACCAAAAGTCCCCTAATAAATGGACTAAGGTTACCAAGAACAACACCAAGAACCAGAGGGAGCAGCGTACCGATAAGTGCGGTAGGAGAAATTGCTGCAACGCCTGCTGCACCTAGAGCAATCATGGTAACTGCTGGACCTGCAACAAGAGACAAAACTGCAGCCGCGCCTTGCTCATCAGGAGTTCCATACTCAGCTGTAATGCCAATGTATAGTGCAACATTACAGAAAGTAATGCCACCAACGATGGAAAGCGCATTAAGACCAAAGAAGTTATCGTTCATGAATTTGGCAACAAAGAGACCAAAGGCAATAGCAATAGCAAGTTTTGGAATAAGGATGGTCAAGCCAGTCTTCAGAACCTTTGGAACAGTCTTCAGATCAATAGAGGCGCCAACAAACAGCAGAACAATACCAACAATCGCAGGGGCGCCCTTGGCAACAGCTGTGGTGAAGCTACCAATTTCTAGAACCTGAGGGAAAAAAGAGTGGAGTAATAGGCCCACAGAAAGCGGATACAGCATAATATCGCCGGGAAACCTGGGGACGCCAATTTTACGAGTTGTCTTTTTCTGTTCAGCTGCCATTATCAGCTCCTTTGCCCTAGTCGGTCAAAAAATAGTTGTCCTACTTTATCAGCACAAAGAAACATTTTTGAAAAGCGCTGTACAAATTAACAATTTAGCTACAAACGCGAGAAGACCTTACAAGCTGCAAGGTCTTCTCGCGAAATGGGCGTATTTGAGTGTTGAGGAGGACGCGACGCGTAAAACTAAGAACTAGAACTTAGATTTTTCCACCCTCAACGACAATGTTGTTTGGATCTACCTCGTCGCCGTAAATTGGAGCAAGGGTCTCTTCATAATCCTTGTGGAAGAAGTTCTCCTCTGCAAGAGGGCCGGTAATCTCGTTGTTGATAAACTCCAACAGCGAGGAGTTACCTTTGTGAACTGCGGCAGCAATAGTATCGGAGTCGCCCAGGTCATCAATGCCAACAACAAAGCCAGGGTTAGACTTGATCCATGCAAGTACCTCGGTGTTGTCGGTTGAGAAAGCATCGCCGCGGCCGTCGAGCAGCGCGTTATACGCATCAGCGTAGCTGTCAAATTTGACCAGCTCAACCTTAGGTGCGTTCTTAGCAAACCATACCTCAGCTGTGGTTCCCTTAGAAACAATAAGCTTCTTGCCGTCAAGCTGCGAAACGTCTGTGATTGGCGCAGAGGATGGAGAAACAACGCCCAGCTTGATCTTCATGTATGGCAGGGAGAAATCAACCTTCTCTTTACGGTCATCAGTTACCGTAAAGTTTGCCAGCATGATATCTGCCTTATTGGACTGCAAGAAAGATACGCGGTTTTGTCCGTCAGTGGCGATGTAGTTGATCTTAACGCCCATATCCTTTGCAAGACGCTCAGCAAAAACAATGTCGTAACCAGCGTAATTGCCGTTTGCATCAACATAACCAAAAGGAGCCTTGTCGCTGAAGACGCCGATATTTACTGTGCCTACCTTCTTGATATCATCAAGAGTTCTAAACTTTGAGTCTGTATCAGAAGATCCGCCCTGAGCTCCATCGGAATCCTTTTTCTTGCAAGCAGCCAAAAGAGCTGCAGCAGAAAGTGCGCTTGCACCAAGGAAAGCACGGCGAGAAAGAGAAGCGGAAGTATTTTCAAAGAAGTTCATTTTAAATCCTAACAAGTTGTATCAATTACTACATCATCTACGTGCAAAAACACATTAATTACTTATGTACACGTTCAAATTCAAAGGTGCGCAAAAACTCTTGTGCCCTTTCTGTTTTAGGTGCCGAGAAAAACTCTTGTGCATCGGACGACTCTTCTACGATGTGTCCCTGATCAATCAAGATGACTCGATCGGCAACTGCTTGAGCAAAACGCATCTCGTGAGTTACCACCAGCATGGTCATTCCCTGCTCTGCTAGTTCCATAACTACCTGTAAAACTTCGTAAACCATCTCGGGGTCAAGAGCTGCGGTAATTTCGTCCAGCAAAAGCATCTCAGGGTTAGTCATCAAAGCACGTACAATGGCCACGCGCTGCTTCTGACCGCCAGAAAGCGCTGATGGATAAGCGTCCTTCTTCTCCCACAGCCCTACTCGACGTAGTAGCTCTTCTGCCTGAGTTAAAACCTCAGCCTCTAAGCGTTTCTGCACCACCAGAGGAGCCAGAGTTACGTTTTTCAAAACCGTCATGTTAGGGAACAGATCATAGCTTTGAAAAACCATTCCAATACCTGTTGCAGCGCTTTCCCTCTTCTGACCAGAAATTACCTTATCGTGGAGAAGCACCTCTCCCCCTTGGATATCTTCCAGGCCAACAATAGCGCGAAGGAGCGTAGACTTACCACAACCGGAAGGTCCCAACACCACAACTACCTCGCCTTTATTAATGGAGAGCGAAATCTTATCAAGCACGGGTTTCTCGCTTGAGGGATATACCTTAGTGAGGTCCTTAACTGCTAAAACGGTGTTACTCATGTGAGGCGCTCCTCTCAAGCCTGCGTGAAAGATACGAAAGTGGGAAGCAGGCGGCAAAATACAGGAAGAAAATAGCTCCGTAAATCCAAAGTGCTCCGTCAGTTGGGAATTTGAAGCGATAAAAATCAGCAATCTGACTACCAACTCTGAGCAGTTCAACCACACTAATCAAATTACAAAGCGCCGTTGTCTTAATCATGCGCGTAATCAGATTGATGGCTGGGGGCAAAAGACGCCTAAAGGCCTGGGGCAGGATGACCTTAAAGAACGTCTGCTGGCGAGAAAGGCCCAGCACAAATGCACCGTCATACTGAGATGCTGGAATTGACTCCAGCGCTCCTCTTACCAGGTCACCAAGCTCGGCTGCTCCCCAGAAGGTAAAGACCACAATTGATGCCTCAATACCATCAAAGTTGACATCAAACCATTCAGAAGTGCCAAAGTACACCACAAAGAGCAACACCAGCTGAGGCATAACACGAACAATCTCAAGGTAAACACGAAGAATTGCGCGTACAACCTTGTTGTTGGATGCCATAAAAAGTCCAACGAGAATACCAAGAGGAATAGAAAGTGCCACAGAGATAAGGCCAATGTGCACCGTTGTTGCAAGACCTCCAAGAAGGCGCGTTATTACTCCTTCCTGCAGCAAAATGTTATCGACGGGCATAGTCAAGCCTCCTCTCTAGCCAGCTGCCAAGCAAAGAAATAGGAACAAGGATAATCACATAGGCAATTACCAGCATAAAGAGGGCTTCTGTAGTGTCGTATTGCATGCCAATAATGTCCTTGGTTACGTACATCAAATCTGCAAGGGCAATACCGGAAACAACGGAAGATTCCTTAATCAAGAAAATGACGTTAGCAACAAGGCCTGGAATTGCTACAGAAAGTGCCTGTGGAAGAATAACGTGCTGGAGCGCTTGCATCTTAGAGAGACCCAGAACCTGTGCCGATTCAAACTGAATAGCTGCAACTGATTCAAAACCTGCGCGAAGCACCTCTGCCATATAGGAACCGCCAAGAAATGTTAGACCCACAACAGCAGCTACCTCTGCGTCCATTTTGAGACCAACTTTAGTCAGACCAAAGTAGATAAGAAACAGCTGAATAAGCAGGGGTGTTCCTCTAGAAAGCTCAACATAGAGAGCATTGAGCTGACTCAAAACAGGGATTTTTGACAGCGAAATCTGAGCACTTATCAAACCAACGATAAGCGAGAAGATAACTCCAAAGAAAGAGATGGTAAGCGTTATTTTTGCAGCTTCTGCATACAGTGGGAGGTGTTCCCCTATGAAGCTCCAGTCCATGCGAATAAATCCTCTCGGGATGTGTGAATACTCACACAAGAGTTACAAAATAGCTTTACGCCCGAGTCTATACCAGGAAAAATTTGCTCAGCGACAATTACACCCTGGTCGTATGTGACCCGGGCACCAGACACATCGCGGTGCATGCACAAAGTGCAGTGTATGTCGTAGCCATAATTCGCATGCGTATAATCCTAGCCGCAACTAGGATATTGTCAACTCACAATTGGTAAATTTTTTGATAATGGAAAATTCTTCCACTAAATCATCAACTGACATACGTGCATTAGCAGGACTTGTAGAGGGTAGTTGACGTGCGGAAATACCAGTTTGTTGCTCGGTATAACGCTTATAAAATTTTGTTGCCGTCCCACCAAGCGTAAAAATGACACAGATTGATGAGTCTTGAATAAGAGCACCAATGTTATGCGGAATCGGATTTGCAATAGAAGCATCACTAGCACCCTTAATATCACAAGCCTTAAGAACATCACAAAGAGCAAGATGATATCTTTTGCAGAAGTCAATCTTTTCAGGTATGGACTTGAGGGGTTTCTCGCCATATAACGTGGCAACTACGCGCCAGAATCTATTCTGAGGATTGCCAAAATAAAAGCCAATTTCTCGAGACTTGGGACTAGGCATTGATCCCAAGAGCAGCACGCGAGAGTCCGGGAAAATAATGGGATCAAGCGTGTTCTCAACATGCGTAAGCGCAGTTGTGGCAGCATCGCCAGCAAGATGAGGTCTGTTTGCAGCCACAGCTACTCGCCTTCTTGCAGCGGCTCAACAAACTCCTGCAAATCATCAAGGCGCAGTACAGTTACTTGACCGTAGCCGGCTCCACCTGTAGTGCCTGTGTCAATTCCCCACTTATCGCCATCTGACTGAACCCATTGCGCAAGGCCATCAGGAGTGGTGGCACTGCGATTCAAGTTTTTTGCACCAAAACTTGCTAACAAAGGAGTGGGTGTATGGCCACAAATTACAACGGGATACTCTGCTTCTGACGTGCGGAAATCCGTAGGATATTGCCAAAACTCTTCACGAATCCACAAAAGATCGTTTTGAGACTGCTTGCTTAAATACTGCTCCAAAGAAGCCTTATCCCAGGCAGTTGGCAAGGGAACGCCATTAGACTTTATGCCCGCATGTACCAGAACAAAATCTCTGCCTTGGACCTCAACGGTGGCGTACAAAGGAAGTGCCTGCAGCCAGTCAATCAGCTCACTATATTCCTCTTCAGAAAGCGTCTTGAGCTCAGCAAGCGTTGCCTCTCCCCCGTTAATCTGCCACATAAACTGAGCTTCAATATCGGCTTCTGGGTCCAACGCTTGCAGCGCAAGCTGCTCATGATTGCCCATTAAAACCGTACAGTTAGGAAGCTCGCGAATTGTCTTTATAGTAGCAAGCGAGCTAGGACCACGGTCAATCATGTCGCCAAGACAATAGAACACGTCTGACTCAGTTGGTTTAATACGCTCCAGAGCACGCCTCAGCGGCTCCACATGACCGTGAATATCAGAAAAAACGTACGTTGCCACAAAAACCTATTCTGTCGAACCTTCACCTGCAAGCGTCTGACCATCAAAGTTCAGATTTTGCGTAAGCTCTTTTGCAGTATCAAGATTAAAGTCTGGCGAGAAGAAAACGTCAAGTGCATACGGCACATTTGCCAGCGCATGGTCATACAAATCCCAAAAGCTCTCTTTGCGTACCTCTCCCGTAAAAGGATCAGTCCACTCATTTCCTGCTCTGTTATCAAAATCAGAATCAGAAGATTCTCTTGCCCCGTGAGAGAGCGCTTCAATCAAAGAGAACCTATTTGTACCAAAAGTGCGCTCAAGATGACCCAGTAGTTTTCTCTTCTTGCCCGTTGGTGAATATGCAAGGTGCTGGATAATCCTAAAATCAACAGCAGCTGACGAGAAAATCCTGGTATCGGTAGGTTTTTCATACGTCCAGAGCAATGCAAAGAAAAACACTCTATCCAAAACGTAGAGCGTATGCAGTGATGCCCTTAAAACCTCACTATACGGCCTATACGTAGCTATCGTTTTGCCAAGGTGAGCGTAAAGAATTGCTTCATCAAGGTCCTTCTCGATCTCTGCATGTACTTGATTTTTAGCAGATTCATCCAAGCCCTCTACACCTTGAGAAGTAAGCATGTTTTGCCAGTAATAAATGAAGGGGTGAGCGGTTGAATCAAGCATATAGTGGCAGAGGAATCCCGCAATATAGGCGCGAGCAACCGCAACATCTTTAAGTGGCAGAGGCGCAATTGCGTCTCGCATAGAAAGAAGGAGCTCAGGCGTTTTCTCTTTATGCATGATTGACGCATATTTGGCATAGCGATGTAGCAGCGGATCTGCTGCTAAATAAAACAGCGGATCTGGACCTTGGTTGCCCAACAGAAAAGCTTCTCGCTCTTCCATCGTAGAAAAACCAAGTTTGCCTGCAGCTATAT
Source organism: uncultured Atopobium sp. (assembly GCA_963509815.1). Classification (GTDB taxonomy): domain Bacteria; phylum Actinomycetota; class Coriobacteriia; order Coriobacteriales; family Atopobiaceae; genus Lancefieldella. The sequence goes on along the minus strand of CAUPCM010000009.1, from coordinate 11,985 downwards.
CAAAGGCATCCTTGCCAAAGAAGTCATGAGTCAAAATTGCGGGCATGTCCATTCCTTTCAGATTGCTACAAACCATTTTACCCAGCAATGGCTCAGTGCGTTAGAGAGAATATAAGACAGCATGTAGTCACTATTGTGAATAAGTTGCCTCTAAGCTCTCTTCAGCTACCGCCCGCCGATTAATAAGCCTTACCCCCTGTAGTAATACTTAAATATTTGATATCTTTAAACATACTTGGGGGAGATATTTTCTGTCTGAGCCATCTAGCTTGTATTGCGACTACAAGCTGGGAAAGTAAGGATCTAAGGAGTGAGGCATTCCTTACGGCACAGTAAAGAAAAAACCTGCAAAGACAGAGAATATCTAATTGAGGGGAGCAATCATGGCATGCTGCTATGAGAAGCTTATCTCTGCAGGTAAAAATAGTCTCTGCAGAGCCAAAACATCACGTTCTTCTGGCATGAAGAAGCGTGAGTAACATGAATACGGCAAGAAAAATTAAACTCTATAGGATGCTTACGGCCCTTGCCTATGGCGACGCTTATGGCATGCCAACAGAGATGATGTCACCACACCAAATCGATTTTGCATTTCCTGATGGAGTTCAAAGTCTTTCAAGTCCACCTAAAAATGACTTTTTTGGAAGACCTTTTACCGCAGGTCAGACTACAGATGACACAGCAAATGCAATTATTTTGACTAAAAACATCATTGATAACCAGGGAGTTTTTAACCAATCCCGCTACTTTGATGCACTAGAAAATTATGTGGCAACAGAGCCAAACGCTGCTCAGGTAGTTGGCCCTTCCACAAGAGCTGCATTAGCCAATCGACTTTCTGGCCACTCGCTTAAAACGTGTGGTCGCCTTGGAACCACTAACGGATGTGCCATGAAATGTGCACCGATGGCTTCAATTGTGAGCTGGAAAGACAAACATGCGCTCATTAACAGTGTTACTGAGCTAGCGATTCCTACGCACGGAACCAACGTAGCCATTATGGGCGCAGCAATGATCGTGGCCGCCATAAGTAGAGGTCTTTCTGAAAACTCGTTTACGGTTGAGGACGCTCTTGAAACTGCTTTAAGTTACGGACACCGAGCTCTCTACACAAAAATTGGTACACAAATGCCTATGCCTAGCATGTATCAAAAGTGCATCATGGCACTAGAGTTCTGCGAGGGTGCCAAAAACCTTGAGGCTCCCCTAGCGGCATCAAGAGACATCTACGACTACTGCGGCTGTGGCTACGAAACCATAGAGACCATACCTGCAGTTCTTGCAGTGGTAAAGCTCTCTCAGGGTAAAGTCTCTAGAGCGGCGAGAATAGCCGCGGAGATGGGTGGAGACACAGACACCATTGGATCTATTGCCTGTGCTATTTGCTCGCAGATTCACTATGACGTTTTGCCTGATGAGGTGCACCTGCTAGAGCGCGTCAATGGGTACCAGTTTGAAAAACTTGCAAACGATTTGGAAAATGCCACTTCCCTACCGTATGATGTAGCTATCTAGTTTGCGCTCTTTGCGCCATAGCATACGTTTCTTGTAGGAGGCGCTATGAGCTCCTGTGCTCTTATCGATTTGCATGTCCATCTTGATGGATCAATCCCACTTCCTGCCGCAGCTCAACTTGCAGCAGATGCGAGATTTGATTTGTCTTTGGCTGAGCTTCAAGAAAAGATGCAAGTCCCAGCTCATTGCCAGGATCTTAACCACTATCTTGCAACATTTGAGCTGCCGCTCAAGCTTATGCAGTCAGCACAGGGCATTCGTACGGTTGCAAAGGCATTTCATGAGCAGCTTGACGCAGAGGGCATTCTCTACGCTGAACCCCGCTTTGCACCAGGAAGTCTTACTGCAGGAGGTCTTTCTCAGCAAGAAGTTCTTGAGGCTGCTCTTGCTGGTAAAGCTGACTTCTATGCAGAGCATCCACAGTCAGAGCTCCACACGGCGTATATTGTTTGCGCTATGCGTGGCACAGGTGAAGAGCTTAAGCACAAAAATGAAGAGTCAATTGATCTGGCTGCAGCGTACCTTGGAAATGGCGTCGTAGCAGCAGACTTAGCAGGAGCAGAAGCGCTCTTTGCCACAGAGAATTTCTCGTCACTTTTTGCTGAAGCACAAAGAAAAGACGTTCCTTTTACTATCCACGCGGGAGAAGCAGCTGGCCCAGAAAGCATCAAGGCTGCACTTCGACTTGGCGCACAACGTATTGGCCACGGCGTTCGCTCTTTGGAGGACGCGGGTGTTATCCAGGACCTTAAAGCTGCAAATGTTGCCCTTGAGATTTGCCCTACCAGCAACATTCAGACGCGCATCTTTGAGTCAATAGAGCGCTTCCCGCTTGAACAACTGCTTGATGCTGGCCTAACGGTTACTATCAACACGGATAACATGACGGTCTCAAACACTACCCTCTCGCGCGAGTTTGAGCTTTTGCAGCAGCACTGCGGCCTAGACAAAAATACCGCACGTGAACTTGCTGAAAATGCTGCACGTGCGGTATTTAGTGATTCTAGCGAGAAGGACCGTCTACTTGCCTACCTTAGGCAATAGTAGCCTCATATCCTGCCTGAACAACAGCGTCAACCAATGCGCTATCAGCGACATCAGAAGACAGCTCAACTACAGCGCTCTTCTCGTCAAGTGAAACGGTTGCCTTAGAGACACCCTCGACAGCCTCAAGAGCCTGTGTGACGTGTGCAACACAGTGCTGGCAAGACATGCCCTCTACGTTTAGTTTCTTCTCCATATAAGATTCCTCCTTCTGTGACGCGGATGCGTCGTTTGTGGACTTAGTTTGAACGTCAATGACTGGTTTTGTGTCATGAGCGTCTTGGCGAGTTGCTGAGCTTGTATTCTTTGGCTTCCAGGTGCGCAGACGCAGTGCATTGCATACAACAAAAACTGACGAGAAGCCCATGGCAGCTGCACCAATCATAGGATTCAGCGAAATACCAAATGGGTACAACAGGCCCATAGCAACAGGGATACAAATAGTGTTATAGAACAGTGCCCAGAACAGGTTCTCTTTGATGTTGGTCATGGTGGCTCGAGAGAGCTCAATTGAGGTGGCAACATCAGCTGGATCAGACTTCATCAAGACAATGTCAGCGGACTCAATAGCAACATCGGTACCTGCACCAATTGCAATACCTACGTTTGCTCGCGCAAGTGCTGGAGCGTCGTTGATACCGTCGCCAACCATGACAACGTTTTCTCCAGCGTCCTGGAACTGCCTAATGTAGGACTCTTTTTGGCTTGGCAAGACATCAGAGATTACCTGGTCAACGCCGAGCTCTTTACCAATAACGTTTGCTGTTGTTGCCTGATCACCGGTAAGCATGACGGACTTAACACCCATAGCACGAAGACGAGCAATGGTGGATGCACTGGTCTGCTTAACCTTATCGGCCACAGCAATGACACCAAGAAGCTTATCCTCAAGTGCAAAGTACAGCGGTGTTTTTGCCTGTTCAGCTAGCTGCTGAGCTTGAGAGGCCAGCTCTTGTGTGCTGATACCCTCCTGCTCCATAAGACGAGCGTTACCAGCTACAAGGCGTTTCTCGCCAACCTTTGCCGTGAGACCACCGCCAGCAACCTGTGAGAACTCCTGCACGTCAAAAGTGCTAGCTGCAGATTCTCCGAGCTGCTCTTGAGCGTACGTAACAATTGCCTGCGCAAGTGGATGCTCGCTCTTTTGCTCAAGCGCATATGCATACTCAAGCAGCTGATCTTTAGAGATGCCACCTGCACAAAGTACGTCAGTTACGCTTGGCTTGCCCTCAGTGAGTGTTCCCGTCTTATCAAGAACAACCACAGTTGCGCGCACTGCGCCCTCAAGTGCCTCAGCGGACTTGACCAAAATGCCATTTGAAGCGCCCAGACCGGTGCCCACCATAATGGCGGTAGGTGTTGCCAGACCAAGTGCGCAAGGGCACGAAATAACCAGAACAGCAACAGCGTGCGAGAGAGCAACCGCAAAGTCACCAGGTGCCACAAAGACAAACCATGCCGCAAACGTGACCAGCGCAATTCCAATAACAACGGGGACAAAGACGCCAGCAATGCTGTCAGCAAGACGCTCGATAGGTGCTTTGGAGCTTGTTGCCTCGTCAACTAGGCGAATGATGCCTGCAAGCGTTGTGTCATCGCCAACGGCGGTAGCGCGCATCTTAAACCAGCCGCCGGTAGATACTGTAGCGCCTGTCACGGAATCGCCAGCAGTCTTGCTTACAGGAACAGGCTCTCCGGTAATAGCGGACTCATCGACAGATCCTTCTCCCTCGATGACCTGGCCATCAACTGGAATTGACTGTCCAGCCCTTACCACAAGCACGTCTCCCACCACAACAGTCTCTGCAGGAACTTCCTGCTCAACACCATCTTTGACGAGAATAGCCGTCTTTGGAGCAAGGTTCATGAGCGCATTAATGGCACCAGTGGTATGACCTTTTGCGCGAGCCTCAAAGAACTTGCCCAGGGTAATCAAAGCAAGAATCAAGCCAGCGGACTCAAAGTACATGCCGTGCACTGCATGGTGAGCAGCAGTTGCGTCTCCTGTTACAAAAGCGTTTGCCATCTGGTACAGGCTAACAACACTGTAAGCAAACGACGCTGCTGAACCTATCGCAATGAGCGAATCCATATTAGGCGAGCCATGCAAAAGCGAGCGGAATCCGCCAATAAAATAGTGACGACAAATAAACAGAATAGGAATGCAGAGCAAAAGCTCAGTAAGAGCCAAGTTCATCATGCCATTCATTCCAGAAACAGCAGATGGAACAGGTGCTCCTATCATCTCACCCATGGCAAGATAGAGCAGTGGAATGGCAAACGCCATTGAGGAAATAAGCTCGACTCTCTTCTGCTTTACCACCTTTTCTGAAGCATCGGTAGCATCTGCCTTAAGAGCTGCAGCAGAATCTTTTTTGTCACTACGAGGTGTTGCCTCATAGCCTGCTTTGCTTACTGCGTCAGAAATCTGCTTGAGGGTGTCTGGATTACCGTCGTAATCAACTTCCATAGAATTCTTAAGCAGATTAACGCGAGCCTCAGAGACACCAGAAACAGAGTTTGCCGCCTTCTCTACGTGCGCAGAACAACTTACACACGTCATTCCTTGTACATCAAAAATTTTCTGATCCATAACGCCACCTTACATAAAACGCTTAAAGAGGTCCATGACCTCATCAATAACTTCTGTATCACCCGACTGGATGCGGTCAACTACGCAAGACTCCAGATGATCCTGCATTACTTCTCTTGAGATGGCCTTAACCGCAGACTCAACTGCTGCAAGCTGAATAAGGACATCTCCGCAATAACGATCCTCGTCAATCATTGTTTTAATGCCATTTAGCTGGCCAATTGCACGGTTAATACGGCGAGAAACCCCGCTTTTAAGTTCGCTTGAGCGAGGAGTAGCCTTGTGATCACAATGACAACAGGTTTCCTGTGGTTGGCTGTCTTTCTGAGCCATCTGTCCTCCTTTGCATACCCTAAGGGGGTATTAGTTTCTATTAGTAGTATACCCCCATACGGTATTTTTATGCAACAAAAAAACAGCAACCTAAGCCGCTGTTTTTATCTACCCATGATTCCCATAAAACCTCCTTCAAATACCCTTATGGTTTATTAATATCCGAAGGAAATTACCCCTTATGGGTATCTTTATACAGTATTTACAAATGCATTCCCTCTATTTGTCCAGTAATTCTCTGTCTGTTGTTGCAAAAAGAGATAAAAGCAAGCGTTATCAATATCCATAGAAGTTCTAAGAACAACGCATAACCACACAATAGAAACGCATCACTTGTATTAAAACTCAAAAACAATCCGACACTTTCAACAATCCATGAAATCGGAATGCACTTGCAGATAGAAATCAAAGGGTTTGGAAATAAATAAAGTGGTATAACAGCTCCAGAAAGTATGGGGATAATTATTGATAATAAGTTTAGTACAGCAAATCCATCAGTTAACAATAAACCAATTACTGAAGAAAATACTCCAAATATAGCGCCACCAAGAGAAGCAAGAATAAGGGATATACATAAAGGAACAAGTAGGGCCAGAACATCAGCTGCTGCAATATAAAGAACAATAACTGAGGTTACAAGAGAACTCATAAAACAAATAACAGTAATTGTTATGTATCTAATTAAAAAGAATACCATTGCACGGTTTTGAGAAATCAAATACATAAAAATTGTTTTAGCAAATCGATCTTGAACAATAATATTGGCCGAACATTGCATTGCAGAAAGCCATGCTGATAAAGTTAAAATTCCTACAAGCAGTGACATACTTGAGGCAGAAAGCTGCATACCAAACAGAATAAAGTATAGATATGAAAAAATAGGTTCAATAAAAAATTGGATGCAAAAAGCTAAAATAGAGCCGTAGCTGGATAAAGAAGTCAATGATATACAAATTGCAGGATAGATATATGAAGTAATTTTTTTCATAATTATGAACAATCTCCATCCTTGCGAAGATTTGAAAATGCTAATTGAATTAGAAACCGTCCTAAAAAAACATATGCAATCGAAAAAATCAAACAAACAACCGAATACAAGAAAAAATCTTGCACAGTAGCTGAGGTAATTAACTTTACTGCTGGAGTCAAAGGATGTAAGTATGCGACTATACGCATTGGTAATGGAAAGTTTTCTATTGGTAAAACTATACCAGACCCTATCCACACACCAGTTAAAATAAGGCTTTCAAATGATGAAGCATTTTTTGTTAAAACATATAAAGAAGACAAAACCAAAGATGAAGAGGCGCATGCAATCGTTGAAAAAAATAGTGCCAATATCTCATTTATAGAAAGAATAATAGGAACATCAAAAAATAAGCTAAGAAGAATAGAGCACGGTACTCCAAGAACTAAACCTAATGTAGTTGCAGAAAAAATAATTGGATAAAAAATATTAGCAATTCCCTTCGGACTTATAAACAAATAATCCAAAGTTCCCTGATAACGCTGATATCCAATAATACCTGTTGAGAGAATTGTAGAAGCCCATATAGTTGCGATAGATGAATAAACCCAAAATGAATGGTTACTAGACCCCTGAATCATTGAAAAAATCTTAAACAAAGAGAAGCTAAAACATGACCCAAGAACACTTATTAAAAAGAATGGAGTCGTTAAAAACATACTCGTATGAAAGCGTAACATCTGCAATTCTGAGCGCATATCAAAAATTGAATTAACACTATCCTTCATTATCTTTTCCCATTACAGCAAGGTACACCTCTTCGAGTGAGGCACGTCTTTCATTGACTTTCTTCCAACCAAAATCATCAACACATAAATCAAAAACCATTTTCTTATTTCCTGACACATCCACATAAATTGAATCAAACTTCTCAAGAACTTCAACTGATGCAATTCCAGAACATTCCTTTAAAATTTTAATTCTAGATTCATCAAGACAATCAGTTATAAACGTGTATACGCCCTCTATTTTTACTTTCTGTCTTAACTCCTCTAAGCTGCCCAGAAAAATACACTTTCCTTTTTTGAGAACAAGCACGCGATCAGCTAATAATTCAACCTCTCTCATGCTATGAGACGTAAGTAAAATACCACTAGGGATATGACGTAACTCAGCGATAAGCCGCCTGACATCTGCCGCATTATTTGGATCTAAACCAGATGTTGGCTCATCAAGAAGAATTAAACTATGAGCTGAAATTAAAGCTCTTGCAAGATGAAGCCTTTGTCTCATTCCCCTAGAAAAAGTTGATACATTTTGATTTGAAAATTCAACTAAATGTACTTGTTGAAGGGCATTTTTAATTCTTGATTCTTGCTCATCAAAAGGGACACCACTCACTTGCGCAAAATATCTTAAGTTATTAATAGCAGTAGCATGAAGATAAAACCCATTTTCTCCACCAAGAACTAAAGAAATATTCTTACAAGCCTTGCGAGGACATTTAAGAACGTCTACACCACATGCTTCTACTTCTCCACAATCTGGGAGTAAAAGCGATGAAGCAATTTTTACTAAAGTAGTCTTTCCAGCGCCATTCGGTCCGAGTACACAAACTATTTCCCCTAAATGAACAGAAAACGACACATTATCTAAAACTATACGTTTCCCTTCTTTCATCCTGTATGATCTACTTACTTTTTTTACACTCAGAGGAAGTAAAATATCATGGTCAAGATTTGATTCCCGCTGGATCATTTTTCATCTCCTCTCGGACCGTACTAAATATATATTCTTCTTTAATGTATCTTGAACAACTTATCAATTATCGAAAAAATTACTTACTTCTCATCCTCGTCTTCATCATTTACCACGCCACTAATCCCCAACGTTTTCTGAGCCTCATCGAGATTTTCTAATGCGGTAACAGTTCTCAATTTTCTACTCATAACATTTGTTCTTGTAGTCAAAATGGTATCCAGTGCTTTTTCTGCTTTTTGAACTTGTGATCGAGCCTTTTCTAGCTGAGCCTGATACGTCTCAAACTCTGTCTTAACCGCAGAGAGTACCTTTTGAATCTCGTCTGCATGCTTCTGAATAGCAACAGATTGGAATCCCATTTGAAGACTGTTAAGAAGCGCAGCCATAGTGGAAGGTCCACACACATTAACGCGATACTCTCTCTGTAGCTGCTCAAGCAAACCCGTCTGACTGACTACCTCTGCATAAAGTCCCTCAAAAGGAAGGAACAAAATAGCAAAGTTAGTTGTCTCTGGTGGAGCAATATACTTTGTAGAGATATCTTTTGCCTCTGCCTTAATTCGAGTCTCTAGACTCTTTTTAGCAGCAGCAATCGCCTCCTCATTACCTGCATTGATTGCATCTACTAGGTGCTCGTACGTATCTCCAGGGAACTTAGAATCAATAGGAAGCCAAACAGTCTCCCCTGACTCTCCAGGCAACTTAACGGCAAACTCAACACGCTCAGTAGAACCAGAAACAGTAGCAACATTCTCTTCATATTGCTCTGGAGAAAGAATGTCTCTTAGAATTGCGCCAAGCTGAATCTCTCCAACAATTCCACGGGTCTTAACGCCAGAGAGAACTTTCTTTAAGTCTCCAACACCCTCTGCAAGGCCGCGCATTTCTCCCAAGCCTTGATGCACTTGCTCAAGTTGCGTAGATACGCGCTGAAACGATTGAGTCATACGCTCATCAAGCGTTTTCTGGAGTTTCTCGTCAACGGTCTGACGCATAAGCTCAAGCTTTGCTTCATTCTCTTTACGCATGTCGCTGAGCTGTTTGTCAACAGTCTCTCTAACCTTACTAAGCTGCTCAGTTGAAGCCTGGGAAGTTGCTTTCATGTTGTCATCCACACGACGCTGAAAAGCATCAAAGCGAGCATCAAGCTGAGCAATGCGCTGGTCAGTCTGCTTCGTCTGATTTTGCAGTGTTGAGGTGAGCTTTTGATCAACTACCTCTCTTACCTTCTCAAGCTTTGTATCCATAAGCTCTTGCATTTTTGCCATGTTATCCGTAACACGACGATCCAACTCTTGGGAGCTTCTTATAAGCTCTGTAGATGATGTTTGACTTTGCTCTTGCAGCGTCTTTACTTGCGAAAGCTTAGAGGAAAGTGTAACAAGGCTCACGATAAGCACAATGACAACTACAGCCAAAACTAACAGCACAAGCAAATCCACAAGGCTCCCCTAACTCATAGCAGAACAAACAAACACAAATACAGCAAACGCAATCTGAGTGTTAACCAAAAATTCCGTAAATTGCTTCTGCAATGCTATTAGTAATGCTCTCTACAATATTCTCAAAAGGATTATCGGAATTAACGTCTTTATCTCCATAAGGATTAGTAAAGTAATCCCAGAATTCCTGCCACCAATTTTGCTGACGATAATACCTATAGGAATCATCATTTTCAGTACGATCCTGTTTATCATCAGTATCGTTTTTATTATTCTTGCTGTTCTTTTCTTTCTCTTTCATAGAAGAAAGCGTCTCATCAGAACCAAGCGTGACGTTGATGGTAAGACGGTCTTCTCCACGCATGATTTCTACAGGAACTGTCTCTCCAATCTTGTGGGAACGAACGGCAATAATAGCTGCATCAGCAGAAACTACGCGCTCTCCACCAATAGAGACAATAACGTCACCCTTTTTAATACCAGCATCCTCTGCAGGACTATCATCAAGAAGGCCTGCCACATACGCACCATAATCTACCGAGAGGTCATTGCGCTTGACTGCTCGAGGAGTTACGGTCTGCATAGAAAGACCAATATAGGCATGCTTAACCTGCTGGCCAGAAAGAATCTGATTTGCAATATCAATGGCGTAGTTAGCAGGAATTGCAAAGCCAATACCCGCAAATGACTTGGTATCTGACGAGAACAACGTACAAATACCCACAAGCTGACCATTGGAGTCAACCAGAGCACCACCGGAATTGCCTGGGTTAATAGCTGCGTCAACCTGGATGAGGTTTGCATAAATAGTGGTTTCTCCGCCCTCTGTCTCAAGCATATCTCCACGAGAAAGAGCAGACACGATACCTGCAGAAACAGAGTGATCAAGGCCAAATGGACTACCAACACTCATAACCCAACTACCAGGAGCCAAGTTATCGGAATTACCAATCTCAATTGGAGTTAGGCTATCTCCTTTAAGATCTGCATGAAGAACAGCCAGGTCAGAGGTTGGATCTGTACCAACAACAGTACACTCATACTCTTTATCATTAACGGAGATAGAGAACGTATCCATACCCTCAATAACGTGGTAATTGGTAAGAATGTCTCCATTTGTGTTCAATACAACGCCAGAACCGGTTGAGCCTGATGAATCACTGGTAGCCTTAACGGACACAACCGAAGGCAAAACCTTAGAAGCTACCGTTTCTGCCGTCTTAGTATCAGTTGGTTCTGCAGCAGGACGAGACGTTGCTGCTTGAGAAATACTTGCCTGGCCAGATACTGCAGGAAGTTTAGAAATTCCCTCTCCCAAAGCAAGTGTAGGGACGCAAGCAACTGCAAAAGCAATTGCGCAAGCTGTTCTTTTTACGCTTGAACTTTGAAGCTTAGACATAAACCCAGAACGCCCAACTGGCGAGAAACGCTTATTTACAGTGGAATCTGTGGTTAAACCATGTACTTGGTTCTCCATAGACACCCTCCTTAACATCGCTCTGATGCAAACTGCCAACGCAGATAATTCTGCGTTAAACATCAATTTTTCAATATGTGTATTCTACCCGTTACACCGGACAAAAATTCGTCTCTCGTTGTGAGAACCACGCTTGAACATCTTGCAAGCACATTATGCGCGCGTAAATTGCAATAAAAACTCTCTTTACCTGCGATTATGCTCTAAACAAGTAACCTACGCCACGAACCGTCTCAAGATGAGCAGCTGCCTGAGGACCAATTTTTGAGCGAACACGCCTTACGTGAACGTCAACTGTTCTGGTACCGCCACAGTACTCAAAGCCCCAAACACGCTGCAAAAGAGCCTCACGCGAGTATGCACGAGACGGATGAGTTGCCAAGAATGACAGCAGCAGATACTCCATATACGTAAGATCAACGGGAGATTCATCGATGTAAACCTGGTACGTTGCCAGGTTAATCTTTATATTGTCAACAATAACCAAATCTCTAGAAGTACTCTCGGTTCCTGGCCACAAAAGCAACGCGCACCTGAGGTTAAACTCCTGGATAGATGCAGAGGACAAGATAAAATCGCTTTTACCCTGAGCAGGAAGAACAAATTTAGAAAGATTATCAAGATCAGCAACAAACAAGCGAGCAATTCCACCATTTTGTGCAGAATAATTCTCAACCGTGCTAATAACATCTTGAGAAAGATCTTTTTGATCAAGAATAATCAGGTCAAAGGTATGACCAGAAGCCGCAGCCTGTGAAAATGAAGCAGCATTTGCAAGAGCAATGGAGACATCAATGGCATGCGAAAGTTCACGCATACGTTCATGTAAGCGTGTCGTTGCAGATACAAGAAG
>CAUPCM010000008.1:0-44684 GCA_963509815.1 uncultured Atopobium sp. | reverse complement strand
AGAAGGTTGTTAAGTTCAACTAAACGTTCTTTCAAATCTAAAAGCAAAACCCTCGCCATTGAACTGCCTCCCATTTCTTGGACGTAAGAAATGGGAGGCAGTTCATATGCGAGGGATTATGATTCTGCAGCATGTTAGCGTCGTCTTTTAGGCTTGGCGTACAAAATAGCGCAGCTTTGGTAGGTTCTGCCGAAGAATCGACATGTTCTTAATCAAGATAGCCAGGCAGCTAGAGGTCGTACTGCTTGATATGCATCTCTATGCATAAACTTCATCTAATATGCTAGAAAATGAATAGCGTCATATAAGAAATTTAACTATCGATAAATTTAGTATCTACGGAACACACCTAAGTCAGATATTCTGCTCAATTGCGGGCATTTTACACACCTAATGACGATAATCTGCACGTTTGAGGTATTTTCAGCGTCATGTATACGTCTTTTTGACAGATTATCTGACTTAGGTGTGTTTTGAACTGCCTCCTATTTCTCGTGTCTAAGAAATGGGAGGCAGTTCATCCATGGCGATACGAGGGTTTTCATTATCTGAAGAAGTGTCTTTAGTGCTTACGTCCCGCAAGAGCGTGCTCTAGATAGTCATGATTGCCGGTAAATTTAACCAGCTCACGAGAAAGCAAAGAGACGGGGAGTCCCACGACATTTTCGTAATCTCCCTGAATGCTCTGAACCAGATAGCGACCATTTCCCTGAATGCCGTAAGCGCCAGCTTTGTCCATTGGTTCTCCTGAGGCAACGTAGGCAGAAATTTCATCTTCAGACAGTTGAAAGAAGGTAACATCTGTGGTTTCTACAAACGTTACCGCGACAACAGCTGGCGCTCCATCAGGAGAGGGGGACTTGAAAGCCTTAAAGCGTCGAAGAGCAACACCGGTGGATACGTGGTGAGTCTGGCCAGAAAGCTTAGAAAGCATGCGTTTGGCGTCTTCAGCGTCTGTAGGTTTGCCAAAAACCTGGCCGTCGTCTGTCCAGACAATGGTGTCTGCTGCAAGGACAATCTCATTGTTGAGCTGCTCAAAGTTAGACTGCTCCATGAGCTTATAACACACCGCAATGGCTTTTTCTTGAGCCAGGCGCTTTACAAGTGCAAGGGGTTTCTCGTCAACTTTTTGAGCTTCATCAATATCAGCAGGCATAACCTGAGGATCTATACCCATAGACTGCATAAGCTCAAGGCGCCTAGGGGATTGTGATGCAAGAATCATATGTGTTCCTATCATTTGAGGTTTTGCTGATACTGTACCCAAAAAAGAAGCCTGATAGGCGAGAAACCCATCAGGCTTACATGCTAAGAAAGAAAAGCTAAGCTAAAAACTAGTCAAGCTCAATAGCGGTGACTGGGCAGCCGTCGCAAGCCTCCTGTGCTGCGTCCTCTGCAGCCTCAGGAACCTCTTCCTCAATAGCGTGAGCAAGACCGTCGTCGCCGATCTCGAATACCTCAGGAGCAGTGCTCTCGCAGAGACCGCAACCGATGCAATCCTCATTAACTGTTGCCTTCATAATACATTCCTCTCCGTATCTCGAGCCCCTTACTCGAGTAATACTTATCTTGCATTCAAGACTACTTGATTGCAATGTATTTTTTACACGTTTCTTTGCTGTTATGCAACAACAAAGACGCAGATAATTGAAAGAACATTACTTATAACTGTTTATATGCATTTGACCTGCATATATAAAAGGTTTAATTTTTAGCACAATCGCTGTTATTCAGTACGCTACATTGAGCCTTCGAATTTAAAACCGTTTAAGTAGACAAACGTTTTCCACATGGAATGAGTGAACACTAAGTATGTCAAGTAGTTGCCTTCGTATGTGGGAACACATCCACATACTTTTTAACATCAGTACACAAGAATTCATATACATTATTCTTCACATCAGAACATGCTCTTAGCCCAATTTTCCGACTCTAAATTTTCCTTCAGAACCAACTCCTGCCATATTCCGGCATAATAAATTCCTTCAGAGTCTTTGGCTGAATTCTTGTGTTTCTCGTTTATATTGTCTACATCATATGCCTTTTCCTTCTTCCAGGTTGCCTTGGTTTTTCCAGGCATTGAAAGAACTCTTTTTTCATTATAAGAAAAAATCCCACATCCGGACATATCCGGTGCAAATGACAGATGCTCTGCAGCTGTAAATATCAGATTGTTTTTTTCTTCAGATATCCGTTTCTCACAGGCATGTGGGTGCCATAAAAATTTCTTTTGCTCTTCAGCTTTTGAAATAACTTTTCCAACCTGAAGATATCCCCATATAGCCTGCATTTCTCTACCATAGTATGGTTCTTCTGAATTTTTATTTCTGCGTGCAAACTTATATTTTCCATCGCTCTCAACAACATGCCTAAAGTTACCAAAAAACAAAAACAAGTCACCTTTGTCTATCTTATTTTTTAACAGATGTGATGCAGACCCATTTATTTGCCCAAATGCAGGTTTCCACCCTTTAACTGGCACTACTCTTCTTGTAATATCCAGGTCTGGATCAAGGTGACAGCATTCATCACCACTATAGCCAAGATCTTTAAGTATCTTATTTAACAGAACCCCATTACAGGTCAATTCATTATATGTAATTTTATCCTTCTCATGATCCTTACTTGGAATTGGAAATGACAGCATTGTATCATCTTCAAATATCGGGCTAGGTATACCACCATTAGCACTATCAAAACCCTTCCTACTCAATATTACCTTCATCTTGAATCCCCCTTTTCTACTTTCAAACTTAAGTTGATGGAAATAAAATTATCCGTAATCATTTTTTATACTTATTGTTCAATTCAAAAATAGCTTATTTGAACCGATTTCTTAAACCTTCCAGTTTCAAAACTTCAACATACGGTCCATACTGCAATGCCCAATAAAACATAGTATTCTTCCCCTTTATCTGCAGAAGAAATGTGCCCTCTTCTTTTTTGCAATAGGCATCTATTCCACCCCAATGCCTTAAACACAGTGTCCACTGGATTATTTACATCTTAACATCGAGTTTGGACAAAAGTGTCACACTTTCCACATGGAAGGTTTGTGGGAATAGGTCCACCGGGGTCACACTTACTGGTTTGAATGAGCCAATTTCAACGAAGCGCTTAAG
Source organism: uncultured Atopobium sp. (assembly GCA_963509815.1). Taxonomy (GTDB): domain Bacteria; phylum Actinomycetota; class Coriobacteriia; order Coriobacteriales; family Atopobiaceae; genus Lancefieldella. The sequence continues at coordinate 41,562 of CAUPCM010000008.1, read as the reverse complement.
ATCACGCGCTAGTGTTGCAGGATCACAAGAAACGTAGGCAATAGCGCGCGCAGGCTGCTTAGAAAGCTGCTGAATAACCTCAGGAGCAAGTCCTGCACGAGGAGGATCAACAATAATCACATCAGCATCCGTGTCAGGGAATTCTCTACCTGCGTCTCCGCCTACTGCGTCAACGTTATCAAGCCTAGCTAGCTCAAGGTTGCGGCGCAAATCTCTAACTGCTGGGCCATAGGCTTCAACAGCAGAAACAAATCCTGCACGTTTTGCGAGGGGAAGCGTAAAGGTTCCTGCTCCACAATAGAGGTCCATAGCCTCATCGTCTGGTTGAACGTCCAAACCAGAAAGTACAAGCTTAACGAGTTTCTCGGCACCTTTAGTGTTGACCTGGAAAAACGAAGGTGCAGAAAGCTGCATTTTCTGACCATCGATAAGCTCGCTCCATGAGCCGGAGCCGCTTAGGCGCTCAACTCCTACAACACGGCGTGCCTTACTTGGCCCTTTGGTCATAACGCGGACAACACTTGTTGCCTTGACTGCATCACTCAAAACGCGAGCCACTTGCGCGCGCGGAAAGCCGCTCGGAGCGGTCCAGAGTGCCACTTCAAGTTCTTTAGTGCGTCTAGACACTCTGATGCCAATGCGTTCTATATCAAGCTCGTGAGAGCCCGAGAGGTAGGAGAGGGCGCCGCTTACAGCGCCAACAGCCTTCTGGTTACTCTTATCTAAAAGCGGACAGTCTTTAATACGAACAATATCTTGCCCGTTAGGCGCATACATGCCTACCAGCGTCTTATTGCCGTTGCGCCTAAATGCAAGTTCAATTTTGTTGCGATAGCCCCATGGCTCACCAGGGGAAACAATATCTTTTACCAGTTCAGAAACATCGTCGGGTGAAAAATGCCCAATGCGTTCAAGAGCAGAGACCACACCGTTGCGTTTCTCGACAAGTTGCTGCTCGTAGACAATGTTGCCCCAAGGAGTGGCACCTGTGAGCGCCACAAAGGGATTGGGATGAGGCTCTCTGAACGCAGATGCTTCCAAAACCTTTACAAGTTGTGCGCGAGAAAACCTATCTGTGTCCTCGGTAATCAGTGCGCTGACGGTATCTCCAGTAACGGCGCCGCCAGAGATGAAGACCGTTTTTCCTTCTGGAGTATGAGCGATGGCGTCTGGGCCATAACTCATACGTTCAACATGTAAGGTGAGCTCAGACACTTAGTAGACCATTCCCATTGCCTCGCGAACCTCGTCAAGCGTGGCGTTAGCAATAACGTTTGCACGAGCGTTTCCGTCGTGGAGGATATCGCGAATAAGATCTGGCTGAGCTGCAAACTCTGCGCGCCTCTGACGAATTGGCTCAAAGTAGGTGTTAACAGCATCGATGACGTAAGCCTTGAGTGCTCCGCCGCCACCCATGCCAATCTCGTCAGCAATTTCTTTTGGATCACGGCCAGTACAAATGCCAGCAGTGGTGAGAAGCGCAGAAACGCCAGGACGATTGTCTGGATCAAAGGTAATCATGCGCTCGGAGTCAGTCTTGGACTTCTTGATGAGTTTGGCAGTTTCTTCAGCTGTCATAGAAAGCGAGATAGCGTTACCGTAAGACTTGCTCATTTTGCGACCATCAAGACCAGGAATCAATGGGGTAGAGGTGAGAAGGCCTGAAACCTCTGGGAACACCTTGCCGTAGCGCTCGTTAAAGCGACGAGCAATTTTAGAAGTAATCTCGATGTGAGGCAGCTGATCGCGACCAACAGGAACAATATTTCCTTTGCAGAAAAGAATGTCGCATGCTTGGTGCACAGGATACGTGAGGAGAAGGCCTGTAAGAGCATGACCAGATGCTTCCTGCTCTGCCTTAACGGTTGGATTTCTATGTAGCTCAGACTCGGTGACCAGCGACAGAAACGGCAGCATAAGTTGGTTGAGCGCCGGTACGGCTGAGTGCGTGAAAATCATGGTCTTCTCTGGATCAATTCCGCAGGCCAGATAATCAATAACCATATTGTAGACATTGTCTGCAATATGCTCAGTGGTGTCTCTGTCTGTAATGACCTGGTAGTCGGCGATGATTACGTTGGTGTGTACGCCAAGGTTCTGCAGGCGCACGCGCTCGACAATGGTGCCAAAGTAATGGCCCAAGTGCAGTCTGCCCGTAGGACGATCTCCGGTAAGCATGGTGTAGTTTCCGGGATGTTCTGGCAGATCTGCTTGAATCTCATTTGAGCGACGGAGCGCCGCCTCGTAGCTGCCCTCATTTGGCATAAAAACTCCCAAACTTTCAAGTTCGTATGCAGCGCCTCACTGAGACGCCCGCGTTTCTAGTCAACAGTGCTTATTCTATCGCAAAGACGGCCGAGCGCCTTTGAGGCTGGCGCGGACTTCTTTCCAGTTTGGATAGAACGTGGCGAGAAGCGCATAGAATTCGCGGTTGTGTCTGCGAACGTAGAGATGGGTGAGTTCGTGAGCGATAACGTATTTCAGAGCCTCTTTGTCATATTCGGCAAGCTCAAGGTTGAGCGTGATGGCTCCTGTACATGTGTTGCAAGATCCCCAACGGCTTTTCATGCGGCACACTCGATACTGTGCGGCGTGCGTTTGAACTTTTGTTTCCATGGCGGTGGTGAGTTCAGACAGGACTGCGCACATCTCTTGGGCGAGAAACTCATCAAATGTTTTACGAACGGCTTGCTGTGAAGCTTCGGAGGCAAGGTCGTCCAGGTAGCGGTTGGGAAGCGTGATAACAACGTCGTGTGCAAAGATGCGCGCCGCCCGCTTTGGTCCGTGAATGATGCGCAGGTTGTATGGGTGTCCCCAAACGCTCACCGTATGTCCGGAGGCTATGGGAGTGGGAACTTGGAGGTTCTTCTCGCCAAGTGAAGAGGCGCGAGAAAGAGCGGTGCGAATCCAATCAGATTTGGATTCGACAAAGGCGATTGCAGCCGCTTCGGAAGTGTGCCACGGATAGCTCACGTCAACGCGACCTTCTCGACTAACATGCAGATTGATGTTCTTGACGGTCTTGCGTGTGAGTTGTACGGAAATGCCTGCTATCTGTACGGTCTTTGTGGTCACATGAATCCTTATCGAGAACTGATTGATGGTGCGTACATAGTATGACAGGCATGCGACGCATGGAATAGGGAAGCAGTATGGACAGATTGGTCCTGTGCGCCTGAAAGCAAAGCTTACAGATTATGAACATAGTGTGTTGATACTATAAAAATTTTGCAATATTGCCTATAACAGTGCGATTTGTTATCTGATAGATTATATATAGATTCTGAAGATTTATTTATAAAGTTATTCGGGGTTATTCAGGAGGCACCATGAAAAGAAAAGGTGCAATTTCAAGGATTATTCTTGTGGCGCTCGTAGCATTTTCAATGTCTATGCCGATTCCTGCGCTTGCGGAGATGAGCACAGAGTTTGGGAGTACTTCGGCACAGGGGTCTGCAGAAGCAGTCGGTACCACGGCTCCTGTACAAGCGGAGAAGAACAACAGTTTATCTACTGAGTCATCCGCTGAGCCGAATGAACTGAAGGATGATAATGTCAAGCATGAAGAAACTCGCACGGAGGTAAATTCCACATCAGAGGCACCTGCAAGCGATTCTTCCGAAAGTTCCACCAACTCTCAAACAGAACCTGAAAAAACTCAAGTCCAAACTCAAACCAAGGAGGATTCTCAGAAGAACCTTGTCCAAGAGACTTGGACAACAACTGCTTCTGACGGCACTCAGATAACGGTCTCGGGAAAGCTCCCTTCCGGCGGTAGTGTGTCAGCTGTTCCGACAAGTGCCTCCATTAAAGGTCAGACAACACTTCTCGCCTTTGATATTACCATTCGCGATGCCCATGGAACAAAATGGGATCCGGCCGGCTCGCCAATCGCCGTAAACATTTCCTCTTCCAGCATTTCCGGCAACTCCGTCTCGGTCTGGCATATTTCTGACAGTTCATCCGTAGAGCAGGTGAGCAGTCCTACATCCGCTGCAGGCTCCGTGTCTTTTACGGCAAAAGGTTTTTCGGTCTATGCCGTAACTACGCCTGATACGCACTTTACAAAAACCTATCGTTTTCATGTAATAGATGCATCCGGTACCGATTCCATTGTATCAACTCAGAAACTCTCTGATGATGAGCGCTTGATAGAGCCCGCTACTCCATCCGGAGACGGAACGTTCCGCGGATGGAAAACTTCTTCGGGATCTACCTTTACTGACTTTGGTAAGACTGCCGCAGAGCTTAACGGCGCTGCCCTTGATGCTGCGGCTGAAGCATCCCCGGTTGATTTGTATGCATCTTTCACTGCATCCAATCGCCATGTCGTTTACTTCATGTCTGTTACCGATTCAAACCGCGTGCTCAGTGCGGTGACGTATGCGGATGGCGACACCATTCAAGGTAGCAGCATTCTTCCGCTCGTAAACACCGGCAATCCTGAAACGCAGGCCGTGGGCTGGTCTCGCACAAAAGGAGCAACCCAGCCGGATGCAAGTCTCGGTACCGTCAATGGTCAGGATGTCTATCTTTGGCCTGTTGTCAAAGCCGGACATAGCATCACCTTTGATAGCGCCGGCGGATCTTCCGTGGCTACCGAGTATGTTGATACGGACGATGTAACCGTAGCACCAAGCAATCCGACAAGAACCGGATATACCTTTGCAGGTTGGAAGACTTCCGATGGTACGGCTTTCACTTTTGGCTCAAAGCTTACCCAATCCATTCACCTTACCGCTTCATGGACGCCGAACGCCAATACGGTCTATCATGTGAACTATTGGATACAGAAGTCTACTAATCCTTATAATGCAGCTGCAGCCGATAAAACCTATACTTTATATACCGTCCAAGGTTATACGGCCGCTACTGACGCTACCGTCTCTCCGGCAACTACAGATGTTGCATCAAAAATTGCCGCTATCAATGGCCAGTACTACGGTCATTTGCTCCTTGATACCGAACGGAGCGACAGCTCGGCTACGGTTTCCGCAGATGGTAGCACAACGTTAAACGTGTATCTTGATCGCTCGCTGGTACGTGTTAATTTTTACAATAGTGCAGCTGACTATAACAACGATGCCGATAAGACAGGGGTTGAAAACTACTCAGGCAATGCTGCCCATACGTTCTTAGGGCTCTACGGCGCAACATTTACGCCTATTGAACCTGAAGCAGGGTATCGCTGGTTTGATGGTAATCTTTGGTATGCCAAGAGTCCTTCTAGTTTTACATCACCAGGCAGCAGAAATCGCACGGCAAGCCGTTTCGATCTTTATCCTAATAAGGTGAATCTGACCAAAGACTTTGCCATATTTACTGACAAAGCAAATGGGAACGGCTACAGTGCATATAATGCTTCTTGGATACCTGCCGATGGAACATTTAGTTTCACTACAAACCTGGCAATGTATTCTTACGTCAAGTACGGCTATTACACGCCTACCGGAACTCCTAAAGATCCGAAAGATCTAAACCTTGATACCGACGTTACTCAGTGGTTTGATATTTCTAAGGGAGAAGGACCTGCGATATATGATGCTGCCAGCGGAGACGTTGCTTTTAAGCCTCTTCCTACAAAATATCTCGTCATGGTCAGAAAGCGCATTACCTATAATCTGACTCTCAAAAACGCGGCAACTTCCGTTACCTCTGAAACCACAATCTCATCTGAACAGCGTAAATATGGAGCTTCGTTAGCCGACATCTCAAACTCAACGCCAAGTCGTCCTGCCGGATTGCCACAGTACTACCGGTTTGTCGGCTGGTATCGAAATGCTCAGTTGACCATGCCTCTCACCTCTGATAACTCTATGCCCTCAAGTGATACCTCTCTGTATGCCAAATGGGAGCCGGTACCCGTTAATGCCACGTATGTGTACAACAATGGAACACCCAACAAGACCGTGTCAGTACCCGCGCAAACAACCCTCGATGAACCAACGGGGGTAACGCGCGATGGCTATGTTCTTGTCGCATGGCTCCGAAACGATGGAAAGCCGTATCGTTTTGGAAGTCCCGTGACAGAAGACATTACCCTTACGGCAAAATGGGTTCCGATAAACCAGGCCCACACCATCATCTATGATCTTGCCGGTGGTACAGGCTCTGTTTCAGATCCGATGCACTATGCCGAAGGCTCTGATATTCGTGTGCTTGATGCTTCCGGTGTGACTCCTCCTGCAGGTTCCCGTGGATTCATTTGCTGGGTTGCAAGTGACGGAACGCGCTACTATCCGGGAGATTTGATTCCGATGGGAACTTCGGATATTTCCCTGCGCGCCGTGTGGGCAAACTCCAATGCCGTACGACTTGCGTATGATCTCAACTACGAAGGTGCCCCCAGTCGTACGTACTCAGATTTCGTTGAGTCAAACGATACGCTTACCATTGATACGGAAGATCCGGTGCGAGCAGGATATCGCTTCTTAGGCTGGTCCATCTCAAAAGAGGGTGGAGAGTTGCTTCATCGGGGCGATAAGGTGGAAGTTGACACCATAAATGCAGAGGGAAATGTCCTTTACGCTCAGTGGGAACGTATTGATGAGCCGATGCCTGCTGAAAATAAGACTGCTTCAACAAAGGCTCCCGGTGCACTTCCCGATACGGGAGATAATTCGCCTGCCATGATTTTCTCGCTTGCTGCTACTGGTCTGCTTGTGCTTGTAGCATCCACTCTGCATCGTCGTCGCACAGAGCCTCAGGCATAGAGCCGCGATTGTGATTCAGTGAGTGACGGACAAGCAGTAGTAAAAAGATAGCAACAGGAACTTAAAAGGGCGCAGCAAAAACGCTGTGCCCTTTTTGTGGCGCGCTTGGCGGCGCCTGTGTCATTGTTGTTTGGTGGTGATGTTTAGTCATATTGCCTCAACTGCACATATTTTCCCTTTGCAAATGCTTGTTTCAGAGCTGTAATGCCAACGGCGAGAAGCAAGAGAGCAAACGACCATACTGTCAGAACAATAATCGCAGTCATAGGTTTCAGATTGACACCTTTTAATACTTGAAATGTTGGCCAAATCCCAAGATAACCAACAATGTTTCTTACATCAAAATATGTCATGGGAAGAAAACGAATCAGGGAGGTATTGAAATCTCTTACCGAGAAGTACCTCGGATAGAGAGGCAAATATACCAACTAAATTGCTACCAGCAGCTAAATGGGCTGCTGGTAGTTTTATAAAAGTCGTTTGCGTTCAAGGGCACGAGCAGTTAGGATTTGCTTGCGCAGCTCTGGAATCTTTTTTCCGTCCATGGCAGGAGTACCAGAAAGCTTGTAAGGAATGCCCAGCTCTTCGTACTTTTTTACACCCATCACATGATAGGGAAGTACGTCTAATCCAATTACATTATCCCAGTGGGCAATAATCCTACCAACACCTGCAAGCTCTTCTGCTGTATCAGTAATACCAGGTACTACAACATGTCTGATAAGAACTTTAATGCCTCTACGATTAAGCTCATCGCCAAACGCAAGCGGTCTTTCTGAGCCAACTTCACAAAGACTTATGTGGCCCTTTGGATCAGAGTGTTTGATATCAAGAAGCACTAAATCAGTGTTATCAAGCACGCGTTCAAATTTCTCTGGAGTGTCTGGATTATAGGCAACGCCAGAAGAATCAAGACAGGTATGAATACGTCCACGAGGGTCATTATGAGCTGCCTCAAAAAGAGCTCCAACAAACTCTGGTTGAGCGAGTGGTTCGCCGCCAGTGGCTGTAATTCCACCGTTTCTATAAAAGGCTCTATTGCGGTTAAAGGTGGTAAGAATTTCTTTTACTGATTTTTCTGTTCCAATACCAAATTGCCAGGTATCTGGGTTATGGCAATAGGCGCAGCGCATGGGACACCCCTGGGTAAATACAACCAGGCGAGTACCAGGACCATCTACGGTACCAAAGGTCTCAATAGAGTGGACCCGCCCACAAACTGTGAGCGGGTCATTGAGATCCATGTGAGCATCAGAACAAGACATGGACAAGAAATCCTTAGAGAGCGTCGTGGAAGGTACGAGAAATAACGTCGTCCTGCTGCTCTTTGGTAAGGGAGTTGAACTTAACAGCGTAACCAGAAACGCGAATGGTCAGCTGAGGATACTTCTCTGGATGTGCCTGAGCATCAAGAAGCGTGTCCTTAGTAAATACGTTAACGTTGAGGTGATGACCGCCCTTCTCGGCATAGCCATCAATCATGTTTACCAGGTTGTCAATCTGCTCGGAAGCTACTTCGTTGGACTGCATGTGTTTCTCCTTACGAGTTTGTTGACGAGAAGAAACGTGTAGATTGATCTTCTCGCCAGGGCTTGTTATTTACGATCCTCAGCACCTTCAGCTGCGGATGGATCTGCCTCACAGGCGCAATTAATCTTGTTCTCAATCTGAATATCAAGATTCATATCAGAGAAGTCGATGTGCTCAAGGTCTAGCTCGCTACCGTGGAAGTAGACGTCAGAGCCCTTACCAAGAGCATTAGGAATGATTGAGAAGGTATTGGAAATACCGTCTTGTGCGTCGTTGAATGGAAGCTTAGCAACGGATGCCAGGGATGCTACGGCACCGTGAGTATCGCGGTGGTGCATTGGGTTAGCGCCAGGAGCAAAAGGAACGCCCGCACGACGGCCGTCAGGGGTGTTGCCGGTAGCCTTACCATAAACAACGTTAGAGGTAATGGTCAGGATAGAAGTGGTTGGGACAGAATCACGGTAAGTGTGGTTCTGGCGAATCATGTTCATGAAAATCTCAACGATGTCATGAGCAATGGTGTCAACGCGGTCATCATCGTTACCGTACTTAGGGAAGTCACCCTCAGTAACGTAGTCGGTAACAAGACCAGTCTCGTCACGGACAACTCTTACCTTTGCATACTTGATTGCAGAGAGGGAGTCGGCAACAACAGAAAGGCCTGCGATGCCTGTTGCAAACCAACGGTGAACATGCTCATCGTGCAGAGCCATCTGGATGCGCTCATAGCTGTACTTATCGTGCATGTAGTGGATTGCGTTAAGAGCGTTGACATAAACGCCTGCAAGCCAGCGCATCATATCCATATATTTGGAGAAGACATCGTCGTAATCAAGGTACTCGCCCTCAACGGCACGGTACTTAGGACCAATCTGCTCGCCGGTCTTCTCGTCACGGCCGCCATTGATTGCGTAAAGCAGGCATTTAGCAAGGTTGGCACGAGCGCCAAAGAACTGCATCTCTTTACCAACGCGCATGGAGCTTACGCAGCAAGCAATTGCGTAGTCATCACCATGATAGACACGCATAAGATCGTCATTTTCGTACTGAATGGAGCTGGTGGTAATAGAGATTTTTGCGCAGTAGCGCTTAAAGCCCTCTGGAAGCTTGGTAGACCACAGAACAGTCAGGTTAGGCTCTGGGCTGGTACCCATGTTTTCAAGGGTGCGTAGCCAGCGGAAACAGGACTTGGTAACCATAGAGCGGCCATCAATGCCAATGCCACCAATGGACTCAGTGACCCACTGAGGGTCTCCGGAGAAAAGCTCGTTGTACTCAGGAGTACGAGCAAACTTGACCATACGAAGTTTCATAACCAGGTGGTCAACAATCTCCTGAATCTCAGACTCGGTGAAGGTACCACGAGCAAGATCGCGCTCTGCATAGATGTCCAAGAAGGTGGTGTTGCGACCAATGGACATTGCAGCACCATTCTGCTCTTTTACAGCTGCGAGGTAGCCCAGATAGAGCCACTGAACTGCCTCTTTAAAGTTCTCTGCAGGACGGCTCAAATCAAAACCATAAATCTCGCCAAGCTGCTTAAGCTCTTTAAGGGCACGAATCTGCTCAGAAAGCTCCTCGCGATGACGAATGGTCTTCTCGTCCATGATGGAGCCGGTACCGTTTTTCTGATTTGTCTTATCAGTGATAAGAGCGTCAACACCATAGAGAGCAACACGACGATAATCGCCGATGATGCGACCGCGGCCATATGCATCAGGTAGACCGGTAATGATATGGGAGTGACGACATTTGCGCATGTCCTCGGTGTAGACATCAAAAACACCGGCGTTGTGAGTCTTGCGACGATAGGTGTAGAAGTCAACAATCTCTGGGTCAACCTCATAGCCGTAGGCCTTGCAAGCAGCCATTGCCATACGAATGCCACCGTCTACCATAAGGGCACGCTTTAGTGGCTTGTCCGTTTGAAGGCCAACAATCTGCTCAAGTGGCTTATCAATGTAGCCAGCCTCGTGGGAAGTGATAGTGGAAACCTGCTTGGTATCCATATCAAGTACGCCACCGTTTGCGGTCTCTTGAGCAAAGAGATCCATAACATCCGCCCAAAGCTTTGTGGTAGCCTCAGTTGGACCAGCGAGGAAGGAATCATCGCCATCGTAAGGGGTGTAATTCCTCTGAATGAAGTCTCGGACGTCAATTGCTTTTTGCCAGTTACCACCGACAAAGCCGTCCCAAGCCTCCTGTGCTGGTGTTTCCTGCATAACACACTCCTTTTTACATGGATTTTTGAGTCCATGTTCATGCTGAGCGTGTTGAGTGGAGCATGGCCGCTCAGCAGTTTACAAATAGCAATCTTGAGACTAATTTTGACAGCAGGTATGTCTTTGGACAAATGACGTCAAATATTAGTTGCGACCTCTAACTTTACTCAATATGTAGTGCCAAACAAGTGACAAATACGCAATATTTTGACAAGTTAGAAAAGGTTTACATTTGCGCAGGTCAGAAATTTGCTAAAAAGAAAGCTATATAAAAATTGTTGAGAATTAGTCACATTTATTACGACAGGTGTCCATTTCTTCTCCAAATGTCCACAAAATTGTTGTTATTCTTAGCTATAAGGGAGGCTTCATGGATACTGTGGCATTAGAAAAACAACGCTTGCGAGAAGAACGTCTAGCAGCAAGAGAAACTCTTTCTGAGCAAGAGAGGGCCAGTCTTGATGACTTCATTACTCAGAAACTTCTTGCGACCCCTGAATATGCAGAGGCAGCTACTGTCTTAACGTATGTTTCTGTCTTATCTGAAGTTTCTACCAGGATGTTTATTGAGTGCGCTCTACGCGATGGAAAAACGGTGGCGGTACCTCGCTGCTTACCTGGACATCGTTTAGAGTTTGTTGTCATCACTTCATTAGATCAGCTTGTGCCAGCTCCCTTTAATTTACTTGAACCATCAAAAGACCTATCTGCTTTAACAGAAAGCCAGATGAGCAACACGATTTGCATTGTTCCAGCTCTCCTTGTTGATACAAAAGGGTATCGACTAGGTTATGGCGCAGGATTTTATGACCGATTCTTGTCAACGTATTCTGGCAAGAAAATCTGCCTTGCCTACCAGCAAAATTTGAGTAAGGCAATGCTTCCTCATACAGCATTTGACGTTCCTGTAGATATGGTAATTACTGAATCAGGCGTGCTTACGTGTGCATAAAAAATCTGCTGCAACGTTGCCGTTACAGCAGATATGTGTTTCTCGCCAGATAGCTATAAGGAGCAACTTATGCTTCATGCTTGAGATGAGCAGCCATTAGCTGGATTGCCTCTCTGTAACTGCCAATTCCTTTGCCAGCAACTGTCGCAAAGCATGCATCTTTTATATAAGAAATGCGTCTAAAGTCTTCTCTGGTAGAGATGTCTGTAAGGTGAACCTCAATCATAGGGATTTGCACGGCAAGTGCTGCGTCGAGCAGAGCAACTGAGGTGTGGGTATAGGCAGCAGGATTGATGATAATGCCATCATAGCTACCCAGTGCGTCCTGGATTGCATCAACTAAATCGCCCTCGTGGTTTGATTGATAGCAAACGCAATCCGAGAAACCTTGAGACTGTGCCTCCGCCTTACAGACTTCTATAAGGGTCCTGTAGTCAGCTTTTCCGTAAATCTCTGGTTCACGAATACCTAACATGTTGATATTTGGGCCATTAATGATGAGCAGGCGAGGAGCTTCGAGGTCATCCTCATAGTCATCTTCAAAGTCGTCTGCATCTAAGCCAGAAACAAGGCCGTCAAAGTCTTCTTCGTCCTGATCAAGAGTATTTTTTTGAGCCAGCAGAGAGATTAGCTCGTCCACCTCTTCATTGTGTTGAGCTGGGTTATCTGAGCGCTTCTCGTCTAACGAACAAAAAGTCTTTTCTGGCTCACCCAAAATGCAATTAAGGGAATTATTTACCTGGCTAACAAGATTGGGACCAAAAACTACCTCAAGGCCGTTTGATCCCTTTCCCACAATGCCAAGAACGCCAGTGGCAGTGGCTAACTGTTCATGGTCGATAAGCGTCATATCATCAATAGAAAGACGAAGTCGCGTCATGCATACTTCGTTGTGCGTTAAGTTTTTTGAACCGCCTATTGCATTAAGAATCTCGTGAGCAATAGCATTGCTGTCCATTGGATATCTCCCCAAATACGACCAAACATCAAACACTTAACTGTTTGACTGGACGTAACATCCCTGAAGTTTTCTGAATATAAACCTACGAGGATTAAGTATAGGGGCTTTAACGTGCCAAAATTCAAAGTCTCTTGGTCGTCCGGTGAACGGTTAGAAAATAACTGTAAACGTTTTCTGTTATTTAAATGCTATGGCGAGAAGACCTTTGGCATCTGCATCTGGGCTACCAAGGCAGGAAAAAGTTATATCAGCCCATGCATCATAGAGAGGCAATCGCTCTGCAGCAAGCTTTTGTATACCAACACTTTGCGAGAGAGGTCTTCCTGCAATAACCAATTGCTCAAGGGGACGAGTTAGGTAGACTAGCTTTCCGTTTTGACGGAGAAGCTGGTAGTTTGAAGGGGTGACAACTACACCGCCTCCGCAAGAGATCACTACACCACTCATATTGGAAATCTCTTGAATTACTTCATGCTCTAGACGTCTAAACGCTGCTTCTCCGTGTGTTTGTAGATAGGTTGACGCGTCACAATGAGCTTTTTGTTTGATGAGAAAATCTGTGTCTATCCATGAGCGATGTAAGAGCCTTGCTAGGGCTTCTCCCGTAGAAGTCTTTCCAACTCCTGGCATGCCAATAAGCACAATGTTTTCTTTTGAGACACGGAGCTCACGCGAGATATTTTCTATCTGAGAGTCAGATACTTCCTGCCCCAAAAAGAGTGAGCTTGCTCTAGCCGCTTGAGCCACCAGCATTTTTAAACCATTTGCATTGAGTATTCCGAGGCTTTCTGCATCTAAAAGAAGCTGAGAGCGTAGTGGATTATAGATAAGATCAATCACGCATTGCAGGGACGTAAATGAGGCTAGTTCCTCTTTGGTAAGAGGGGAGATGCCAGCGTGAGGAGACATTCCTACCGGCGTTGCATTGATAAGAAGATCAGCGTCATAGTGGGATTGAAGTTGGTCATACGTAATTGTGCAGTCAACGCATGTTGAGCTTACTTGAGGGTTTCTGGAGACTCCTACGACATACGCGCCACCTTTTTTAAGTGCATAGCAAACTGCCTGGCCAGCACCGCCAAAGGCTCCTAAAACTATCACTTTCTTTTGGTTCAAGCTGACCTTGAGACTTTTAACTAGATACTCAAAGCCATACACGTCTGTGTTGTCTGCTGCTATGAGTCCATTCGCTTCTTTTACCAGTGTATTTGCCGCTCCTATAGCTTGAGCATCCTCAGAAACTGAGTCCGCAAGAGCGTAGGCATTCTTTTTGTAAGGGATGGTAACGTTCAAGCCACGCCAAGATTGGTCTTTGAGGAAGTTTTTAAGCTCCGAAGCAGAAAGCTCATGAAGCTGGTAGGGAAATGACCCCAACTTTTCATGAATTTCTGTCGACCAGCTATGAGAGAGTTTCTCGCCAATAAGCCCAAAAGGAGCAAGGGGAGCTGTAGGGTTACCTGAGGCTTGCTGTACGGTTTTAGAGCTCACGAGATGTCTCCTGAACTGCTTTTGCAGTCTTCATCAAAACCTCAAGTAACTCTAAAGCATACGGTTCAAGTTTCGGAGAAACAGAAGTTTTAACCTGGTCTTTTTTGACATCTTCTCGTGAGGAATCAAGAACAGAAAGCCCGTGCTCCTTCTTATAAGCACCAATCTGTTTGGCAACTGCAAGTCTTTGCTTAAAGAGGGCAAAGATCTGTGCATCAATCGAATCTATTTCCTGGCGCAGTGTCTCTAACTGATTAGGCATTGTGATTTCCGTTCTGCTCGGAGGGCCAGGAATACAAAGTATCGAGAAGAGCTAGGGCAAACGCGCTTTCAATGCAGGGCACCGCACGCAAAACTGCAGTTACGTCATGCCTGCCTTGGACCACAAGCTGCTCTGGTTCCATAGTTTGAAGGTTAACTGAATGTTGAGGAAGGCCAATACTTGAGATTGGTTTTAGTGCGCATCTAAACCAAAGAGGGGCTCCAGTTGAAATACCGCCCAGAATACCTCCCGCATGATTGGTGGTTGGTACAACGGAGCCATTACGCACCTCAAAGGCATCATTGTTTTCGGAGCCAAGTAAATTGGCAACATTCATACCGCTACCAAATTCTATGGCTTTAACAGCAGGAACACCAAAAACTGCAGCGGAGATAGTATTTTCAAGTCCGTGAAAATGAGGGCATCCGATACCTGCGGGAACGCCCGTTGCCACGCATTCTATGACGCCGCCAACGGTATTTTTCTCAGAGCGCAATTGTGTGAGGAGTGCACGGGTTTTCTCGCCAGCTTGTGAATCGAGAAAGGGAAGTGTTTGAGGATCAGCTTGTAGCAGCTGACCCATTTGGAGAGCAAGCTGTTTATTGGCCTCAAGAGAGTTGTCTACGAGCTCAAAAGGAGTATCGCTAATGTCCTTTATTTTGAGCACATGAGCTGCAATGGAGATTCCCTGAGCACGTAAAATCTGGAGCGCTATGCCTCCCGCAATGCAAAGAGGGGCTGTTAAGCGAGCAGAAAAATGTCCTCCACCCGTTTGTGTATAGGAGTCTCCCCATTTTGCCCAAGCAGAAAAATCAGCATGTCCAGGACGAGGGACAAGCTTTGTAGCTGCGTAATCTTGTGGTCGAACGTTAGCGTTAGGCAGCTCCACCGTAAGCGGAGAACCATCTAAAACGCCTTCTGCTGAAATTCCAGAGATAAACTGTGGATTGTCAACTTCTTTACGCGGAGTATCCCACGGATGTGAGGGAGATCTTCTTTGAAGAAATGTCTTAAGCTCAGCTAAGTCAACCGTAAAACCAGCAGGTAGACCTTCAATGGTGCAGCCAATTTTTGGGGCATGAGACTCGCCAAAAATAGACACTTTTACTGTTGTTCCAAAAGTTGAGGTCATCATTTATGACTCCATACTGTGGCAGACGCCACCAAGCTGCTTAAAATGCTCAAAGAAAAGCGGATACGACTTATTGATTGCCTCCGCGTGGGTGATGACAACTGGCCTCGTTGCATACGAAGCCAAGATAGTTGCCATCATGACAATGCGATGATCATTGCATGAGTCTACGATGCAGCTAGCGGGCTGTTTTCCTCCGGTGATGACCAGTGCTGCTTGATCTTCAGAGAGCGTAGCGTTCACGCCAAATGTCCTCAGTGTGCTGCAGATGCTTTGGACACGGTCGGACTCTTTAAGGCGCAGGCGCTGAATGTTTGTGAGCTTGCTAGTCCCAGGAATAAACGCAGCTAGCGCAGCAAGTACTGGAGCAAGGTCACACACTTCTGAGACAGAAATGGTAAGCGGACGCAGGTGATCCATCATACAGGCTGCGCCTTTTTGCTGGCGAGAAACACGTGCACCCACAAGCGATAACGCGGCTAAAATAGCCCTGTCTCCCTGGACGCTTTGCATAGAGAGCCCTGTGACCTCTATGCCTTGACCGATGGCGCCTGCAGCAAGCCACGGAGCAGCGTTTGACCAATCTCCCTCAATTGAATAAACGCCTGGACAGACATAGTGTTGCGGTTCAATGGTATAGGTGGTACTCGAGGCATCAAACGTGGCGGTAACGCCAAAATCTTGCATGACCTGTTCGGTTATAGCCAAATAGTCTTTTGACTGGATAGGCTCTGTAATCTGAATAGTCGAAGAGCTGCTTAACAAAGGTAAAGACAGCAAAAGCCCAGATATAAATTGAGAAGAAATATCTCCTGGCAGCTCAAACAAACCACTAGTTAGCTGACCTGAAACCTCAAGGAACTTCTCGTCCAACCAGGTAAAAGACATGCCATGAGCAGAAAGCTCTGAAATAAGTGGCTCCAGAGGTCGTGAAAATAGTCTTCCTTCTGCAGAAATTGTGGCGTTTACGTGCAGTGCTCCCAGAAGGGGGAGTAGAAACCTGAGCGTAGTGCCAGATTCTTTACAGTTGAGCTTTACGCTTTGGGGACGATTCTGGCCCTTTGCAGGAACAACTCTAAATCCCTGTTTGGTTCTAGCGATGGTAGTGCCTAAAGCTTTAAGACAATCAACAGTTACTTGAATGTCCTCTGAGATGTAAGGACAGGTAATGTTAGTAGTACCGTTTGCAAATGAAGCGCAGATGAGCGCGCGATGAGCGCATGATTTGGACGGGATTGCCTCTACCGTTCCAAATAAATCATGAGGTGTTATTGAAACATCCATACTTTGTACGCTCCGTATCTACTTGCTTGATGTAAGAATACCGCAGTTGAGCGAGAGAGAAGGATATGGTTAAAATGTTTGAAGATTAAAGGAGGAAGCAAGTGAATAAGCTTTTTAGCGCCGTAACTCAGATTTTACGTGGTTATACGTACAATCAGGTTAAAGCTGTAGTTGAGGTTCTTGTTGATTCTCCTGTACACAATGTTGAAGTAACTATGAATACGCCAGAAGCTGCTGTGTTGATTCAGAAGCTATCAAGTGAATATGGCTCTGATATCAATATTGGCGCTGGTACGGTGCTTACTCTTGAAGAGTTACAAATTGCCTATAAAGCGGGCGCTACGTTTGTTTTAGCTCCAACGTTGCTCTCTGAAGAGATGTTTGACTACTGCAAAGAGCATGAGATCTTGAGCGTTCCGGGAGCGTTTACGCCAACAGAGATTGCTCATGCATTTGCTCTTGGTGCTGACATTGTTAAGGTATTCCCCGCAAATGAGGTTAGCTATGGGTACGCTAAGAAGGTATGTGAGCCTCTAGGAAACTTGCCTCTTATGGCAGTTGGTGGCGTTACAACAGACAATATTTCTGAAGTATTTGCTGGTGGATATGCCTATGTAGGAACTGCAAATGGCATCTTCAATAAAAATGACATCTTAGCTGAAGATAAAACCGCTCTAAAACAGTCGGTACGTAAGCTTGCAGAAGAGCTAGAACGTCTAGGACGTTAGTCTTCTTTTGCCAACTCAATAAGCTGTTTAAGTTCTGCAAAAGACTTGCGCTCAATACGTACGTCACCAATGCCATAGATAAGCGCCATGTCAATTGAATTTGCGTGGCTTTTCTTGTCATGTAGTGCTGCGCTATAAAGGTCTTCCACAGTAAATGAAGTGCTGGTAGGAAGCCCATAAGACTGCGTAAGCTCAGCGATACTTTTTGCGTCTTCATAAGAACAAAGACCAAGTTTGAAGCAGGCTTTGGCCATCATGGAGGTTCCTGCAGCTACACAGAAGCCGTGTCCAAGTTCAAAGTTGCTAAGCGTCTCAATGGCATGGCCAAGTGTGTGGCCAAGGTTGAGCAGTTTTCTTGATCCCGCTTCTTTGAAATCTGCTTCAACAACTGATTTCTTTATTTCAATGCACGCTTGAATGAGCTCTTGTCTGCGCGATACATCGATGACCTGCATGGGGTTTCTCGCCATAGAGATTTTATTAAAGAGGTCATGTCCAGAAAGTACACCGTATTTAATAAGCTCTCCGCAGCTATCCTGCAAAAGTGGCGCGGGAATAGAATTCAGCAGTTCAAGGTCAACAATAACTGCCCCGGGGTTATAGAAGGCACCAACAAGATTTTTGCCAAAAGGCAGGTCAATGGCAGTCTTTCCACCAATTGAAGAGTCAATCATCGCCAAAAGCGAGGTGGGGATGTGTACGAGCGCACATCCTCGCATGTAGGTAGCTGCAACAAATCCCGCAAGGTCTCCGATGACTCCACCGCCCAGGGCTACCACAATGTCTTCTCGTGTAAAACGATGTTCTGCCAGGACGTTTACCAGCTTTTGATACGACTCAAATGATTTTGCGTGCTCACCTGTGGATACTGTGGCAGTGGTAACGGAGTAGCCAGCTGACTCCAACGAGGTAAGAAGCTCAGAGCCATAGAGTTTGTTCATATCTGGATGAGTGACCAAAAGAATCTTTGAACCTGAGGTGTGCGAGCGAATAAGGTTGCCGGCCTGTACAAGCAGGTGATGCCCTACATGAATTTGATATGAGTCGGATGTTAGGTCAACAGAAATAGTATTCATGAGCTCCTCAATTGCTAGTTAGCTTCATTTTAGCATGGGAAAATACCAGAAGAAAATTACGCAAACCGTTACAAAAGGCAGTAAGTAGGCTGGGGTATACTTATGCACCATGACTCCGTAGCTCAGTGGATTAGAGCGTTTGCCTCCGGAGCAAAAGGTCGTGGGTTCGAAACCCACCGGGGTCACCACATGCAAAAAACCGGCCATCACTGACTGGAGATCGTTTATATGTCATTGCAGGGTACTGAAGGCAAGAAAAGCGTGCGTTTAGAAGAAACGTATGAAGGTCTGACATCAAAAGAAGTTGCAGAAAGAGTTTCTGCAGGTAAAGTTAACACTAATACAGACGTCAAAACTAAATCTATTGCTCAGATTATTGCAGAGCACAGCCTTACGCTCTTTAACATAGTTAATGTTTTGATGGCGCTCCTTGTTGTTGTAACGGGACAGTACAGAAATGCGCTTTTTATGAGCGTAGTTCTTGCAAACCTGATCATAGGCATTGTGCAGGAAATTCGTGCAAAACGCATGATTGACCGACTGTCTCTTATGACGGCTCAGAGTGTATGTGTCATTCGCGATGGCAAAGATACCTTTATCAAACCTGACCAGCTTGTCATTGACGATCTTGTGCGTTTAAAGACAGGCGATCAAATTCCTGCTGACAGCATTCTTGTGTCTGAGCACGTAAGCGTTGACGAAAGCCTTCTAACTGGTGAGGCAGAGCCTGTGCAAAAAACCGCAGGAGATGAGCTGCTTTCGGGCAGTTTTGTCGAGAGGGGCAGTCTTGTTGGCAAGGTTTGTCGCGTAGGCCAGGAAGGCTATGCTGCACGTATTAACGCAGAAGCAAAGTTTGTTAAAGAGATTAACTCAGAGATTCTTACCACCATTAAGTCGATCATTCGTGCAGGCTCCATTGCGCTGATTCCGCTGGGTATTGGTCTTTTTGTTCGTACCTATTTCATTGGTAACGCCGATTTAAACGAAGCGCTTCTTTCGATGATTGCTGCTGTTATTGGCATGATTCCTCAAGGACTTGTTCTTCTCACCAGCTCGGTGCTTGCTATTGCAACTATTAGGCTTGGCCAGAAGAATGTTTTGGTTCAGCAGCAATACTGTATTGAAACGCTGGCACGCGTAGATACTCTTTGTTTGGACAAAACGGGTACTATCACCACGGGAAACATGGAAGTTGCTCGTGTTCTGGATGCTTCGTTTAAGCCAATTACTGAGGCTGCGGGTGCTCTGCAAGCGGCTGTAAATGTTGTCGGCGCAAATAAAGATGATGCCAACGACACGGCTACAGCAATTCTTGAGTTTGCATCCAAGCAGGGGATTCAAAGTGAACGTCCTTCTCGCGTTGTGGCGTTTTCTTCCAAGCGAAAGTACTCTGGCTGTGTGACTGAGGACGGAGAGGCTTTTGTTATCGGTGCAGCTCAGTTTGTGCTTGGTCCTGAGGCGGCAGATGTAATTGCAGGCTCCGATGCCTTTGCATCCATTGAACGCGTGCTGGTTGCCTGCCGTGTTGACGGCTTTGATCAAAACGACGCATTGCAGGGAACACCTCAGCTCCTGGGTTATGTGGTGCTCAGGGACCAGATTAGAGAGACCGCTCCACAAACCATTGCGTACTTCCTTGAGCAAGGCGTTGATCTGCGTGTTATTTCGGGCGACGACCCTCGTACTGTCTCTGCTATTGCTGAGCGCGCGGGAGTCCCTCATGCCGACGGTTGGGTAGACGCAACTACGCTGCACACAGAAGCAGATATTGCTGCAGCTGTCGAGAAGTACCACGTATTTGGTCGCGTTACGCCAGAACAGAAGCGTGAGCTTGTAATTGCACTCCAGAATCTTGGCCACACCGTTGCTATGACCGGCGACGGCGTAAACGACATCTTGGCTCTGAGGCAATCGGACTGCTCTATCTCTGTTGCTTCAGGTTCTGCAGCAGCTAGAAATGTTGCAGAGATTGTTTTGGCAGACAACGATTTTGCGCACATGCCAGAAGTTGTTGCTGAAGGTAGACGCTCTATCAATAACCTTCAGCGCTCTGCTGCGCTCATTCTTGTTAAGACGGTTTACACTGCAGCGCTTGCGCTCTATTGCATCATTGCGCCACCTTATCCTTTTATTCCTGTTCAGATGTCACTTTTGTCATTTGCAACCGTTGGCCTGCCATCGTTTGTGTTGGCGCTTGAGCCAAATCACGACCGTGTAAAGGGCAACTTCTTGGTCAACATTTTGCGCAAGTCACTTCCAGCTTCTATTGCGGTTATCATCACGCTTGCGCTCCTTATGACTGCAGGTCATCTGTTTAAGCTCAATTTGTCTCAGGTATCTACGATGGCGCTTATCACCACCGCAACAGTTGGTTTTGCATTGCTGAGAAGAATCTCTTTGCCGCTTACCAAGCTTCGCATTGCGCTTCTTGTCGTATGCATTGCCATTGTTGTTGGCGGATGTACGGTGGCGCAGGACTTCTTCCGTATTGCACCGCTCACCCCACGTATCTTGCCATACTTGGCACTTTGTCTGGTGATTTCCGTTATCATCTTCAACAGAATTTCCGAGCGTTACATTCACAACTATGCAAAGGATCGATTCTTTGACCTGGTTGTGAGATTAATGGGAGGAAAGTCAACTTATAGCTCTTCTGCTGATACAAACGATTAAACTGAAGCACAAGCAAAGAGTTGTGGAGGGTGTATGCGTTGTCCAAACTGTGGATCTGAGGTCGATGAAGGGGCTTTAACCTGCCCTCATTGTCAGATTGATCTAAGTTTGACCCAAAGGATTCCTGTTACTCAAGCTCACTGGTGCCCTCATTGCGGTGCCTTGGTGCCTAATGTTGCAGAAAGCTGCCCAAAGTGCGGCCTCCCTCTGCCACAGGCGGCGCCCGCTGCTCGTCCCGCGCGAGCCATCAGACCTACGCGCAACATCTCGCTCCCAGAGATTGACATCGCTCCAGTGCCTGGCGAGAAACACGATCCACTCGCAGATGCAGACCCTAATGCAGCGTCTTCTACTGCAGCAGATCCTACTGTTTTGCAACAAATGCCAGCCGACAACGCTGACCCAGACGCCACCAGCGCGTTTGCCTCGGTTAATCGCAGGCCAGCTCCTCGCTTTGAGTCTGCAATTCCTTCCGAGCCTTCAAAAGAGAACCTTCCTGAGGCAGAAGGAATCCCTCGCACGCGCGTTATTCTGCTCTCAGCACTTCTTGTCACAACGCTGGTAGTAGCTGCAATCTTTATCATTACGCACCCGTGGGACCCACAGGCAACCGATAATCGCGCAAAGGTTGAGGCTCCAGTCTCATCTACTCCTACTACCACTCCTGTTACCCATCTAACGGGACAAGATACCAGTGCAACTCAGCAAAACACAAGTTCAGATGCTGTTTTTGATGCACTTGATAGCGATTATCAGAAGCTGGGAGATCTCTCAAAGCGCCTTGATGATAACGAGAAAACCTTTGATCAGCTTGCCATTACCGGCTCTGATCAAGAGCGTGCTGATGCCCAGCAGGAGGCAGAGCAGATTTCGCTGGATATTAGTAACGTTATCTCTGACCTTTCAAGCCTTGATGACTCCAACGGAAACTATCGTCAGACTATTGAAAATCTCACCAAGCTGGGTAACTGGCTTCGTAATCGCTCTGATGCTTTGAGTGAGGGATGGAAGCGCTCTGTGGCTTCTTCTAATCCTTCTCAGGACAAAGAGCACATCTTGGCGCCAGTCGATAACATCAGAGACTCAAGTGGCTCCAGCTCATACCAGAAACTTTTTGATGAAAATTACGTGAATTGGAAGCCACAAAAGCAGTAAAAATCTACCGTTCAGCTGCTTTAATTTCAAAAATCTCATCATACTGGTAAAATAATTAGGTTAGAAAAGAAGTTCTTTATTACTAAGGGTTTCTCGCGTTTTTTCTTCTCTTAGATGTAAAGAAGCTTGGAGGAATTATGTTTGGACTTGATCCATTGTATACACCAGAGCGCCAGGTCACTGGTACTGAGGTAGCTGTCTTTGATACTAACAAGGGAATCATTAAGGTTCAGCTTGACGGTAAGGGCGCACCTATTCATGTAGCAAACTTCTGCGAGCTTGCAGAGTCTGGCTTCTATGACGATACCAAGTTCCACCGTCTTGTCCCTGGTTTTGTTCTTCAGGGCGGAGATCCAAATACTCGTGAGATGAGTGTTGAGGATGTTATTTTTGGTAATCCTGGTCCTGATGGAATCCCTGGTACCGGTGGTCCTGGTTATCGCATCAAGGAGGAGTTCACCACCAATCCTAATAACTCCCACGTTGATGGCGCACTTGCTATGGCTCGTTCTCAAGATCCAAATTCCGCGGGTTCTCAGTTTTATTTCTGTCTTGGTCCACAGCATGGCTTGGATTCCGGTTACACCGTATTTGGCACAACTATCGAGGGAATGGACGTTATTTCCCAGTTAAAGGTTGGCGATATCGTCAATTCCATTAGAATTGAAAACGCTTAAAGCCAAGTCGCACAGACTCTTGGAGGATATTGTGAATCAACAGGCATTTGAGTTAGGTAAATCTGCATATAATCAGGGCAACTGGTTTGTAGCTATCAGTCAGTTTGATGTGGCTAAAGAGCCAGGCGAGGTAAACGGTCAGATTGACCACCTTCTTGGCAACGCGTATATGAAGCTCGGACAGTTTGATTCTGCCGCTTCTGCCTATAAGTCAGCACTTGCTGATACGTCATATGGCAAGGTTGGCGCACTCTCCACAAACCAAGGTCGCGCTCTTCTGGCTGCTGGTAGGGTGCAGGAGGCAATTGCCGCCCTTACTAACGCTGTTCAGGACGTCTCTTACGCAACTCCTTATAAGGCACAGCTTGCCCTTGGTTCAGCTTACGAGAAAATCGGCGATATTCGTAACGCAGGTATTGCTTACAGAAACGCTGCAGTAGACGAGAAGAACCCTAATCCCTCATCTGCTCTCTGCAGTCTTGGTGCATGCTTTATGGGTCTGAACAGACCTGTTGATGCAGTTGAGGCATATCGTACTGCTCTTGATTTTGCTAATCCATTGGAGAACTCCAATAAGATTTATGCAGATCTTGGTCTTGCGTACGTTGCAGCTAATCGCATGTCTGAGGCAGTTGATGCCTTTACTCACGCAACCGCAGATGGCAGCTTTGTTCTGTCTAATCAGCAGCAGTCTGCCTTTGATGCTGCTCGCAAGGCAATTACTGCAATGACTTCCGGTAAGCCATCTGAGACTGACGCCTTCCTTCAGGCAGCTGGTTATGGTGCCTACGATCCACTTGATCCTACAGGCATGTCCGGCGAGCTCATTCCTTCTGCAGAAGATACTGGTTTCTTCCAGATTACTGAGCAGGAGATTATTGAGCAGGACAAGAAGGACAAGAAGATTAGGCGTAAGCATCGCCACACCGGTCTTAAGGTATTTATTACCATTCTTATCTTGCTTATCTTGGCTGTCGGTGGTGCTGGTTATGCTTATTACCGTGGCTATGGATGGCCAACCCAGCAGTCTGTTGTTCAGGATATTTTCAACGCCAAGGCACAGGGTACCGATATTGGACGCTATGTCTCTAGCTCTGTCTCTAGCACAACGCTCCAGCAGATTTCTAACAGCCTGCCAGCAAGCTCCGCTGTCACCATTAACGGCGTTGATCAGAGTATGACTCACTCAACGGTAAACGCTTCTGTGAGCCTTTCCAACGGTGGCAACGTTGACTACACCATTGAGCTTGTCCGTGATGGTATTGGCTGGAAGGTTGCAAGCGTTACCACTTCATACGTAAGCCAGAATAACCAGAACTCCGGCACAACTTCTGGTACTAACGGCTCTACTTCGGGAACTACCTCTGGAACTAATGGATCTAACTCCTCAAATTCCTCTAATAGTTCCTCCAGCTCTTCAAAGTCTGGTAACTAGTACTAAACTGTTTTAACCGTTCTTTCTGCAGGATAATTACGCACACGCGTAGCACGTTTGATTGGATATCATGTCTATCTTCGATTCGCTCTTCGGAGAATATGGCGGAGACCTAGCCATCGATTTGGGAACTGCAAACACCCTTGTTGCAGTTCGTGGTCAGGGTATTGTCATCAATGAGCCATCGGTTGTTGCAATCGATAAAAGCGAGAGCCGCGTTCTGGCTGTTGGCGCTGATGCAAAGCGCATGATTGGCCGTACTCCTGGCTCCATCATTGCTGAGCGCCCTCTTAAAGACGGCGTCATTGCAGACTTTGATGTTACTGAGGTTATGCTTCGTTACTTCATCGAGAAGGCCCGTGAGCGCAAATATCCTTGGTCACCACGTCCACGCGTAGTTGTTTGCGTTCCTTCTGGCGTTACATCTGTCGAGAAACGCGCTGTTTTTGAAGCAACTATTCAGGCAGGCGCTCGCCAGGCATTCTTGATTGAAGAGCCTATGGCTGCAGCTATTGGTGCAGACCTTCCAATTGAGGATCCAACCGGTTCTATGGTTGTAGACATTGGTGGCGGTACTACCGAGGTTGCTGTTATCTCCATGGGCGGCATTGTTGTCTCGCAGTCCATCAGAACTGCAGGTGACGAGTTTGATCAGACTATTCTTGAGCACGTTCGTGATGCGTATAACCTCTCTATTGGTGAGCGCACCGCAGAGGACATCAAGATTAAAGTTGGCTCTGCAGCTCCTCTTGCAGAAGAGCTTGACGTTGAGGTAAATGGTCGTGACGTTATGAGCGGTCTTCCAAAGACAGTTCGTATTGAATCAGAAGAGATTCGTCGCGCACTTGATCGTCCTCTTGATGAGGTTACCAAGGCAGTTAAAGATGCTCTTGATGTAACTCCACCAGATCTTGCATCTGATCTTATGTACTACGGTATTTTGCTTACTGGTGGCGGCGGAATGCTTCGTGGTCTTGACCAGAGACTTCGTGAAGAGACTGGCGTGCCCGTTAACGTAAGCCCAACCGCTCTAGAAAATGTTGTTACCGGTTGTGCAAAGGTTCTTGAGGCTAACGCATTGTCCGGTGGATTTGTTCAGAGTGCAGGCCAATAAACATGCCATTGTCTAATCAGATCCAGGGCGCTTCATCAGGCCTTGGATCTAACAATAATAAGCATACAGGCGGCCGTAGTTTTATTATTCTTTCGCTGCTTTCAATTGTGTTATTGACGGTTAGCGCTCGTATGGGTGCAGGGGGACCGCTCGAGATGGTTCGAGGCGGCTTCTCTACTATTACCATGCCTTTTAGAATGGCAGGTTCTGCTATTGCTATGCCTTTCCAGGGTATTGGTAACATTTTTAGTAACTTAACAGCAGACCAGCAAACGCTTTCTGACCTTAAGGCAGAAAACGAGCAACTGCGCTCAAGAAACGCAGAGCTCGAAGAGACAAACCAGTCTACGCAGCGCCTGCAGGGTCTTCTCGACCTTAAAAATACCTATAACCTGCAGTCTACGGGCGCTCGTGTCATCTCTGGTTCTACTGACTCGTTCAATAACACCATTGTGATTGACAAGGGAACTTCATCCGGACTGGCTGTTGGCATGCCTGTTGTTGATAGCGGCGGCGTCATTGGCCAGATCATTGAGTGCGGTCCTACAACTTCTACCGTTCGTCTTATTACTGACGAGAAGAGCGGCGTGGCTGCTATGGTTCAAAGCAGCCGAGCTCAGGGCATGCTTATGGGTTCCGCTTCAAGGCAGATTACCCTTAACCTGATTAACACCAACCAGAAGGTTGCTGTAGGCGATACGGTAGTTACCAGTGGACTTGGTGGCGTGTTCCCTAAGGGTCTTCCTCTGGGTAAGGTTACCAGCGTTGAAGCAGCGCCAGGATCGCTCTATTACACCATTGTTATTGAGCCTTTTGGAAATGTCAGTACTAATGAAGAGGTAATGGTTATCACGTCTCTTTCTGAGGAGCAAAAAGCTACCGCAGATGATATTGCAGAGGCAGATAAGCAAAACACTCCAACAGCAACTAATTCTGACAGTAAGGATAAAGACTCCAAGGACGGATCTTCGGGTTCTTCATCAAGCAACTCTTCTGGCAGCGGCTCTGCCAACAACACAACAAATTCCCAGCAGAATGCAACGGTTGCTGCTCCAACGGGTAATACACAACATAACAGCGGAAGAACAGATTAAGGGGGATGTATGCAGGTTTCTGATAGAAATAAAAACACACGCAGCATCACCGTTCTTGCTGTTGTTTGCTTCATTTTGCAGATTATGCTTACACCACAGGTTTCTTTTGGTGGGGGAGTCATCAATTTTGCACTGATTTTCTCGGCAGCTATTGCCCTGAGATATGGTGGTAAAACCGGCGTAGTAAGCGGCTTTATTGCAGGTCTAATCTATGATTTGACTTCCGCCAATCCTATTGGCCTCATGGCACTCTTGCTTGTGGTGAGCTCTTATTTCATGGGCCAAGAGGTTAGAGACAGAATTTCTGGCAATTTTGGCACCTCTATGGGCTTTGTGGCGCTTCAGACTTTTGGCGTTACCTTTATGTACCAGCTCATCAACTCTTTGATTGGCTCTGGCGGCAACTTCTTTGAGGGACTGCTGTTTAAGTCTTTCCCCACCATGCTGTTCACTCTTTTGGCAGCGCTTCCTGTTTTCTATGTGCTTTCGCACTCCCAAAGATCTCACTCTTCTTTGGGTGGAACAACGCTCTATCGCGGATCTCACCGAGCTCCACAGCGCCTTAAATAAGGGGTTAGTATGAATTTCACCCTTGTTATCCTTGCTTGTTGCGCTGTCGCAGCAATTGGTTTGATCATCGTATACCTGACCTTTGGTAGAAAAGATTCGCCATTTACCTTTGATATTGGTGGTGGCGCGCCTAAGGCTTCCGGCGGCTCTGATGGCTCTGCCGAGAAAACCCTCTCGTCCAGACTTATCGGTTTTGCAATTGCCGTCGGTGGTATGTTTGCCGTGCTTATTGGTCGTCTTTGGACCATGCAGCTCTTATCGTCAGCTGACTATACTGAGCAAGCAGAGCGCAACCGTACGCGCACAGTTACCACGGCAGCGCCTCGTGGCCGTATTCTGGACAGAAATGGCGTGGAGATTGTTACCAACAGGCCAAGTCCAACGGTAGTAGCTCGAGCAGATGTTGCAGAAGACTACGTTAAACTGCAGATTCTTGCTAACCTCTTGGGCATGCCCATGCTGGCGGTGCGCAGAAAAATTATGGATACTTCCGATGGCGCTCAGGCGCTTCGCACGGTATCTGTAGATGTTTCTAGGCGCGTGGTTGCCTACATTTACGCTCACGGCGCTTTGCTTGACGGCGTTTCAATTGAGGAACGTACGCAGCGCGCTTATCCAAACGGTTCCCTTGCAGCTCATGTTGTTGGCTATACCGGCACCGTTACGCAAGAGCAGCTTGAAAGCAGTAAAACTGCAGATGGCGGTTTTGTATATGCTCATGGCGATATCGTGGGACAAACGGGCGTGGAGTATCAGTATGAGTCTGCGCTTCAGGGCGTTCGTGGAGAGCAGACGGTATATGTTGACGCCGCAGGCAACGTATTGTCACACTCAACGTCTATTGCCCCTCAGAGTGGCTCAGACGTTGTCTTAACCATTGACGCTAACATTCAAAAAGCTGCAGAGGCATCGCTTGTAAGTGTCATTAACACGGTTAGGTCCCAAGATTACCAGGGTCGTAGTGCAAGCGTGGTTGCGCTTGATTGTACTAACGGCGAAGTTATTGCTATGGCAAGTTATCCAACGTATTCTCCATCTATGTTTGTTGGCGGTATTGCAAGTTCTGACTGGGACACGCTTTCTTCCGAAGAGGCAAACTATCCGCTGATGAATCGTGCTATTGCCGGTCAGTATCCATCTGGTTCTACCATCAAGGCGCTTACTACCTTTGCTGGACTTAAGTACGGCATTTGCGATGGAAATTCCAGCTGGTATTGCACAGGTTTTTGGACAGGATTTGGCGAGCAATACGGCATGCATTGCTGGCTTCTTTCTGGTCATGGCACGGTCAATCTTATTACCGGTATTACCAACTCTTGCGACATTGTTTTTTATGAGATTGGTAAGGGCTTCTTCTACAACAACGATCATCCCGAGGGCATGCAGGAGACATTCCGTGCCTTTGGACTTGGAGCTCTTTCTGGTATTGACCTTCCAGAAGAAGCGTCTGGTCGCGTTCCAGATGCAGAGTGGAAGTGGAATTACTTCACCAGCTCGCCCGATGATGCTCGTAAGTGGCAGGGTGGTGACAACTGTAACCTTGCTATTGGCCAGGGCGACTTGTTGGTAACCTGCCTCCAGATGGCAAATGCGTACTGTGGCATTGCAAACAGAGGTCCAATTTATAAGCCACATGTCCTGAAGAGTATTAACGCCAGAAACGGTAACGGCTCTGTTATTGAGTACAAAAACGAGGTCATTCTGTCGCCAGAAGAAAAAGATGAACACCGAGACATTGTTGCTCGAGGTCTTTACGGCGTTGTCTATGAGGAGTCCGCTTCTCAGACTATCCACTGGACTAATCTGGATGTTACTGTTTGTGGTAAGACGGGTACTGCTGAGCAGCAGTCTATTGGCGAGCCCGTTGGTTGGTTTGTTGGCTACGCACCTGCTGATAAGCCTCAGTACGTTGTTGCTGCCAATCTTGACTGCGCACCTTCTGGTGCAGGTTCTGGTATGTATATTGTTCGAGACGTCTTTGGCGCAATTTATAATCAGCCAGATAATGTTGGTAGGTAAGGAGGCGAGAAACCCATGGCACTTGATTCATCTGCAGTTACAAAACAGAGAATGAACTCTCCCTTTAGAAGGCGAGGAGGTATTCCTTCAGGTGGTCTTGCTAAGAAAGAGAGACTTACTGGTAAGAATATCTTGAGTAATCTCTATCTAGCACAGCTTGTTCCCGCGGCACTTCTCGTCCTCATCGGTATTGTGGTTATTTGGACCGCATCGATGAACATTGCCGAAGCTAGTTTTCCTAGGCACCTTCTGGGTATTGGCCTGGGCCTTGTTTTTGCCACACTCATGTGGCGCTATGACTACAGAGCACTTTCAAATATGACAAATGTGTTGCTTGTCGGCGTTGTTGTATTGATGATTTTGCCTAAGGTTCCAGGCTTTGGCGTCTCGGTTAAGGGTATGACTGGTTGGGTTAATATCCCACTTGTTGGATTTAGATTTCAGCCGTCTGAGCTGGGAAAGATTGTCACAATCTTCCTTATGGCTTCGGTGTGTGCTCAGTATAACGGCAAGGTAGAAACGCTGAGAGACTATGTAAAGCTTTGTGGAACATTGATGGTTCCATTTGGCTCCATTATGCTTTTGCCTGACCTGGGAACCGGCCTGATTATTTTGGTTATCGGAGCCACCATCATCATTTGCTCTGGTGCAAAACGTTCTTGGATTCTTGTGACCGTTCTTTTGCTCATTGCTGTTGTAGCTCTTGTTGTTGTGACTTCTATGATTCCTGGTATTCCTCACATTCTTAAGGAGTACCAGATGAAACGTCTTACCGTCTTCTTGGATCCTTCCGTTGATCCGTCAGGAGATGGCTATAACTTGCAGCAGGCAAAAATTGCCGTAGGTTCTGGTGGCTTTATTGGAAAAGGACCAGGTAACGCTACGCAGGCAAGTGGACGATTCTTACCTGAGGCGCACACTGACTTTGTTTTTGCGCTCTTCTCGGAAGAGTTTGGCTTCCTTGGTGCATTCATTATGCTTTCGCTCTTTGCATGGATGATTTTTGCAACCATTCTATTTGCCATGAAGACCGAGAATACCTTCTCTAAGCTGGTGCTTGTTGGTTGTGCAGCCATGTGGTCGTTCCAGGTTTTGCAAAACGTTGGCATGTGTATTGGCATTATGCCTATTACCGGTATTCCTCTGCCTTTTATCAGCTTTGGATCAACATCAATGATTGCCCAGCTTGTCTCTGTAGGAATTGTTCAGTCAGTTTACAGACATAGAACTAAGGCGGCATAAGCTATGGCAAAAAGAAACAGCTTAGGCAAGCTTGCAACTTCTGTGCTGCAGGAATTCCGCGGCTCACTTTCATCTCTAGAGCCAACCTATACGCACATCTATGTTGATTCTCTTGCTTCTGAAGAGGCAATTCTTGCTGTTCATACGTATTTTATGCCAGAGAGAACAGATGCTTTAGTCCGCGTTTCCAAACTTGCCGATGGTGTCTCGTTTACTTTTGGTGGCACTGGTCGTGCGGGAAAGAACGCCGCTATTCCCGATATTGCGGTGATTATTCCTACGCCAACATCACAGTATGAAGATGCTCTTACTATGTTAGTAAGTCATTCAATTCCTTGTGCTGTGGTTGTTGAGTCTGCAGTTGAAGCTCCAAAGATTGCTGACACGCTCTACAACACAGGGCTTATTAGTATCATTGCAGGTACTACTGAAGAAGTGCTCTTTGATCGACTCTCTTCATGGATTGCCACTGCAACAGAAAAATCAGTTTCTTTTGCAGCAGCGTACCCTCTTTGCAGAACTCAAGTAGTCAAGCAGATAACTGCTGCTTGTGCCAAAGAAAATGCAGCTATTGGCGCGGTAGCCTTTGTTCCTGGCTCTGATATGCCACTGATGACTGCACGTCAGATTAGACTTGCGCTTGATATTACCGCTGCTTACAACATCAATATGAGTGTTGAAACCATCGCCGAACTTCTCGGCGTTGTGGGTGCGGGCTTTGGATACCGTACCGTTGCACGCACGGTCGCAGGGACCGTTCCTGGATTTGGCTGGGCACTTAAGGCTGGCATGGGGTACGCAGGAACTCATACGACCGCTCGTGTCATTCACGCCTACGCTCGCAAAATTGCCGAGAAACGCGATGGGGTAGCAGCAGTCTCTTCTACCAAGACCAGCACTTCGAGCGTTTCTACAGACGCAACGGTAACAGCAGATACAAATTCACAACCAAATACCGTAGAGATAGCAACCACACAGTCCCTCGCTAAAAGATAGAAAGTAGACTATCGTGCGTGTTAAACGAGAAAATCTCTTCCATCTCATTGAGCCTATGCTTCCGCATGTCGAGAAACCCTCAAGGTATTTGAATCACGAGTGGGGAGCGGTAGAGGAGCAAGAAGGCCCTTTTCACGTTTGTATGGTTTACGCCGACGTGTACGAGGTGGGTCAGCCTAATCTGGGTATTGCTATTTTGTATAACGCTCTGAATAAGGCACCTTATATTTCTTGTGAGCGAGCCTATCTGCCTTGGACAGATATGGCTGCTTTGATGCGTAAACGCAATGTTCCTCTGCTTTCTCTGGAGGGTGCTGCACCTTTAGCATCTTTTGATGTGGTGGGCTTTACCCTTGCGCATGAAATGATTGCTACCAATATTATTGAAACGCTTGATTTAGCAGGTATTCCACTGCTTGCAAAAGAGCGTGATGAAGAAGACCCGCTTGTTTTTGGTGGCGGTCCTTCCGTTTGGAACTCAGAACCCGTGGCTCCGCTTTTCGATGCCATTCTTTTAGGTGATGGCGAAGAAGCGCTGGTAGAGATGTGCGAGTGCGTAAGAACTTCCAAGCTGGACGGGGTTTCTCGCCAAGAGATTTTGCAGAGGCTATCTCAGATTCAGGGTGTTTACGTGCCATCGCTTTATCAGATTGTGAAGGACGACACCGCAACACGCTGGGGTTATGCGGTTCCTAAAGAGGGAAGCGACGCGCCAAGCGTGGTCTATAAACGCTGTCTGCCAGATCTTTCGGTGACTGACCCCGTGGCCCAGCGTATTGTTCCGTATACCGAGATTGTGCAAGACAGGCTAGCGCTTGAAATTCAGCGCGGCTGTGCTCGCGGCTGCAGGTTCTGTCAGGCTGGTATGACGTATCGACCTGTTCGCGAGCGCCCGGCTCAGCAGATTGTCAAAGCAGGTGAAGAGGGTCTTTTGAAGAGTGGCTACGACGAGGTTTCGCTCACGTCGCTCTCTACAACAGACCACTCTCAGTGCGGCTATATTCTTCGCCGCATGAATTCTGACCTGCGTAAACGTGGTGTGCGTATCTCTATTCCGTCACAGCGTATGGATGCGTTTGGCGCGGAGATGGCAGATGCAGTTTCTACCTCAAGGCGCGGTGGTCTGACGTTTGCGCCAGAAGCGGGCTCACAGCGCATGCGTGATGTTATCAACAAGAACGTCACCGAGGATGATCTTGAATCCGCTGCAAGAAACGCGTTTGAAAACGGTTGGCGCCGCATGAAGCTCTACTTTATGATGGGCCTTCCAACCGAAACTGATGAGGACATCCAAGCCATTCCCGCAGTTGCAAAGCGTATTTTGGACATCGGCCGAGAAATTGGTGGCAAGGGTGTTACGGTTTCTGCTTCTGTTGCCGTGTTTGTGCCCAAGTCCTACACGCCATTCCAGTGGGTTGGCCAAATTTCTCGCGAGGAAGCCCAGTGTAGGCAGCAGTTATTGTTGTCTTCTAACCACGATAGGGGACTCAAGATTGCCTATCATGACTCCGGCACTTCGCTGGTAGAAGGCGCGCTCTCAAAGATGGGTCGCGACGGCTTTGACCTGATTTACCAGGCGTGGAAAAATGGTTGCAAGTTTGATGCGTGGACCAGCGAGTTTAATCTTGACGCTTGGAATGCAGCTGCAGAAAGTCTGGGTTTCTCGCTGTCTGATATTGCAACAGAAACCTTTGATATCCAGGCAAAACTTCCTTGGGATCACACATCTCCTGGCGTCTCTAAGGGCTACCTACAGCGAGAATATCGTCGAGCAATGGACGAGGTCACCACACCAGACTGCACGTTTACTTCTTGTACGGGATGTGCGGTATGCCAGACCTTGAAGGTCGACAACGTTTTGATGGGGGTGCGCTCATGACGGATACGCAGCTAGAGAGCGTAGCTCCTGAGACGGTTGAACCAGTGAAGAAAGACTGGCGCGCTGGTAGACCGCAGATTCAGCCAGAGATTATGACGGAACGTGGAGCAGAGATTTTTAGGCTTCGCGTGGCTTACAAGAAAGACGACCGCCTTGCGTTTTTAGGACACCTTGAGCTTATTGGCACTATTGAGCGTTGCGTTCGTCGAGCTCAACTTCCGTTTAGAGTGGGAAACGGCTTTGCAAAGCGCATGGGCGTGCAGTTCTCTCAGGCGCTTCCTGTTGGCGCTTCGTCTGAGGCGGAGTACTTTGACTTGAAGCTCACCGAATATGTGGACCCGGATGAGGCGTTAGAGAGGTTGCTGTCGGCAACGCCTCCCGCGCTTGCTCCGTTTGCTGCCAACTACGTTGATCGTTCGCTGCCAGCGCTTGAAGCATGGTTGAATGCTGCTCACTGGAGATGCGACATTTTGGGAGAGGGTCTTAGGTCCGAGGCGTTGCGTTGGGGGTTTGAGGATCTTCTCGCCAAAAAAGAGCTGACATACATGCGCGGTGACAAGCAAAAAGTGGTCAACTTGGAGACAACGTTTGCGGGTTACAGCATCTCTGAGAGCTCATCCGATACGTGCATTTCATTTGAGCTTGATACGCTCCAAGATCCACGAGCGGCGCTCAGACCTGCGGTTTTGATCTATGAGGCGCAAAGAATTGCAGCTCAAGCAGGAGTGGATGGCCTGCAAGGTATTGACTCTTTGAAGGTGTGTCGCACCTCACAGGCACACGTTTCAGAAAATGGACTCCTTGTGAAGCCTCTATAACATGTAGTTTTGTCTTGGAATTTTCTGAAATATGCAGTAGACTATTTCGAGTTGTGTTTCTCGCCGAGGGACATGGGACACCGACAGTTTCCCGCGGATGCCACAGGTCACGGCGGCGAAGATCTTTGCTCGGATCTTCAGAAATGCAAAGATAGTATTAATCGTTGCAAGAATCAGCAATGAAGGGTTACACACATGTACGCAATCGTAGCAACTGGTGGCAAGCAGTATAAGGTTGTCAAGGGCGACGTAATCAGCGTCGAGAAGCTTGATGCGCAGCTTGGCGATAAGGTAAAGCTTGATGTTCTTATGCTTAACGACGGCAAGAAGGTTGTTGCTGACGCTGCCACTCTTTCCTCTAAGAAGGTTACCTGTGAGGTTCTTGAGCAGTACAAGGACAAGAAGGTCCTCGTCTTCAAGTTCCACAAGCGTAAGCGCTATCACCGCGCCAACGGTCACCGTCAGAACCTTACTAAGCTGAAGGTTACCGCGCTCCCTACCGCTCGTAAGGCTGCTGCTAAGGCATCCGACGAGTCTGCAGAGTAATTAGTCACTTCTGATATTGAGATAGGCAGGTAGCATTTATGGCACACAAGAAAGGTCTCGGCTCTTCCCGCAATGGTCGCGACTCACAAGCACAGCGCCTTGGCGTTAAGATTTACGGTGGTCAGGCAATCAAGGCTGGCCAGATTATCATCCGTCAGCGTGGTACTCACATCACTCCTGGCGTAAACGTTGGTCGCGGCAAGGATGACACTCTCTTTGCACTTTGCGATGGCGTTGTTGAGTTCAAGAAGGGTGCTAAGCACGTCGTTAACGTCGTTGCTGCTGAGGCATAAGTTTTCTTGAACATCCACAGTTCATTCAAGGGGTCCTTCGGGACCCCTTTTTGTTTCTCGCGGTATTTTGCCCTTGGTGTTACCGTTCTCAGTTTCTAAATTGTTTCTTAATGTATTTCTTGACACAATCAGGCTAAGTAATGGTATTCTTCTTACATTGCAATTTACGCTTTTGGGAGGAGGACATATTATGCGCACTACATGTACTCAGCAGTGGTGGTGGAACAACTTGTCTTTCTCCGGTCAGCGATGAGTTGCTTCTGCATACGCATTGAGAGGCTCTCGGGTGACCGAGAGCTTTTTTTGTGCGTACGTTTCTTGCTAAATCCGGATGGCGAGAAACCCGTTTAGTTGAAAGTTTTGTTTGTTCGTTTTGTTTTGCGTTAAAGGAGTTTGTATGTCTACAGAAAATCTCAATCAGGTCAACGCCGCAGACACAGAGACAGAATCTGCTGAGCAGGCACCACGTGTTGTTGCTGTTTCAAAGTCTGCGGGCGTTTTGGATGTCACCTCCCTGGTTCTTGTTGCTGTTCTTATTGCCGCTGGTTTTATTCTTAATCTAACCGTTGGCAAGGCAATTAGCGCTATTGGCATTGGACCAGAGTTCATTATTGCATCGTTCTGCCTGGCTATTCTTCTGCTGAAGCCAACTGCTGTTCAGAGTCTGGTTATTGGCCTCATTGCAGCTACTGTTATTCAGCTGACCACTTCTGTTCCAGGTGCAGACTTTGTTGCAGAGGGCATTGCTTCACTTGTTATGTTTGCCTTCACAAGGTCCGCTCTTGCAGATAAACCAGTAATGCCTGCAATTGGCTCTTTTGTAACAACTCTTATCTCTGGCCTGATCTTTGCTGCCATTGCTATTCCAGCCAAAGGTGCAACTATTGAGCTTTTCTACGTAATGCTTCCTGTCATCGTAGGAACTGCATTCTTTAATGCTATTGTTGTTCAGGTTCTTGCGGCTCCTCTTAAGAAGGTTTTGGGTCGATAAGTTCTTAGATACGCACATATTTCCTGGAGAACACTGTGTCAATTATTGAAGTTCAATCTGTGTCATACAGCTATCCTGATAGCTCAGCGCGCGCTCTTAATGAGCTGTCGCTGAGTGTTCAGGAAGGTGACTTTGTAGGTATTGTTGGCCCTTCTGGTGCAGGTAAGTCTACGCTTGCTCTTGCACTCTCTGGTGCCATTCCTCATCACTTTAGAGGTAATTTCTTTGGCAAGATTCTTGTCTCTGGAATGGATACCTGTACGGTTGCCTTAACTGATATCTCTAAGATTGTGGGATCCATCACCCAAGATATCAATGCGCAGATGGTTGCTTCAATTGTTGAGGATGAGCTTCTCTTTGGTCTTGAGAACTTTGCTGTTCCTCATGCAGAAATTCCAGAGCGCATTACCTATGCTCTAGAGACAGTTGGCATTGCTAACCTTCGCTTTAGAGAGATTGCTTCTCTTTCTGGTGGACAGAAACAAAAGGTTGCTATTGCAGCACTTTTGGCACTACAGCCACAGGTTATGGTACTAGACGAGCCAACAGCAGCCTTAGATCCAACGTCGTCCGAGTTAATCTTCCAGACCCTTTTAGAGCTCAACAAAACTAAAGGCATTACGGTTGTGGTAATTGAGCAAAAAGTGGGTCTTCTCGCTAAGTATTGCTCAAAGATTGCCGTTATGGATAAGGGCTCCATTTGTGCATACGGTAGCGGTGAGGAAGTGTTCTCTCAGGTAGATTTACTGCAAGAGGTTGGCGTTGATGTTCCTCGTTGCGTGCGCGTCTCAAAAGGCGTCCATGAGCTCTCGCATCAAGTGGAGTATGCTCATCTACTCAGTGAGGCTGATCAGGCTGTCTGCGATGAAACTGCGCTGTCAGTTCAGTCAGCCGTCAAGCAACTTGCGTGCTGTGTTGGGGCTTTGCAGCATCGTAGTATTTCTCTTTCAGAGACCGCTGAATCACCAGCTACTGATGCTGTTGAGCTAGCAGGGGAGACGTATCTTCCAAAAATTGATGGTCCCGTGGTTGCTGAGTCGAGCGGCCCTTTTGACAGGATTGGTGTTCTTCAAGATGCAGAGCAGCCAAGTGTTCAATCTGTTCTTGACGTTATCGACGCTACCTTTAAATATCAAAATAGTACTGATGGCGTAGAGCGTGTCTCTCTCAGTTTGCATCCTGGTGAGCTCGTTGCTCTTGTGGGTCAAAACGGTGCCGGCAAAACAACCTTGACTAAGCTGG
Source organism: uncultured Atopobium sp. (assembly GCA_963509815.1). Lineage (GTDB taxonomy): Bacteria > Actinomycetota > Coriobacteriia > Coriobacteriales > Atopobiaceae > Lancefieldella. Next base: position 4,470 of record CAUPCM010000008.1, on the reverse strand, counting down.
TAAATGGCCTCTTGCGTCCTCGATCAGGAGACATTCATATTAAGGGTGCCTCGTGCAAGGAGTGGAAGACGTCACAGATTGCCCAGCATGTCTCAACGCTGTTCCAAAATCCTGATTACCAGATCTGTAAAGAGAGCGTCCTTGAGGAGATTGCGTTTGGTCTTGAGCTCAAGGGTGCGTCTGCAGAGGATGCCCGATGCAAGGCGCGAGAAGTCGTTGAGCGTATGGGACTGGACGCTGACGCGTCTCCGTTCATGCTTTCTCGCGGTCAGCGTCAGATGGTTGCACTTGCGTCTGTGGTTGCCTGCGAGCCAGATATTCTTGTGCTTGATGAGCCAACTTCGGGCCTGGATTACAAAGAGTGTATGCAGGTCATGGATATGGTCAAATCACTGTGCGAGAAGGGCTGTGCAGTTCTTATGGTTTGCCATGACATGGAGGTTGTGCTGGACTTTGCCACAAGAATTGTCGTTATGGCACATGGTAGCGTGTTAGACGATGGGGAAGTTGCACAGATCTTCTCGGCAGATGAAGTTTTGAAGGAAGCATACGTTGAGGCTCCTCAGATGATTCAGCTGTCAAAGCTTGCCGGCGCGCACGTAGATCCGTCATTTGCTGGGCTCAGTAGTGCTCCCGAGGTGCTTGGGGCATTGCAGCATCAGTTTGAGATTGCTCGTATTGCGGCAACGCTGAATGGTAAGGTGGCTCCTCGTGGGTAGTGTTATTGATTACACCGAAGGAACAAGCTTCCTTCATAAGGCAAATCCCGTGGCCAAGCTTGTATTTGCACTTGAGCTCTTTGTAGCTGCCTTTGCTGCTCAAGGAACGCTTGAGGTGCTTGCAGTGCTGGCACTCACCATTCTTGTGGGTGTTGTCTCACAGAACGCTCAGAAGACTTTTAAGCTGGTATTTGGCTTTGCAGTCTTAGGTCTTATCTTGTGCGTGGTGCAGACGCTTGTTGCCCCTGCTGGTCAAGTGTTCTTTTTATGCATCACGGTAGGTGGCTTAGAGCGCGGCTTTAACGTTGCCCTAAAAACAATTGCGCTGGCGCTGCCACTACTTTCTATGCTTTCGCTGATGCGCGTGGAAGACCTGATGAATGCGCTGGTAGAAGTGGCGCGTGTCCCATATCCTTATGCATTTACCATTGCAACGGTTTTGCGCTTTGTACCTGTCTTTGCTTCCGAAATGAACCACATCATGGAGGCTCAGATGGCTCGTGGCGTTGAGTTTGATACCAAAAATCCACTCAAGAAGCTCCAGCTCACCATGCCCTTGATTGTTCCTCTACTGGTAAGCTCTGTTAAAAAAGCTGACGCCTCAGCACTTGCAGCTGAGCAGCGAGGTTTTTATTTAAGGAACGCTTCATCTGCATTTAAACGCTATCCTTTGGCTCCATCAGACTTTGCATTGATGATTCTTGGCGTTGCGGTAATTGTTGTTATCCTCGTGTTTGCATAAGAACTTCTCGCGTTTTCACTGTGCTTCGCTGGTAAATGCCGTAACATTAAGGTATTAGAAGGAGGACACGTGGAAACTTTCACTGATCTTTGTCATATCAACGTCAAAGGCGGAGACGGCGGCGCAGGTTGCATGTCTTTCCGTCGAGAAGCATATGTACCTAAAGGCGGCCCTGACGGTGGAGACGGTGGTCACGGCGGCAATGTTGTCATTGTTGCAGACCCGCAGCTCTCGTCACTGATTGATTACCGCTACAAGCATCACTTTAAGGCTGAGCGCGGCACACACGGTAAGGGCGCCCGCCGCCATGGCTCTGATGGACAAGATTTGCTGCTCAAGGTGCCTCTGGGAACCGTTGTGCGCGAGCTTGATCCAGTTACACAAGAGCCTCTTTATGAGATTGCTGATCTTACCTCCCCAGGTGAGCAGGTAGTTGTTGCTCCTGGTGGTAATGGCGGTCGCGGCAACATTCACTTTGTTACCTCGGTAAGGCGCGCACCAGCATTTGCCGAGAAGGGCGAGCCAGCCCAAGAGCATTGGATTGAGCTAGAGATGAAGCTCATGGCAGATGTGGCCTTGGTAGGCATGCCTTCTGTTGGTAAAAGCTCTCTTATTGCCCGTATTAGTGCCGCTCGTCCAAAGATTGCTGACTATCCTTTTACCACCCTTGTGCCAAATCTTGGCGTCGTCCGTGCACAAAATGGACAGTCATTTGTCTGCGCAGACGTTCCTGGTCTTATCGAGGGCGCCTCTGAGGGCAGGGGTCTTGGTCACCAGTTCCTTCGTCATATTGAGCGTACGGCACTCATTGTCCATATGGTCGATGCTACCGGTGGCTATGAAGGCAGAGATCCTGTAGAGGACTATCATGCCATTAACGAGGAACTCGAAGCATACGCTTCAGAGCTCGCTGAGCGCCCTCAGATTGTGGTGGCAAACAAGTGCGATATGCCTGGTACAGAAGATGCTATTGAGGCTCTCAGAAAGGCTGCAGAGGCTGACGGCAGGACTTTCTTTGCCATCTCTACCGTAACTGGTTTAAATCTTGATGACTTTGTTACCACCTGCGCCGCAGAGGTAGCAGAGCTCCGTAAAGAAATTGCCATTACCACCCCTACGGTTGACCGCAGTGAGGCTTGGGAGAACCAGCGACTTCGCCGTGATAACAAGCTTCGTATTGAGCGAGAAGAGCGTCATGCTTGGCGTGTCTCCGGTGGCCAGATTGAGCGCATGGTTATCCAGACCGATTGGGACAACGATGAGGCTGTGGCATATCTGCAGCGTCGTCTTGACCGTATGGGTCTTGAAGTACAGCTGGCAAAGGCAGGTGCTGTTGATGGTGACGAGATTCGCATTCTTGAGCTTACCTTTACCTATGAGGATCCGACCAAGCCAAATACAGATGGTATAGAGATTCCTGACGAGGATACCTCTGACCAGCAATTTGATGATGTTGAGTTTGAAGATGCTCCATCTAATACATCCCATGAAGCCAAGGCTTCTTCAGAATCTGAATAGTGTATGGCTGTTGACGTCTTAAATAACATGCATCCTGGCCTGCCTCGTTTGGGACAGGATAAAAACCTTACGTACCGTTTGGGAATCATGGGTGGAACCTTTGACCCCATTCATAATGGCCACTTGGTAGCTGCAGAACAGGCATATGATGACCTCGGCCTCGACGTGGTTGTCTTTATGCCTGCTGGACGTCCTGCGTTTAAACAAAATAAGGGAGTTACCAGGGGAGAAGATCGTTACTCAATGACGCTTCTAGCAACTTCAGATAATCCTCATTTTGTAGCTTCTCGTTTTGAGGTTGACTACGAGGGTATTACGTACACCGCTGATACGCTCAGAAGATTGCGCAAGGTATACCCGTCTAACGTTGAGTTTTTCTTTATTACTGGTGCAGATGCAATTGCTGATATTGTTACGTGGAAAGATGCGCAGACGGTCGCAGAACTTGCTCACTTTGTTGCTGCAACACGTCCTGGTTATGAATTAAGCCGTGCTCAAAAGGTTATTGCTGATTCACCGTATGACTTCAAAGTAACCTATCTTGAGGTTCCAGCTCTGGCTATTTCATCAAGCTATTTGCGCAGTAGAGTTCAAAAAGGTCAGAGCCTTAGATATCTGACTCCTGATTCAGTTACAGGCTATATTCACAAGCATGGCCTTTACGGCGCTGATACAACACCGCTCAATTAAGTAGTTAAGGTTTAAGAAACCTGCTGCTCAGAGAAACGTACGCTCGTAGCAAGGTCGTGTCATACAGATAACTATGTGGTTTGATTCAAAACTTTGTAGGACATAATGGAAAGAACACTTATAGCAAAAGATATTGTCTATACCGCAGATCAACAGGCGCTCATTGATCAGCTTGAGTCTGATCTAAAGTCTCATATGCACCACAAGAATCCTAAGCGCTTTGCACACTCTATTTCTGTAGGACATTGTGCAGAAACCCTCGCGCAGGCCTATGGCGCAGATATGTTTAGCGCTCGTGTGGCAGGTATTTTGCATGATTGGGAGAAACTTCTTCCAGATGCAGAAACCATTGAACTGGCAGAGCACTTTCGTATCCAAGTAGCTGCTCCATATCAGAAAATCGTAGGACTCTTGCACGGTCCTCTCGCCGCAAAAACACTACCAGCCATCTACCCTTGGCTCTCTGAGCAGATTCTCAGTGCTATTCAAAAGCACACTGCAGGGGACTATCAGATGAGCACGCTGGACAAAATCTTGTATGTAGCAGACCTTATCGAGCCCTTGCGACCAAGGTTCAAGTCAGTTGAAGAGGCACGCGAGGTATATTTACACGGCGGTTCTCTTGATGAGCTTTATGAGACGGCGTTTTGTGGCGTTATGATGTATGTAATTTCTACTAGAAGTTATTTGTATCCAAACTCAATTGCCCTATACAATGAGATGATTGAGAAGACATCTAAGTAGCCTGGCTACATGAGAAAACGGAGAAATTCATGGCTGTAACTTCACTTGAGCTTGCAA
>CAUPCM010000007.1:0-44901 GCA_963509815.1 uncultured Atopobium sp. | reverse complement strand
AGATGTTGGTAATCTTTACCACTGCCTGCAGATTCTGATACTTATCAATATCTACGATGGAGCGGTTCATCTGAGTGGTGTCATTGTCCTTATAGGCGTAGTTAGATGTCTGACCAGAAGCATCCGTAAAATAAATAGAACGCTCGATAAGACCATCTGCGCTTACAGAAGGAGACACGTTTGTAGTAGTGCCGTTGTAGAACGAATTGTTACTTGCAGCGTATGCAATATTTGGCATAAAGACTAAAGCAGCCAAAAATGCAAACATCACAGCAAGAACAGCGCGGCCCTGCATCTTTGATGTCATAGGCGTATTCCTCCTCAGAATAAAAACTTAGCGTTATATTTTGGCATTAACGTCCTGCTGAAGGAATGGAGATATTTGTTACTCGCATAAAAAAGAGACGCCATCTTTCGATGACGTCTCTTGACAATTACTTAGATGCGCAAAGCGTGTTACTCTGCAGCCTCTTCGGTTGCCTGTGCATTAGCCTCAGACTCAACCAGGTGAGCCTCAAGGTCAGCCTCAGCCTCAGCTGCTGCTGCCTCTGCTGCTGCGCGCTCCTCCTCTGGAAGTGGAGTGACCTCAATGTCAATGCCAAGGGTCTCTGCAGCTGCCTTCATAGACAGGGAGATGCGACGGCGGTCAAGATCAATCTCCATGACCTTTACCTGTACAACATCGCCAACCTTGCAGACCTGGGATGGAGCGGTGACGTGCTGCTTAGCCATCTCGGAGATGTGGACAAGGCCCTCAACGCCGTTGCCAAGGTCAACAAATGCACCGAAGGTAACAAGCTTGGTGACAGTGCCCTCGATAATAGCGTCAACTGGGTACTTGGAAACAAGTACGCGCCATGGATCCTCGGAAGTCTGCTTAAGACCAAGGGAGATGCGCTCACGGTTAAGGTCAACGTCGAGAACCTGAACCTCAACCTCCTGGCCAACCTTAACAACCTCAGATGGGTGGTTAACGTGGTTCCAAGAAAGCTCGGAGATGTGAACCAGGCCGTCAATGCCGCCAAGGTCAACAAATGCACCAAACTCAACGATGGAGGAAACAGTACCCTTGAGCTTCATGCCAACCTGGAGCTTGCCCAGGATGTCCTGACGCTCTGCCTTACGAGCCTCCTCAAGAACAATACGGCGAGAAAGAACAACGTTGTTGCGGTTGCGATCCATCTCGATAACACGAGCCTCAATACGAGTGCCCATGAATGCACCAAGATCCTTGACACGACGGAGGTCAACAAGGGATGCAGGCAGGAAGCCACGGAGGCCAATGTCAAGAATCAGGCCACCCTTAACAACCTCGATAACCTCGCCCTCAACGGTCTCACCAGCGTTGAACTTATCCTCAACTGCCTTCCAAGCACGCTCGTACTCAGCACGCTTCTTGGAGAGAACCAGACGGCCCTCTTTGTCCTCTTTCTGGAGAACAAGAGCCTCGACGTCCTCACCCAGGGAGATGACCTCTGCAGGGTTAACGTCTTTACGAATAGAAAGCTCACGAGCAGGAATAACGCCCTCAGACTTGTAGCCAATGTCTACGAGGACCTCATCACGCTCAATCTTGACGACGGTGCCGTTGACAAGATCTCCCTCATCAAAATCGGTAACAGTGCCGTCGATCAGGCTGTTCATTTCCTCATCGGAAATTTCATCCAAAGAGAAGATGGACGAGTTCTGAATCTCACTCAAAGGTGGACCCCTTCCAAAACGGGGCCCCGGTCAACATGGTTGCTGCCAGAGTGCCAATACGTGGGCTTCTCTACTCGGAAACTTACATGCTCTCGGGGGCCAACAGATACAGTGCATAGCTTGACGCCATACGGGCAATAGGATAGCGCTCTTCGGCTGATTAAACAAGCCAAAGAGCGCTACTTTGCACAGCTATTACGCAAGTTTTACAAAATTTCTTCAAAGTTTGTTTCTTGCGAGAAGATCTTGTTGTGCTTACGCACGAAGACGGTAGCCTTCTTTCTCTACGGCAGCTCGGTACGCATCGACATCAATTGGATTTTTGCTGAGGATACGTGCCTGACCACCAGCTAGAGTAACCTGCGCCCATGTTCCTTCAATACTATCGAGAGCTCGAGTCACATGATTGACGCAGTTCTGGCAAGTCATACCACCAATCTCAAATGTCTGAACATAAGGATAATGAGACTCATCTTTGTCTTCTGGACCATCTGCAACAGAAACCTGCTCTGTGTTACAGGTAGTAACGCCTGTTCCCTCATCAGAGCAGCAGCCTTTTTTACCTGCAGCGATTCCGTAAACACGATAAACCGCAAAACCACAAAGTGCTACAACAGCAAGAATAACAATGATATTGATTGGTGACATACAAACTTCCTTTCTGTTGCTGTTTTACTACCCACCATTCTCTAGATTATTCAAAAAATGATGTTTTTTCTCGCTAAATTTAACAGCAACAGCAAAAATCGTAATGAAGCTTAAGCAGAAAGCTTTGTACCAAGGCCGCGAAGAGCCTCAAGAGCATCGTCATCTGGCTCAAGGTTGCAGATAAAGGTCTCAACAACGTTGACACCCTCTGCCTCAGCATTCTGCTTCCAAGTCTCCATCCAGTCGCCGGTTCCCCAGTCATAAGAACCAAAGAGAGCGGTTGGTTTCTGTCCAAGCTTGCCAGCGCAATCGTTGAAGAGCTCCTCAAAATCAGGGTCGAGCTCCTCGTCACCCATAGCAGGGCAACCAAAAGCAAATGCATCGTACTGATCGCACATATCTGCAGAGAACTCAGAAGACTCAATAGCCTCAGTATCTGCGGCACTTGCAAGCTCTTTTGCCATTGCCTCAGTATTGCCCGTCATGGACCAATACACAACTGCTACTTTACTCATACATTTCCTCCTTCTGTGTCCAGGTTCCCCCTGGAAAACTACACATTACTTTCAATACCTCAACAAGAAATCCAAGCACACCCCTTATGCAACCTGGCATTTCTTGGTATTGCCATACGATGAGAGAATCTGCACCAAAGATTCCCCTTGATAAAAACGAAGCTTGCACTGGTCTTCTGCATCTTTAAGCCTCTCAAGGCGAAGACGAGTTTCTTCCGTGTTGTCATAGACTTTCCAAGCACCAGTAAAAAGCTCAGACTGTCCATTCATAAAGCCCTGAACATCAGCAAGTGGATAACCCAGTACCAGTCCAATCTCGTGTGGAAACGCGGCTTTTCTTGCATGAAAAGCAAAAATTCTTGAACGCATGCTCTTCATCAACGCTTGTACCGATTCAGTGGAATGGCCAAACGTAGCCAAGAACTCACAGTGCTCTGGTTTGGCGAGAATACCCTCAACAAGCTCAGGTCTATACGCAACGAACGATACTTTTCCACCCGAAATAGCAGAAGTAGCAAGGAGCGTTACCCCAAACAGTGAGAGTTCGTGAGTAGCGTTGCAGAGAAATGCTCTGAGCGTTGGATCGGTGCAAATAAGACTTGTACAAGAACTGCAAGACTTATGAGGGGCAAATGAAAAGAGTGCAGCTGGCTTGACGTGAGCAATAACACCAGCGGCACAGCGAACAAACGTTGTCGCAAAGTCATGACAAAGCTCGGGAGTATACGCTCTCCCACCCTCATTGAAAGCAAGCTTTTTATCAGCAGTATTTGTGTAGGGAGAAGCAACGTCTAGGAGCAATGAATTCTCAAAAGAAGTAAGACAATCCATACCGTGCTTGCTCCCTTCTTAAAAATGCGCCGTCGACTAAAAGGGAGCCGACGGCGCCTGGATTCCGGACCCTTGGAGAGGGGAAAGGTTCCGGGCTGATAAAGTAAATTTGTTAGAACTAGCTCCTGTTATATAAAACCTTAACAAGTTAACCTCTTCTAACTATTTAAAGTGTAAGCCTTAGCTAACTAATTGCAAGTGAAAACTCAAAATATTTTTACTTTCTGACAGAAAAAAGCCCCTGTCTCTTTTTGTAAGAAACAGGAGCTTATAGGTAAATCTATTTGCCGCTTAGCTATGCCAAGAAGTACTTCTAGACAGCTTGCCCATCTGTCAGAAGCATCTTTACCTCAGAAGGAACATTTGGATTATGTGCTGCAGTAGTAAGCAGCGACCTTGTGTTTGCAAGCGTTACCATAAATGTCAGAAGATTATGCATATATGCAGCTGTACTTACGGTAATAAGACCTGCAACACCTGCAGTAATAAAAGAACTGTTCAGCGCAACAATCGTGCGGTAGTCAGCATGAATCCTCTTCATTACCTGCTGACCCAAAAGACGCATGATTACCAGCGATTCAAGAGAATCATTTCTGATTGAAATATCCGCAACGGCACGAGCAATATCAGTTGCATCTGAGAGCGCCAATGAAACATCAGAAACGGCTAGTGCAGGTGAATCGTTGATACCATCGCCTACCATTGCAACGGTGTAACCATCCTGCTGGAACTTCTTAACATACTCGCACTTATCCTCTGGGAGAATCTGTGCCACGTAGTCATCAAGACCAAGCTTGTTAGCAACACTTGCTGCAACGTTTTCTGAGTCGCCAGTCAACATAACCATACGCTTAACACCAAGAGCACGGAGCTGCGTAATAGTTACTGCTGCATCTTCCCTTACAGGATCGGTAATACAAATTGCTGCAATAAGCTTTGAATCCTCGGACATAAAGATAATGGACGAGGTTGGAGCAATCTGTGCAAGGTCGTCTTGAATACCCTCGGGCATTGGGGTCTTCTCGTCATCAAAAATGAAGTGAGCAGAACCAATGCAGACCTCTTTGCCGTTAACCTTGGTACGAATACCATGGGCAACAACATATTTAACCTCTGCGTGGAACTCATCCTTGTGCTTAAGGCCACGTACCTTTGCCTCGTTCACAATTGCGCGAGCCATACTATGTGGGAAGTGCTCCTCAATACATGCAGCAAGACGCAGGAGCTGGTCCTCGGTGCGATCACAGAAGCTGACAATACACTCAACGTGTGGGACTGCCTTTGTCAGTGTGCCTGTCTTATCAAAGACGATAAGATCTGCTGCAGCGATCTTCTCGAGGTACTTTCCGCCCTTAACCGTCATGCCATATTTAGCTGCCTCATCCATAGCGCTACCCACTGCAACAGGAGTGGAAAGCTTAATGGCGCAGGAATAGTCAACCATAAGAACGGTCATAGCCTTAGTGATGTTTCGGGTAATGCCCCAAATACCAAAGAAGGCAAGGAAGCTGTAAGGAACCAGTGCATCAGAAAGGCGCTCGGCCTTTGACTGTGCGCCAGCCTTAAGTTCAGCAGACTGCTCAACCATATCAACAATGTTGTCGATACGAGACATTCCTGGAGGAGCGGTAACACTGACCATAAGGTCACCGTCTTCAAGAGCGGTACCAGCGTAAACGGTTGAACCAGGCTCTTTGGTAACAAGGCGGGACTCGCCTGTCATGGCAGCTTCGTTCATCTGGCCAATGCCTTCAACAACTTTGCCGTCAACAGGAAGAACGCCCCCAGCGCGCTGGTGCAAAATCATGCCCTTCTCAACCTCGGAGAGAGCAATCATAACGTCCTTGCCGTCAATACGAGCCCAGACGTTCTCGGAGCGGGTAATCAGGCCGTCACGGAGTGCAAGACGAGCACGGCTGGCAACGTGGTTCTCCATAGCTGCAGACAGCTCAAGCAGGAACATGACAGTAGATGCATCTGCCCACTCATTTCTTAAAATGGAAGTGGTGATAGCAGTTGCGTCCAAAACCTCAACTGTCAGCTCTTTCTTGAACAGACGCTTAACGCCTTCCACAACAAATGGAATGGCGCGGAGAATAACGTAGGCATAGTTAGCAACTGCAGGCAGTGGCAGAGAACGCATAATCCAGCGGCGTGCGAATGTAGTCACAACCTCCATCTGGAAGCGATTGTTCTCTAGAGCCATCTCAATTGAGCCACAGAAGTCTTCAAGGCCTGCCTCTTCTTCTCGTGGCAAGTTCAAGACATCAAAAGCACCAACAGCTGCAAGTACCTGGTCTCTCTTGAGAGGATCAAACCTCAGCAAGAGAGAGCCGTTTGCCATATGAACTTCTGCGTGACGAACGCCGTCAACACGCATCAGCTCATAGGAGATACCACGAGCTTCAGCCTCATCAATATGGCCCAGGTCGCATTTTGCACGAATGCGACCTGAGATTTCATTAGTAATTGTGAAACGCATGAATTATGCCTGTGCGCCCTCTGCGTCGACCTGCTTGGTAACCTCAGCGCGGATACCCTCCTCGAGCTCAGCAAGGCGAGCGCGAACAGCAGCGTCAATCTTGGACTCACGGCGAGCCTCTGCGACAACGTCGTTAGCCTCGTCAACAACGTTCTGAGTCTCTGCAGAAACGCGATCAGTTACGCGAAGGCCACATGCAGTTGCCTTAACAGCTGCCTTGTGAAGAGTGCCGTTAGAAGCAAGGCCAGCAACAACGCCAGCAAGTGCAGCGCCACCGGCTGCGAGACACCAATTGTTCAGTTTCATAAAAATCCTCCATCTGCTATTTGCAAATTAATCGGTTAGTTACCTATTGAAGATAAAATTTTTTGGCGAAAAAAACAAGTGAAAATCATTACTAATTAGTTATCCTAATGAAACAATTGTACACAAGTAATTTCTTACCTGCGAAAACATTTCCTAAGGTTAGCCATGGTGTACATATAAATTTTGTGAAAAAACCACTCTGGAACGTTACTTAAATAATTGATATTTGTTCGTATAGGTTAACAACTAAATGAAAGTAACAACTCTTCTGTGTCGTTACTGTGAAAAATAAATTGTATACAATTTAGTTGTGTTAGTGTAAAGCCACTGAGGGTACACTACCCAAAGAAAGTAAGCCATTTAATGCTTCGGACAATCCGTGGCTAGTTGAAAGGAACATCATGGCCAACACCAACATTTATGACCTCTCCGTAGAAGAGTGTGACGGCTCTCTCACTTCCCTCTCCTCTTTTGATGGAAAGGTCCTTCTGATTGTCAACACTGCAACTGGCTGCGGTTTTACTCCACAGTATGAGGACCTTGAGCGCATTTATGCCGCATACAAGAATCAGGGCTTTGAGATCTTGGACTTCCCTTGCAATCAGTTTGCCGACCAGGCTCCAGAGTCCGATGAAGAGATTCATCAGTTCTGCACCATGAAGTTTGGTACCAATTTCCCACAGTTCAAGAAGGGTGACGTTAACGGAGAGACTGCAAATCCTCTCTTTGTGCGTCTTGCAACAGCTTTCCCCTTCCAAGGCTTTGGTAAGGGCATCAAAGCCCTTGCGCTAGATAAATTTGCAAAGGCAAACAACAAGAAGTTTGGTGACAAGGCTTATATCATGTGGAACTTCACTAAATTCCTTGTAGACCGTCAGGGAAACGTTGTTGCACGCTTTGAGCCAACCACTGATATGGCAGAAGTTGAGTCTGCAATTAAAAACCTACTTGCGTAAGGCGAGAGGACCGATTTACTCATGAGTTCTTCTCAAAAAGAAATACAGTCCGTTGCAGCCGCTAGCACTTTTGCTAGCGGCTCTTCTGCACTCGACAACTCCCCCGATATACCCGAGCTTCTCCTCAAAAACCAGCTCTGTTTCCCGCTCTACAGTGCCTCAAAAGAAGTGGTACGCAGGTACACGCCGCTGCTTAAGCCCTTTGGACTCACCTACACGCAATATGTAACCATGATGGTACTTTGGGAACATCGCAGCTTAGATGTAAGTGAGCTTGGTAAATTCTTGCATCTTGATTCGGGAACCCTCACGCCTCTTCTTAAGAAACTTGAATCAAAAGGCTATATTGCAAGACAGAAAACAAATGCAGACGGCCGCAGGCTTATTGTTTCTCTTACGGAATCTGGCTCCCAGCTCAAACAGCAGATGAAGGACGTTCCACATCAAATTGGATCCTGCGTCAATCTCACTTCAGAAGATGCAGAAGAACTTCGTCGCCTGCTCAACAAGATTCTTGCCCCTGTAGATGAAGGGTAAACAACACATGAGCAATGCCACCCATACCATTTCTCCTAAAAAGCGAGAGTCAACCATTGTCCGTACAAGCATCTTGGGTATTCTCGCCAATGTCTTTCTTGCGGGATTCAAAGCAACTATTGGCATCTGGTCAAACTCTATTGCAGTGATCCTTGATGCAGTTAATAACCTCTCTGATGCTATCTCGTCAGTCATCACTATTGCTGGAACTAAACTCTCAAACAAACAGGCCGACTACTCCCATCCTTTTGGCCACGGACGCCTTGAATACATGACTACCACAGTTATTGCGGCAGTCATCATGTACGCAGGTATTAGCTCGCTTGTCGAGTCTATTAAGGGAATCTTGGACCCACAAACTCCTGACTATTCCCCTACTGCGCTCATCATCATTGCAGTTGCTGTTCTGATTAAGATTATTCTTGGCAACTACGTGCAGTCTGTTGGCAAACGAGTCAATTCTGACACGCTTGCTGCCTCTGGTGCTGACGCCCTCTTTGACGCTATTCTCTCAAGCTCCGTTTTAGCGGCGGCACTCATTTATACCTACACAGGAGTAAGCCTTGAGGCTTACGTTGGTGTGCTGATTTCTGTCTTTATTATTAAGGCTTCTGTAGAGATGCTCAGTGACTCCGTCAAAGAAATTATTGGTAAGCGAGCAGATCCTGCACTTGCAGCTCATATTGCAGAAATTGTAAATAAAGACCCTGACGCAAACGGTGTCTACGACCTCATTCTTAACAATTACGGACCAGATAGATACGTAGGTTCTTTCCACACTGAAGTTTCTGATCAGTCAACTGCAACTGATATTGACAACATGATGAGGCGCCTGAGCACCAATATTTATGAAGAAACTTCTGGCAAAGTTATTGTGGCTGCTATCAGTATTTACGCTGAAAATCGCACTGATAACAGAATTTTAAAGATGAGAAATACCGTCACAAAGATTGCCCTCACGCATGAAGGCGTTCTTCAGGTTCACGGCTTTATTGCAAACCTTGACGAGAAGACCATCGCTTTTGATGCCGTCATTGAGTTTGGGTATGACGGAAATGCCATTGTTGATGACATCAAAAAGAAGCTCAGCAAGATTTATCCTGATATGGATATCACCATTCTGATTGATCGTAATACAAGCGATTTGTCTGAGTACGAAGCAGGCAGAGACTTGCATTAAACTCTGGTAATTACAGCTATAAAAGGGGCGAGCCGCTGACACCCAGAGTCAGCGGCTCGTGTTCTACGCTCGCAAGAAAGGGAGAGGGTCTTTCTTCGAGCTACGGGAACCTGAATAAAGCAAGCAACTAAATTGCTTAAAAACATAGTAAGTTAACCCAGGGAAACTTACAAGAATTTTTTCAGTTTTTTTATCTAATTTCGTAAACTCTACAAAAAGTTAGACTAAGTTTACATGTCTATGGATTTTTATCTTATATCAAGAAAGTCCGAGATAAACATAAACAAAATCCCCCGCACCGAATTGGTGCGGGGGATCAGGTCAGCGTACTCAGCTAGTAGTAGCTTATGCCTTTGCAACCTCGGTAAGGTTGGTAAGGATCTTGTCGTCCTTCTTATCCCACTTTGGAGCTGGACGGAAGAGCTGGAAGAGAATTGCTGCCAAGAAGATGAAGGCAATAACAGTCCAGACACCGAAGGAACCAAGAACGAAGAACTCCCAGAACTGGTTGATGATAAGACCAACAATCCATGCAAATACGCACTGATAGCCAATAGCAAACCAGAACCACTTAGAGTCGTTCATTTGTCGACGAATAGAACCTACTGCAGCGAAGCAAGGTGCGTCAAGCATATTGAATGCAACAAATGCGCACATTGCACCAACGTGAAGAATGCCACCAGCATCGGTGAACATACCGGCAAAACCAGTCCACATGTTAACAGACTTCTCGCTTGCATCACCAAGACCGTAAAGAACACCAAAGGTAGAAACAAGATTCTCTTTTGCGATCAAAGCAGAAATAGAAGCTACAGTTGCCTGCCAATTTCCAAATCCGAGAGGAGTAAAGATACCCCCAATAGAATTTCCAATAGCAGCAAGCAAAGAGAAGTCCAAAACATTGTCAGGAGCGCCCTGAATAGCTGGAAGATAGCCAAATACTCCATTTGCGCCGTCCCAGTTGGCCCAACCAAAATTGGATAAAACCCAAATTCCAATTGCTGCAGCAAAAATAATGGTACCGGCTTTAATAACATACGCAGAAATACGCTCCCAAATATGCATTGCCCAAGACTTAAGAGAAGGCATGTGATAATCAGGAAGCTCCATGACAAATGGTGCTGGCTCTCCCGCAAAAACCTTAGTTTTCTTAAGCATGATTGCAGAAATAACAATCGCAGCTACACCCATGAAATAAAAGGCTGGAGCAACCCACCAAGCGGTAGTTCCTCCAATAAGAACACCCATAATCAACGCAATAATAGGCTGTTTTGCCGAACATGGAATCATAGTGGTAAGCATAATCGTCATGCGACGATCTTTCTCATTTTCAATAGTACGAGTAGAAAGAACGCCAGGAACACCACAACCAGAGGAGATAAGAAGTGGAATAAAAGACTTACCTGATAGACCAAAACGACGGAAGACGCGGTCCATAACAAAAGCAACGCGGCTCATATATCCACAGTCTTCCAAGAAACACAACATAACAAACAAGACAAACATCTGTGGAATAAAGCCAAGAACAGCACCTACGCCGCCGATAATACCGTCAACTACAAGGCTAGTGACAACGGGGCTTGCGCCAGCACCCTCAAGAGCACCGCGAGCAAGATTAGGAATGCCTGGGACATACATGCCGTACTGGGAAGCATCTGGCTCAGTAGCAGCGCCTTCAACAGCAGTCTTAAAGCCCGCAGCAGTTACGCCACCAAGAGTCTGGAGTTCCTGACCCTCAGCAAGAATTGGGTTGCCGTCAGCGTCAAGCTTAAGAGGATTGCCGTCAGTATCAATGAAGTTGCCATCCTCATCATGAACTGGTGCGCTCAGAGCAACAACGTTCTTCTTGGCAGTCTCTGCCTCAAAGCTGGTGATAGCGTCAGAATCCCACTGTTTTGCGGAAATTGCAGCACGCACCTCAGTAGTATCAATGCCATCTTTATCAGCTGCGTTGAGATAAGCGTCGATCTGGTCACCATAGTGATGCGAATCAAAATCATCTTTTGCCTGACTATACTCTGCATCTCCGATGCCTAATACGTGAAAACCTTTGTCAAACAGATTATCATTGACCCAGTTAGTAGCATTGATGCCAACAGTAGAAATAGAGATAAAGTACACCAGGGACATAACAATAACAAAAATAGGAAGACCGAGAATACGGTTAGTGACAACACGGTCAATCTTCTCGGAAGTAGACAGCTTCTTAGGTGCCTTTTTGACACAAGCTGCCATTACGCCAGCAATCCACTCATAACGGTCAGACGTGATGATGGACTCAGCGTCGTCATCACGAGATTTCTCAACTGCAGAAATAATCTTCTCAATTTCTGCGGTCTTCTCGGCAGAAAGATTAAGAGGGGCAATTGCAGCTGCATCGCGCTCAAAGACCTTAATTGAATACCAACGAGAAAGAGATGCTGGAGCAAGGCCCTCGATTGCAGCAGCAATCTTGCCAAGAGCCTCTTCAACCTCTGGGGTAAAGCACTTAACACCCTCAGCAGGAGTTCCCTCCTGGCCAGCCTTAATTGCCGTCTTTACCAGAGTATCAATGTTCTTGTTACGAAGTGCGGAGACCTCAACAACCTCAACGCCAAGCTGCTTAGAAAGCTCCTTGACATCAATGACGTCACCAGACTCCTTGAGCAGGTCAACCATGTTAAGACCAAGGACAACTGGACGACCAGCCTCAAGAATCTGAGTAGTCAGATAGAGGTTACGCTCTAGGTTAGTAACATCGAGAAGGTCAATGATAGTATCAGGGCGCTCGTTAATGAGATAGTCACGTGATACCTGCTCCTCAGGTGAATAAGGAGACAGAGAATAAATACCAGGAAGGTCGACAAAGGTGACGTCCTTATCGGCACGCCAATTTGCCTGCTTCTTCTCAACGGTAACGCCTGGCCAGTTGCCGACGTAGCCGTTTGAGCCCGTAAGCTCATTGAATAGGGTGGTCTTACCGCAGTTTGGGTTACCTGCAAGACCAATAATAGTTTTTTGTGCCATTAGGCTTCCTCTACCTTGTGAACGTCTACTACTTCAATGCTTGCAGCTTCATCCTTGCGGATAGAAAGCTCGTAGCCACGAACTGTGAGCTCAATTGGGTCTCCCAGTGGTGCTACTTTTTTGACGTAAACCTCAGTGCCCTTAGTAAGGCCCATGTCCATGATGCGACGTTTCACGGCGCCTACACCCTTTAGCGCAGCAACCGTGCAACTCTCCCCCACCTTAACTTCTTTCAGAGTTGCCATAACCTTCCTTTCATCGAAACACGTATTAAAAGCCGCGGGTTTTACCAGCAGCGCAATACAACAAAGTGTTTAGAGCGGAGAAACCATGATGTGCGACGACATCTGACGGTTCAGTCCAAGTCGTGCGCCCTTAACGCTGACAATAACGTCACCGTTGACACGTGAAATAACCTTTACCTCGGCGCCCTCAACAAAACCAAGTGTTGAGAGGTGCTGGCGAAGATCAGAAGCACCCTTAACCGTTACGATCAACGCAGTCTCTCCCTCACCAAGCATGGCGAGAGGAAGAACTGGACCAGAATTTGCAGGACCCTGGGAGGTCTTTTCTGTATCCATGCATCCCCCAAAATAACGTAGGCAAACTAAGTTTGCTCTTTCGAACTTTTACTTCATTAGTATCAACTAAAAGTTAAGGTAATTCAACTTTCATTTAATAATTAAAGTAAAAATAAGGCGAGAAACCCTGTCTACCAGTGGTTTCTCGCCTTGTGAATATTACAACTTTATTTCAGGTAATACTAGTTTTACGTAAACATAAACATTTGTTTACTCAAGCTTACGGCAAGCGGTGTAACATCAGCCCGTATTCTGCAGACCTGCGGCAACACCAGACACAGTGCACAAAATCAAATACGTAATATGTGCACGCTCCTCTGGAGTAAGCATATCATCCCTTGTACGAAGCTCAGACAGGGCATGTACCTGCGTAACCGAAAGAATATTAACAAACGGTAGACGCAGGCGGATAACAGGACCAAGCACACGACGGTTCTCCAACGGCCACTTGTTACCGGTGATAGCAAGGACCCACTTGCGCGTCAACGACATCTCGGAGAGAACCATCTCCGAAAGTTCAGGGCGATCACCCAGAGCCAGATAAAGTCTTGCAATACGAGCATCAATCTTGGAGATTGACATCTCAATGTTGTCGATAAACGTAGTGAACAGCGGCCACTCTCTGTATGCCTCGCGGAGTCGCTCAATATCCCCTACGGCCTCGCAGGCACTGCCCAGTCCATACCATGCAGCCAGGTTGATACGAGCCTGTGACCACGAGAAAATCCATGGAATAGCACGCAAGTCATCAAGAGACTTGGCGCCCAGACCACGTTTTGCAGGTCTTGAACCAATGGGGAGAAGGCCAATCTCTGTCAGAGGGGTAACAACCGAGAACCACTCAGCAAAGCCATCGGAGTGAATGAGCTCCAAGAAACGCTGCTTGGACGCTTTATCAAGCTCAGAAGCGAGCGAAGCAAACTTCACGTCTGTCTGGGTATTCTTCTGTTCAATAGAAGGCGCCATCTGAAGCAGCGTTGCTCCAGCAACGGACTCTACGTGACGACGAGCAAGCGTTGGGTCACCATAGCGAGCAAAAATAACTTCTCCCTGCTCAGTAAGTTTAAAGCGACCGTTGACTGAGCCTTTGGGCTGAGAAAGAACAGCACGGTTTGCAGGACCGCCGCCACGACCAACTGCACCGCCACGACCATGCATCAAGATGAGGTCAATGGAGTTCTTCTCTGCCCACTCTGCCAAAGCAGCCTGGGTCTTATGCAGTACCAGCGTTGCCGTAGTTGGTCCTTCGTCCTTTGAGGAATCGGAATAGCCCAGCATGACCTCAAGCTTGCGGTCTGTCTGAGCAAGACGTGCCTGTACCTCAGGAAGCTGAATTACCTGTTCAAGTGTAGCAACAGCGTTCTCAAGGTCTTCAATTTGCTCAAAGAGCGGAATAACGTCTAGTACAGGAACGTCCTCTTCATTTGCAAACGCTAGACGTGCAAGCTTATAGACATTCTCAACATCCTGAGCAGACTGCGTAAACGAAATAATATAGCGACGAGCAGCGTTAATGCCGTTCTTCTTTTGAATTGATCCAATGGAGCGGAAGGTGTCTAGCACCTCCTGCGTCATAGCATCAAGTTTGGCGGGTTTCTCGGCAGTTGATGGGTGCGTCTCAATATCTGCAAGTGCACGCTTGTGCACTAAAGAGTGCTGGCGGAACTCCATCTCTACCAGGTGGAAGCCAAAGGTCTGAGCCTGCCAAATAAGCTTCTGAACAGGACCGTAGGCAATACGATACGCTTCTGCCTGGGCCAGAGAGTCCTGAATAACACGCAGGTCAGCAATAAACTCCTCGGCGTTTTGATACATAAGATCGGCATTGCGCTCAATGGTGGCACTGAGTCGGCCAGAAATAACGCGCATAGCCGCGCGATGCAGCTCAGATCCAGCCTTATCAATAGCTCTAGAGGTCAAAGCCTGGCTCATCTCCACCTGCTGTGCCCAAAGATTAGCAAGGGCAGGCGAAGCTGGAGTTGAAATACCATCAAGCGTCAGGCCGCGGCTGACCTCCTTGGTTGCTCGAGCCAATGCCTGTAGTACGTGTACACGGTACTTCTCGGCAACTTGGCGAGAAACCAGAGCGGTAACGTTGGGGTTACCATCGCGATCGGAGCCAATCCAACTACCTGGACGGAAGAATGGTGGGCAGACAGGTGGCACACAACCAGCATTTTCTCCCAGCACCCAGTTATCAAAACGACGGTACACCGAAGGAACCATCTCAAAAAGGGTGGTGTCAAAAATGTTGAGGACAGTGTCTGCCTCCTCCAAAGGAGTTGGTTTTTTATGACCAATGGGAGAGGTACGGAACAAGCCGTCAATCTCTTGCAGCATGCGACGCTCGTTTTCCATACGAGCAGGACCACCGAGTCTCTGGCGCTCATCAAGAAGCTCTGAGATGATACGGATTCGGCGCTCAACATTTTTACGGCGAGCCTCAGTTGGATGCGCAGTAAAAACAGGGTGAAACTCAAGGCGATTAAGACGTGCTTTTGCCTCTTCTTCACCGCACTCGTCAATGAGCTGTCTATAGGCAACGGTTATCTCGTTGATAGGGTCTTCTGCAGAAGATGGGTCAACAGAAGCCTCACGAGAACGCAGGCTGGTAACGCGATAGTTTTCTTCACAAAGATTTGCCAAGTGAAAGAAAGTAACAAACGCGCGCATAAGAAGTACGGAGTCTTCCATGCTTAAGTTATCAATGGTAGAAGCAAAACGCAGAAAAGCATTAAGCGATTCCTTCTCTGAATCTACTTTGAGCACAGCGTTGATTGCCTCAAGCAGCAAAGGTGCACGCGTTGTAGACAAATCATCTGGTCCAGCCTTAATTGCTTCGACCAGCAACGTGTCAAAGCTCGTAAGAAGATCTGGGTTGTACTCAGCAAGCACTTTTCTTACCAGGCGTAAAAAGAAGGTAAGGTTATCACGCAGAGGAGCTGGTGCTTTAAGCGCCTGAATAAGGGTACGAGCAGCAGCAATCTCATTTCCACGTCGTTCAAGAAGCGACTGTGCTACCTCAGAAGTTGTTGCGGCATCGATGGGTTTCTCGTCAACAGAAGCATTGCTGGACTCTAGATTTGAATCTTGAGGGTTGCCTGCCATGCTCATCCTTTCCCACTTGACTCAGAATACGTACTATCTACCATACCCATTTGTAACAATCTTCGCACGATTGTTTGTCAATCTGTTACCTAATGTACATCGTGCACTACAATCGATACAACAAATAAAAATTGATATATCAAAGTTTCTGACCACGCTAAAGAAGATCTTAGGTTTGTATGTTTAACCCATTCAAGAAAAGTCGTACTGCGTACAACAATTCTTCCGTACATAAGCAGGTAGAGCGTCTACGTACGCCTCGCTATGAGCTGGATGACTCTGGTGCAAACGGGAGTCAACCTGGCATTGTGGTTACGTGGTGGACCAGGCTTCTGTCTGCGGTAGTCTCTGGCGATATTGCCAATCAAGACGAACAATACTTGGCACATCAAACGTCCCAGGACTATCTTTTTAATGCTCTTGGACAAGGTGCCTGGGGTGCACTTTTTCCTCTTCTGACCGTTGTTTGTTCCCAGCTTGTTGGCATTGAGCAGGCGGGTCTTTTCTCCATGGCATTTGTTGTGGCAACACTTTTGTTGTTTGTTGCCCAATACGGCGTCCGTACCTATCAGGTTTCTGACCTAACCGAACAGCGCAGTTTTTCTGACTATCAGATTCAGCGTGCAGCCACTGTAGTTGTTATGGTAATAGCTGGCCTTGTTTGGTGTTTCTTTAAGGGCTATACCGAGCCCATGTTTTCTATCTGCACCGGAGCTTTACTCTTTAGGGCAGTTGACGGTATGGCCGATGTCTATGAAGGTCGCTTGCAACAAAAGGACAAGCTCTATCTAGCAGGACTCAGTCAAGCACTGAGGTGTAGCACAAGTTTTATTCTTTTTACTCTTGTGTTATTTGTTACCAGAAATCTTGTATGGGCAAGTTGGAGCATGGGTATTTGCGCTCTTGTTACCTTGGTATTTGTTTCTGCTCCCCTAGCCATTCTTGAGACCGATAAAAGCGTGCGCTTCAAGCTTGCAAACATCAAAGATATCTTTGTGCAATGTTGGCCTCTCTTTTTGGCGCTTTTTCTCTACAACCTTATTGACTCGCTGCCAAAGTTTGCCATGGAAGGCACGCTCTCTTACAGCAACCAGCTGTACTTCAACGCACTCTATTTCCCCGCTCACACTATTTTGATGATCTCTACGCTCATCTACAGGCCACAGCTCTTTAAGCTTGCCAGTCTGCTAGAAACCTCTATCCACAATCCTGCTAGCAAGAAGCGCTTTGGCGTAATGGTACTTGCCCTGTTTGGAGCCATCGCGGTAGTCACCGCAGGTACTGCAGCATTTGTTGAGTTTATTGGCATTCCTCTTAACAGCTTCTTGTACGGCGTTGATTTTGAGCAGTATCGCGGACTCGCACGCATTATGGTAGCCACCGGTGGCCTTTGTGCTGCAATTGACTTTTTGTACCAGCTCATCACCATCATGCGAGCTCAAAAGGCAGTTACGCGCGCCTACCTGATTTCATTTGTTGTATCCATCCCTATTATCTGGATGATGGTCAGCTTTACTGGTCTTAACGGCGCAGTTATTGGTAGCTTCTCCTCTATCCTTATCCTCTTCTTGCTGCTCATTAGCGAATACGCTGTAGCACGCCTAAAGAGCTAACCAACGCGGTCAAGGCTGAAGAGCTATAAACTACCCCATTTTCTAACGCAAAATCCCTCTGCTCCACACATTGGAACAGAGGGATTTTTGTACATAAGGCGAGAAAACCTACTGCTTGACGGGTTTCTCGACAACAATCTTAGAAGGAGCAAGCACCACCGATGGTGCAAGCAGCTGCAGCGGAACCATCGTCTGAATCATCGTTTGAACCAGAAACGTGGAAGACCTCAGAGAGGTAGTTGATGATGTCGCCGGACTCATACATTGCCTTGCCGTCAATGAACAGACAGGGGACCTGACGCTTACCGCCAACCTCGATGAGGCGCTCGCGAGCTGCGTCATCTGCAACAATGTCATGCATAGGAAGCTCGATGTTGTTCTGCTCCATAAAGGACATGACCTTGTGGCAGTATGGGCAGGTTGGCTTATAGAAAAGCTCAAGATTCTGAGTAGCCATAAAAACTCCTTTTGTTAGTAATTACTACTACTTTGTCTATACCCACCACAGTGCAGTTGTTTCACATGGATTTGGTTGTGACTCTCTAATCAAAGAAAATTCATGACTTGCGGCATAAAAATAGCCGCACAAGGCGGCTATTAATAGTTAGTGGTGCCAGCAACCAGGATCGAACTGATGACCCCCGCTTTACGAGAGCGGTGCTCTACCAACTGAGCTATGCTGGCGTGCAAAAGCGCGCTAACAACTATACGGGGAAGCCCCATATTATTCAAGCAGAAATACTAAAGAAGCCCGAGAACACCACGAACAAGGCGCTCAAGATCATCTGCGTACTTCTCGGATGCCTCTAGAACACTCTTGTGTGTAGTTCCATGAGCACCTGCTGGGTTTGCTGCAAGCGTCAGAGCCAGTACATTCATATCAAGAGCACGGGCCATAATGACTTCAAGAGCTGTGGAAACACCGACGTATGAGACGCCAAAGCTACGAAGCATAGCAACCTCTGCAGGAGTTTCAAAATTTGGTCCCAAAAGACCAGCAAAAACACCCTCGTTGAGCTCAATCTTAAGGTCATCTGCTACGCCACGCGCAAGCGTTCTTAGGTAAGGCGAGAAGGCATCATTCATATCTACAAATGGGGTCTCGACATCGCGAAGGCCTGCCCACTCTGCAAGCGGATTGGTTCCGGTGAGGTTAATCTGGTCAGTAATAACGCCAAGACCGGTCTTTGCATTTCCAGAAACAGCGCCTGTTGCACCTGCAAAGATAATATCTTTGCAACCCAGGTGATGAGCATGCTGAACAAGAGAGGTTACCTCAGCTGCAGAATAACCCTGATAGAGGTGTACGCGACCAGGATAAACAACTACAGGCACGCCGTCGATAGTACCAATAGTTGCCTCAAAGCTGTGGCCAGCCATAGGAGAAGCGTCAACCGGGAAACCTGGAATGTCACGATAATCAATACGACGAACTGGCTTTACCAAATCAGCAAGATGACCAAGTCCGGTTCCCAAAATAAGAGCAACAGGATGCTCAACAGATGGGTTTACATTCTCAATGGTTTTCTCGGTAACCACGCAAATCCCCTCCTCTAAGAGGTGACGAGTAAGTGTTCCCTCGCCAGAAACAAGCTTTCCTGAGTACGTACCATCATAAATCTCATGCACGCCACAAGACGGGCTCTTTGCCTTCAAAACGGCGAGCGTTATGTCAGAAGACGTAACGGCATTAAGAGCAATCTTAGATCCACGTTCAAAATCTTCCGTTACATCTGAGCCATCCTTGAGCCAAACACGTCCTTCTCGCTGTTCCGCGGGCGGACGAGGCACAGGAAGACCTGAGGATGTCTCGGGGCAAATCTTTGTAACGTTTACCTTTTGAGCAAGTCTTTGTACTGCAGAAACAGGCTTGGCCCCTCCGTCATATCTGACGGGGAGGCCAAGTAAACAAGCGCTAATAGCAACTTTCATTGCTTTTCAGATCCTAGAGAGCAAGAGAATAAACAGCGATAGATGCCTTACCAAGAATCTCATTGATCTTCTGTGACCACTCCTGAGATGCCTTACTTGCAACAGCAGAGTACTTGCTCATTGCAACCTGATAAGCGGTCTGAGCAGCTGCAAAAGAAGCGGAATCGTTGGAGATTGAGTAAGCAGAGAGCTGCTTGTAGTAATCGCCGTCCTGGGAAGCCCAAGTATTGTTCTTAGCGTCCCACTCATCACCGGCAAGACCAATGATGTACTGAGCGTACTCCTGGCTTGTGGTCTCGGAGTTGCCGTCCTCAGGCGGAGTTGGCTGCTGTGGAGCATTTGGAAGAGCGGTAGTCAGAACGCTATCACGATACTTCTTCATAATGACAGCATCATTGATTTGCTTCTTTGCAGCATCTTCGGAGATGTTGAATTTAGAAGCAATCTGGCTAACATCAGTAGTCTTGAAGTTGGTCTGCATGTAATTGTTGACCTCGTCATCAGTGACGGTAATACCCTTGCTCTGAGCCTCAGCAACAACAAGAGCATTGCGAACGTAACCAATAATCTTATCGGCTGCTGGAACAGCGTAGGTGCCGTCAGACTGCTTTGCAGCGTCAAGACCGGAAGTTTTCTCAATAACCTCACGAGCCGTTACTTCTTTGGTCTGACCATTGTAGGTATAAGAAGCAACAGGAGTGTTGAGCTCGCCTTCAGAAAGTGTGGTGCGACCGTTCAAAGAACCAGTAGCTCCGCCACCACCCAGAAGGAAGCGACCGATGACAATACCTAGAGCAAACAGTACAACTGCTCCTACACCAATAAAGATCTTTGAGTTCTTTTTTACATCAATAGATGGCATATCCTTGCCTTTCATCGTTTAATGCAACTATGCGTACACTGATACAAAGCTGTAGTTTACTCTTATTGGCATGCATAAAACATACAACCAGTAAACTCCCCCGTTTGTACACAGTCGTTTACAAGCAAATCAAATTACTTGGTAGCTGCAACAATCTCTTCCGAATACTGCTTAATGTATCCAGTGGCATTTTCCGCATCAAACTTCATACGCTGCGACAATGCCTTCTTCACGTCCTTAGAAATAGTTCCGTGTGCTAAGGCGAGAAGACCCTGGAGCATGTCATGATACTCAGCATCTCCGTGATAGCACTGAACTGCCTCATCCAGAAGTGGCCATGCCTCATCAGAATGCTTTGCAGAAGTTGCGCCGTACTGGCAGAGGAACAAAAATGCTGCTAGACGAACTGTAGCTGAGTCGTCATCAAACAAAGAAGCCTCAGCAGCATCAAATGCTTTAAAGACCTGATCACCAAAATGCTCACTCAAATGAGCAAGTGCATCAAGCACTTCCCAACGAGTCTGAGCCTCTGGTCTATACAGTGCATCAATAAGAGAATCGATGTGCTCTTCAAAGGCAAGAGGAGCAACATGAGCAAGCTCTGCAAGTTCATGAGACGCATCTTGACGAGCGCGCCTACTAGCATCAGACAAAGCGATGACCAGCGCATTCACCTTTTTCATCTGTGCCATAGTTGGCTTTTTAGCAGCCTTCTTAGCAGGTTGCTTTTCTTGTTTTGGCGCCTTTGTAGAGCCCGCTTTTGCGGTTGCCTTAGTTGAAGCCTTTTTTGGCTTCTGAGCAGTTTCTTTCTTCTCTGCCATGAAACCTAAATCCTCTCTAAAACACCCTTTATTCTCTAAATCCGTCTACGACAACGGTGCCGCTTTTTTGATCCTCATGAATTTTAATAAATCCAAGGCTTGATGCCTCACGTAAAAGAGAAGTAAACGAACGATATCCATAAGTTGCCTCAGCAAACTGTGGACGCTTCCTTCGCATGGTCTCCTTTAAGCGAGATGCATAAATAAACGTTTCGCTTTCACGTTCCAAAGACTCAATGGTCTCAAATAAAAGCTGATAGCAGTCGTGTTTCTCGACAGGTACCTTCTCTTTAAAGTCTGGGATTCTGCCAGAGCTCAAAATATCCTCGTAGAAGATAAACTCGTCACAAACCTCAGCAAGAAGCGAGCTAGTAGATTCCTTCATGCCAACGCCAATAACTGTTTTACCAGCCTCTTTGAGCTTTGCCACAAGTGGCGAGAAGTCCGAGTCGCCAGAAAGTACAGCGAATGTGTCAATGTGATCTTTAGTCAGACACATCTCAACAGCATCTACCGCAAGTCTAATGTCAGCGGAGTTCTTGCCGGTGTAAGCCCTATCGGGAATCTCAATGAGCTCAATGCCAAGCTCATGCAAGGGCGTGATTGCATTTGGAAAGCGCTGCCAATCGCAATATGCACGCTTAGCAGTAATACGACCCTTATCAACCAGCCTCTCCATAATGAGCTTCATCTCTGGAAGATGACCTGGTTCTTGGTGGCCGTTTTTCTTTCTTTTGCCTGTTCCTAGTGCCAAATTTTCATAATCGATGAAAACCGCAATAGAGCTCTGAGGAGTAGAAATATCACTCATAACCTGGGTTCCTTTGCGGCTAACTCTTAGTGGCAGCAGTGGCCATCGTGACCGTGCTCGTGGCCTTCGTGATCATGGTGATGTCCATGGCCGTGGCACTCACACTCGTGCTCACCATCTTCATGGTCATGACCACAGCAACACTCATGCTCACCCTCATCTTCCTGGCTCTCGAGGAGCGACCAGTCAAGGCCAGCTGCAGTGCTGGTTGCCTCGTCAGCATAGAGCAGCGAGATTGCCTGAGTGGCCTTACGAGCGCCACCAATCTGGCACAGCATGTCATAGAGGGTAAATGCAGTTTCTGCACCAGGAAGCGTAATCTCAAGGTCCTCAGACTGAGCAAGTGCCAGCGCAATATCCTTGCGGAAGTGCTCGGCCAAAAATCCTGGCTGGAAGTCTCCCTCAAGCGACTTAGGAGCAAGCTCTTTAAGTGCGCGAGAAGAACCCATGCCGCTAGCAACAACCTCAAGCATCTGCTCAACGTCAAGTCCACCCTGCTCTGCCAGAGCCATTGCATCTGCGTAGCCAATCATGCAGGAAGCAAGAGAAACCTGGTTACAAAGCTTTGCGGTCTGGCCCTTGCCAGCACCACCCATGCAGAAAATCTTTGACGAGAAGGTCTCGAGAAGTGCGCGTACTGGCTCAACGTCATTCTCGGTTGCACCAATAATCAGGGTAAGAGTACCGTCCTGAGCGCCCTTCTGGCCACCGGTAACAGGACAGTCAAATGCATGCTTTCCCTCAATCTCAGCAGCGTCATGAATGTCACGTGCAAGCTGAGATGATGAGGTAGTCAGATCGATAAGGTAAGCACCCTTCTTAGCAACGCGGATAAGACCGTCTGTTGCCAAGTAAACGTCTTCAACATCAGTTGGATAACCAACCATAGTAAAGACAACATCAGCGTCTTTTGCAGCATCTGCTACGCTCTCTGCAGCATGAGCGCCCAGCGAGACAAGTTTTTGTGCTTTCTCTGGTGTTCTGTTGTAAACAGTAACATCATAACCAGCAGAAATAAGATGCTCAGCAATAGGAGCTCCCATAATGCCCGTTCCGATAAAAGCAACCTTTGCATTCTTGCTCAGTGCCATGTATGAGTCCTTTCAGACTGAAATAAATATACAAACTGGGGTCGCTCCAAAGAGCGACCCCATACCTTGTACCCGTTAATTAGATTTACGAACCCTGTTAGCAATTCGGTCAGAAAGCGAAAGCTTCTCGCGGCGGTCAGTGCCCCAGAAAACAATAGCTACCATACCTGGGCCAACGTGAGCGCCAATAACTGGTCCCACCTGACTGTGAATAATGGTGAGTCCCTCGCAGCCCTTCTCTTTACGAATCTGAGCCTCTAGCCAATTAGCATCCTTCTGTGCGTCTGCAGAAATAATGCCAACAGGAAGTGAGGTGTCATGAGAATAGCTATCTCTGAAGTCCTGAATCAAAGATTTGAGCGCCTTCTTACGACCTCTGCACACCGTCTTGACGGTAAGAGCTCCGGTTGAGTCATACGTAAGCTCTGGCTTAACATCAAGCTTGCCGCCAATGTTAGCTGCAGCAGCAGGAATACGACCACCTGCAGCAAGTGCATCCAAGGTCTCAAGCGTTAAGTAGCCATGAATATAGTTTTTTGCATCTTTTGCCCACTCGGCAATCTCTTTTGCCGAGAGACCCTTATTGGCTTGGTGAACTGCTTCAAGTCCAAGCAGCTGAGCTGCGGACGAAGGCGCACCATTGTCGACTACGTAAATCTCAAAGTCTGGATATTTCTCTCTTACCATATCTGCTGCTTGCTCAGCTGCATAGAACGATGAAGAGAGAGCCGAGGTAAAGCACAGATATACCGTAGGTGTACCCTGCTTTGCAGCGCGCTCAAAGACCTCAAGGTAATGACCAGGAGTAATTGCAGAGGTGGTGTAGCGTAGCTTTTTATCCTTACGCATGCCCTCAAAGAACTCATGTGCACTAATGCTCTTCCAGCCATCGTCATAGTGCTCTCCATCTGGTCCCACATACGGGAACTGGATGATATCAACACCTAGCTGTTCAGCAATTCCAGGAGCAAAGTCTGCGCAGGAGTCCATGATGATTCGAACGTTACTGGGCTTATGATATGCAGCTGAAAGCTCAGTAGGCTCAAGATCTTCAAAGGCGACCTCGCTGATTTCCTCTTCGGCTTTATCTTTTTTATTGAACATCTGGTTCCTCAATCTTAGGTTTGATAATTCCGTATCCACCATTTTTACGATGGTAAATGACATTAGTCAAACCCGTTGAAGAATTAATAAAGACATAAAAATCATGGCCGAGAAGATCAGTTTGGACAAGCGCCTCCTCTTCTGTCATTGGCTCAAGTTCAATGTACTTCTCGCGAACAAGCTGGTCATCAAGGTCTTCAGCTGGAATCTCAATGAGATTGGCAAGATCTTCTTGTGTAAGAGCAACTCCACGCTCAGACTTTACATGATGGCGACGCTCAACAACTTTTGTCTTGTACTTACGCAGCTGCCTGGAGACCTTTTCTGCCGCTTCATCAATAGCTACATACATATCGTCAGAGCTGGCGGTGACACGAACAACATTGTTACGAACAAATACCGTAACCTCAGCTGTCTTTCTATCTGGATTTGAAGGGTTTTTGTCTACTCTGAGAACTACATCGCAAGACATAGGAGTGATGTCAAATACCTTAAGAGCATCACCGATTTTCTGGTCTACGTGTGCGCGCAAAGCCTCAGAAATACTTACCTTGCGTCCCGAAATCTTGATGTCCACCATGGGAGCCTCCTATCGGATACACGAGACATCTTCTATCTGATGTCTGTATAACAACAATACCCATTTGTCGGTCAATCATTCCATAAAAAGTTGAATTGAGCGGTAAACGGTTGAGACTATTTCTCTTTATACGTGACTAATTTTGCTCAGAGGAAGACGCAGTTGAATCAGCGCTGGTAGATTGCGTAGATACTTCTACTAGACCAGGGATCTTATTGGTAGTTGAAAGGTGTGGCAACGTGCCAACCCATTTATTTCTGATAACTCCCTCTACTCCATCAGCTTGAATAGTCGAAAGAGCTTGTTGAATTTGCGTAACAAGCGTCTTATTGCTTGTTGCTACAGAAATGCCAATCGTAGTAGGGACATCAACAACACCAACCATAGAAATATCTTTATTTGCTGCTAGATAGGCGCCAGCATACACATCACAGGCCACATAATCAATGGAGCCATTTTCAAGTGCTTCAAAAGCATCATTTAAGTTAGAAAAACCTTGCACAGACATACCGGTGAGCACCTGACCCATTGCGCGCTCAGACAAAGAGCCCGTTTGAACGCCAACGGACTTTCCACTCAAACTATCAGCAGTAATGTCTGTTTCTGAACCCTTATGGAAAAGCGCTGTTGTGGACTCTGCATAACCAGAAATTAGCGTGCTTGTTGAATCTTCGCCGCTTCTGACATCCATGACAATATCGCAGCCTGCTTGCAGACCATCGACCGGACCATTGACTGACACAAACTTCACGTCTACGCCCAACTGATCTGCAATCGCAGAGGCCACTTCAACGTCAATTCCTTGCAGCGTTCCGCCTTCCGAGGCCACAATCATAGGAGCGGTCACTGACTGCGTGCGCAAACCAACCGTAAGGGTGCCAGCAGTATGCAATGCGGAATCAGGAATCTTCTGCTGACGAGCTTCTCGCTTCTCTTGAATTGCCTCTTGCACCGACTTGACGTGGAACCATTTGTCCAAATCAATGTTGATAGGACCAATGGAGCATCCTGTTAAAACAACAGCTAGTGCTATAAGAAGTAACACCTTAAGAGAGCTTTTAACGCGCGTCATCAGAACTCCTTCTTCTAAACAGGTGTCTTTTCAGCTGACCTGGTATTTGACCCCACACTCGCATACTGGAACGTTTGCTTTGCTACCGCAGCAGCTCCACTACTAGCTCTCTCGCCTGCGAGACCCTTTGTCTCTTTGATATAACAGGCGGTATGGCTTACTTCTAGGACGAGCCATGATCGTTTACGTGCGCACACGTAAACTTACGTGGATCCCTTTGACCTCGTCTGTCATGGACTAAAAGCTCACGGAGAACTTCGCAACCACAGACCTGAAAAGACTTATCAAGTATAGCCGTTTGCAACCATAGGTAACTCACCATACGCGAGCTAATGCGCCTACGGTTACAGATTGCACGCCTGCGGCACAAAGTACTCTTGTGGCTTCTCTAATTGATGCTCCCGTAGTTACTACATCATCTAAAAGTAAAATATTTGATTGGTTAACTGATACGGTACAAGCAATACTTCCTTTCAAATTGATTTGTCTTTGAGCGAATGAGAGCGTTCTTTGATCCTTTGCATGTGGACGTATAAGCACGTCGTACAAAGGCAGACCTGTAAGCTGGCAAAACGATTGAGCTACCAGCTCCATATGATCAAAGCCTCTGCGCGCGTATGCCTCTGCAGTTGCTGGAATAAAGCAAACGCCATCAATTTTTGAACTATCAAAGCGAGAAGTGCCATCACGAGCATTCCATGCTGAGGCTTCTTCAAGCGCGCACAATAGAGCTGCAGCAATTACCGGCGCCAATCGAAGCTCGTGTCCATCCTTAAGCGTCAGGATCAACCGTGCAGGAGGACCCTTAAATCCCATGGCACAAATGACCGCT
Organism: uncultured Atopobium sp.; assembly: GCA_963509815.1. Taxonomy (GTDB): domain Bacteria; phylum Actinomycetota; class Coriobacteriia; order Coriobacteriales; family Atopobiaceae; genus Lancefieldella. The sequence continues at coordinate 18,332 of CAUPCM010000007.1, read as the reverse complement.
CTACTCTCCCACTGAACAGGTCGTTTCTTCTTATCCGCACACTCTGAACAGACGAGCTTCCCATATGGAGCGCCGCAATTAGGACATGCCCACTGCTGAGAGATCCATGGCAGCTTTGCCCGACACTCATCGCAGAGGAGCTGGCCGGGTTTCTCGCACACGACGCAGCGTGTAGGAGCAAGCAGCTCAAGTGTTGAGTTTGCCGTTGCAGTAAGGATAGATGTAGGTTGCATTTTTACCCCCAAAATCTGGGGGCTGACAGTGAATACAGTCTAGAACAAAGGTCGCAAAATGGAAGGTATTTTAGGTAAACGGAAAAAGATGGCTTATCTAAAGCTCCTACCAGTGAGATTGTATTTTGTGAGGATTCGGCTAACGGATGTTTGCCACGGAAGCCATAACAAAATCAAAAAAACAAACGTTGATACGCCGTGCGTCAGATCAAGCGGAATTGAAGCCGCAAATGCGAGAAGAGCGGATTCAAGCGTTAAAGGATGTACAAATCCAATAACAAAGTACACGTTCATTACAAGGCCAAAGAATGGCCCGGATATAAATGCCCAGATCAAAAGCAAGAAAGGTGGAAGCTTGTGGGGTTTCTCGCCTTGTTGGACGGATGTGCGTTTAGAAGATGCAGGGCAAGCTGAGGTGAAAGTTGCAAGAAGGCCTCCCAGATAGCCAACAAGTCCCCACGCATACATCTGCCATGGTGTCCACGAGCCCTGGCCAAAGAAAACGTTTGAAAGAAGCGCAGATAAGGCACCTACTAAAAAGCCCGCATGCCTGCCAAGAAACGCTCCCGCGAAGATAGCAACTGCGGAAACAGGCTTTACGTACGCGAGTGGCGCAAAGGCAATTCTTCCCGCAGCCCCCAAAGCGCTAAAGACGGCAGTAGGTACCAAATTGGCAACTGAGGGCTTCTTTGCCTCAAAACTTAACATAAATAATGCAACTGAAATGATCGCTAAAATAATTGAAGATACCGCGGTAAAATCGGGAAAATATATCATTTCAACAGCAAGAATAATAGGTGTAGCAAAGAGTGCCACAACCTCTAGAGCTATTGATAACGTGTACCGATTATCCACAAGAACCTCACGCTTACCGTCAAAATAAAAATATCAAGAAGGTCTGTCTTATTTTGGCATAAGATGATTTGAAACTACAACAAGGAGGTCTTCATGATCTATCTGGGAAACTTTAGCTACAACGACGAGCTTGACTCTTCGGACAACTACTGTCTTATGCCTTGCATTGTTGAGGCAGATTCCACAGATCATGCGCTTGAGCTTTTCTCAGAGCACCTTATTGAGGTTGCAAAGACATCTGACCTGCTTGACGGTGCAAAAGAGATTTTCTTAGATTCTATTGTTGAGCTGGGAGAAGTTCCTACCACTCCTCTGATTGCTCAGTGGCAAAAGATTATGCCTGCAGGAGTTGGTCTGTGCAGCATCACCAGCGCTCTTCCTACACTTGAGTTTGATGATGAGACGGCCAATGCCTACGGCTTCAATGAGCATTCTCACGATCATGAAGAAGATGAAGAGGAGCATGAACACGAGGAGTTTGGCGACATCAACGATCTTGACGATGAGCTTCTTGAGGAGCTTGGCCAGGATGAGGAGCCGTTCTTAAGGTTCTAGCTACCTACTCCGCCGACCATACCCAAGAGTTCTCAAAGAACTCTGAAGTTGGCTCTGTCAGAGAAATCTGGCCATCAAAAACTAGAGAAACGTTATCAGCAACGCGCGATATCAACTGCATGTCGTGCGTTGCTATTACTATGGTTGCACCTTCTGACTGTGCGCGAGAAAGCAAATTGACAACAGCATCTTTGGTTGGGGCATCCAAGCCTTTTGTTGGCTCGTCAAGAATAAGCAGACGCGCTTTTGTAAGCAGCACTTTTATGAGGGCTAAGAGTTGCTGCTGTCCACCTGACAAATCGTATGGATGAGAAGACATAAGCTTCTGATATGTTGTTCGCGCAAGAAGTCCTGAAGCTTCCAGAAGATCCTGAACATCCTGGTCAGAATAGGTGCCATTCTGCTGCCACAGAGCAAGCTCCTCGCCCACACTTTGGCAGGTAAAGAGCAGATTGGGATCTTGTGGAATGTATCCTTGGGATTGCTGGAGCTGGTTGTAGATATGTCCGCGCCTTGGACGGAGAACGCCCGCTGCAAGCTTTAGCAGCGTTGACTTACCTGAGCCATTGCCGCCTACGAGCGCACGAATTTCTCGCCCCGTGACCTCAAGCGAGCACTTGCTGAGCACCAGCTGCTCACTCTGCGGATACGCAAACGTCACAGCGCTGAACTCGAGCACGGGAGTGCTGTCGGCCGCGGTGGATGCTTGGTTTGACGCGGAGCTGCGAGGACAGAGCGCCTGGCGAGAAGGGCTGTCTGCTTGGAGTGCATCGGGCTTCTCGCCACCAAGGCAGACGCGTGCGTCAGTGAGGTGCTCGAACGCGGCAACGTCGTGGGTGGCAACAAGCACGGCAACGTTGAGCTCGCGCGCCACTCGCTCCAGGAGCGCGGTGAAACTCTTCTGTGCAAACGGGTCCAGCTGCGAAGTTGGCTCATCCAGCAAAAGCAGCTTTGGGCGCATGACAAGCGCTGCAGCAAGGGCCACTAGCTGCTGTTCTCCTCCGGAAAGCTCGTTGCAGCGCTTGTGCAAAAGCGATTCCATGCCAAAGAAACTGACCGTCTCAAAAATGCGACGGCGCATTTCTTTCTCTGAAACGCCTCGATTTTCCAGGCCAAAAGCCAGCTCTTTCAAAGGTGCCTCACACACAAGTGCTTGTGAAGTGGCTTGCGGCACAAATGCAATGGTGTCTACGGATTGCGCCTGCGTCATCGTCGAAACCTCTTGGCCGCAAACAATAATGGAGCCCTCTCTCCTACCTTGAGGCGCAATCTCGGGCTTAATGAGGCTCAAAATGGTGGACTTGCCTGAACCAGTTGGTCCCCGTAATAGACTAATCTGACCAGCACAAACCTCACAGGAAAAATCTTCTACAACGTTGCTGTCTGGAGTTAGAGCATACGCAAACGAGAGATTTTGAATAGCAAGAACTACTTCTTTACTAGTTGAAGAAGTTTGTGAATTCTGAATATAGGAAGAATGCTCACTCATACAGATTGCTCCCATAAAACAGTATCAATACGCACAAAAATTGCTGGTAAAACGCTAAACAGCACTACGCCCAGATACCAAAAACTCACTTGGAACTCTGGCATAGTAGGATAAAACTGCCAAGCTTGGACAAGCATATACAAAGAAGTTGCTGCTACAACGCCTAAGAAAGTAAATGACAACAGCACCAGGATGTCGTAGGCGTCAAGCACCTGGGTATTCCATCTGCTCCTGTGTCCTGTCATTCCCCAGCCTCGAGACACAATAGACTGAAATGTGCCCATCGACTTCTCTAGCGCGTTCATACACAATGCGTTGATTGTGCTGGCTGTCTGCACAATAGCTTTTCTCGCACTCAGAAAACGGCGTTGACCTGGAAGGCGGCTTTGCCGAGGCTTCTGCGTCGCAGAATCACACGTTTGAGCTGCGGTGTTTGCCGACTGAATTTGTTGCGCGACTGTCAGATCAGAAAGCAACTGTGGCATAAGCTGCACAGAAAGGCTCAAGACCAGTTGCAGCCCTGGAAAACGCACACTTGAGCGTTGTAACAACTCGAGCGGAGACACCACCACAAACAGGCACTCAAGCCAGCTCAACGTGCTTACAAGTACCAGGCCCGAAGTTGCTCCGTACACAATACTCTCTGCGTACAGTTGTGTGTGCCCAAATGAATACAAAACGGTAGACCCAGATGCCGAGAAAAACGGATTGATAACTGTCATCAATACAATAACGGGAACATACCAAGCAAGCTGTCTAACAGCGTGTTTAACGTCAAATAGTTGAACTATGCAGGCCTCAGCGCCTATAAAAGCAATCAGCGCACAAAGCGGCTGAAAAGAAAAAGCAGCAAGCACAACCTCGAATCCAAACAGCACAATCGTAGCAAGTGGATGCAGGCGAGAAAAACTTGTGCGTGCAGGATTCATTAGTTCACCGCGTTAACGTACGTCCAAACAACCGAATCGCCGTCGTGTAGAACATATGCATCTGACGTGTAGTTAGGCTGAACACCGTTAACCGAATATACCCAACCGCTTTGTGGACCATGATCACGCTCTGCAAGCCCATTAATCGCTGCAACATACATGCCAAACGACGTGCTACGTGCATTTACCCCGGCTCCACTTGAAAGCAATGCGTCATAGACCGAGGTACCCTCTTGGACCTGGAGGTTGACAGTAAACGAAGACCCCTTGGCTGCAGAGCCGTCAACTGTAACACTTACAGAAAGCGCACTATTCTCTTTACGAGGAGCAGCTACCGCGTTTGTTGAGTTACCGGAGTTAGAAGGCTCCGACGTTTTCTGATTAGAAGAATCTTGCATTTTAGACGCATCGGAGGTTGATTGAGCGTCTGAAGCAGAACTTCCTTGCGATTGCGCCGTCTGAGAGTCTGTTTGAGCGGCAGAAGTACCTGCTACCGTCTGACCTTGCGCGGCGGGAGCTTCTTGAGCAGAAGTGCTTGAAACGGGCGCAAAGAAATACTGCACGAGTGTCCATGCAAAGAAAAGCATGAACAAAAGAGACACAATTGATGCTGCTAAATAGAGAATCCGTTTGGATTCTCTTGTGAGCTTAACCACTATCTCACCTGGCCTCGGCCATTGGAAACGTGGTAAATTGCAGCAGTTTCTTTCTTAAGCAACGCTACAAACACTGCAAGAACTGCGCCAGAAGCAAAGAAACCAAAGACACTCAAAAGTGGAATGGTAAGCGCAGAGGACACCTGCTGTGGGGCAGCGGACTGCTTGTTTGAGTATTCAGTTGGCGGAAGTTGCTTCTCGTCAGAGTTGTTATCTGCAGTCTTGTTCTCAAATGGAGCCTTTGTAACCTCCTCACCAGCACTCGTAGCGGTGGTCGAGAAAGTTTCATGTGCAGCTGGAGATGAAGGATCTTGAGCTGGCACGTTTGTAGCTGTGGAATTTGTCCTGCTGAAAATGTCTCCAGATGGCTGGGTATTCTCGCCAGATGGTCTTTGATTAATAAGCGAGAAGAGTGTGCCGGAGTCATTGGTGTAGTAAAGGTTGCCCTCAAAGTCTGCAATGACCGACGACGTGGTGTAGTTCTGGTGATCCTTATCAGGAGTGTAAATCTGAGCTGCTCGGCCAGAGCCCAGCTTGTAGACCCATACACCACCAGGTAGGCCGTTTACGGTAAAGTACGCATAGGTACCGTTTTGCTGAACAGAAACAAGAGGCGTGCTCTGAGACTTACCCTTTCCAGCACGAGCCTGGTCAGTCACCGTAAAGGTGTCCAGAGAAATGACGGAGATTGTTCCGTAGCCCTCAGCGTCAACGCCGTTTACAAAGACGTTAGAGCCGCTGATTGTTGGCGTAGAGGTAGACTCAGCTGCAAATTTGACCTGCTTCTCCTCAACAAGAGAAGAGCCATTTCTTCTAATCAGATGCAGCGTACCGTCATTTCTGGTTACCGCAAGATAGGTTCCGTTACCGTTTTGATCAACGGAGACAGGAACAATACCAGCGCGGATTGGTGAGCCAAGATTAAGCTCAGCCTCAATGGAGCCAGTTGTACCGCTGATAAGCCTGACAGAGGAGGACTCGTCGCCAATCATAAAGTCAGAGCCAGAAGCCGCTGCGCCAGACCAGTAATAACCTGAAGGCTGACCAGAGGTTGTTCCAGGAATATTTGCAGGCTGTGCATTCTGCTTCCAGCGAAGCGCACCAGTTGTAGCGTCAACAGCAACCATGTAGCCACCAGCTGCGTCAAATCCACTCATCTTGGTAAACTCTGCCAAGATGGTGCCGTTATTAACCGTCAGACTAGAAACAGATTGCAGCGCGTTGGTGCTATCCAGCGGTTCTGTCTTCCAGATGCACTCCATAGTTGTTGCCGAAAATGCGGTAAGACATCCGTCATCGGTAGCAACAACAATCATGCCATTAACGTAGAGTGGACGTGCAAAGTACGAGACCTTAGAGCCAATTTGTGCCTCAGCAATAAGGCTACCCGTTGCAGCATCAACTGCTTTAAGGGTAGAGCCACTCACGTAATAGATTACGTCTTTAACAATAACCTGGTCAGAAACAAATCCAGGTGCATTTTGAGTTCCCTCAGTAACACTCCAGCGCAAAGAGGCAGAGTTAATTGGGGTGCTCTGAGTAGTGGTGGAACCATTTCCACTACCAAAACCACTCCAGGATGCTTCGTAGTTAGGGTGCTCGGCAAATGGATTGATGACCAACTCATTTTGAGGAGTTGGAATGGAGCTATCCTGACCACCATATGTCCAGGTAATGGTAGTGTTTTCGTCCAAGGTAACGTTATTTGCCATCTTGTCCGAAAGCTGACCGTTTACAAAGAACTGCCACCATTTATAGGCGCCATCTACCTGCGCTGTTGCAAGCGTAAGTCCCTGTGAAGGCGACGTAATAGAAGACAAATAACCGCCCGCTGCATCGTAGGTAAGGCCATTATTCTTCAGGTAGTCATACGTTACCTTGTCAGCAGTGGTACCCTTACGAACCTCAATAGTCTGCGTAGGAGCCCAGTGCTGAGGCTTACCGTCTTTATCAAGACCTACTACAGAAAGAGTGACGGAAACAAGCTGACTTGGATCTGGGTCTTCCTCTACAGGTCGAGCGCCCTTCTCGCCTGCCACGGTAAAGGTGGCAGAGACCTTCTGATTAGTAAGGGCCTGGAACTGCTCATTATCTGGATACAAACTTGCATAGCGAGAATAGCGTGCACTTGAAAGAAGTGCCGAAACCGTAACAGATGTGTTGTACTCAGGAGTCTGTGCGAGAACAAGATTCTCGTTCTGAATAATTGTTGGCTGAGAAGAGCTGTACGTGCGCGACTGATCAGAAGGGCCCATGGGGTCGTATGTTGGGAACTCCGAAGGCACAATACCACTTGCGGTCTTATCGGTATTGTTAACATCATAAGACCAGGTTAAAGAGCCGTCTGCGGCACGATAGAACTTGTTTGGTGTAGCCAGAGACTCAGAAACGCTGTCCTGTTTATCCTGCTGACCAGAAGGAGTAGCAAGCGCATCCCAGAAATGAGCCTTTGACTCATTCATCAAAGCAAGCTCCGCATCAATGTCAGCTTGATTCAGGGGGCTTACCGTAACCGTTAGCGTCTTAGAGACTGTTACCTCAGGATTCTCCTTATCAGTAACGGTCAGAGTGATGTCTACCTGCTGCGCAGAAGCAGAAGGTAGAGGCTGATACACCGTTCCTCTATAGCCATTGAACGTAATAGCAGCATTGGAGGAAGTGTACGTAAACTGATAGCGCTTTCCGTCCAGACCAAAGTTCTTTGGCGTAGGCATCTGCAGGTCGTCTGTAACCGCCTGAGCATTAATGGAGTGATTGGTATACACATCTTTAATACTTGATGCCGAGAAACGCCTGTTAATACGCCTCAACAGATTATTCTGTGCATCGGTAATAGCCGAAGGATCTCCGGGAACCGTTATGGTAAAGGTTTTCTGATAGCTTGTCTGAGGAGCGTCTGAGCTGCTCAAAGAGACATTTGCAGTCAGCGTTACCTGCTTATCACGAATACCGCGGGTAACTGTTGCCTTATAAGGCTCAGTGCCATATCCATCAATGCGAACGACAGAGGTATCTGAGCTAGTCCAAGTGACCTTAGACCATGAAAGTTGGTTTCCATCTGCGGAAACAAGCTTATGTGGAAGGGTAAAGTCTGAAGTTACTGAAGATTCATTCTGTCCTGCTGCATATGATGGAGAAAGATTTTGAGATACGTCAGCAAGTTGCGCCTGAGATTTTGCCTCATCCCAAGGAATTAAAACATTGCAGGTATATTGGACGGTCTTTCCATCTTTAGAAAGTTCAAAGGTAACTTTTGCCTGACGGAGGATAAGAGTGCTTCTCTGGTTAGTAAAACCGGCCGCATCCATCCAGAAGTACTCAATAGAACCATTAGTCGCAAAATCAGTAGAAATGCCTGCGCGAGCATATGAGGCTGTCGAAGACATCTGAACAGATGCCACTCTAACGTTAACCTCTCCAGCACCAATGCGACGCAGCTCTTCTGCAACCATAGTGTTGAGGTTAGTGTCTACACCATAACGAGGTTTTGGCTTATAGAAGGAATTGGTCAGTGTTTCTACTGCCTGGTCCAGTGTTTTGTGTGGATAGTCAGTCTCATTAGTGGTTGCATCAACGCCAGGACCTGTTTCTTCAGAGGTTGTGGCTGCGCCAGCTGTAGCGTCTGCTGCGCCAGAAGTGGCGGCTACCGTACCAGAAGTAGCTTCCGTACCAGAAGCGTTATCCTGAGCAGTAAGGGCAGTTTCTGCTGAGGAGGTTGCAGTAACAGTAGTGGTCAACTCCCCCGCTGCTTCTGCGAATGCAGGAGCTGGTAAGAGCGCAAACACTAAGAGTATGGAGAAAAGGCTATTGAGCGCCTTTTTAAACATGCTTCTAATTCCTTCCAACTTGTGGTGAGTTTAGCCTTCTTGCCAAAACAAGCACCACAATTCCAAATACAACTAAAGGCAGACTGAGCAACTGTCCCATGGTAATAAAACTGCCAAAGAGATAGCCAAGCTGCTCGTCAGGAACACGGACAAATTCCACGACAAACCTAAAAATGCCATACAGCATCAAAAACGTTCCAATGAACGTTCCTTGTGGACGAGGAGGGTACTTCCTAGAAAGGATGTACAAAATAGCAAACATCACAAGGCCCTCGAGAAGTGCTTCGTAGAGCTGAGAAGGATGACGGTAAACCGCTCCTCCTGTCTCAAACATAACTCCCCAAGGCAGATCAGTTGGCTTTCCCCAAAGCTCACCGTTAATGAAGTTTGCGCAACGTCCAAAGAAAAGACCAAGTGGCGCACCAATAACTCCCAGGTCACAGATGGTAGGGATAGAAAGACCCGATGCCTTACAGACAATAGAGCCGCCAATAATAGCTCCTACGAGGCCTCCATGAAAGCTCATACCGCCTTGGCTTAGGGCAAATGCGTCAAGTGGATGAGCTACGTAATAACCCGCACCGTAGAAAATTACGTAGAACAGACGGGCGCCTACAATAACGCCAAACGAGATGCCTACCATCAAATTAAGCACGTCATCAAGGGTAACGTTAAGCTTCCAGCGCTGAGCAGTTCTGTACATAACTACGCCAGCAAGCACAAAGCCCACGAGATATGCCAGACCATACCACCTGATAGACAGCGGACCCAGTGAAAGCGCTACTGGGTTTAATGAATGATAAAAAGCATCAAGCCACACAATACGTCCTACTTACTAAAACTACTTTGAAAGAACATGCGAAGGAGTTGCACCACGCTGACCCTGATAATGGCTACCAAGATCTTCGCAGCCATAAGGACGCTCAACAGGAGAACTCATGCGCTCAAAGGAAAGCTGACCAATCCTCATGCCAGGGTGCAAAATGATTGGAAGGTTAGCAACGTTAGAAAGCTCCAGTGTAAGCTCTCCGTCCCAACCTGGATCAACATAGCCTGCAGTTGAGTGAATCATAAGGCCCAGGCGTCCCAAGGTGGACTTACCTTCAAGCTTACCGAGGATATCGTCAGGAATAGCAATGCGCTCAAGCGTAGTACCAAGCGCAAACTGACCAGGATGAAGGACAAAAACCTCTCCCTCAGGAACATCAATTGACTCAGTAAGACCCTCTTGGGCTACAAGTGGATCAATTGAGGTATGCGTAGAATTGCGGAAGATTCTAAAATTTGAGCCAAGACACACGTCAACCGATGCAGGCTGCACGTTTTTCTCGCATAAAGGCTCAATAACGATACGACCAGCTGCAATCTCTGCTTTAATGTCGCGATCAGAAAGAACCACAACGTCCACCTTTCTTACGTCATACAAATATATGGTCAGAAAACCTAGTTATCCGTTTATATAAAATATCACGCCCTACACAATAATGTGCGGGACGTGATATATAAAATTTGTAAATATGCAGGTCAGTCATGGTTCACCACAACTTCTCTGCATAAAAAACACGTTTATGCGTATGAAACTAACAACCGATAAGCGCCAAACGTTCACTTTTTGGTGCTGAGCGGCAACTTACAGCATTGCAGGTTGAACGCGCTTAACGCCAGGAACATGCTCAATCAGGATGCGCTCAATACCCTCAGACATATCGTATGCAGACATAGGGCAACCAGCACAAGAGCCGACCATCTCAAGGGTAACGGTACCGTCATCGCTTACATCGATAAGCTCAACGTCGCCACCGTCAGTCTGAAGGCTCTGGCGAATAACATCAAGGGTTGCATTCAAAAGGTCACGATTAATGGCCATGTTTGCTCCTACTCAAATCTACTCAAAGCGCGGCCGCGCTCATAACTTACTACAAGGGTATCCTACCCAAAATTTCAAACTTATTTCTTTCCTATCCAATTGGCGAGAAAAGATGTCCAACTGACGCATCTTTCAGACGTGTAGGCAATGATGCACCCGACGCTGTTGCCGCAATTGCAGCAACTACGCGAGAGGTGGCCTCCCGTGTCTGCTCCGTGCTTAGAAGCGTTGCGTCTACCATAAAGCGCTTCACTCCGGCAGAAAGCATCTCGGCCATCTCTGGCACGCCGTCAAAGAGCTTAGGGCTCCAAATCTTAGAGCGGCCGTGCCTATCAGTCCTAACCGGCATGTAATCGTTGTCAATGCCTCTGAGCGTATGCTCCTCAAGACGCAGCTTGCAAGCGTCGCAATCGTGGATGCACTTGCCCGTAGACATCAAGATACAGTGCTCAGTTGTCATGGTGCGAATACGGCCGCTGACCATATAACCCACAGGAATCGAGGCGTTTCTCGCCAGGTGACAAATCTCTTGGAGAGTCAACTCGGAGTTGAGCCAAACGCCTTCTGCGCCCATGTCAGCCAGCGCCTGCAGGGCGTAGTCGTTGTGGACCGGAATGCACTCGCGCACCTCAGGGATGGCTCCGCGCTCAACGGCCAGCGCCAGCTCAGAGATGTTGCCCACAGCAACCGGCTTACCTGCAGCAACGTACGGGTCCAGGCGATTGTGGTCAATCTCGCGGCACACCTCGTCAAGCCATGGTGTTACCTTGGCGAGAAGATCTTCTGGCCACGAAGTCTCTGCGAGAGCATCGCTTGTTGCGTACAGACGATCTGCTCCTGCCTTGAGCGCAACGCGTGCCTGCTCGGGAGTCTCAACCAGAACACATACTTCTGCCTGCGACGCATTTGTTTTTGCAGCAGTCTCATCAAAGGCAAATAGCTTCTCTTTGTCCTGAGCTTCTCGCTCCTTTTGATAGGCAAGACGGGAAAGCGGTGCAATCTTCTGCTCGCGGTCCTGGTACTCCTCAAGAAGCGCCGCCTCCAGCTGCTCACATGCTGCAGCGCGGACCTTGTGAACGGCACTAAAGCTCATACCGCAGGCGTCATCCATCTGGACGTCAAAGTTTACCGCCTCAAACGGCGAGGTTCCCATGCGTCCAACGTGCTCAATAAGCTCGTCAGAGGTTACCGCCTTAGTGCGGGCCTCCTCCACCACAAAGCCCTCGGCAGACGCGGTTGCAGCACCGTCTGCGGTAGTGAGTACCACCGTAAAAGGTTGGCCAATGCGGGCAATGATAGCCACGTCAACAGCACGTTTGCGAGGATACTCCAGCGAAGAAATCTGCTCAGCAGCTACGCGCGCGGCTTCAGAGCGAATAATGCGCACCGTAGAGCCAGTCTGCATAACGCGAGAAGTGCGAACGGTAACCGTCTGACCAGGCTCAACGTCAACAGGACAAAGAACGGTCAAGAACTTGTCAGGCTCATCCAAAGGCCTAATCTCAAGCAGGTCATTCTTGCCAATGGGAGCGTGAGCAATAAGGTCAACGTCCGCCTGTTTGTAGCGGCGGAGCTTCACACGTCCACCATTGAGGCCACTCTTGCGCTCAAGAGCATCCTCAAGTGGACGCCCTCCGGTAACCTCACCAACAATCTCGCCGCGGTTGTTGGAACGCTCATAGCTCATCATCTCATTGCCAGCGGTGTCATGCAGGTACGCGTTGGTCAGGCCGCGGTTAAATGAGCGCTTGAGCAAGCGGTGGCGGCGCGCCACATCGGCTTGGTTGTCCACGCCCTTCTCGGCAGCATCAATTGCCTGACGATATGAAGACACCACCGAGTACACGTACTCAGGCGCCTTCATGCGGCCTTCAATCTTAAGCGAACCTACGCCCGCCTCAATCATGTCGGGAACGTCATCAATAGTGCAGTAATCCTTAGGGCAGAGCAGCCTGTCAATGCCGCCCATCGAGACAACTTCATGCTTAGAGTTGAGCAACTCATAGGGCAGACGACATGGCTGAGCGCAGGCTCCGCGATTAGCAGAGCGGTCTCCTCGCATAGACGACATGTGGCAGATGCCCGAATAGCAGAAGCACAAGGCGCCGTGGCCAAAACACTCCAGCTCAACGCCAAGCTTGGAAATAGCAGAAATCTCTTCTTTAGTAAGCTCTCTGGACAGGGTAACGCGACCCACGCCAAGCTTTTTACAGGCAGCAACACCGCGCGTATCGTGGATGTTTGCCTGCGTTGATACGTGGCATTCAATCTCTGGCCAGGTTTGTCTGACCTGAGCCATAAGACCCCAGTCCTGGATAATAAAAGCATCTGCGCCAAGGATCCACGCGCGGCGAATCAGGCGCAGGACACGCTGCATTTCGTCCCACTTAACAACAACGTTCACGGTGACGTACACGCGAGCGCCAGCTAGATGAGCCTGCCTGCACGCACGCGCAAACGACTCGTCGTCAAAGTTGTCCGCACCGCGGCGGGCATTGAAGTTGTTGCCCAAGCCGCAGTAAATAGCATCTGCACCGCCAGCAAGAGCTGCGGTAAACGGCGCAGGGCCTCCCGCTGGGGCGAGAAGTTCCATCTGGGTTGCACGAGGGAGCGGCGAAGACGAAAGTTCTTTATCAGAAGCTTCCTCTGTCCACTCTGGCTCGTTCATGCGATTAAGCTCGTGAGCTGTAGATTCTCGCTCACGACGATTACGTTCGTTCATACTACCTAACTTGCCTTCAGCGCCAACTACTTCTTAAGTGAAGAAAGTGCTGGATGAATCTTGTCTTTGTCGGAAAGAATAACCTTTGCAGAATCTAAGGTTTTCTCGCCAAGAAACGCTGGCCACTCAATGCCAAGCTCTGGATCGTTCCACATAATGCCGCCCTCATCACCTGGGTGATAGATGTCGTCACACTTGTAGCAGAACTCCGCTGTCTCGGAGAGTACCAAGAAACCGTGGGCAAAACCGCGAGGGACAAAGAACTGTCTGCGGTTCTCCGCGGACAAAACAACGCCTTCCCACTGACCCCAGGTTGGACTTCCCTCTCGCAGGTCAACCGCCACGTCAAAGACAGTGCCGGAGATTACACGCACAAGCTTTGCCTGTGGATGCTCAATCTGGAAGTGAAGACCGCGAAGCACGCCTTGAACGGAGTAAGACTGATTGTCCTGCACAAATAAAGCGTCAATGCCGCCAGCAACAAAGTTTTCTTCACGATAGGTCTCCATAAAGCCACCACGAGCATCGCCGAACAGCTTTACGTCCACAACCTTTACACCTTCAATCGAGGTGTCATAAAACGTAAAATTGCCCGACTGAATAGGGTTTTTAAGCTCTTTTGGAAACTCCATAGCGTTCACCTTTCGATTTCTTTAGGTAATCTACTATATACGAGTCAAGATTAATAAGGCTTTTGAGCTATGATATTCATGCAGTTAACGTGTAATTTGCAATTCGAAGGATGCTTGTGAGAATTCTTGCAGTCGTTCCCGCTTACAACGAAGAAGCCTGCATTGCTTCAACTATTACAGAGTTGTGCCAGGTAGCCCCTCAAGTTGATTACATCATAATCAACGACGGCTCCGCTGACCGCACGCTGGATATCTGTAAAGAGCGTGGATTTAACTACCTTAATTTACCTGTTAATGGTGGTCTTTCTGCTGGCTTTAGGGCCGGTATGCGCTATGCAAAAGAGCATGGCTACGATGCAGTGGTGCAGTTTGACTCCGATGGCCAGCACAGGCCTGAATACATTGCTCCTATGGCGCAAGCAATGGTAAGCGAGGGAGCAAACATTGTTATTGCTTCTCGTTTTGTCACCAAAGCTCGCGGAAATTCTCCCCGAGAGATTGGCTCCAAGCTTATTTCTTGGCTTATCAAAACAAGCACCGGTCAGACCATCACTGACCCCACGTCAGGCATGCGTATGTACGACCGCGGCCTCATTGAGACGTATGCGCGCTCCTTTGATTTCTCCCCCGAGCCAGACACTATCTCGTTGCTGATGCGTCGCGGCGCAAAGGTTGTCGAGATTGAAACTGAAATGCGTGAGCGTCAAGGTGGCGAGTCCTACTTGAGCTTCTATAACTCAATTATGTACATGGCTCGCACGTGCCTCTCGCTTTTGCTCTTCCAGTGGTTTAGATAAGGTGACACCATGACTTTAGTTCTGAGAATTCTGCTGCTTATTGGCGCCCTTTTTGCCATGGGCATTGTCATCAATAGCGTCCGTAAATCAAAGATTCGCATCTCCGACTCTGTATATTGGGTTGTTTCCGCAGGAATCCTTGTTTTGTTTGCGCTTATCCCCCAGCTTGCATATTTCTTTGCTGGGCTTTTTGGCTTTATGAGCCCTGCAAACTTTGTCTTGCTGCTGGTTATTGTGATGATGCTTATCAGGATTTTCCATCAGTCCTGTGCAATCTCTAAGCTTACTTTTAAGGTTGAGCAGCTTTCAGCTGAGCTTGCCCTACGCGACAAAGATGCACGTGACGAGAAAAACCTTGATTTTGTAACTGATCTTAACCAGCGTACGCGCGTGTAAAAGGCATGCTAGCCCTTTAAGGATGCGCTCACCTACATGTAATGTACGTAAAAAGTCCGCTTACGCAGCGGACTTTTTCTTTTGATCTTTAAATCCCAAGAAACAGAAGATACCAAATACCAGAGCAAGAATTGCAAGCGAGGCATCATAAAGCACGCACGCTCCCATGATGCCAAAGTTGCCCACAAACCATCCTCCGGTCAGCGCAGCAAAGCCTGCACCTGCGGCGTAGCTCACAAACACAGCAACCTGCTTACGCATGGTTACTGCGGCATAGTACAAAATGACTGCAAGCGCATTAATCAAGCCACCAAAGAGTAACAGCAAAAGCTCTAGCTTATATGGCTCAAAATCAAGACCATACAAAAGTCCAAGGACCGGAGCTCCCAATGGCCAAGCCAAAGCCATCGAAACAACAGTAGCCAAAGCAACTACCGCAAATCCTTTAAGAATCAGACCTACAAACTGCTTGTCCTGCTGATTATTCCAATATACGGCCATCTGAGTAAGCAGTGGCTTAAAGACAAAGTTACTTAGAAGATTGATAACCATGGCAGGCATGGCTAATGAAGCAAAGTAAGTCAAAAGAGTCTGGTCAGATAAAGCTCCCAAGGCATATCGAGGCGCATTCACGACGTAAGTAAACAGAAAAGCACCGATAAACATTGGCAGCATGGCACGAAGAAGACTAAAAATTTGCTGAAAGTTAAATAGAGGCCGTAAAGATGACATCTTTTTTGCTGGAGGTATAGTCAGGGCTATCATTGCAATCATTGAACAAATAAAAGAAAATGCAGCACTTGTTAGAAGATTTTTTGTTATAAACACTCCAATAGAAAAACTTATAACTGTTGTAAGTATTCGGAAGAAAAATGCTCTTCCAGCAATATCCAAACGACCTCGTTGCTGAAACATGCCATGGAATACATCCTCAACGACGTCAAAAATGCGCAGAGAAGCAATAAGGGTATAAAGGGCTCCTTCATAACTGATACCCTGCGATTGCAATGCAAATAGAAATATTCCCACAATCATCAATGTTGTAGTTATAATTCGAGTCGCTAAATACACCCCAAATGGATAAACTTCTTTTGTATCAGTAACTTGATATAAACGTACCTCAAATTGCCCAACAACTATAAATTGTTGTGCCACGGCATATGCAAGAGAGAAAACTCCTCCAGCAACTGCGCCGGCTGTGCGAGTAACAACCGCAAGCATCAATACTGAAGAAGCAGCATTCATCAAGGAACTTAATGTATTCCAAATATAGTTTTTTTTCAGTTGCTTAGCAGAAGTATCGATTGTCATAGTTAGCTTTTCTGACCAAAGTCTTCAAATGCCTGACAACTTCCTTTGGTAACGTCTACATCATTCCACTTACCAAAATCAAGCACACCAGGATGATGGTTTTTACGATCTTTCTCTGGAGGAAGCTGCATGTAATCTCCGTATCCCCTAGTTAAAAGCTTGTCGTACTCCTTAGGAAGCGTGGTGGTAATGTCTTCAAAAGGAACGCGAACCATTGGAAATACATCCTCTTTGTCCATTGACCAATTCTCTGGATCAGGTTCGACAAAACTTGCGTAATGATTTGTCTCCTCATTTTCTGCCGTACGAGCAGCACGCTCCCACTTGTTTAGGATGTATTTTGATGGAACATGTAAAAGACGAAGAGCACTGTGAATTGCAAAACAACCTGCTAAGGCCAAATAACGACTGACTCCAGAAAGAGGAATTCTTGGTCTTGGAGTAGCCAATAAGAAATTCAAACGTCCCCAAAACCATGTTCGACGCTTTACTGAGGCAAGGACTTTTTGATTAGTCGGAATTTTATCAAAAGGAAAAATATCAATCGCTATGGCAAGTTTAAATGGACAGCTCATAAATTCATCAGGTACTCGAACAGTGTCTTTTAACGATAGATGTGTTATTACTGCGGGAAAATAATCGTTATTGCGACCATTGTGAATACAAAAATCAGGACGAAGAAGCGCAGGAGCTTTCTCTAAGAAAATTTCATAGTCTTCCCGAAACATTGAAACATCAACATCATCATCCCATGGAATAAATCCATGATGTCTCACTGCGCCAATAGCTGTCCCACCATAAGCTTGATAAGAGATATTTAATTCCTTACAAACTCTATTTAACTCTTCTATTAAAATCGTTGAAAGAATTTGGACTCGCCTAAGATCATCTGGATTCTCATAAGAAACATATTTTTCTGAACCCATTGCAGCCTCCCACATGTTGTCCGATAACACTCTTATAATACTAGACATTGGAGCTAATCGATTGGATGTAGCAATGTATACACCTCAGGATCACACGTTTGCTGTCTGTGCTTATGGCGAGAGCCCCTATCTAGAAGAGTGCATTCTCTCGCTCAAAGAGCAAACTCTTTCTACGAATATTCTTTTGGCTACTTCAACACCAAATGAACTGATTCAGTCTCTTTGCGAGAAGTACAACATTCCCATGCATGTTAATCCTGGTCCCGGAGGTATTGCTGGCGACTGGAACTTTGCCATGAGCGTTTGTACAACTCCATTGGTAACCATCGCTCACCAAGATGATCTCTACAAACCAAACTACGCAGAGTACATGCTTGAACGCGTGAACAGCTCTTCTCGCCCACTGATTTACTTCACCAATTACGGTGAGCTGCGTGACGGCGAAGAAGTTCTTGAAAATCGTCTACTTAAGGTAAAGCGTCGTCTCTTGTACTCGCTCTCAAAGCCAGAAAATGCAGGTAAATCATGGGCTAAACGTCGTGCGCTTGATTTGGGCTGTGCCATTTGCTGTCCAAGCACTACGCTGGTGCTCCCCAACCTTGAGACTCCCGTTTTCAAGGCTGGATTTGGTTCTAACCTGGATTGGGAAGCATGGGAAGCAATCAGCAAGCGTGAGGGTGATTTCTTGTACGACACCCGTGTGCTGATGCTTCACCGCATCCATGAAGACTCTGAAACCAGCCACCTTATTCACGATAACCGTCGTGAACAAGAAGATCTGGAAATGCTCAAGAAGTTTTGGCCAGCTCCTGTGGCCAAGCTCATTAACATGGCTTATAAGAGCGGACAAAAAAGTAACGGCTAGTGATGATAAAATATGGCAACAACTTGTACGCAATATCGCAATCTTGTTACGAGCTTCTATTTTTGAAAAAATAAGCTTGGTTAAATTTATTCCACTTAAACAAGGGACTTCTTCGACTATGACCACATCGTCAGCCAATAAAATGCTACTCGTTATTCACGGGATACTCTTCACGCTTGCTTTGACGTTTGTCTGGTGGGCGCTTCTGCCAGCAACAGCTCAGGCGTATGTTGACCCATCAGTTATGACCTACACCATCCAAGCACTGGCAG
>CAUPCM010000006.1:0-57278 GCA_963509815.1 uncultured Atopobium sp. | reverse complement strand
GTTTGCTGTTGACGAGTTCTCTGCTGCCTGGCGTGAGACTTACGGTAGGGATACGTTGTTAAAGTAGGCCTGTGCGATTAAATAATGGATACATAAAAGGAGATTATTGTGCGCGATTTATCTTTACTGCAATACGATATTAAGAATAGTGATGTAAGACAGATTTATTGTGATGCGATTGCAAGTTATAATGTTGGTGCATATCGCTCTACTTTATTAACAATGTGGCTTGCTGCATATGTGGATTTAATAAGTAAAATTGAATTAGTAGCAAATAATGGATCAATAAAAGATTTTCAAGATAAAATAAAATTTATTCAAGAGAATCCTAATGAGAAAAGTATTTCAGTTTCATTAGAAATTGAACGTGAAATAATAAATAAAGCGAAAGATTGCAACTTGATTGATAGTGAAGGTGAAAGAGCATTAAATGCATTAAGGAATTGTAGACATAAATGTGCACATCCCATGATTGGATCAAGTTATATATTTAGCCCAACTGAAGAAGAGACTAGATATTTAGTAAGTAGTATAGTAGACAATTGTCTTTCTTTAAGCTCTTTACCTAAGAACAATAAGATAATAGGTTATTTTTATAAAGATTTGGTTGAGAATTTTCCACTGTCTGAGGATTTATTTGATTTTTTTAGAACTAGATATGTGAAAAACTTACCTGAAAATACTCAACGAAATTTAGTAAAAATAATAATAAAAGGCGCAGTGAATCAAACCACAAAAGAAGAATTACAAAATTTAGGAGTTAATTCAAATAATCCTGAAATAGTTTCAAAAAGATGTATTCAGCTTGTTAATATTATTTATCAGATTAATAGCAGCATGCTTAAGGAAGTATTTAAGAGTTTATCGGAAAGTTTAATTGAAAAAAATCAAATGAGATTTATTGGCGTATTCTCTAAGTTTAAGTTTTTTACTGAAGAATTGTCCGTTGATCAAATGAGTATTTGTAAGGCGAAATATCAAAATATAAAAAATAATAAAGATCAATTATGCTGGGAACTATTCTTGAATGGATTTCCAGCTGACTCAGAATTAAAAAAAGAAGCCGATAAACTTTTTGAATCAATTGAATTCCAAAGCAGCGAAGAGAACTTTCAAAAATTAATTGACTATGGTTTTTTTGATAGAAGAATATTGATAGAAAAGTGTTTAGAGCTATTAGAAAACGCTAGTTCTTGGGATAATGCTAATGCATATGCTAATTTATTAATTGAATTAGCATCAGATTTAACAGAAAAAAATATTGATTCATTTTTTGAGATTCTTTTTAAAAATAATCAGGTATATGAATCGTTTCGTATGCCACGAATTTTAAAAAACATTGCATTAAATTCATTAAATAAAGAAAATGCTTCATTTTGGAGACAAACTGCTGAAGAAGTAAAGAAGAAAAAATTTAGAGGTAATTTGATTAATTATTTAGATGGCTTCAGTTATGAGGAGTCCATGGATTTTATAATTGAAAAATGTGATTGTGAATTGGATTCTTAATTTTATTAGCGGCCACAAATCATCACTGAAAAAATCTACTACAAACTGACTTAGATTATGTATATAAGTCAGACATAGGGGTATAAGCAAAACCGTAAAGCAGAAACACGGTATGTGTTCACGGTTTGCTTGTGCCCCTTTTCAGGTCATCTACCTGTGGGGTTTCTCGCCAAACGGAACGCGTACATAGGAAAGGATGATTCACAATGGGTAAGATTCTTGGAATTGACCTGGGTACTACAAACTCAGCTATGGCTGTCCTCGAGGGTGGAGAGCCAACTATTATCGTTAACGCAGAGGGAGACCGCACAACTCCTTCCGTCGTCGGCTTCCGCGCAGACGGTGACCGCATTGTCGGTAAGGCAGCAAAGAACCAGGCTGTTACCAACCCTGTAAACACTGTCTTCTCCATCAAGCGTTTCATGGGCCGCAAGTTTGACGAGGTCCAGTCTGAGATCAAGACAGTCCCTTACAAGGTTAAGGCTGGCACCGACGGCCGTGCAGTCGTCGAGATCGAGGGCGTTGACTACACCCCAGAGCAGATCAGCGCTATGACCCTTGCAAAGATGAAGGCAGATGCCGAGAAGTACCTCGGTGAGCCTGTAACCGACGCTGTCATTACTGTCCCAGCATACTTCAACGACGCACAGCGTCAGGCAACCAAGGACGCAGGTAAGATTGCTGGCCTCAACGTTCAGCGTATCGTCAACGAGCCAACCGCAGCAGCTCTTGCTTACGGTCTGGACAAGAAGGATCAGGACCACAAGGTTCTTGTCTTCGACCTCGGCGGCGGTACCTTCGACGTCTCCCTGCTTGACCTTGCAGACGGCGTTGTTGAGGTTCTTGCAACCAACGGCGACAACCACCTGGGTGGCGACGACTGGGATCAGCGCGTTATCGACTGGCTTGCAGACAAGTTCAACTCCGATAACGGCATTGACCTCCGCAAGGATCCAATGGCACTTCAGCGCCTGAAGGAGGCTGCAGAGAACGCCAAGAAGGAGCTCTCCAGCGCTCAGCAGGCACAGATCAACCTGCCATTCATCACTGCAGACGCATCTGGTCCTAAGCACCTTGACTACACCCTGACTCGTGCAGAGTTTGAGCGCATCACCCGCGATCTTCTCGACCGCTGCAAGGCTCCTGTAACTAAGGCACTCCAGGACGCAGGCCTTCAGCTCTCCGACGTTAGCGAGGTCATTCTGGTCGGCGGCTCCACTCGTATGCCAGCTGTTCAGGACCTGGTCAAGAGCATGACCGGCAAGCAGCCTAACATGTCCGTCAACCCAGACGAGGTTGTTGCAGATGGTGCAGCTGTTCAGGGTGGCGTTCTTACCGGCGACGTCTCCGGCATCCTGCTGCTGGACGTAACCCCACTGTCCCTGGGCGTTGAGACCCTCGGCGGCGTTGTTGACAAGGTCATCGACCGCAACACCACCATCCCAACTTCCAGCACAAAGGTTTACTCAACCGCAGCTGACAACCAGACCTCCGTTGAGATTCACGTCCTCCAGGGCGAGCGCGAGATGGCTTCTGACAACAAGAGCCTTGGTAAGTTCAATCTTACCGGCATCCCTGCTGCTCAGCGTGGTATCCCTCAGATTGAGGTCACCTTCGACATCGACGCAAACGGCATCCTAAAAGTCACCGCTAAGGACAAGGCAACTGACAAGTCCCAGGAGATTACCATTTCTGGTTCCACCGCTCTGTCCGACGAGGAAGTTGACCGCATGGTTAAGGACGCAGAGTCCCACGCTGAGGAAGACAAGAAGCGCAAGGACGAGATTGAGGTCCGCAACCAGGTAGACTCCCTGGCATACAGCACCGAGCAGACCGTCAAAGACCTTGGCGATAAGGTCCCTGAGGATCAGAAGAAGGCTGTTGAAGAGGCTGTTGCTGAGGCAAAGACCGCACTTGATGGCTCCGACATTGAGGCAATCAAGAAGGCTGGCGAGAAACTCACTGAGGTTGGTCAGAAGCTTGCAGAGATTGTCTACGCAGACGCTCAGGCTCAGACCGCTGGCAACAACGGCGCAGCAAGCAACCCTTCTGAGCCAGATGTTGTTGATGCAGACTACGAGGTTGTCGACGACGATAAGAACCAGAACTAATCTGAGTTTCTCGGCATATGCGCTTGGGTGACTTGGTGCAGTAGCTGGTAGACAATGTGATATGACTCGGAGGCGGCTGGCGGAAACGTTTAGCCGCCTTCTACACATAGGGAGGTGATGGCAGTGGCAACAGAAGATCAGAACAAGGTTGGCACTACCTTTGATAACGAGAATAACGGTGATGAAACCGTAGGCGCCGTCGGCGTTGTGGGGGATGGTTCCGCAAGTCAGACGCTTGATGGCAACGCAACCGCTGCCAACGGCGCAGCTGGCGCGGCGGGCGCAGGTCGTCCGATGACCGAAGAAGAGATGATTGCTGAGGCAATTCGTCGCGGAGAAGAGACTGCTGAGGCTGAGATTGCCGCTGACGCTCAGCGCGCAGCTCAGGAGCGCGACCGTTTGCAGAACGAGCTGGACTCGGTCTCTGACCAGATTGAGGTAGCAAAGCAGCAGGCAGCTGAGGCAAATGATCGCTTCCTTCGCCTGCAGGCTGACTGGGATAACTACCGTCGTCGTACCGCTCAGGAGCGTCTTGATGAGCGCCAGCGCGCAACAGAGAAGCTGGTAGTTGACCTTCTCCCCGTTATTGATGACCTGGAGCGCGCTATTGAGCACGCAGACAACCTGACTGACCCTGCGGCTCAGCAGTTTGTTGAGGGCGTCTCCGCAGTATGCAATAAGCTTGTGGGCGTCTTGAACAAAGAGGGCGTTGAGGTAGTCAATCCTGTTGGCGAGGCCTTTGATCCTCTATCTCACCAGGCAGTGAGTCAGATAGAGGACACCGAGGCATATGACGAGACCGTCGCCCAGGTGTACCAAAAGGGCTATCGTATGGGCGGCAAGGACATTCGTACTGCAATGGTTGTTGTTACCCACGGCGGCCCAAAGCGCCCAGCTGAGTCAGAGGCTGCTGTCGACGCTGAGGCAGACGGCGCAGACGGCGCTGCCGCAAATGGCGCAACCGAGTAAGACAGAGTAGTTTAGAGAGGAGGCCGTGCTGAATGGCAGGTAGTAAGACTTTTTATGATGTTCTTGGCGTGAAGCGCGACGCCTCGAAGTCTGATATTCAAAAAGCGTTTAGAAAACTTGCAGCTAAATACCACCCCGACAGAGGTGGCGATGAGGCCAAGTTCAAAGAGATCTCGGAAGCGTACAACACGCTCTCTGATGATAAGAAGCGCCAGGAATATGACCAGATGCTCGCATTTGGCGGTATTCCTGGAGGTGGATTTGGTGGTCGCCAGGGTGGCTACACTTATACCACCAACGTAAACGGCGCCAACTTTGCCGATTTCTTTAACGGCTTTGGTGGTGGCGCAGGCGCAGGAGCTGGCGGCTTTGACTTTGCCGATATCTTTGGCGGGCGAGCAAACCGTCCAGTTGCAGGCAGCGATCTTACTATGTCCGTAAACGTATCGTTTGACGAGGCGTTTAAGGGAACTTCTCGCAAGGCAACGTATCGCGTGCCCTCAACTGGTGAGGAGCAGTCGCTGACCATCAAAGTGCCAGCCGGCGCTTACGATGGCATGAAGCTGCGTTACAAGAAGCATGGCGAGTACGGCGTTAATGGCGGTCCACGAGGCAACCTTGTGGTTACCATCAACGTTGCAGCTCATCCGGTCTTCTCGCGAGATGGCGCTGACGTGCGCATGAAGCTGCCAGTGAGCATCTACGAGGCGGCTTTGGGCACCTCGGTTGACGTGCCAACGCCTGACGGAACTACGGTGCGACTCAAGGTTCCTGCAGGTACGCAGAGCGGAAAGACGTTCAGGTTCAAGAATCTGGGCGCTCCTCGCGTAAAGGATCCTGCAACTCGCGGCGCGCTGTATGTTTCGGTGGACGTTAAAGTTCCAACAAAACTTTCCAAGAAGGAGCGAGACGCTCTTCAGGCGTTGCTTGATGCCGACGAGCGCAGCTACCGAGAGGAGCGGTAATGGCTCGAAAGAAGGACGACGGTCGTAACAAGCCGCTCTACATGATTAGCGTTGCGGCCGAGCTCACGGGCATGCATCCGCAGACGTTGCGCGTGTACGAGCAGAAGGGCCTGATTAACCCCGGCCGTTCTAGGGGTAACACGCGCCTGTACTCTCGCGCGGACATTGACCGTCTCAATCTTGTCTCAAAGCTGACGGACGAAGGCATTAATCTTGCCGGTGTTGTGCGTATTTTGGACATGCGTGAACGAGCTCTCGAGAAGGACGATCTTATCGATGAGCTGCGTGAACGCATTCGCGTGCTTGAGGATGAGCTCCACGAGTACCATATGCGTGAGCGTATCACCTCGCTTGTCCGCTACAGCGAGACCAGCCCAGAGATGGTGATGCAGCGCCTACTGGGCATGCCAAGCTCCGCTCCTTCTGACGCCGACACCGAGGGCGACTCGACGCAGCCAAAGGAATCGTAAGACGACGAGGCAAATGCTACTAGCAAGATGACTAGCTCTCCGTGAGTAATTGCGGGGAGCTGGTTTTTTTGTTTGGTTACCATTTACCGAATACCGAATACCGAATACCGAATACCGAATACCGAATACCGAATACCGAATACCACATGCAGTCATAACCTTTTTAAAACGAAATCTCTTTTAAGGGAGATGGCATGCTTAAATACCTTTACGCTCAACAAAAGAGCAAACTAATATTCTTTGTAGTTTTCTCTCTTTTAAGTAGTTTGTTTGAAATTGCGCTTTCATTTGTAATGCTTCAATCCGTTAACCTTGCCATGGATGGCAATCTGTCGGATGCATTGAATGACGGCCTCTGGTTTGGCCTTTACATACTCTGCTATTTTGTCGTCGACTTGATTTGCAGGCGTTTGCGCTGGTCAGTAATACAGGGCTGTCAAGCGCATTTACGTGATGAGCTGATACAAAAGATTTTCAGTCGCACTATTCCTGAGTTCCACTCGTTCAACACCAGTCATTGGCTTTCAATTCTTACTAACGACCTTGATTTACTTGAGGAAACATACTTTCGCGTCTTTATTGACCTTTTGATAGATGTCTTTTCTGGTGTAGTAAGCCTAATAATCTTGCTGTTTATTTCACCATGGCTTGTTCTGTTCATCTTGTGCATGATAGCTGTTCAGATGTTTGTTCCTAACACAATGTCCGGGGTTATTTCTAAAAAGCGAAAAGAACAATCTGAATCTGCTGAGCATTTTATTGCTACAGCAAATGAGCATCTTGAAGGGTTTGATCTACTTAGAAGCTTTCATTTAACAGAGGCTTCGCGGGTTGCTATGAGCAGTGCAAATCAGGCTTGGGAGAAGCAGAAATTTGGAGCTCGTTACTTTAGTTCTTTGGCACGTTTGCTTTCATTTACTGTGGGACAAATTATTTACATTGGAATTTATTTCATTGGCGCCATTCTTACCCTCAATGGATTGATGACAGTAGGAATGATGGTTGCGGCATCTCAGCTTGTTGTCTACATAGCAAATCCCATTCAGAACATAAGTGATTCAATTACTGATATGAGAAGTGCAAAAGAGATTATTACTAAAATACAAACGCTTCTTGATGAAGCTCCAGCTACAGAAAGTGGAACAGAAGATACCCCTGAGCACTTTACAAATCTATCGGTCAATCATGTTTCGTATGGCTATGACGAGGACAAATTAGTTTTATCGGATATTAGTTTTACTTTGGAACGTGGCGGAAAGTATCTACTAGAAGGAAGTTCGGGAAGTGGAAAAACAACACTAATCAAACTATTAACAGATGCTCTAAGCCCAGATAACGGAGACATTTGCTTAGATGGTGTGCCAATTAAACAATTTAAAAGCGAGCAATACGCTCGATTCATAATCCCTTGCTCTCAGCAAACATTCATTTTTAACGCGACTATTAGGGATAACGTCACGTTGTTTTGCCATGACTTTACTGATGAAGAAATTATTGATGCTATTACGAAATCGGGCTTTTCTGAGATTCTTACCAGATATCCAGATGGAATTAATCACATGATTGATCAGGCGGGAAGCAGTCTTTCTGGTGGAGAACGACAAAGGCTGGCTCTTGCGAGAATCTTTTTGTTTAAACCACAAATTGTGATTTATGACGAGAGTTTTGCTCATTTGGATACCGACTCAGTTCAGAGCCTTATTGATTTGATCTTAAAAGATGAGGAAAGAACTGTTGTCATGACGTCTCATCAAGTGACCCCTGAAATAAGAGAACGCTTCAAGTCTCTTGTTTTAAAAGACGGAAACATCCAGTCAGAAACTGTTTAATCAGTGCTCCTTGACCTAGTTGTAATACGTGAATACAATGATATAACTAGATAAAGGAGTGGCTATGGACAGCATTGTAACTGCTCGTATTCCTGTTGAAGTCAAAAATCAGGTTTCCGAGGTTCTTGAATCGCTTGGATCAAACACCACTAAGCTGATTAATGCTGCTTTTGAATATGTGCTGGTAACTGGCAAGCTCCCTGATGCTCATGAGGGCACTTTGTTGGAATCTTCTGGCAAAGGATCTTCTCGCCAATTGAGCGAGAAGGACAAAGAGCAGCTCTCGGCACTTTTTGGAAAGATTTCTGTCCCCGCACCGGCGTCGTTCTGGAATGATTTAGGCGATAGCACCTACAAAGAGGCAATCAGTGAGTGGAGGTCAAGTGACTATGAAGCTCTTGATTGACACTAATGTTTTGCTGGACGTCTTTCTGTGCAGGGAACAGTTTATTGCGGACGCAAAAAAGCTTTTCATAATGAAGCAGTTCAGAGATGCCGAGCTGTGGATAGCAGCTCAGTCATACACAGATCTCTACTATGTGGGCGCGAAGGCTCATGGCTCTGATCGCATGCAAGAAATACTAAAAGAGGTATTTCCGCTGCTTAATGTATGTTCTATTGATGGTGCAGACATTTCGTATGCATTGTCGGAGCAGTGGGAAGACTTTGAAGACTGTCTTATTTGGCGCGCAGCTAAGAAGATAAAGGCAGATTATATCGTCACCAGAAATACGGCAGATTTTTCTCGCTCGGATATACCAGTGCTTACACCTGCCAAGTTTTTCTCGACAATAGAGACTGAGCAAAATCTTGTCTATGAAGAGGCTGAATTTTAGAGGCAGTAAGGTGCAGGATAGGGCTGCGAAAAAGCTCAGTACAACGCGATAAGAAAATCTACTACAAACACACTTAGATATGTATTAAAAGTCGTGCTTGGGGGTATATAGAATCCGATGAAAATTCAGTCTCCGGCACGATTCTTGTTTGGGGTAGGAGGGTGATTTTATGAGACTAGATAAATGGGCCGTAACCGCCCAGGAAGCACTGCAGGCAGCTCTTGGTATTGCTAACGACGTAGAGGCTTCCGAAGTTGCGCCAACGCACCTGCTCAAGGCGCTGCTGGACAGCAATGAGCGCAATCTGCGTTCTATCTTGGAGAAGATTGGCGCAGATCCTGACACCATTGCTACGCAGGTAGACCAGGCAATTTCCAAGGCTCCAAAGGTAAGTGGAGCACAGATTGGCATTGGCAACGATCTTCTCAAGGTTATTAACGAGGCTGAGAAGCTTGCCACTAAGCTGGGAGATTCCTACGTTACCTCTGAGCACCTGCTCACTGCGCTGGCAAATGACAACACTGACGCAGGTAGGATTCTTCGCGATGCTGGCGTTACCGCCAAGCGCGTGGAAGAGGTTTACAACGAGCTTCGTGGTGATGAGCGCGTAACCTCTCAGGACGCAAAGCCGCAGTTCGAGGCCTTGGAGCAGTACGGCCGCAACGTGACCGACCTTGCTCGCCAAGGAAAGCTTGATCCTGTAATTGGCCGCGTCGAAGAGATTCGTCGCACCATTCAGGTTTTGAGCCGTCGCACCAAGAACAACCCTGTTCTTATCGGCGAGCCTGGTGTTGGTAAGACCGCAATCGTAGAAGGCCTGGCAGAGCGCATTGTTTCCGGTGACGTTCCAAGCACCTTGCGCGACAAAGAGCTTGTTGAGCTTGATATGTCCGCCCTGGTAGCAGGCGCAAAGTATCGCGGTGAGTTTGAGGACCGCTTGAAGAGCGTGGTAAAAGAGGTGGCCAAGTCTAACGGCCAGATTATCCTCTTCATCGACGAGCTCCACACCATCGTGGGCGCCGGCGCGTCTGAGGGTTCCATGGACGCTGGGAACATCTTGAAGCCAGCACTTGCCCGTGGCGAGCTCCGCGCAATTGGTGCCACTACGCTGGATGAATACCGCAAGTACATCGAGAAGGACGCTGCGCTTGCACGTCGTTTCCAGACCGTGCTTGTCTCCGAGCCTACCGTTGAGGACACCATTTCTATCCTGCGTGGTCTTAAGGAGAAGTACGAGCAGCACCACCGCGTTCGTATTACGGACTCTGCTCTGGTTGCAGCAGCAGACCTCTCTAACCGTTACATTTCTGACCGTTTCTTGCCAGATAAGGCAATTGACCTGGTAGATGAGGCGGCATCAAGGCTTCGCATGGAGCTTGATTCTATGCCAGCAGAGATTGATGCGGTTGATCGTCAGCTTACTCAGATGCAGATCGAGGAGCAGGCTCTGATGAAGGAGGAAGACGCTGCTTCTAAGGAGCGCCTGGAAAACCTCCGTGCAGAGATTGCTACGACGCAGGAGAAGCTTGATGGCATGAAGGCCAACTGGCAGAACGAGCGCGGGGCAATTGATCTGGTACAGGACTTGAAGTCC
Source organism: uncultured Atopobium sp. (assembly GCA_963509815.1). Lineage (GTDB taxonomy): Bacteria > Actinomycetota > Coriobacteriia > Coriobacteriales > Atopobiaceae > Lancefieldella. The sequence continues at coordinate 46,995 of CAUPCM010000006.1, read as the reverse complement.
CAGATTGAGGACGCAAAGACGCAGATGGAGCGCGTGACCCGCGAGGGTGATTTGGCGCAGGCATCTGAGCTTCGTTACAGCACTATTCCAGAGCTTGAGCGTAAATACGATGAGGCAGAAAAAGCCCTTCTCGCCAAGCAGGAAGACGGCGGAATCCTCAAGGAAGAGGTCACCACGGACGAGATTGCCGAGGTAGTTTCTTCGTGGACCGGTGTGCCTGTGTCCAAGATGATGCAGGGCGAGATGGACAAGCTCAAGAACCTTGAGGACCAGCTTCACCTGCGCGTTATTGGTCAGGACGACGCTGTTTCCGCAGTTGCTGCAGCAGTCCGTCGTTCTCGCGCAGGCCTTGCAGATCCAAACAAGCCTCTGGGCAGCTTCTTCTTCCTGGGCCCAACCGGCGTGGGTAAGACCGAGCTGGCAAAGGCGCTGGCAGAGCTGCTGTTTGACGACGAGCGCTCTCTGGTCCGCATTGATATGTCTGAGTACATGGAGAAGTTCTCGGTCCAGCGACTTATTGGCGCACCTCCAGGATACGTGGGCTATGACGAGGGTGGCCAGCTCACCGAGGCAGTTCGTAGGCATCCATACTCCGTTATCTTGCTGGATGAGATGGAGAAGGCTCATCCTGATGTCTTCAACATCTTGCTGCAGGTTCTGGACGACGGTCGTCTGACGGACGGTCAAGGTAGGGTAGTAAGCTTCAAGAACACCATCATTATCATGACCAGTAACGTTGGTTCGCAGTTCATTGCTGGTGCTGGCGAAGAGGGCTTCAACGAGGAGTCCAGAAAGCAGGTCATGGAGGCGCTGCGTAGCTCCTTCCGCCCTGAGTTCTTGAACCGCATCGACGACGTGGTTGTCTTCCAGCCTCTGGGCCTTGAAGACATTGAGCGTATTGTGGACATTCAGCTCAAGGACGTTCGTAGCAGGCTTGCCAACGAGCGCATGACGCTGGAACTTTCTGAGGCTGCTAAGCAGTCGCTGGCTCTTGACGGTCTTGATCCTGTTTACGGAGCTCGTCCTCTGAAGCGACTCATTCAGCGTCGCGTTGTAGACCAGGTGGCAAACTTGATTATTGCAGGTGAGCTGCATGAGGGCGATACTGTTCTGGTTGATACTGACGAGAACGGCAACTTGGTTGCTCGCAAGAAGTAAGTGAGGCTGCACATGTGCGATAAGGCTGGCAAGGCCGAGAAACCCGAGGCGCAAGCTGTAGCGCAGGCCGCGACGCAGGTTGCCGCTGCTGCAACGGCGAAACCACAGGCCACCGCGCAGCCAGCGGTGCACAAGGACGCAGATTCCAAGAAAGCGCAGGTTGTTGACCCGGAGTTTGCGCGCGCGGAAAACGAGGACGATGACGGCTACGACCCGTATTCCGATCGTCGTCCCGTGAGCGAGCCTCTCTTTGAGCGCGATCCCTGGAGCTAGACCACGGGGTTTCTCGCCAGTCGCGTTCTTGCTGCGCGCTAAGCTCTACGAACAAAACCGCTGGTACACGACGTACCAGCGGTTTTTTGTGTGCGGCTTAGCGTTACGTTCATGATTGTGAGCCTGAAAAGTGCATCATGTCTGAGTAAACTTACTCAGACATGATGAGAAAAACCGGCAAATTGCTCAGACTTGGCGCACTTTTCCGGCTTGAATTCTCATTGCAAGTGCAACAACAAAAGACAAGGTAGTGACCCATGGGTCTACAATGGCGCTTACGACAACGTTCATTGAAAGGATTTCCATGGGTCACTATAGCCATCTTAGCATTGAAGAGCACGAAGACAGTATGGTCTGGTGGAAAAATCATGAAAGTATAAGGCACAGACCTCTCATCAATTAGTGATGAAGAGATTGAGGCAGTATATAATGAGCTCAATCTGAGGCCACGTAAGCGACTGGGTTGGAAGTGCCCTTGGGAAGTCTACCATCACCAAACGTTGCACTTGCTTTGAGAATTCAAGAGCGAAAAGCCCTTATCGGCCAGTTTTTTAGAAACTGATTTTCCAAAGAGTGTCACATCTTCTCCGATTCGTATCCCGTATAGAAGGGTCAAGCAAGTGTCGCATGAATTTCATTATATACAAGACAGCTTTATTTAGAATCAGTTGAAGGACACACGTAAGATGGAGAAGTTGGAGTTTAAATGCACTTTACTCGAATATTCTTCCCCACAAGCTCTTATGCCCCCAAGGTATCGATCGGAATAACATATATCCCATCCGACCGTCTACGCGCCATCGTCCCTTTACCGAGCAGCACAGCCATAAAGCTAGGCTTAGGATTTCTTGCTGCAGGATTAGCAGCCACCTTTCTCGCAACTCTTATGAGATTCGCAGCTGCATCTTCCACTTTAGATTCCCCCATCTTGATTTCAATGGCTGCCCATCGACCATCCGTCAATTCAATAATGGCGTCAACCTCAAGCCCATCGGCGTCCGCATAATATCGTAAAGATCTCCCATACGACTTAGGCAAAGCGGAAACGTAAACGGACAAATCATGAATGCAGAGTGACTCAATCAATAAACCAAAAAGCTGTCCGTCTTTAAGTAAGCGCGAAGAGTCGACACCTAATAAACTGGCCACGAGAGACGTATCGCAGAAATATCGTTTTGGTTTCGTGCGCAGCCTTGACTTTGACCTGATTGGCGCATCCCAGCCCGAGAGCTCCTCAATAAAATAGTTGCGTCTAAACTCTTCAAGGTATGAGGATATGGTCCCATCCACCGGAGCTATATTGTCAAAGGCAGCAATATCATCTCTCACGGTACCCAGCGTTGCACTCGTTGCTACATTTCGTGCAAGAGATGCAGCTATGCGGCGGGACAGAAGTGGACTTTTCCCCGCGCGAGGCATGCTTACATCAAAAAGTGCATTAAGATACTCATCGGTAACGGCCCTTGGATCCGCCAATTTTTTTGTTTGAAGAGCCGGCCACCCACCGCGGCATACAATATTGGCTAAATCGGCGAGATCAATATGAGATTGCGCCGGCTGGAAGGAATCTTCAAAGAGTCCCAAAAGAGATACTGCTCCCGTAGAATCTCCAGTCTCTGCAAGACTCATAGTATGCATACGCAACCGTGCAATGCGTCCTGCTCCACTATGTCTTTTTTCATCCTCGGGAGGAGTGGAGGAGCCTGTCAAAATAAACTGTCCCGGCTTATTTGCACTATCATCAATCCTATGACGTACAATATTCCATATAGCAGGTATATCTTGCCACTCGTCAATAACATGAGGGGTATCACCAACAAGAGCAAGCTGTGGATCATCCATATAGATCTGTTCGGATTCATCCACACGTGTCACACTCTCGCCAAATGACTGTGCCGTCCAGGATTTCCCCGACCAACGAGGACCACAAAGTTCTATACCACCAAAGGTATCCAGAAGGACCTGCACCTGTGAATCAATAATACGAGGAATGTATGTTTCCGGCTTAAACTTTGAATATCTCATAAGACCCCCTTCCTCGTAAGAACTATTGTAATGCCTGATGATAGCACAAATTCAACTCTTCATTGATGATTTTCGAGGATTTCCATTTATGATTTTCGAGCTAACTCAACTATGTTTTTCGAGCCATTACATTGATGATTTTCGAAGGATTAACCGCAGTGAAGGAATTGCTGCACGCCGTTATTCCTCCTGAAATTCGCCGACAAGAAGCCCGTTGTTTCTCCAACTTCGAAAATATCGAGGCAATTTCACAAGGTATAATAGCCGGTATTATAAAGTGCGTACGCCATACGTATACAGCGGCTATAAAAGCGAAAGGTTTGTGTTTTATGAGTGAGCAGAGTCATGCTGCGCGCAAGAAAAATACAATCCAAACCACAGAGATTGATGACAGTGCCGCACAAAAAGAAAGAATCATTGCAGCCGCCTATTCTATTGGGGCAAAACAAGGACTTGCCGCAATTTCCACACGAGGAGTCGCACGGAATGCAAATGTTTCAGTTGGCTACTTGTACAAACTCTTTCCTTCAAAGAGCAACATCATGGTCGCGGCCGCTGAACGTTACTTTGAGCACGCTCTCTTCCAGGAAATATGTCATATCAACGTGGAAGAATCATACGTCGAGTATTGCAAGAGACTTTGGGATTGCGCCTCTGCAGCAGTTGCTGTCTTTAGGAGAGACTGGTTAAGGGACTGGAAAGATCTTCCAAAAGCCGATCTTCTCGCCGCCCAAATTCGCATGGATACCATGCTTGAACATGCAAAGTCAGGACTTGAAAAAGTTCTCACACAAGATGAGCATATTGATTGGAAAACACTACCGGCAGAGATAGATGTAGCGTCTATTACGACGTTTACCGTGCGTGCCATGTTGGATTCCTTACGCGAGAAAAACGCCGATTGCACGGTACTGTTTACGCTCCTTGAACGCGGTCTTTACGATACCGGCCGGCATAATCTCTAAAATAGCGTCTGACCAAAGCATCGTGAACCAAACCGTATTGTTGTTCACACTATGGCAACTAGCATCAATACCGTCCATAAATCACGACCAAATGCTTGAACCAAAAGGTAGAGCAATATGTATGGGACGGTGTCTTTATGCTTGGATTTGCTACGGTAGCGATTACGGGTGCGCTCGTTTTTTATACTATTGGCGTTTTTGCTGAACGCCAGTCGGGCACACTTAAACTGAGTCATATCGTGCTTTTTTACTTGGGGCTAACGTGTGACACAACAGGAACAGCATGTATGTCTTTTATTGCACAAAACGGCTCTCAGCATCCGGTACATGCGACGACCGGAGCACTTGCAATTATCCTTATGATCGTACACGCAGTATGGGCAACCATTGTGTATTCCAAGAAAAATCCTACAACGCTCGCTCGCTTCCATCGTCTCAGTATTGGAGTTTGGCTTGTGTGGCTTGTGCCTTACATTTGCGGCATGCTCATGGGAATACCGGCTCTTGCCATAGGACCAAACCTCGCGCTTGGTATAGCGATTGGTATAGCCTTCGTCATTGGCCTCATTGCATATCAATGCAAACCATGTGATCGCACGTAGCTATGAAAGGATAATTTGGCGATATAATGCGTCGGCACTACATTACACCAGCCGACCGATAGGAATCCTTACATGAATCCTTTGATTGTGTACTACTCATATTCAGGCATAACAAGAAAGCTCGCGGAAGACATTGCACTCATTACGGACGGAGAACTACAAGAGCTTGAACCTCAAGATTCGTATTCGCCTACTACTTCTTTTTATTGTCACCCTAATCGCTCTACAAAAATGGCAATACGTAGGTATTCATCCAGTTCCAAGAAGCCATATCCCACGACTCCAAGCCCAGCTCTTCTGAAGTTACCACTCTGGCCGACGTGCCCTCAACCAGAAGCATGCTGCCATCTCCAGCGGCTATCAAATGTGGCGTAAGACTGAACGTATCGCAAAAAATCAACTTTGATTTTGTACGTGCACCATCTTTGGTAGGAATCTCCAATATATCAATGGATTCAACGGGAGTATGTCCAACAATTTGATTGACACCAGGAAGCGGATCTTGATAGAGCTCTGATAAATCCGCCCAAAGCGGACTGGCAATTTCGCTTCCACCACGACCTGGCCCTGCACTGTCAAGTGCCGCGAGAGCTTTATCGTCTCCACGTCGAAACATTTCATTGAGAGCATCGGAAAGCGTACAAGGAGTTTCCCTTTGGTCTGACGTAAGAAAGCGATAAGCCCACTCCCTTGTTATGCCCGCGTGTGTTACTACATAATTGCCCACAACGCATGCCATCTGAACCTTCATATAGGTAAGCGCTTCCGAAACTTCTTTATAGAGATCGGTATGCGTACCAGGCCCTGGAATACCTCGTAAATATTGCATGTCATGGTTTCCTAGGACAAAATCAACATCAAGACCATGCTTTCTTTTACCGTCAATCCATGTTAAAAAGTCATCAATCGCATCCAACATAATCGAGCGGTTGGAGTGCCACTCATCAACATAGTCCCCGCAAAACACAACGCGATTAACATCCAGTTTCTTTATCGTTTGGTCAACTCGACTTAAAATGAGATCTTCTTTAAGGTGCATATCTCCTATGACAAGTGTTTTTGCTTTGTTTTCGGAATTACTCATCTTTGCCTCTCAAGAAGTTAGTTTCAAAAATTTACAACCCAAGCAGTTCGCTATGACTCCCTAAGCGCGTAGCGACAAGCACAAGCTCATCTTCTTTAATACGATAAATAAGAAGCCAATCAGGTTCAATATGACATTCGCGATGTCCTCGATACACTCCTCCTAAAGAGTGATCACACACTGATTTTGGAAGTTCTTCTCTACATACAAGCTTCTCAAGAATTTTCTCGAGCTTTTCAAGGTTTTTACCCTGCTTTTTTGCTCTTTTGTAGCTTGAATTCTCATTGCTAGTGCAACAACAAAAGACAAGGTAGTGACCCATGGGTCTACAATGGCGAGAAAATCAGGCTCCATGCAAGCGTCCATGGAAAGGCAATCTCGGGCACGCTTCAAAGTCTGCCTGAAAAGTGCAAAGAATCTGTGTTTGAGACACAGATTCTTTGATGAAATCAGGCAGAATCCACCGATTCTTTTACATTTTCAGGCAAAAGATACAGATTCTTTGCAGAAATCAGGCGCGTAACAGCTGGCATTGCCTTGTGCGCGTCGGGAGGTTGTCGCCTTGCAGTTTAGCGGACGGCAACGCCCCAGTTAGCGGACATCCAGGTCCAGAGGAAATAGACCACCGCGGCGATGATAGCCAAAACAATGATGGCGGCGATCAGCGAACCTGCATTTGAGCGGCGCTCTTTTCTAACAAAGATGTCTCGCTGACCCTTAGGAACCTGCAGGAACTGGCCGTAGTGGACGTCCTTACGAAGGTGAGCAATCTCGTTCTTTGGTTTGCGCCAACCCTTCTTCGCGTAAGAACCCTTGCTGGATTCGAAGCCAGCAGCCTGGTTCTCGGGAAGTTCGAGCTTCTCGCCCGGCATTGTAAAGTCGCTGATAGGCTCCACTGTTTTGTGATGGCGATGCTGGCGGACGTATGGCTGCTTTGTAGCGCCTTCGCCTTCGTACTCGGAAGCTTCAGATGTCGAGAAGTGCTGCGCGCCAGTTGCGTGAAGGTCGGCTCCATCGGCTGGTTGAGCTTCCTGCTCAAAAGATTCAGCGTATTCAAAGTCCTGCTGGGTGTCAGAGCGAGGGTTCTGATCCGCAGGTGAAACGTTATTTTCAAGGTTGTTCGAGGTGTCCACGATGATCCTTTTGTCGTAGTCTCGCAAAACATTGATATAAAACATGATACCGCAGCTCGTGTAATCCTGCACAGTTTTGCTCGGATATTTAGACGGCTGCACAGAGCGGCTGCGTAGGGAGGTTGCGTGGGAAGGCGGCACGCAAACGCTCAGTTTACAGCGACATCGGCCAATCTTGGCTGGCAACGCAGACGGCAAGAGAGCCGTCGGGAGTCTGCGCCTCGGTGAACGCATCGTTGAGAGGCTGTGCGCCAACCGCCTCAGCAAGCGTTCTAACTGCGATACTTGGACGGTTATTCTCGTGAGAGAGATGCATGCCAACCACACAGCGAGTATTTGGGCCTACGAGCTGTGACAACGCCTGTGCGGTGTACTCATTTGACAGGTGACCAGAGTCTCCATGGACTCGTTGCTTGAGTACGTACGGATAAGGGCCTGTGAGCAGCATTTGCTCGTTATGGTTGGACTCGATAGCAAGAATACGCACGTCAGAGAGGCAATCGAGAGCCTCTGGCGTGAGAATACCTGTGTCGGTGCAGTAGCCTACAGAGTCTACGATGCGCCTATCAGGGCCAGCAAGATAATCAAAGCGCATGCCCATGGGCTCGCAGACATCGTGCGAGGTGGGGAACGTGCTTACCTCAATGTCTGGCGCGGCATCAATATGAACAGAACCCGCCTGGTCAACAAGGGTGAAGGTGACGTTTGAACAGGAGCTTCTTCTTGAGAGAGCGGCGGCAGTTCCTGTTGTAGCAAACACAGGAACATCAAAAGTTTTACTGACAACCGAAAGACCTGCGACGTGGTCGGTGTGCTCGTGCGTAATAAAGATAGCTACGAGCTCAGACAGGTTAACGTTCAACTCTTTAGACCGACGCAGAATTTCTTTTCTAGAGATTCCACAATCAATCATAATGAGACCATCAGGCGTTTCTAACAGGCTACAGTTGCCCTTTGATCCGCTGGCAAGAATATGTAGGCGAAACGTGGGATTCATGAATTTCTTTCTACTGAGTAACTTTCGGGTATAACTGTAACAAACACACCGGACAGAAATTGGTGCTAAGTGCCATCTGTACACGCATACTTCAATAAAAAGAACGCTCTCACTGCAAAGGATCAGGTAGATGACCAGCGTCAAGATCAGGTAGAGGGCTCGCAACGTGGGCAGGTCGCCGCGCCCGTCATCCTTATGGTCTCGGGCGGAGCTGACTCGATGGCGCTGCTCCATATGGCGGTAACGGAGCCGCTTGACCTTGGCGATGACGCAGGACTTGCGCGCATCGCAAAAGAGCGCCTGCATGTACTGCACGTAAACCACCTGCTTCGCGACGAAGATGCAGACGCTGACCAGCACTTTGTTCAAGCAACTTGCGACTCGCTGGGCATTCCCTGTACCGCATTGCGTGTGAACGTAGCAAAGCTCGCGCAGGAACGTGACGGCAACGTGGAAGAAATTGGTCGTCGGGTGCGGTATGACGCTGCGCGAGAACTCGCTCAAAAACTTTGCGTTGAACAGGGGGTTTCTCGCCAGAAGGCAAAGATTTTGACAGCGCACACGGCGGACGACCGCGCGGAGACGTTCATGATGAACGTGATGCGCGGGTCTGGCATGAGCGGTCTGGCGTCGATTCCTAGGCACCGCGGGCTGATTTATCGTCCGCTGCTCGACTACACGCATGACCAGCTCAAAGACTGGCTGAAGGCTCGCGGCCTGGATTGGCACGAGGACGCTACTAACACCGACACCCACTATTTACGTGCGTATATGCGATACAACGTGCTCCCTCTTCTGAAGGCGAGAAACCCGATGTTGGTGCAGACGGTGTGCAAAATTGCAGATTTGATGACCGACGAAGACGATTATCTTGAGGCGAAGGCTGCTCGCAAGCTGAGGCAGATTACGCTGCGCAAGAGCGAGTCTTCGCTGGTACTTGACGCGTTAAAGCTGAGTTCTACCGACGTGGTAATTGCTCGTCGCGTGGTAAGGATTGTGGCTAGACAGCTGATTCCCGAGGCTTGGCTAGAGTTCAGGCACGTAGATGCCGTGCTCGAGGCGGTTGCCGCGGGAGTTGGCGTGGCCAACCTGCCGCAGAACCTTGAGGCGCGTGTTCGCCTGGGCACCGTGACGTTCTCGTTCACGGGTGCCGCGAGGAGTGTGGGCGCCGCGGGTGCCGTAGGCGCGGTGGGCGCCGCGGGCGCCACAGGTGCTGCGAGGAGCGCGGCTGGTGCTGCGGGCACCGCGGGCGGCAACGAACCCGCAGGTACAGCGCCTGCTGCAGCAACGTTTGGCGAGCACCTTGCGGTCCCGGGAACGCTGGAGCTGGCAGACGGCCGAGTGCTCTCGGCACGCATTCTCCCCGTGGAGCACGGCTTTGACGTCGTGTCCTATGCAACCGCGCATAGCCAAGAATGGTTGGGCGAGTCGGTTCTTCTCGACGCGCAGGCCTGTGGGGTAGATCCAGTTCACGGCGGCAGCCTGTGGGTTTCGGGACCCGAGGCGGGGGACACCATGCAGCCTCTGGGTATGCATGGGCAGTCAAAAAAGATCTCTGACCTGCTGGGCGAGGCGGGCGTGCCCGTTGAATCCAGGAGTATGATGCCTATTGTGCGCACAAATATTCGTGGACATGTAGTGTGGGTTGCGGGAATTCGTCCCGATGAACGAGTAAAATGTACGCAAGGTACAAAACAGTTGCTAGAATTGAACATCTATTCTGGAAACAAGCCATTTGAGAGGAGCCAGTAATGGCGGAGCTTCACCCTGATATTCAGGAGATTCTACTTGACGAGCAGGACATCAAGGACATCGTCAAGAAGGTGGGTGCAGAGATCACGCGTGACTACGCTGACAAGAACCCCCTGGTCATTGCTGTTCTTCGCGGAGCCGTCGTGTTCATGGCCGACATCATGCGCGCCATTGAATGCCCACTCTCCATCGATTTCATGGCTGTTTCCAGCTACGGCGACGGTGTTAAGAGCTCTGGCGTCGTGCGCATCGTAAAGGATCTTGACACCAAGATTGAGGGCCGTCACGTCATCATCGTCGAGGACGTCCTGGACTCCGGCCTGACCCTTTCTTACCTGGTGCGTATGCTCAAGTCTCGTAACCCCGCGTCCATCGAGATTGCCGCTTTCCTGGTCAAGGACATTGAGGGCAAGCGCCCAGCTGTTGACCCTCGTTATGTGGGCACCCACGTACCTGACAAGTTTGTTGTTGGCTACGGCTTGGACTACGCTGAGCGCTACCGCAACTTGCCATTTGTTGGCGTTCTGAAGCCTTCCGTCTACGAATAGGATGAGGTTGGGCGGTCAAGCCCGCGGTCAAGTTCGCGGAATCTGCGTTCGGATTGCACGGTTCACAGCAAAATCTGTGCAATAGATACAAATTTGTTAAAACTTTTAAAGCTTGGGCGAGAAGATCGATTTTCTCGCCCAATATGCTATCTATCAAAGGTTGCGCGCGGCTAGACGCGTCACGACAGCAGCTACGGCCTCCGCGCTAACGTTTTACCAGGTAGTTACTGTAGGCTTCGAGAGAATCGAGAAACCATGGTCAACCAGAAAAGTCTTGCGTACGGAGTGGAAAAGTCTTCAATCCGCGAGATTGCAGGCTACGCGGTACAGCGTCGCGCTGAGATTGGCGCTCAGAACGTGTTTGATTTCTCGATCGGTAACCCTTCCGTGCCTGCTCCTGAGGCTGTTCGCACCTCTATCGAGGCTGCCATGCAGCTTCCTCCTCAGCAGGTCCACAGCTACACGCCTGCAATCGGTATTCCTCAGGCTAGAGAGGCAATTGCCGCGTCGCTGCGACGCCGCTTTGGAGACCACGCAGCTCAGGCCGGCGATCTCATCTTGACCTGTGGAGCTGCAGCTTCCGTTTCTATGGCACTCAATTCCATCGTTTCCCCAGGTGAAGAGGTTATTGTTATTGCTCCATACTTCCCTGAGTACCGCGTGTGGATTGACCATGCCGAGGCCACATGTGTTGAGGTTCTGGCTGACGAGAAAACCTTCCAGATTGACGTGGACGCCGTTTGTGCAGCTCTTACGCCTAAGACTCGCGCGGTGATTATCAACTCGCCAAACAACCCTGTTGGCGCCGTGTACACCAGAGAAAACCTGGGCGCATTTGCCGATATGCTTCGCAAACGCTCCGCTGAGCTGGGCACAGACATCTACGTTATCTCCGATGAGCCTTACCGTGAGATTGTTTTTGGCGATATTGAGGTTCCTTGGGTCCCCGATGTCTACGAGCGCACCATTGTGTGCTATTCCTACTCCAAGTCCCTCTCGCTTCCTGGCGAGCGTATTGGTTGGGTGCTGGTACCTGCGTCTAATCCGGAGCAGAAGGAGATTTACGCAGCTTGTGCGGGTGCTGCTCGTTTGCTGGGCTTTGTATGCGCACCAGCCCTTTTCCAGCGCGTTATTATCGACTGCGTTGATGAGCCGGCAGATGTTGAGGCTTATGCAAAGAATCGAGAAGTTCTGACCGAGGGCCTCACCAAGCTTGGTTATGAGTACATCCAGCCTGATGGTGCATTCTACCTGTGGGTTCGTGCTCCTGGTGGAGATGCTCAGGCGTTCTGCGATGTGGCAAAGCAGTTTGAGCTGCTCCCTGTTCCATCCGATTCGTTCGGCTGCCCAGGCTGGCTGCGCGTGAGCTACTGCGTTGCGTACCAGACCTGTGTGGACTCGCTTGCTGCCTGGGAAAAGGCTCTTGCTGCAATGAAATAAGTGCTGCAACAGGCGAGAAAACCGTCTGACAAGAAGACCAACGGGCAAGAAGATTAACGGGCGAGAAGACCAACCGACCGCAAATGACAAAGTGAACTACCTCCCATTTCTTTGGCATAAGAAATGGGAGGCAGTTCATATGCGGGTGATTATGATTCTGCAGCGTGTTAGCGTCGGCTTTTAGGCCTGGCGCACAAAATAGCGCAGCTTTGGTAGGTTCTGCCGAAGAATCGACATGTTCTTAATCAAGATAACCAGGCAGCTAGGCGGTCACATTACCTGATATGCATCTCTATGCATAAACTTAACTTAATATGCTTGAAAATGAATAGCGAAATATAAAAAATCTAACTATAGGTAAATTCCGCTTCTAGGGAACACACCTATGACAGATATTCTGCACAATTGTGGGCATATTACACACCTAATGAAGATAATCTGCACGTTTGAGGTATTTTCAGTGTAATGTATACGTCTTTTTGACAGATTATCTGTCATAGGTGTGTTTTGAACTGCCTCCTATTTCTCGTGTCCAAGAAATAGGAGGCAGTTCAAAGCCGCGTGAAAACGCGGCTTTGTTTCTTTGTGCGATGTTGTTGTGAGCTGCAGCCGTTCGAATAGCGCGACGCCTTAGTTGCGGTGCTCGTGTCTGACTTAGTATCCCTGCTTAGAGGCCGGAATCTTAGCGTCAGCGATGGTGTCCAAAAACGTTTGAGCATCGCGACAAGCCATAAGCTCCTCAGGAAAATCAACCTCTTCAAGCAGCTTAATAACGGAGTGTGCATCAGCAATGCGGGTTGCAATGTGAGCATCTGAGCCAAAAGAAATCTTACATCCCAGCTCAGCGCAGGTTTCTGCGATTACGCGACAACGCTCAATAGCAACCTCACGCTGGCCTTCGTCGTGCGTAGCCTCGTTCATCTCAATGAGCTTACCGCGATCGCGACACTCTCTAACCAGTGCTGGAACATCAAAATCTAAACCACTGCGTCCAAGGTGACCAAGAATCAAAACATGTGGATTATCCAGCGCATTTACATACATCTGGGTAATTTGCTTCTGTGAGGCACCTGCCGCCCACTGCTTGCTATGGATACTTGCAACCGCATAATCGCAGGTACCCAGGATGTGCTCGCCAAGAATATGGGGCTGACGGAGTTTATCGCCATTAATGCCCTGGTCAAACGTAATATCGTAGGCAAACAGATTGCCCTCAAGGTCAACAATGTCCACTTCAGCGCCGTGAAGCAGCCTGACGCCGTACCAGGTTTCTGGCCAAATAGCGGTGTTCATATAGAACTGGAAGTTCTTGATAGTCTGCTGGTCATACAACATGGACGAGAAGTGGTCGGTGATTCCAAGCAGCTCATAGCCACGCTCAGAAGCTGCGCGAACGTTCTCCTCAATGGTTGAATAGGCGTGCCTTGAGTACAGACTATGAGTATGAACGTCGCAACTAATGCGCATGACGTGCTCCTTTGAATCTCAATCGACAACTCTAGTTAATCACGGCCGCTACCCTGAGGCAACCCTGGCGAGAAGACCGGTCTTCTCGCTACCTGCACGGACTACAGCTCAATACTCAGCTCAACGGGGCAGTGGTCGCTGCCGTAGACCTCGCTCAAGATGGATGCGCTTTTGACCTGCTCAGCAATGCGATCGGAGACCAGGAAGTAGTCGATGCGCCAGCCCGCGTTGTTCTTGCGCGCGTTGAAGCGATAGCTCCACCAGCTGTACGCGCCGGTCATGTCGGGGTGGCGATACCTAAACGTATCGGTAAAGCCTGCGTCCAAAAGCTTGGTAAAGCTCTCGCGCTCCTCGTCCGAAAAGCCTGCGTTTTGTCTGTTAGACGAAGGGTTCTTGAGGTCAATCTCGTTGTGAGCAACGTTAAAATCGCCGCAGGTAATCACTGGTTTTTGCTCAGACAGCTCAGCCAAAAACTCACGATAGTGCTGATCCCACTCAAGACGCTCGTCCAAGCGTGCAAGCTGGTCTTTTGAGTTTGGCGTGTACACGCACACAAACCAGAACTTCTCAAACTCCAGCGCACAAACACGGCCCTCGTCGTCAGCAACAGGACATCCAATCTGGCGAATTACCTGCAGAGGGTTTTCTCGCGAGAAAACCGCTGTGCCCGAATACCCCTTTCTTTCTGCGTAGTTCCAGGTTTGAACGTAGCCGGGAAGGTCTAGCTCAACCTGGCCTTCTTGCAGCTTAGTCTCCTGAAGCGCAAATACATCAGCGTTTATGGTTTCAAAAATTTCCGTGAACGAAGGATCTTTTTTAAGCACGGCGCGCAGACCGTTAACGTTCCAGGAAATTAGCTTGTACTCTTGAGTCTGGCTCATAACTCCTCTTTCATACTACGACCTGGTGGTTTAGGTCGCAGTGGATTCGTATCACAGCAGCCGCGCGCGACGCGCGTTCCACGCTCCAGTTACGGCGCCAAGCGGTGCGTTTGCGGCAATAAACTTTCAATAAATCCATGGTATACGACTAGTAGCCACCAATACCGCTACAATAGAAACATTCATAGCTGGCAAGGAGGATTCATGCTTCGTCAAAGCTACAACACCTGGCAATGTGGAACTCACACTATCTCGTTGGCGCGTCCTAGGATTATGGGCGTTCTCAACGTCACTCCAGACTCGTTTTCTGATGGCGGAAAGAACTTTGATCCAGATGCTGCAATTGCTCGTGGATTGCAGATGTTGGATGAGGGTGCTGACATCATTGACGTTGGGGGAGAGTCTACTCGCCCAGGTCACACGCCTGTTCTGCCTACAGAAGAGGCTGAGCGCGTAGTACCTGTGGTACGCGCTCTGGTAGCTGCTGGTGCAATTGTCTCCATTGATACGCGCCACGCCGAGGTAGCAAAGATGTGCGTCCGCCTTGGAGCATCCATCATCAATGACGTTTCTGGCTTCACCGATCCAGAAATGGTTGCTGTAGCTGCGGAGTCTGACTGCGGCTGCATTGTGATGCACTGGAACAAGGACGGCCTTGGAGCTCGTGTTGAGCGCAAGCAGGTGCAGCTGGACGACATGCGCCCTTCTCGCCCTACTGGTAGCGCAGCTGCTCGGGCTGCAGCTACAGGAGCCGAGACACGCACGCTGAGCTCGCAGCGTCGTTTTACCCTGCCTGAAGAGGCGCCTATTATGCGTCAGATTATGGGCTTTTTGGGCGACCAGGCTCGCGGTCTTATGCGTGCTGGCGTTTCCAAGGACCGCATCTGCATTGACCCAGGTCCAGGCTTTGACAAGTTTGCCGACGAGGACGTTGTTATTCAGCGTGCTACTCGCTCGATGGTTTCTATGGGATATCCGCTGCTCTGCGCCGTGTCCAGAAAGCGCTTTGTCGGCGCTGTTTCTGGCGTAACTGAGGCTACGCAGCGCGACGCAGCTACGCATGCAATTTGCATTGCCGCAATCACCAACGGTGCCCGTATCCTGCGCGTTCACGATGTTGCGGGAACCGCTCAGGCTATCAACGCTTACTGGGCCATGACCGAACGCGATCCTCGTCAGGGCTTTGTGGCGCTTGGCTCCAACGTGGGCGACCGCGTAGGTTACCTGGCACGCGCGACGCAGCTCATCGACGAGATCCCGCTGACTTGCGTTGTTTCTCTCAGCCATGCCTACGAAACTGAGCCTGCATACGGTATTGCTACGCCTGTGGTAAATGCTGTTGCCGAGATTAGAACTGAGCTCCATCCTCTGGTGCTGATGGATAAACTGCTTGAGGTAGAAAACGCTCTCAACCGCACACGCAAGAAGGGCGAGGAGGGTCATGGACCTCGCACTATCGACTGTGACCTTCTGTGGGTTGAGGGCGAACAACACGCAGGTAAACACCTTACTCTGCCTCATCCACGCATGGGCGAGCGCGATTACGTGCTTGTGCCTATGGAGGACCTGATGCATGATCCGGTGCGCTTCTTCTCGCACGGAGGTGTGGAGATTGCCCCTCCTGACCAGCGTGTTGGTCACGTAACCGAGGACTTGGGAGCTATTACGTGGGAGTAGCACAAGAAGCTCTGGAACTGGCACGCGGCGGTGCGCAAACGGGAGAGTTTGTGTTCCGCGTCTCTGACGTGCAGGACGCTGCCCAGGACCAAGACGAGTGCCTTGACCCAGCATCCGCACCAGCGTCTACACCGGCTGGCGAGAAACCCTTTGAGGTTGCAACTGTTGTGCGCCTTGAGGTTTCGATGCCTTATGTACCTGCAGTTCCATATGTTGTAGCACTGGGAGTTTGTCAGTTTTTGCGCGCAGCAGATGAGGGTTTTGGCATTTGCTGGCCTTATGATATCTGCTACAAAGACCAGGTAGTTGCCTCAATTAAGGCCACTGCTGGTTATCAAGAGGGCATGTTTGCCGTGGTAAGTGTTGTCGCAGACGCTAAGGTATTGAGCTTGGCGTTTGATGTTGTAGACAACACAGAACTTCTCGCCAAAAGGGTATCTGAGCTGGTAGTTCAGAGTGTAGGCGCGTGGGAGCAGCAGGTTAAACGCGCAAAGAGCTTTGCGGGACCCATCGCGCTAATTCTAAGCGACTACTTTGATATGGTTCCTCTGCTTGGACAGCAGGTCAACAAGGTATATCCCAGTGGCAACGTTGCGCTAACCGCTCGATTTGGCGGTATTGACGTGTGGGGTCACGCCATCCTTGTTGATGAAGATGGTAAAGAAATCCTTGTAAGTGAGGACGAAGCTTCTGTTGTGCCAGCGGTTTAACCGCTGGTTTAACAGCGGGTCCAGATGCCGGTTTAGCTGTTGGTCCGATTACGGAGCTGTTGGCCGTAGCGCGCCTGCAGCGTTACCTACTTGGCAGCTTCGGTCGACTGCTTCCAGATAAGATAAATGCCACGCATGGTGAGCTGTGGATCAACCACGTCAAAGACATCCGTTGCTTCGCTAACGGTGTTAGCCAGGCCACCCGTTGCAATAACAGTTGCGCCCTCAATACCAGGCTCTTTGAGTGTTCTGGCAACCAAGCCCTCTGCCTGAGCAGCTGCGCCCACTACAATACCTGCCTGAACAGCGCTTTCTGTAGTGTTGCCCAAGACAGTCTCGGGAGCCTTGATAGGAATGCTAGAAAGCTTGGCTGCGCGCGCAAACAGAGCGTTTGCAGAGATCATAATGCCTGGTGAAATGGCACCCCCGCGGAATACACCGTCCTTATCGACAACGTCCAAATTGGTTGCGGTGCCAAAATCGACCACAATGACTGGATAACCATAACGCTCAGTTGCGGCAACGGAATTTGCTACGCGATCAGCACCCACAAGCTCGGGGTGAGGGATATTGAAGCGAATCTTATCCGTGGAAAGCGCGTTAATGCGGGTCAGAGGTTTGTTAAGCAGCAGCTCAAAGCAACGCTGCCAAGCGCGCGTGATAACGGGAACCACGCACGAAAGTCCACCAGCCTCAACGTCGTCTAGGCTCAGTCCATCTTTCTGGAAGAACGTGAAGAGGCGGCCGTGCAGAATGTCGGAGGTGTCGCTTTGATCGGTAGGCATTCTCCAGCCGCGCACCATAGTGTCTTCACTGTCAAATAAACCAATGGCAGTTTGCGTATTACCCACATCAATCGATAAAAACATTATGCCTCCGAAGGGCTGCAGCCGGCTTTGTATGTTGCATTGGATTTTAGCGCATCAAGGGCTTCTCAAAAATTGTCGCGCACAAGAATTGTCTGAACAAAATGTGAATTTCTCGCCAACTGCTTCTAGCAACAGAGGTGTTGTTCTGCTATACTTTTTCAGCTTATTGTCTTGATTGAGCACGTGCTCATAAAGACACCCCTGCTCTGGTCGGAAACCAGAGCCGATGTAAGGAGTCCTGCATGAAGCAAGGTATTCATCCAGAGTACGTAGAGTGCACCGTTCGCTGCACCTGCGGAAACACCTGGACCACACACGCAACTGTTCCAGAGATGCGTCTTGACCTCTGCGACAAGTGCCACCCATTCTATACGGGTCAGCAGAAGCTTGTCGACACTGGTGGACGTGTCCAGCGCTTCGCCGACAAGTTCGGTGGCGCAGCAAACGCTGCTCTCGAGGCTGCTAAGGCTGCCAAGGAGGCAAAGGCTGCTAAGGCTGCTGAGCAGGAGGCTGCTCGTAAGGCTGCTGCTGAGGCTAAGGCTGCTGAGAAGGCAAAGCGTGCTGCTGAGTTCGCAAAGAACGCACCAGCTGCAGAGCCAGAGGCTGAGGCTGAGGCCGAGGCACCTGCAACCGAAGAGGTTGCAGAGTAGCAGGTATTTGCTCGCGCAAAACCGCAGAGTACAGAATCGGGGTGGCTTCGGCTGCCCCGTTTTTGTTTGGCGAGAAACCCTCTTAGCTCAGAGGGTATACTTGAAAGTGAAAAATCTGCCGTCGGAGGACGAATGGAATCACTGTATACAAAGTATCGCCCGCAAACGTTTGAGCAGGTAGTTGGCCAGAAGCACGTGGTCGGCACCCTTGAGCGAGCGGTCTTGGAGCAAAAGCTCAGCCACGCATACCTGTTCTGCGGACCTCGCGGCACAGGTAAGACTACTATGGCTCGCCTGCTGGCAAAAGCTATCCTTTGCCATGAGGCTCCTGGTCATCTGCCTGATGGCACTTGCGAGGACTGCCAGCTGATTGCTGCTGGTCAGCATCCAGACGTCTTTGAGATTGACGCCGCCTCTAATACCGGTGTTGATAACGTGCGAGAAGAGATTATTTCTCGAGCTAGCTACGCTCCTGTGCGCGGCAAGGGCAAGGTCTACATCATCGACGAGGTGCATATGCTTACCTCGGCGGCATTTAATGCCCTGCTCAAGACATTGGAGGAGCCTCCTTCACACGTGACGTTTATCATGTGTACCACCGATCCTCAGAAAATTCTTGCAACTATTCTTTCCCGCGTGCAGCGCTTTGACTTTCGCTCCATTGCCGCTGATGAGATGGCAGAGCACCTGGTAAATGTCTGTAAAAACGAGGGCTTTACCTACGAAGACGCAGCTATTGATCTTATTGTTCGTCATGCGCGCGGCGGCATGCGTGACGCTCTGTCTTCTCTTGAGCAGCTTTCCGTTTATGGCGGCGGCGTCATTTCTGAGCAGACGGTTCGTGACGTTTTGGGTCAGTCTTCCGGCTCTCTCATTAACAATGCTGCAATGGCTCTGGCCCAGCGCGACATTTCTTCGCTCTTTACCACGGTAAACACGCTGTTTGAAGGCGGCAAAGATTTGCTGCAGTTTACGCGCGAACTTGCTGTTCACGTAAGAGATCTCTACATTGCCGCAGCTGTGGGCGTTGATTCTCCTGCGCTGGCAAATTCCACCGCTTCGACCGAACAGCTTACAAAAGAAGCCCAGGCATTTGGTTCGGTCGATCGACTCTCCAGAGTTCTGACCGTTTTGGGCGACGCGACCAACCAGATGCGCACCGCTGTTAACCAGCGACTTGTCCTGGAGGTTGCGTTCACCAAGCTGGCGCGTCCCAACACAGAGCTTTCATTGGAAGCGCTGGCAGATAGGGTGGCCGTTCTTGAGCAGCAGTTGGCAAACGGTGTTGTTGCAGCTCCAGCTGTCGAGAAACCCGCAGCTCCCGATCCTGCTCCGGTACCGCAGTCTGCTCCGGTTGCTGCGCTGGCTTCGGCCTCCGCACCCGTGGCGGCTCCAGCGGCTCCACGGCCAGCTCCAGCTGCAGCGGCTGCACCAGTTGCGGCTCCCGCACCTGCTCCGGCTCCCGCACCTGTACCAACGCCGCAGCCTGTGCCAGCGCCTGTACCTGCGGCTCCAGCACCAGCAGCGGCAGCGCCTGCGCCAAAAGAAGTTGACCAGTCCGACGCTCTTCTCGTCAGACAGTGGAAAGAAGTTGGCAAGGTCTGCGCCTCCAAGAATGCTGCTCATGCAGCGCTACTGGTCAGCTCAACGCTTGAGTCCGATGATGGCTCTGAGCTGGTAGTTACATTGCCTAAGGGCTCCTCGTTTGCCATGAGGATGCTCAGCGCGCCAGCAGTTTCCGAGTTTGTAAAAGAGTGCGTTGCCCAGGTCATGGGCCCACGCCGCATCAAATATGTCGAGTCTAGCCTTGCCGCAACGGCAATCTCTCGAGAAAAACGCGCAGCTCAAACCCCGGCTCCGGCTCCTGCACCAGCTCCTGTACCAGCAGCTCCTGCTGCGCCCGTTGCTCCAACTCCTGAGCCAGTGCCAGCTCCTGCATCCGTTCAAGTTCAGGCACCTGCGCCAGTTCCAGTACCCGAGGCGTCATATCCAATGCCTTGGGATGAACCTGCGTCTGCAGGAGTCCCAGTTGAGGCTCCTGACTACGATCAGGTGCCTTACAGCGATGACGATGTAGCTGCGGTTTTGGATGGCTCCGTTGAAGATGCTGCTCCAGCTCCAGTTGCACCTGCTCCAGCGGCTCCAGTCGCGCCAACGCCGCAGCCTGCACCTGCAGCGCCAGCACCTGAACCCGAGCCGGCCCCGGCTCCAAAGCCAGCTCCAGCGCCGGCTTCACCAGAGGACATTGCAGCTCGCTCAGCACTGCCTCCAGAGCTCAATAACGTGGCGGATATGCTCGAGAAGGTATTTGGACCAGCAGTTTCTTTGTCGGTAGAGAAGAAGTCGGACGCAGACGCTCCTTCGGACGCAGCGGCTCCTTCGGACGCCGGAACCTCCGCTCCCGTAGACCCTGCAAACAACTAGAACTTCTCGCGATATTCTCGCGATATGACGCTTTGGTGCATGGCTCCTTATAGGCCAGCGCAAAAAGCGCAACTTGTCTAAAATAGATACGACGATAGGAGAACATATGGCACGTGGTGGATTTAACATGGGCGGCATGAACCGCAATCAGATGATGGCTCAGGCTCGTAAAATGCAGGAGCAGCTGCTGGAGGCTCAGCAGAAGGCTTCTCTTATGCAGGCAACTGCAAGTGCTGGTGGCGGCGCTGTTAAGGTAACTGCATCCGGCGACCTGCGTCTGACCAACATCACCATTGATCCTGAGGCAATTGATCCTGAGGACATTGAGATGCTCCAGGACATGATTCTGGCTGCCGTAAACGATGCGCTTGAGTCCGCAGAGTCTCAGGCATCCGCCCAGATGAGCGCAGTGACCGGCGGACTGAATATCCCAGGACTGTTCTAATCCATGGCGTTTGATACCACAAACGATGGTCGTGCGCTGCAGCGCTTGCTTGATGAGCTAGGCCGCCTACCAGGCATTGGTCCAAAGTCGGCTCAGCGCATTGCCTACCATCTTCTAGAGGTTGATTCCGAGGAGGCTCGCCGTTTGGCGCAGGCCATCTTGGAACTTAAGCAGCAGGTGCATTTTTGCCCCATTTGCTTCAACTATGCAACGCGCGACGAATGCGATATCTGCCTGGACTCTTCCAGAGATCGCAGCAAAATCTGCGTGGTCTCCGAGCCTAAAGATGTCTCGGCAATTGAGCGCACCGGCGCGTTTCACGGCCTCTACCACGTTCTAGGCGGCGTAATCTCGCCTATGGACAAGATTGGTCCCGAGCAGCTCCACGTACGCGAGTTGCTGTCCCGCTTGGCCGATGGCACCGTTACCGAGGTAGTTCTGGCAACCAATCCGGACGTTGAGGGAGAAACAACTGCAACGTACCTTTCCAGAACCATTAACCCGCTTGGAATGACGGTTACCCGATTGGCAAGCGGACTTCCCGTGGGTGGAGATCTTGAGTACGCTGATGAGGTAACATTGGGACGTGCAATTGAGGCACGTCGGGAGGTTTAAGCATGGCAAACCACATGAGAACAAGTTCATCTGGCGAGAAGACCCCTGAGGCTTCATCGGTTGATTTGAAGAACATTTCAACGCTTCGTGCGGGTCAGGGTGCTCAAATTCCTCAGAGCCCACGACAGGCCGATAACACGCCAGAACCTCCAAATAGAAAATCGGTCATCATCTTGGTGGTCGCAGCTATTGTTGCGCTTACTGCTCTGTTCTTTATTGTGCGCTGCGCTACAAGCGCTAAGAGTGAATCGGCAAGCCAGCAGCCAAAGCAGACCCAGTCCGCCTATGCCGACGAGAAGCAGCAGGATGAGCAGGCAGTTGACGGCTCAGTTACCTTCCACGGTATGAAGTACTCTCTGGAGAAGCAAAGCGATGGCAAAACCGCTGTTGTTCGCACGAGTGATTCTGGAACTAAGAGCGTTCTGTTTGAGGTTGAGGGAACTCCTACCAGCCTGATTCTTTTTAACGACACCATTTTGGTTCCAGAGAATCGCGATTCTGGCTGGGATGTTGTGGCATGTGCCCTGGTAGACGGCTCGCTTCCAACACTTATTGCCGATAAGGACGGTAAGGCTGTTGGCGGAAACGGAACCATCACAGCAGCTACGCTTGATGGAACTACGCTTAAGGTAACCGATTCCACAGGAAACACCACCAGCGTTGCTCTTCAGTAAAAGCAACGCGAAGAAATTGTGGATTTCCAGTGGGCGTTCACGTTTCTGAGCTGCGGTTATTCTCGCCAAGTGGTTATTTTCAAGAAAATTTTCAAATTCGTTGGAAATAACGCTAGACAAGAATAAAAGTTCCCTGTATTATTTCAATTCGCAACAAGGCGTCCGGGGTATTAGCTCAGCTGGTTAGAGCGCCGGCCTGTCACGTCGGAGGTCGCGGGTTCGAGCCCCGCATATCCCGCCATTGCATGTTCAAGCCCTCTTCGGAGGGCTTTTTCATTACCAAAAAAGTCCAGCATAAAAGATTTAAATTACATCTTTAATTTATTGAGACCAAGTCAGAAAATAGAGTATTGTGTGCTATCTTTACATCAGAATGTGTCTAAGTGCTTCTGCTACAGAAACATTTAAAAGCAGAGGTAAAGTGAGGTGGATTGTGCGGGATCAGAATACTTTGGATGCGCTGTCGCAACGCGATAGTGTAAGTTCCATATCCGCAGAATCTTCCAATACGGAACACACTTCAGATTTGATCAAGAAAATTGCTGTTTTTGATTTTGATGGAACCGTCATTTCTGGACAGTCAGGACTCTTGTTCTCTGCGTATTTGCTTCGCCGTCATCTGTCCTCAATTGCACGCACGCTCAAGCTTGTGTGGTGGGGAGCTCGCTACAAGCTGCACCTTCCTCAAAGGCAGGAAGAGGCGCGTGAGCTGGTTGTTGGTGCACTTACGCAGTATAGCGTTGAGTTTGCAAATGCTGTCATGCACGATTTTCATCGCGAGGTAATTGAGGGGATGTATCGCCCTCAGGCGCTGGAAGAGGTGCGTCGTCGGCAGGCAGAGGGTTGCTGCGTGCTGTTGGTTTCAGCAACGTTTGAACCTATCGCGGAATTGGCCGCCCAGAAGCTGGGAGTGGACGCGTTTCTCGCCACAAAGATGCAGGTGGGAGCCGACGGGCACTATACCAGTAAGGTTGACGGTCCCGTGATTGAGGGCGCTCAGAAGCTGGTCTCGGCAACCGAGTGGTGCAACCAGCACTTTGGCGAGGGCAACTGGGAGATTGCGTACGCGTACGGCGATCACTACTCGGACGCAACGCTTTTGTCGGCAGCACAAACGCCGTGCGCCGTTTGCCCTGGTCCAACGCTTGCCAGACTTGCAAACAAACGCGGCTGGAAAATTTTGAACTGGTAGCAAAGATAGACCTGGTCGCAAGCCAGATAAGTGAGAAAAGCAGTCCCTCAAGCGGACGCAAGAGGGGTACTTGGAGAACTAGTGGAAATTTCACGCAAAACTGATTATGCAATCCGCATGCTTTCTTCGCTGGTGAGAAGCCCAAAGAAGCTTCTTTCTGTTCGCGACGCCGCAGAAGAAAACGATATTCCATACTCCTTTGCTCGCTCAATCCAGCACGACCTGGTCCTTGCCGGAGTAATTGTCAGCACGCGCGGCGCGCACGGCGGCATGATGCTGGCTATTGATCCTAATCAGGTGAGCGTTCTTGACATTGTTGAGGCAGTTCAGGGGCCTGTTTTCATCTCTAGTTGCGAATGGGCCGGCCCTAATAACGAGCCATGCCCTCGTCGCAATTCTTGCTATTTTGCTCCTCTTTGGTGCAGTGCCGAGAAGACCTTGCGTAATTTCTTTGCGTCCGTAACCTTGCATCAAGTTGTTGTAGAGGGTCTTATGCCAGAGATGGTGGGCGAGTTCCAACTGGTAAAGAACGAGAACGCTCAGCGTAACGAGCAGATTATCCAGAATGCCGCCGCCGCTATTGAGGCCGAGATTACTGCTGGAACGTTTGACAACCTGCTTGACGGTGAGGTTATTTCTGCCGAGAAAAAGCCGTACGAGTTTAATATTGATCGATAAGAAAATCTCACATACTAAGATGAACGAAGGTCTGGAAATTTCGGCCGACAAGCACGCTGGTGCATCCGGCGGAGCAGCGCTCACGCCTGAGCTGCGTGCGTTTGTCGAGTTTGTGGCAAAAAAAGGCCGCGAGCTGTATCGCGATTTGCCTTGGCGCCGCACGTACGACCCGTATGCCATTTGGATTTCTGAGGTCATGCTTCAGCAGACGCAGGTCAGCCGCGTGGATGGTCGCTGGCAGAGGTGGCTGGAGCGATTCCCAACAGTTGACGCGCTGGCTGCCGCAGCTCCTTCTGATGTGCTTGATGAATGGCAAGGCCTGGGTTACAACCGTCGAGCTTTATCCGTGCACCGAACTGCTCAGGCAATTTCCGAGGCGGGCGGCGTCTTTCCACAAGATCCAAAGGAGCTGGTAAAGCTCCCAGGCATTGGTCCTGCTACTGCGGCGGGTATTCGTGCGTTCGCGTTCAACCTACACGGTGTTTACCTGGAGACTAATGTGCGTACGGTCTTCCTGCACGAGCTGTATCCCCAGGCAGAGGGCGTGCCAGACTCCGAGCTTGTTCCGCTGGTAGAGCTTACGTGTCCTGCAAGCATTGCAGGTGCCGCGGACGCAGCTGCGACGGAGCTTACGCCACGTAGCTGGTACTACGCCCTTCTCGACTACGGCGCGTACCTGAAGAAAACCATTCCCAATCCTTCGCGAAGGTCCAAAAGCCACGTCAAACAGTCGCGCTTTGAGGGATCTCATCGACAGAAGCGAGCCGAGCTCTTGCGCGTCCTTCTCGCCCATAAAGATGAGGGTGGAGCGGAGTTTGAGACGCTTCACCAGGAGCTCTGCCAGATTGAGGTCAACGCCGGGCGAGAAACCCTTGATGAGCAGGTTACCCTTGGCTTACTTGAAGAACTTGCGAAGGAAGGCTTTTGTCAGAAAAATAATGAATACTGGTTACCCTAAATGGTTATAATTCATAGTGCTGACGAAGGGGTCAGTATATGAGCATAAGTGCTAATGATTATCATTTGCATTTGTTTGCCAAAGGTAACACGGCGCTACCCAGGCGCTTAACATCGCGCTCACAAGCGCTTTGACATGCGTTAACGTGCCACTCGTTAGCGCGGGAGAGGAGAAAAAATGGCAGTAGATTTTGAGAATTCTCAGACAAAGAAGAACCTCGAGGCAGCTTTTGCTGGTGAGTCCCAGGCTACCAACAAGTACAGCTACTATGCTTCCCAGGCTGCAAAAGATGGTTACCAGCAGATTTCCAACATCTTCACCGAGACTTCTGGCAACGAGCGCGTTCACGCTAAACTTTGGTTCAAGTATCTCCATGGCGGCAAGATTCCAGAGACTGCAGAGAACCTCAAGGACGCAGCAGCTGGCGAGAACTACGAGTGGACCACTATGTACGCTGACTTCGCTAAGGTAGCTGAGGAGGAGGGCTTCGCAGAGATCGCTGCTAAGTTCCGTCTTGTCGGTAACATCGAGAAGACTCACGAGGAGCGTTATCAGAAGCTTCTTGAGCGCGTTGAGTCCGGTGAGGTCTTTGAGCGCGAGGGTGTCAAGGTTTGGAAGTGCCTCAAGTGCGGTCACCTGCACGTCGGCGCATCTGCACCAAAGGTCTGCCCAGTCTGCGGTCACCCACAGGCATACTTCGAGGAGCAGTCCCTCAACTACTAAGTTGTAGGTGCTCTGAGCTGTAGGGCTGCGGGCGCGTAAGCGCGAAGCCGCAGCTCAAACTTCTAGTGCGTAAAAAATATACCCACCAGCAGGTCATTGGCTTGCTGGTGGGTATTTTTGTGTGTGGACGTTACGGGGAGACGGGTTCTCACTATGTGTTCGGTGCGCGCCTGATTTCTGCAAAGAATCTGTAACTTTTGCCTGAAAACGTCAAAGAATCGGTGGATTTGCCTGATTTCATCAAAGAATCGGTGGCTCAAATACAGATTCTTTGCACTTTTCAGGCTCACGTAACGTTCCTGACGAGAAACCCACGTGCTTGCACCCCCCGTCTGGCGAGAAACCCCGTGTACCCGCAGCAGCGCTTCGCGCGTCCGACCTGCAAGTTTGTCCGCACACGACGCTGTCGCCGTACAAAAAACCGGTGTCCACCTGCGTGAACACCGGTCTAACCTGCATGTTTTGTGGAACTTCCAGCTCAGCGCTGGGTCAGCGTACCGGGCCCCGCGCTTATCCCTTGAACCAGCGATTGGGCTGCTCGTAGGAGGGGCAGATGTCGCTCATGGGACAACCGACGCACTTGGGGCTGCGAGCAGTGCAGGTTTCTCGCCCAAAGTGAATCCACTCTTCGTTGACGTCTTTCCAGAGTTCGTGGGGGAGAAGTGCGAGCAGGTCCTTCTCGGCGGCCAGCGGCGTGGAAGCCGAGCTCAGGCGCATGCGCTTGGAGATCCTGTACACGTGCGTGTCCACCGCGATGCCGTCGACCACGTCAAACATCTTGTTGAGCACGATGTTTGCGGTCTTTCGGCCAACGCCTGGGAGCGTGACCAGGTCTTCCATAGTGCCTGGAACTTCTCCGCCGTACTCCGTCAGCAGTATCTGGGCGGTTTCCACGCAATGCTTGGCTTTTGCGCGCCAGAATCCGATGGTCTGGATAACCTCTCCGACCTCGACAGCATTGGCGGCCGCCATTGATGGCGCGTCTGGCCAGCGGCGGAACAGCTCGGGCGTAACCTTATTTACCGCGGCGTCAGTAGTCTGCGCCGAAAGCATAACGCTGATGAGCAGGGTAAACGCGTCGTGGTAATCCAGCGCGCTCTGGACGCTTGGATACAGCTCATGCATGCGTCGGCACAGCTCAATGCCGCGTTCTACCTTGATTTTCTTTGATTCTCTGGGCATGACCTCTCCTCAATTCCTTTTATGTGTACCCAGTATGTAGTTACGTTATCACGTGTGGCGAGAATAGCAAAATAGCTGCATAACGACTACAATAACAGCCCAATTGAAAAGTTATCAAACCTGTGCGCAGGACGTGGTTGCGTGGTCGGGCGTCGTCGGCGCGCATCGGGCACGGCTGGGCGTCGTCGGCGCGCATCGGACGCGGCGCCAGTGCGCGCCCAGCAAGGTTTGGTGTAACCCGCATGCGTTTGCATGTGGGTTTAGCGGTATGGCGGGAGACTGTGTGTTTATCAATAGAGTTGCAGCTCAACTACTGAGCGCGCCCGAGCTAGAGAAGCTGAAACGAGAACTTTCGCGCGGATCAGACGCCACGCTGTCCCTCTCGCAAAGCGCTCGTCCGCTGATGCTGGCTGCGCTCTGGGCGCAGAACCCCCGTCCGTGTCTGCTGGTCGTTGCGGGAGAGGACGCCGCGGATCGCACGGCGCGCTCGCTCGCGGCGTGGCTGGGCAACGACGCTGTGCTGCGCTATCCCAACCGCAAGGATCGCCCCTGGTCGGACACAACGCCGGACGACGCCCTCATTGGCGCCAGGTGTCGCGCTATCGCCAAGCTTTCCGCTGGCGAGAAGGTCATTGTAGTTGCAAGCGCCCACGCGCTGATGCGCAGAGTTCCTCCTGTTGGTTCGGGCTATTTTCTTCCAGCGACGTTTACTGTTGGCGACGATGTTCCCTTTGAGGACGTAGCTTCGCTGCTCGTCGGCATGGGATACGCCGATACCGGCGAGGTAGACGCGCCAGGTACCTTCCACATTCACGGCGATACGGTTGATATCTTCCCAGCTCAGGCAACAAGTCCCGTACGTATTGAGTTCTTCGGAGACGAGATTGATCGCATTAGGCGCATGGTGGCGGCTACTGGCCAGACTATCGGTGCCATTGATGAGGTCACTGTTGCCCCAGCTCGAGAGCTTGCGTTTACCAAAGAGACCATTCGTCGCGCGGAGGAAGCGCTCTATACGCGTGCGCAAGAAAACTCTGCACTCGCTGCTGACCTGGAGCTTATTCAGCGCGGAGCTCAGGCGCCTGCACTTGAACGCTATCTTCCTGTGCTGTACGGAGGCTCTGCCAGCCCTCTTGAGCACATCTCTTCAGAGACGCTGATAGTTCTTGCGGAGCCACGCTCGCTGTTTGATGATTGCCAGCGTGCCTTTGACGAAATCTCCGCATCCGCAACAGCATCAAAAGTGAAACTAGATGGTCTGTATACAGATCCCAAGGCCATGGACTTTGGCTCGCAGCAACGCCTGTCCTTCTCGTCACTTTTGCGTACGGGAGCTGCGGTAACGTCGGAGCTCTCTGTGGTGCAGCCATCTATTGCAGGCTCGGACACAAAGCTTTTGGGTCGCGTGAGGCAGCTGGTGCAAGACCGCGATGCCGTGGTATTTGCGGTTCCCGATCGTGCCGCTCGCGAGCACCTTAAGTTGCTTTTCTCGGATGAATCCATTCCGTTTGAAGAGTCGCTGGGTACGGCGCTTGAAAACGAGCCTGATCAAAACGGTGCTTACGCGCCACTTAAGCGAGGTCGCGTTACGTTTACCGACGCGCCCGTTCCTGCGGGAATTATCATTCCAACAGCTAATCTAGCAGTGCTTTCTGTCTCGGACTTGACGGCCAGAAGCGCGCGCAACAAAAAGCGCTCCAAGCGCATTGACCCTACAACGGTGACGTTCCCGTTTAAGCCGGGCGACTACGTTGTCCATGCAACGCACGGTATTGCGCACTTTACCGCTATTGTGCGCCAAGAAGTTGCAGGTAGAGAGCGTGATTATTTTCTACTTGAGTATGCCAATGACGATAAACTCTATGTGCCCCTGGAGCAGGTTGACCGCATTACGCGCTATGTGGGACCCGACGGCAACAATCCGCGCCTGACCAGGCTTAACACGGCAGATTGGTCGCGCGCTACTAACAAGGCAAGAAAGTCCGCCAAGAAACTGGCGTTTGACCTGGTAGACCTCTACACGCGTCGCGCTTCTGTGCCGGGCTATGCGTTCTCGCTGGACACTCCCGCTCAGGAGGAGATGGAGTCCAGCTTCCCATATCAGCTGACGCCGGACCAAGAAAGCGCTGTTGCAGACATTAAGCTGGACATGGAAGCGCGCAAGCCAATGGACCGCTTGCTTTGCGGAGACGTAGGCTTTGGCAAGACAGAGGTGGCGCTGAGAGCTGCATTTAAGGCGTGCCAGGATGCTCGTCAGGTTATGATTTTGTGCCCAACTACCATCTTGGCTCAGCAGCACTACGAGACGTTTTTCTCGCGATTTGCTCCGTTTGATTTGAAGGTAAGCGTTCTTTCACGTTTTGTGACGCCTGCCCAGCAGAAAAAAGCGCTTGAGGGATTTGCGGACGGAACCGTAGATGTGCTGGTAGGAACACATAGGTTGCTCTCAGCTGACGTCAATCCACACGACTTAGGCTTGGTTATCATCGACGAGGAGCAGCGCTTTGGCGTACAGCACAAAGAGCAGCTCAAAAACATGCGCGAGCAGGTAGACGTGCTGACGCTCTCGGCAACGCCCATTCCGCGCACCATGCAGATGGCCATGAGCGGCGTGCGTGACATGAGCCTGATTCTGACGCCACCGCCTGGCAGAAAGCCTGTTCAGGTGATGGTGGGCGAGTACAACCCGGATCTTGTTTCCGCAGCTATTAGAAGTGAGTTGGAGCGAGAAGGACAGGTGTACTACGTGTCCAACCGCGTGACCACTATTGATGAGGCGGTGGCTCGCGTGGAGGAAGCTGCGCCGGAGGCTCGCGTGGGCGTGGCTCACGGCCAGATGAGCGCTCGCGAGGTAGAAAACGTCATGCTTGCCTTCCAGGAGCACGAGATTGACGTTTTGGTGGCTACCACCATTATTGAGTCCGGCATTGACAACTCGCACACTAACACGCTGATTATCGAGGACTCTCAGCGCCTGGGACTGGCTCAGTTGTACCAGCTCAAGGGCCGTGTTGGTCGCGGTAGGCAGCAGGCATACGCGTACTTTATGTTCCCCGCGGAGTTGCCGCTGACAGAAGAGGCCACCGAGCGTCTGACGGCAATCAACGAGTTCCAAGATCTGGGTAGCGGCATGCGTATTGCCATGCGCGACCTGGAGATTAGAGGCGCGGGCTCCCTTATGGGCGCTGAGCAGCACGGAAACCTTTCCAGTGTTGGCTTTGACCTCTTTACGCAGATGTTGGGCGAGGCGGTTGCGGAGGCTCGCGGTGAGTCCGCAGAGCTTGAGCAGGCCGAGGTAACCATCAATCTACCTGCAGATTTCTATCTTGACGAGGACTATCTGCCGGCGGTTGACCGTCGCGTTTTGGTGTATCGTCGCCTTGCCGCAGCTACAGAGCTCTCCGATGTGGATGCCCTGCAGCAAGATACCGAGAATAGCTTTGGCGCCCTGCCACTTGCAGGTAAGAACTTGTTTGATCGTGCCCGCGTGCGCATCCGCGCGCAGCGTTTGGGCGCAACGTCAGTGAGCCTGACAAATGGGCGTCTGGTATATCTGGGCGTAGAAATTCCTCGCGAACAAGCCCTCAAGTTGAAGGGTCGCGGTGCTATCGTGTATCCAAAGACGCATAAACTGGCGTATCCGTTCCACCGAAATGAAGAGCAGCTGATGCCCGCCGCCTTAGGAGTTCTTGAAGAGCTTGGTGGCGACGATGAGGTTGAGGAGTAATCATGAGCAAAACAGCAGGTCAGACGTCACAGAACGTCGCGTGCGCTGCACAGAACGCCACGAGCGCCGCGCAGAACGCCGCGAGCGCCGTGGACACGATCTTTGCCGCGCCACACCTCAGGTGGGGTGTTATTGGTTGCGGAATCATTGCAAATCAGATGGCAGAGGTGCTGGCTTCGGTTGGTAGAACCATTGACGGTGTAGCCAACAGGACACAGGAGAAGGCCGTTGCGTTTGCACAAAAACACCACGTTAAACGTGTGTATGACAGCATCGACGAACTTCTCGCCAGCGACGAGATTGACGCGGTGTACCTGACCACGCCTCACAACACGCACATCATCTACCTGCGCAAAGCGCTTCAGGCGGGCAAGCATGTGCTGTGCGAGAAGTCTATTACGCTCAATTCCGCTGAGCTGCTTGAGGCTGAAGAACTTGCTCGTCAAAACGGCGTTCAGCTCATGGACGCCTGCACCATTTTGCACATGCCACTCTACAAAGAGCTGGTTAGCCGCGTGGAGGCTGGCGAGTTTGGTCCAGTCAACCTGATTCAGGAGAATTTTGGCAGCTACAAAGAGTTTGATATGGAGAATCGCTTCTTCAATCCCAAGCTTGCGGGCGGCGCGCTTCTGGACATTGGCGTCTATTCGCTGACGCTAGCTCGTCTTTTCTTGAAGAGTCAGCCTCATGACGTGCTCTCCATGATGAATCCGGCCCCTACCGGCGTTGATCAGACGGACGGCATTTTGCTCAGAAATGCCGAGGGTCAGATGGTTGTTTTGGCGTTGACGCTTCATTCTAAGCAGCCAAAACGAGCTATGATTTCCGCTGATAAAGCCTTCATTGAGATTATGGAGTACCCACGCGCGGACGTTGCCACAATTACGTGGACTGACGACGGCAAACAGGAGCAAGTCCAGGTGGGTCGCACGGCTAATGCGCTGGCATACGTGCTGGCAGATCTAGAGGCCGCTGTTTCAGGAGACGCTTCTGCTCAGGCACAGCTTGAGGTCTCAAAGGACGTTATGGAGCTCATGACCGGCTTGCGCAACGACTGGAATTTCCTGTACCCTGAGGAGCAGTAAGTTCTATGACATCTGACGAGAAGATCGCCCAGCTAGCTGACGCAGTTGATGAAGAAACAAAGGCTCGTCCCGGAGCGCCGCAGACACACCCGGAGTTTGACCGTCTGGTTAGAACCATCTGGCGTCTTCGTCAGGAGGATGGCTGCCCTTGGGACAAGGAGCAGACGCATCAGTCCATCTCAAAGAACATGATTGAGGAGGCCTACGAGGCGGTCGAAGCGATTGCTGAGGGCTCTCCTGAGCACCTTGAAGAAGAGCTTGGCGATGTACTTGAGCAGGTAGTGCTTCACTCGCAGATTGAGGCGGACAGCGGTGCGGACGGTGCCGAGAAGGGCGGCGTGTGCGACCATGCTACAAGCGCTGGCGCAGCGGGCTTTGACATCGACGACGTCTGCCGAGCGCTCAACCAGAAGCTGGTGCGCAGGCATCCGCACGTGTTTGGGCCAGAAGCTGGTTCAGCGTCGTCGGCTGCGGCTGTCTTGGACGTGTGGGAGAGCGTCAAAGCTGAGGAGCGCGCCAGTGCGGAAGATACCGTGCACACCGAGGGTCTTCTCGACTCTGTTCCACAGTCTCTACCTGCGCTTATGCAAGCCCAGAAGATCTCAAAGCGTGCCGCAAAGATGGGCTTTGAGTGGGCGTCTGTCGCTGACGTGTGGGACAAGGTTGCCGAGGAGCGTGCGGAGTTTGACGCTGAGGCGTCAGGAACGCAGCAGAAAACGGACGAGTTTGGCGACATTTTGTTTGCGCTGATAAACGTTGCTCGTTGGGAAGGCGTTGACGCGGAAGAAGCGCTGATGAATGCCTGCAGGAAGTTCCGCGCTCGCTGGTCGTACATGGAGAAAGCCGCTGCTAAGAGAGGCTTTTCTCTTGACGAGAAACCTGAGCTCCAGGAAGATTTGTGGCAAGAAGCAAAACGTCATCTTGATGTGTAAACGAGCTGCAAAAATGAGCTGCACCAACCACGTTGTAGAGCACACAATCTGTCGCTAACTGATAACTTCTATTCGCTGAAACGATGAAATTCCAAACTGAGGGAGGGCTAGCGGCGCTGCCTCTGCCATAATAAAGATGTTGCAATTTGTTGCGACGCATCACCAAACAAACCAGAAATGAGATCCGTGATGAGTCAAGACACCACTAAAAAGAGTGGTACAAAAAGAAAAACAACGCCCACCAAGCGTTCCGTTGAGCCTCTTAAAGAGACTGGCGCGGAGCACGCCTCTGGTGTTCTCAAAATATTTCCATCTAAAAAGGCCGAGAAACCCCAGGTAACTGATAAATCTCAATCTGACTCGAAGGCTGTTGAGTCTGAAAAGGCCACAACGGCTTCAAAAGACGCCGTGGTAACAAAACATGCCGCACCTCAAAAAGCCGCGGTGTCTCAAAAGGATGCTTCTTCCCAGAAGAGTTCCAAGGACACCAAGTCTAAAAGAACCGTTCAAGTTAAGAGAATCGATAGGACTCAGAAGCCTGAGCGTGACCAGAAGTCGGAGCGCGGTCAGAAGACTGAAAGAACCAATAAACCGCAGTTCAGCGTAGCTTCTCTGGTAGAGCTTAAAGACAACGCACTTGACTTCGCGCGCAATCATACCAAACTTGTCGTTTTTCTCGGCGTTGTAATCTTCCTGCTTGTGGGCTTGTATCCGCCAATTCGTGGCTACTACCACGCTGTTCGCGAGCATGACGAGCTGCTGCTTAATCAGCAGAAGCTTGAGGAAGATCAAAAACGTCTTGAGTCCGAGGTTCAGGGCCTGCAGACAAAAGAGGGCATCATAGATGAGGCTCATAAGCAGGGCTTGGTTTCTGGCGGCGAGGAATCTGCGCAGGTAGAGGGTCTTGATAAGAAGAAAGACGAGAATACCGTTCAGCGACCTGATTATCCTTGGTACATCAAGGTGGGAGACTTTGTTTTTGGTTTTACACCAGGCGATTCCGGCAATACTGAGGCTCCTAAGAGCGCAAACTCTGACGATTCTACCTCTGCACCAGCTCCTGGAGAGTCTCACGATCAGAAGAACTCTGGAGAAGGTGGCTCTTCTGAGGGATCCGGCGCCGATAACTCAAAGTCTGACAGTGGGAACTCACACTAATGCTTCTAGCTGCGATTGATATTGGAACCGTGACCGCTCGACTTGCGCTTGCGCAGGTAGAGGACGGTCGCGTTATTCGCATGGCCAAATACACCGAGATTGTTAACTTGGGCGAGGGAGTTGATACGGCAAAGCGCCTGCTACCTGAGGCAATTCATCGTTGCGTTGGTTGTGTTTCTTCCTATGTTGATCACGCGAGAAAAGAGGGCGCTGAGGCGGTTGTGTGCACGCTCACAAGCGCTGCTCGCGATGCAGAAAATGCTCCTGACCTGGGAATGGGTCTAGCCTCACTAGGACTTGAACCCATGATTATTCCAGGTGAAATTGAGGGTGCGCTCACCTTTTTAGGCGTCTCTCACGACTTTGAGAATCATCGCATTCTTGTTGCCGACAGTGGCGGCGGCTCAACTGAGCTGGTCGTTGGCACATTGGTGGGACAAGCCGCAGTTCAAGGCGCAGGTCAGTCTGTGGCCCAAGTCGCAGGCCAGTCCGCCACTCAAGTCGCAGGTCAGCAGCCTGGTGGACAGCAACTCGACATCAACTTTGTCGAGTCCGTTGACCTCGGTTGCAGGCGCCTGACCGAGCGTTTTAACCTATCGGCAGATCACCCATCAGCGGAGGATATTAATGGAGCTCACAAGATGGCAGCTCAGATGATGTCTGAGGCTATCGGCCGAGCTCAACAGCAGTGCGCAGCTCCAGAGCTCTTGGTTGGCGTCGGCGGAACCGCAACTAGTCTCATTGCCATCAGGGACCACCTTGACCCGTACGACCCGTCAAAAGTGCACCTCAATCACATCTCGATTGATGAGGTGTCGCAGATAGAGGGTCTTCTCGCCAGCAAAACGCTGAAGGAGCGAGAAGACATAACGGGATTGCAGGCAAAACGCGCGCCCGTCATGCTCGCGGGCACTATTTTGCTTGCAGAATTGATGAAGAATTCGGGCTTCAAACACCTGATAGTAAGCGAGAGCGATCTGCTCTTTGGCCTGGTGATAACTGCTGCTGCCGTTCACCAGGGAAAGCAGTCGCCTGTGATTTGGCAGCCAATTTTGCGCCCGCTGGATAAAAAGTAGTGGCATAATAGCTAGACATATCCGGGGGCGTGGCGGAATTGGCAGACGCAGGGGACTTAAAATCCCTCGACTTCGGTCTTGCGGGTTCGAGTCCCGCCGCCCCTACCACTTTTATTGCTGAATAAATAGCGTTTTAACTGTGATTTTTCAGAAAACATTTAAGCATTAGTCTTTATTAGAAGTTAAAAGCGTATAGCTCTTGACCTGGTAAAACTTAACTCGACATTCAGCTCGTGGGACAAAAATGGGACAACATTTAGTTCAAGTATTTATTTTTTACGCTGATAAATTGCTTTCCGCGATTAATATCTAAAAGAAAACCCCGCTTAAGGCGGGGTTAGGAGTTACTTCATATGCAGCTTGGCGTATTCAAGAGCAAAGTCAGGTATCTGCTTTACACCAGCTCGATAGTTCAAAATGTCTTGGTCGGTTACAACCTTATCACCAATATCATGTGCTGCAAAACCCTGCTGTACTACTTCATTTGTGAGAGGGTCAATAAGATAAGCGGAAGTAACTGCATCTATTGGTAAAGACGCCAGGAAATCACAAATCTTTTTTATTTCTTCGGCACCCATTTATAGCCCTCCGATCTTGCTAAAAATACAGTTTATCTATTTATTTCTTATCTACGAGAAAAATACCTGTGAATGTTAATAGTCTTAAGAAAAATCCCACATGTAAAGGAGCAAGAGATTAGATTCTATATCCAAGCTGACGAAGCTTTTGAACGACCACTCTTCCTCTATCATATAAGTCTCTCTGCTGCTTCATGAGTTCTTCAGTCTCGATGATTAGTCCAGCCCTCTCAGAAGACTCATATTGCGTGATTTGCTCGAGTATTGCTTCGTACTCTCTTTTTAATCTCTTTACCTCTTCGTCCATTTATAACCAAATCTTTCTAAGTACTCAACAAAGACATATTCATGTGTCTGAACTTCACTATATCTATCAGTTTAGTCTTTAGTCAGTTCAGAAAAAGAACGTAAGTCATTTACCTTATGGGATTAAAGGCAACCATTTTCTGGATAACGCCTGAATTCGACATCTTTGAATTCAGCCTTTAGTTCTTCTGGAGCTGAGTCTTTGACGCCATTCTCGTCAAAGAAGTGTTCCAGAACATACACTGGGTCATATTTATCAAATAATGACTTAAGAAATGGTCTATCAGGCAATATAGTCATTATCCAATCTCCTTAAAGGCTAATTTAATCAAGAGTAAGTTTATTTAACTAAGTAATTATATTTTATTCTGAAATACAAACTGGTAAAAGTTATTTCCATACCTATTC
Source organism: uncultured Atopobium sp. (assembly GCA_963509815.1). GTDB lineage: Bacteria > Actinomycetota > Coriobacteriia > Coriobacteriales > Atopobiaceae > Lancefieldella. The sequence goes on along the minus strand of CAUPCM010000006.1, from coordinate 10,603 downwards.
TGTTCTCTTTCAGAAACTTGTATACTACTTGTCTTGTACCTAACGTATGCATGACTAATTTCTTACTTACTTCGGAGGACCTATGTCATTTGAGACAGGAGTTTTTCCGGTTTTAGTTTCTGAGGAAGCGGCCGCAGAGTCACTATCTCCACAGGTCAGAGGAGGACTCAATTCGTCGTCCGCTACACCTCTTCATGTTCAGCTGTCAGATTTGATGCGCGTTAAAATCCTGTCAGAAGACTGGAAGGCGGGAACGTATATTCTGTCAGAGGCCGAATTTATGGCGCAGTATGGTGTCAGCCGAGGCACCATCAGAAAGGCCATTCAGTCCCTGGTCAAAGAGGGTCTGCTGCTTACTCAAAAGGGTCGAGCAACGCAGGTTATTTCTAACACTGTTCGCCATGCGGCGGGAAATACCGTGCTTTCATTTGCAGCCGCACTCAGAGATGGTGGCTTTGAGTATCGAACCGAAGTCCTGTTTAAGCAGGTAGTCCCTGCAGATCAAGCCGTTGCCGAGCACCTGGAGATTCCCATTGGCTCTGACGTGCTCTTTTTGCGTCGCGTTAGGAGTGTCTCGGATAGGCCTGTGGTGTGCCAGGAATCATGGTCTAACCTGCTTGTTTGTCCACAGCTTGAAAAGGCAGACTTTGAGAATGAGTCGCTCTTTGACGCGGTTGAAAGAACTTCTCAAAAAGAGATTGCGCGCTCTCGTATGCGCTATCAGTCGCAAATTGCAGGTAAGGACCATGCCGACTACCTGCAGTGTTCTCCGAATGAGGCTTTGCTTGTACTTGAGCAGGTAATTGAGCTGTCCGACGGCAGTTGTATTGAGTGGAGTCAGACTTGGCTTGCCCCACATCAGAGCGTTGTTGGTGTATCTGAACAGGTAGATGGCTCTATTGGGCCTCTGGACATCTCTTCTGTTCGCCAGTCAGAGCACGTGGGTGCATCGCTGACTTCTGCAGAAATAGACTCTGATCAGCGCAAACAGCTTGAGTTTGATTTACGCCACGAGGCGCTTGCAGTACGTCGAGGTATCATCGAGTTGGCGCATCACTACAGCTCAACGCCATTCCACATCGGTGGCGCATGCTCTGTAGCAGATATAGTCTCTGTGCTTTTAAGTAAGGTTATGCAGGTGGGCCACAGGGATTGCGAGTGGGAACTCAGAGACCGCTTGATTCTCTCTAAGGCTCACACATCGCTGGCGCTGTTTCCGGCTCTTCTACGTGCAGGAATGATCTCTCAAGAGGATATTGACCGCGGAGTCTTTGGACCCGATGCCGTCCTCTTTAAGCATCCGCTTCGAGACCCTCAGCGCGGCTTTGAAATCTCCGGTGGCAGCCTTGGCATGGGCTTGGGCTACGCCGCTGGCCTGGGGTTAAGCCTTCGCAGAAAAGATCTTCCTTCTCGCGTTTTTTGTATTTTGGGCGACGGCGAGTGTGACGAGGGTTCCATTTGGGAGAGCGCGGCGTTTATCGGCCACAACCAGCTCTCCAACGTCACGGTCATTGTCGACCAGAACCGCATGCAACTGGACGGCCCTTGCGCATCCATTTTGGACACCGGTTCAATTGCAAGAAAGTTTGATGCGTTTGGTTTTGAATCTGTCGAGGTAGACGGACATGATGTGCTTGCGCTGTACGACGCATTAAAGCAGCAAACTTCCAGGCCTCGTGCGATTATCGCGCATACCATCAAGGGCAAGGGACTTTCATTTGCCGAGAATAACGTTTCGTTCCACGACGCGTGCGTGACGGACGACCTCTATGAACAGGCATTGCTTGATCTGAAAGTCGCAGAGGAGGCATGCTCATGTTAGATACATCTTTGCAGCCATCGTGCATTTCGGCTGAAGAGTCGCAGATGCTTGCGGGTATGAATACAAAGGAAGTGTTCGGCTGGGTTATGGGTAAGCTTGCCGAGGATGACGAGCTGCTGACTGTTGCCGTTGCCGACTATGGTCGTCGTTTGAACCTAGATCGCTTTCGAGAGCTTCGACCAGACGGCTACATCCAGTGTGGAATTGCAGAGCAGAACCTTATTGAAGTGGCGTCTGCCTGTGCAAATGAAGGTTTCCACGTTTTTGCGCCGTGCTATGCCACGTTTGTGACCTCACGAACGCTCGACCAGATTCGCGTCAACCTTGGCATGATGAAGTCGCCCGTGGTGCTTGTAGGTGTTGCTGCTGGCTGCGAATCCGCAGCTACAGGCCCATCTCACATGGCTGTGGAGGACATTGCGATTACCAGGACCATCCCGGGGCTTTCCGTGCTCAATCCGATCGATAATGCCCAGCTTGCGGCCACGCTCATGGACCTCGCAAAGCATCCCCGACCAGCTTACGTGCGTATGACCTCGGGCGATGGTGTTAATCTGCATCCAGATGGTTACGTTTTTGATACTTCTGGTGTCGAGAAACTCTTTGAGTCGTCACGCGCGGTGGGTGCAGTAAGCGCTTCAGTCGCAGATGGCGCAGCGACGCCCGAAGCAGCAGCTTCCTCTCACCCGAAACACGTGACCGTTCTTGCAACAGGTGCTATAGCCAGCCGAGTTGTTGAGGCAGCTCAGAGAGCTGCAGAGCAGATTGCCGTTCCCGTCCGAACGAACATCGAGGTCTACGGCGTGTCGGGTATCAAGCCACTTGACGCTTCTCTGACGCAAATTTGTCAGCACTCTGAGGTGATCATTACGGTTGAAGAGCACAGCGTTTTGGGTGGATTTGGCAGCGCCGTTGTTGAGCAGCTTAGCGCTGCAGGCGCATGTCCGCAGGTACTACGTTTAGGCATGCTCGATGCGTACTTGGAGGCAGACGTTCACCACAATATCCTTGCGCGCGCTGGACTATCGGTTGAGAGTCTACAAGAGGTTCTTCTCGCCAACTGTTAAATTAGGAACTAAGAAAATAAGGACCTAAGAAAATAAGGACCTAAGAAAATAAAATCCTAAGAAAGTAAGGTCCCAAAAACAAAAAACCCAAGGGAGCATTTGCTGCCTTGGGATTTGCGTTCTATGGTGCCCCCAACGGGAATCGAACCCGTATTGCCGCCTTGAAAGGGCGATGTCCTAACCGTTAGACGATGGGGACGCGAAGAAAAAGTATAGCAAAGATGCTGCAGATTTCTAGGGCTAAACGGCGCTATTTTGGGCTTTCATCTATTCTTCGTTTTCCCACCAGTCCAGTCCGGCCTTAAATGCGTAGTCGCGAGCGCTTTGAGTCACGCCAGGCACCGACTCTGCCCACGAAATAAATTCCGGCACGTCGGCAATAATCGCCTCGGCCTCGTGAACTGCGATAACGTTCTCGACAAACGTGTCAGGTGTGAAATTGATTCTGCACGGAATGTAAAGATCAACAAAAGATGGCCTGAGCAGCGCATATGCCGCTCCCTCACCGAGGTTAACAAAACCTTTGAGCGCGCGCTTTGCGGCGGGCATGCGATTCAACTTGAAGAACAGCAGCGTAAACGCCAGGCGCATCCAAGCATTGGACTGATATCCACAGCTCTCGTCAAGCTTGTGGAGCCCCTCCTCGTCTTCCAGGCGAGCAAGGACATATGCCAAGGTAAAACGCGCACCCAGCAAATCTGTTGGCGAGAAAAACAAGAGATCTTCGCAAGCTTTTTTGGAGAGCTTGAAGCAGGCACAATCAGTTGCGACCTGGGCAATCTGTGCGTATAGGCGCAAGAGCGGGCGGGCTTCAGCGCAGCTCCAGGCGTCACCTTGCTCTTGCTTTGTCTGCTCCAGCTTTGGTTTAAAGATAGGGTCGAATTCTTTTTGCAGGTCAAGCAGGTCGTTAAGGATTGCTGCGGGATGATTGTTGGAGATTTGCGCCAGGATTCTCTGTGCCTCTAGGTTAATACTTGTGCTGTTAAGAGCTGGGTTTTCAGTAATTTTTGTCATCTGATTATGCAAGAAATTAAGCAAATCCATACGACTTGCAAAAAAGTCGGCATCAGAATCAATTTCTTTAGTAATTCCAGCCTGATACTTGCCAATGACGTTGACGTATTGTGCGAAAGCCTTTTCTTCTTCGTCAGAAATAAAGTCTTCAGGCGAAGCCTCTACCGCAAGCTTCAACTCGTAGAGAGCAGCTTCAGAGACGATGTTCTTTTCTTGAGCACACTTGGCTACCAAGCGATCTACCTGCTCACTGGCCATATCGTTAGCGGAATGCTTAATCACTCTGCATCACCACCTGAGTGTGGATTATTTGGCCCGTCGATATACGGTCCGTGTGGTCGCGGGCCAGCGGGGAAGCTGGGGCTACTAGGGCCAGCGGGGAAGCTGGGGCCAGCGGGGCCGGAGCCGACCGGGCCGTCGGGGAAGTCGGATCCACCAGGGAACGAATCAGCGGAAGCAAACAAGGCGTTTGCCTGCATCTGCAGCTCTTTTTCTGCAAGTTCAACGGTCTTTGGGTCTCTCGCCCTAACTTGATCTGCAAGCCAACGGCCAAGAACACCGCGTCCTATCAGGTCATTTCCTTCTTGCAGCAGCACCGTTGCCTCTGCAATAGCAATGATGAGCTCGTCCTCAGAATAGGGGAGCACGTTAAGGCGCGAGAACTCTCCCTCGGGCAAATCCTTCTGCACAAAACAGCAAAGAGTTGCCTCGGGATAGCGCTCAATCAGCAGGTCAAGGTAGCGTTCTGCCTCAACCAGCTCACGCTTTTTGAAGTGAATAGCCAGGCGAGCCAGCAAAATCCACGGGTCATCTGCCCCTCGAGGTGGATCCAGCTTGCGATACTTGTCCATGAGGTTGTCGAGGGCGTCCTCGTCCTCGAGTTTTGCGTATGCGAGCGCAAGCGTAAAACGAGCATCGGCTGCGTCAGCGGCGTCAAGCTCCAGGAGTTTCTCGCCATATGCGATGGCGTCTTTGTTGCGGCCGCAGATAAGCGCGCGAGAAGAAAGCGTTGCCAACCAGCGCTTATAGGGGTTGATTGCCAGCCTCTGGGCAAGTTCTGCCTGCTCAGCGGGGAGTCCCTGCGAGGACTCTTGAGCCTTCTGATAGCACGCGGCTTCTACTTGGGGGAGCTTCTCCACAAGGAACTGGTAGTAGGCATCAAAAAGCCTGCTATTTGAGGCGTGGAGCATGCGCTGAGCGTCAAAACAGTTGGGGTCCAGTTGAATTGCCTGATTGAGGAGGCGTTTTCCCTGGTCGATAAGGGCCTGCGCCTGAGATTCCTCGACAAACGGCAGGCGATAATCAACAATCTCGGCCGCTTGCGCAACTAGATTGAACGCGCGGTCTTCGTCGGTTTGAGGGAGGGAATTGCGGTCGTTGGAGAATCGCCAGTTGAAGTCCTTCATCAGCGTAGCAATGCTGTCCTCGTCGCCGACTTGCGTGCGAGCAAAGCGGAGGATAAGCCGCTGGTAGTCTTCTTTTACCGGGTCAAACGCCACGTGATTCCTTTCTCTCTTACGTAATGATATCGCAGGTTATTTGGGTGTGCGGGGCAAGTCCGCGAGCGTCGTAAGAAGATTGTGAACGGCAGACGGAAATGTTTGGAGTGGACGGGTTTCTCGCCAGATGAGCGTCAGTTTCTTGTCAGGCGAGCGCATAAATTCTGAACGATATTGCATAAAATGGCACATTCATTTTGGTACAGATGCCCAAAATGAGCTAATATAGAAATGTTGAGAAGAAGTAATTGCGAAGAATGGCTTCGCTAGCCGCTAAGGGAAGCGGCACATAGTTAAGGAGAGGTTTTATGGGACGTTTTACTAATCCACGCGATCTGTATTTTGGCGAGGGTGCTCGTCACGAGGTTAAGAACCTCAAGGGTAAGAGGGCAGTCATCGTTTCCGGCGGTAGTTCCATGCGTCGCGGCGGCTTCCTTGATGACATCGAGAATGACCTTAAGTCCGCAGGTTTTGAGGTTGCTCACATTGAGGGTGTCGAGTCCGATCCTTCCGTCGAGACCGTTATGAGCGGCGCTGCTAAGATGAGCGAGTTCCAGCCAGACTGGATCATTGCTATCGGCGGCGGCTCCCCAATCGACGCAGCTAAGGCTATGTGGATCAAGTATGAGTATCCTGAGACCACGTTTGAGGACATGTGCAAGGTCTTTGGCCTGCCTGAGCTCCGCACCAAGGCTCACTTCTGCGCAATTTCTTCTACTTCCGGTACCGCAACTGAGGTAACCGCATTCTCCATCATTACCGATTACCAGAAGGGCGTTAAGTACCCACTCGCTGACTTCCAGATTACCCCTGACGTCGCAATTGTTGACCCTGAGCTCACTTACGGCATGCCTGTTAAGCTTGTTGCTCACACTGGTATGGACGCACTGACCCACGCTATCGAGGCATACGTTTCTACCGTTGCTTCCATGTACACTGACGGCGACGCTCTGCACGCAATCCGCGAGATTGTCGAGTGGCTGCCAAAGTCCTACGCAGGCGACAAAGAGGGACGTCAGCACATGCATGACGCACAGTGCCTCGCTGGTATCGCATTCTCCTCTGGTCTTCTGGGCATCGTTCACTCCATGGCTCACAAGACCGGCGCTGCATTCTCCGGTGGACACATCATCCACGGTTGCGCAAACGCTATGTACCTGGGCAAAGTCATCCAGTTCAACGCTCGCGACGAGCGCGCAAAGACACGCTATGCATTCATTGCTAAGGAGATCCTGCACCTCGAGGGCAACACTGAGGACGAGCTGGTAGCAGCACTTGTCCAGAAGATTCGCGACATCAACGACGCTCTTAACATCCCACAGGGCATCAAGAACTACGGCGAGGGCGGAACCAAGTCCGAGACCTCCATCATCGACGAGAAGGAGTTCTTCGAGAAGGCTCCAGAGGTTGCTCGCCTTGCTATCGAGGACGCTTGCACCCTCTCCAACCCACGCAAGCCTACCCAGGAGGAGATGGAGCAGCTGCTTAAGTGCGTCTACTTCGACCTTCCTGTCGAGTTCTAAGATCTAGTTTAGAGACTTAGCTTCGCTAAAAGCCTGGCAGCGTTCCGCTACCAGGCTTTTTTACGTAGGTCGACAGCGGGCGTGCAGGTCGACGGCAGGCTTGCAGGTGGGCAAGTGCAGGCGGACACATCGACGGGCTGGTAACGTGCGTGGATACGTGTGCGGGCAGTCACGGCGACGTGCAGGTAACGTGCGCAAAAAGTGCATCGGGATCAAAGAACACCACAATTCACATCAAAGTGGTAAAAAATCCGTTTAGTTGGGGTTTTCATTTTTCTGCATACAGTGTTTGCCCAGATAAAAGTTTTTGGCGCGGTAAAAAATCGTCTTAGTTGGGGTTAAATCGGCCAATTTTAAATTTTCATCCCCAACTAAACGGGTTTTTTACCTTTTTCGGCACATAATTTTGAGATCAAAAATTACGTATTCATAGAAATGAATTTAATAGTGTAATTATGCAGTAATTTGAAACTAGGTTAGTGTAATTACATGCAGAGTCTCCGCGAGGACGATAGAAGGACAAATCTTGCACAGATTTCCTGTGTGATTTCAAATCGGTCAGATTACTTGCGCTATTTCCGGGTATGGAATTCATACTTTTTCGCGAAGGAGTGCTATGGATTACTGTCTTTCGTACTTTTCAGCGTTTAATTTATTGATGAGTTCCTCTAGGCCATTTGATTCGCTGTCGGCATCAAATGCTATGGTCAGGGCGCCGCTTATTCCTGAATCAGCTCCAGGAGTATCGACTGAACGAGAGCTTGCCGTTTACTATGGACACTTTCCAGAAATACAAGGTGTGCGTCTTCATCAGGAGCCTAAAGGCAAGGTTGACCTGCTTATTAAGGACGTGAACTCCACATTTGTAAAAGAGCACGTCGCACTTCATATCTGTAATACGAAGGTTCCGCCATCGTCGCTCCTGCCCATAGGTGCTGACTTAAAAGGGTTTGTTACTTCCCCAGAATTCACTTATTTACAGATTGCTTCAAAGCTTGATTTCATTGGAACAATTCTTGCAGGTAGCGCGCTGTGTTCCGATTATTTTTTGAACCAGGATGGGCATGGTGGAGTTTCGCAACGCCAAAATGGTCCTCTGACAAATCGCGCTGCAATTGCAAAGTTTCTTGCCACACAAGGAAGAAAGCGTGGCATCATCCCAGCTAAACGAGCGCTTCAGCACATCGTAGAGAAAGCTCGGTCGCCCCGAGAGGCCTCGCTTGCGCTGCTATTGTGCCTCCCGTATAACCTTGGCGGCTTTAACCTAGGAACTGTCGAGCTCAATAAGCCAATCGAGCTGGAAAATCGATATGGCGAGAAAATCACTCGAATTCCTGACCTAACCATTCAGCTCAAGGACAAGAGGCAGAAGCGGGCTATGGTACTGCTAGACTACGATCCTGCAGCTACACACTCTGGCGGCCAAAGAGTCGTGCGAGACTTGGACAGAGAAAATGAGCTGGTAACAGGCGTGCAATGTCCACATTTTTCGGTTTCTGGAGAGATGTTAAAAAGTTTCTCAAGCGTTCAAGGTTTGGTCCGTCAAATTCGCGAGTCTACAGGAATAGTCGCACGTGACACAACTATTTCTGATCTTGAAGATCGTCAGCGAGCACTGTGGATGCGGCTATTCAAAGCCAGGTAGTTATACCAGGTAGCTAATCCAAGTATTTCGGACAGATAGTTAAGCTGGATAGCAAAACCAGGTAGCCACATCTTTTGCGTTGTGCTTGCCGTACAATAGAAAGGCACAAATTACTCATAACGTACAGCCAGAAGGAGAAAATCGTGGAAGTCAACGGCCTTATCGACCATACAAATTTGAAGCAAAACGCAACCGCTGAGGACATCAAGAAACTTTGCGCCGAGGCAAAGCAGTACAAGTTTGCAACTGTCGCCATCAATTCTTGCTGGGTTTCCCTGGCTCACGCCGAGCTCGAGGGCTCTGGAGTTGGCATTACTTCCTGCATCGGCTTCCCTCTGGGCGCCGCTTCAACTGCAGCTAAGGTCGCCGAGGCCAAGCAGAGTGTTGCCGACGGTACTACCGAGATTGACATGGTCATCAACGGTGGCCACCTGGTCGCGGGTGACGACGATTACGTTATCGTTGATATCAAGGCTGTTGTCGAGGCCGCTGGCTCCGTGCCAGTAAAGGTAATCCTGGAGTGCTGCCTGCTTGATGACGAGCAGATCGTTCGTGCTTGCAAGGATTGTATGGCTGCTGGGGCTGCGTTCGTCAAGACAAGCACCGGCTTCAGCACCGGCGGCGCAACTGTTCACGACGTTGCCCTGATGAAGCAGACTGTCGGTGACACCTGCAAGGTTAAGGCTGCTGGCGGCATCCACAATAAGGCTGACGCTGAGGCAATGATTGCGGCTGGCGCTGATCGCCTGGGTTGCTCCAGCGGAATCGCTATCGTCACCGAGTAGCTTGCTGATCAGGAATTTGCCGGACCGACACTTCACTGATAGGTAAATGAAGACGACCTCGTAGCATGTGCTGCGGGGTCGTTCTTTGTTGTGGAATAGTGGGGTGGCGAGAAACCCGTGCGAGATGCGGCTGGCACCACCCGGATGCCGTGCGCTGCTGATATCGCGGTTCACGCCACGTCTGCTGCGGCTGGCACCGCGCACCCGCCGTGGCAACTAGCTGACGACAACCTCGCCAAAGCCCAGTTTACGGGCTTGCAGCTCAATCGCCTGCATGCGCTCGTCGCTTGGAGAAGGTGAGTTCTCCATAGGTCCACGCACGCCAAAGCGCCTGAACTTCATGAGACGAATGCGCGTTTGACCGATCTTCTCGCCAAGAGTTGAGGCAATGCCGTCAACTGCGGCTTCGGCGTCGTTCCAGCCTTCGGTTACGATGACGCGGACCTCTTCCAGCTTGTTTTGCTCGGCCAAAAACGCAAGGTTTTTGCGGACCGTGACGCCATTTTCGCCGGTCAGGTGCTCAAACCACTGATCGTCCCAAGCCTTAACGTCAAGCATGACGCCGCTTGAGAGATCCAGCAGGTCGCGGTACTCGGTGAAGTCGATGGTGCCATTTGAGTCGATGAGGCAGCTCAGGCCGGCCGCGTTGCAGTAGGTGAAGAGCTCGTAGAGGAAGTCGGGACGGAGCATGCATTCGCCGCCTGACGTGGTGATTCCGCGGATGAACGGCATGTTGGAAATGCAGCGGTCGGCCACCTCGCGCGCGCTGAGCAGCTCAATCTTTGGCGTGGACTTGTGCTGGCACACCTTGATGCAGTTGTCGCAGTTGATGCAAATGGAGTTGTCCCACACAACCTTGCCGTCAGCTACGGACAGGGCGTGAGCTGGACATGGTTTGACGCATGCCTGGCAGGAGATGCATTTCACCTGGGTCTCGGGGTTGTGGCAGTAGGCGCAGCGAATGTTGCAGCCTTGAAGGAAGACGGCGGTTCGGCTTCCTGGACCATCTACCAGCGAGAAGGGAATGATCTTGTTGACAGGAGCAACACACCCGGTTGGATGTGTTGCTCCTGAATTGGTTGCCGCGTCGCGCGATGCCTCGGGACGCGATGCTTCGGCGCGTGTTGCTCCCAAAGTTGTTTCTGTTGCAGTGAAGGTCACGATTGCGCAGCTCTTCTCGCTAGTCGCTCATACGAACCTTGCGGTCGGCAAGGTGGTTAGCGGTGAAGTTGCCCAGGCCGTCGTGAG
>CAUPCM010000005.1:0-64314 GCA_963509815.1 uncultured Atopobium sp. | reverse complement strand
ATTACACCGAGACACTCATCGGTTCTTCTTCCGACGAGGTTAGCCCTGATGTAATCAACGAGGACCTTGGTTCTCTGGATGACCTTCTTAATCAGGTTGTCCGTATGGACGCTGAGGCAGACGGCGAAGACGAGTAAATAATCTCGCCTGATACATCAAACTTTTTCGGATATTGAATCCGATACAGAAGAGGACTTCAGCCGTTAGCTGGAGTCCTCTTTTTATAGGCTCCCGCGACGCGGAGTCGGTATATACTAAGGTGCGTTACAAACAATATTTAGCGAGAAGTCCGTGTAAGCGGAGCTTTGTGTTGTAAAGAGTAGGAACTACCATGACTGACCATTCTCACGAGTGCGAGCATACACACGCTATCTGCGAGTGCGTTACTGAAGAAAAACTGCATGAGTTTCTCACTAACGACGATATCGTCTACGATGCCACTCAAATCTATGATGCGCTTTCTGACTTTACACGTTTTCAGATTTTGGGAGCTCTTCTTTTGGGCGAGAAAAGCGTAACTGAGCTGCAGGAGCTTCTTTCTGTTTCTCAGTCTGCTACATCTCACCAGCTTCGTCTTTTACGTGACCGCGGTTTGGTAACTGCAAAACGAGATGGTCGTCGTGTCATTTATTCTCTTGCAGATGATCACGTCATTACGCTTATTAGCGTCGGCCTTGCTCATGCTGCACATCAGCACTAGGACAGTAGAAGTTTGTCGCTTTTTATATCAACAAGCAATGAACTTTTGATTGATACCTTATGGTGAATCTTCAGCACATAAACGGAAGAAACGTGTGGGACATTCTTAAGCTCAAGGTGTCCGAGGACCAGCAAAGTTTTGTTGCTGGAAATGAGGTAAGTCTTATCGAAGCCTATATAGCCAAGGCAGAAAACGCCCAGATTTTTCCTTTCGGCATATACCATGATGGCGTGCCGGTAGGTTTTTTGATGATTGGGTTTGGTACAGATAGCAGCTGGGATGACGCTCCAGCAATAGCTCAAAATAATTACGATCTTCGCCGCCTGATGATTGATGCAAAATTTCAAGGTAGGGGATACGGTAAAGAAGCGCTCATGCTTGCGTTGGAATTTATACGCACCTTTCCCTGCGGAAAAGCAGAGTTTTGTTGGCTTTCCTATGAACCCAACAATAAGGTTGCGCGAGATCTCTATCGTTCATACGGATTTGTTGAGACGGGCGAGAAAGATGGCGAAGAAGTAATTGCTGTTTTGAGGTTAGTCTCTTAAGTTTAGAGTCGTCCTTAACCAAGGTATTTCTCGCCAAATTTATAGTTTTTGAAAACAAAGACTCCTTCGTCTAAAACTAATGCTTGTCTCATCGTGTAATTTCTATGAAGTATAGATACGCCCGGCACAGTGGCTTGTTGACATGTGGCTTTCATCAGCGTAAAGTACTTCCCTGCGTAATTCCAAGGGGACAGTGCTGTGTCGCCTTTCGAATATGTAAAACTGCAGGTAGATAGGTATAAGAAGGAGAAGATCTTGCCTACTATTAACCAGCTCGTACGTAAGGGCCGCGTGAGCGTCAAGTCAAAGTCCAAGAACGCCGCTCTTCAGCACAACCCACAGAAGCGTGGTGTTTGCACCCGCGTTTTCACCACTACGCCAAAGAAGCCTAACTCAGCACTCCGTAAGGTTGCTCGTGTTCGTCTTGTTAATGGCATTGAGGTAACCGCTTACATTCCTGGTGAGGGCCACAACCTCCAGGAGCACTCCATTGTTCTGGTTCGTGGCGGCCGTGTCCGTGACCTTCCTGGTGTTCGTTACAAGGTTGTTCGCGGTGCATTCGACTGCGCAGCAGTTCAGAATCGTGCTCAGGGCCGTTCCCGTTACGGCACTAAGCGTGCTAAGTAATCACGTCCACTACTCGAACTAGTTCTTAGGAGATTAATATGCCGCGTCGCGCAGCAGCAGTACGTCGTGAGGTTATGCCTGACGCCGTCTACAACAATCGTCTGGTAACCCAGCTCATTAACAAGGTCCTTCTCGACGGCAAGAAAGCAACCGCAGAGCGCATTGTCTACGGTGCATTTGACATCGTCGCAGAGAAGACTGGTGAGGATGCCCTCACTGTCTTCAAGAAGGCTATGGATAACATTCGCCCAACACTTGAGGTTAAGCCTAAGCGTGTTGGTGGCGCTACGTACCAGGTCCCAATGGAGGTCAACTCCCGTCGTGCAACTACTCTTGCTATCCGCTGGATGGTCACTTTCAGCCGTAGCCGTAAAGAGAAGACCATGGCAGAGCGTCTTGCAAACGAGATCATCGACGCAACTAACGGCGTAGGTGCATCTGTCAAGCGCCGCGAGGACCTGTACAAGATGGCTGAGGCCAACCGCGCCTTCTCCCACTACCGCTTCTAGTCGGAATTCAGGAGTAGCAAACAAATGGCTAAGACTAAGTACAATCTTAAAGACCTCCGCAACATCGGCATCATGGCTCACATCGATGCTGGTAAGACCACCACTACGGAGCGTATTCTTTACTACACCGGTAAGACCCACAAGATTGGTGAGGTCCACGACGGTGCAGCAACCATGGACTGGATGGTTCAGGAGCAGGAGCGCGGTGTAACCATTACTTCCGCAGCTACCACTTGCTTCTGGAAAGACCACGTCATCCAGATCATCGACACCCCAGGCCACGTTGACTTTACCGCTGAGGTTGAGCGTTCTCTTCGTGTTCTGGACGGCGCAGTTGCAGTCTTCGATGCAGTTGCAGGCGTTCAGCCACAGTCCGAGACCGTTTGGCGTCAGGCAACCAAGTACGGCGTACCTCGTATTGCATTCATCAACAAGTTTGACCGCGTAGGCGCAGACTTCTTCCGTGCAATCCAGACCATGCGTGACCGCCTTGGCGCAAACGCAATTGCAGCTCAGGTCCCAATGGGCGCTGAGTCCAACTTCTGGGGTCTTATCGACCTTGTCACCAACACTGCATGGGACTTCAAAGAGGATGCAAAGGGCATGATTTACCCTGAGCCACTCGACGAGATTCCTGCTGAGTTTGTAGAGATTGCAGCTGAGAAGCGTGAAGAGCTTCTTGAGGCAGCTTCTGACTTCTCTGAGGAGCTCATGATGGCTGTTCTCGAGGGTGAAGAGGTTGACGTTGAGACCCTTAAGGGTGCTCTTCGTGCTGGCGTCCTTGCTGGTGAGATTAACCCTGTCTTTGTTGGTTCCGCTTACAAGAACAAGGGTATCCAGGAGCTTCTGGACGCAGTCATCGACTTCCTTCCAAGCCCTCTGGATGTTCCAGAGATTGATGGCGTCACTCCTAAGGGTGATGAGGCTGTCCGTCACGCAGATGTTAAGGAGCCATTCTCCGCTCTTGCATTCAAGATCATGACTGACCCTTATGTTGGTAAGCTTACCTACATTCGTGTTTACTCTGGTCAGGCTGAGGCAGGTTCTTACGTCTACAACTCCGTCAAGGACAACCGTGAGCGCTTTGGCCGCATCCTTGAGATGAACGCAAACGACCGTGTTGACCGTGATGAGTGCTCCGCAGGCGACATCGTTGCATGCGTTGGTTTGAAGAACACCACTACTGGCGACACCCTTTGTGACGAGAAGAACCCAATCATCCTTGAGTCCATCAGCTTCGCAGATCCTGTTATCGACGTTGCTGTTGAGCCAAAGACCAAGGCTGAGCAGGAGAAGATGTCCATCGGCCTTTCTAAGCTGGCTGAAGAGGACCCAACCTTCCAGGTTCACACTGATCACGAGACCGGCCAGACCATCATTGCTGGTATGGGCGAGCTTCATCTTGAGATTATTGTTGACCGTCTCCGTCGTGAGTTTAAGGTTGACTGCAACGTTGGTAAGCCACAGGTTGCTTACCGCGAGACTGCTGGTAAGGCAGTAAGCCACGCTGAGGGCAAGTTTGTCCGTCAGTCCGGTGGTAAGGGTCAGTATGGCCACGCAGTCATTGACCTTGAGCCACAGGAAGAGGGCAAGGGTTACGAGTTTGTCAACGCTATCGTCGGTGGTGTTATTCCTAAGGAGTACATCCCATCTATCGATAAGGGCATTCGTGAGGCTCTTGAGAACGGTGTCATTGCTGGTTACCCAGTAGTCGACATCAAGGTCACTCTTGTTGACGGTTCTTACCACGAGGTCGACTCCTCCGAGGCAGCATTCAAGATTGCTGGTTCTATGGCAATTAAGGATGCTCTCAAGAAGTCTAACCCAGTCCTTCTCGAGCCAGTTGAGTCTGTTGAGGTTGAGACACCTGAGCAGTACATGGGCGACGTTATGGGCAACCTTTCTTCCCGTCGTGGCAAGATTGAGGGTATGGACGATCGTATGGACGCCAAGGTCATCCGCGCTAAGGTGCCTCTTGGTGAGATGTTCGGTTACGCAACCGACCTTCGTTCCCAGACCCAGGGCCGCGCGAGCTACACCATGCAGTTCGATTCTTACGAGCCCGTTCCTAACGCTGTACGCGAAGAGATTGTCGCCAAAAACGGCGGCTCTGCATCCTAAGTAAACGACCACGAGCTCTAGCTCATTTATGGAGGTACCCAAAGTGTCAAGCCAGAAGATCAGGATTCGCCTCAAGGGCTATGATCACGAGGTCATTGATCAGTCCGCTAAGCTGATTGTTGACACCGCACAGAAGACAGGTGCGCGTGTTTCCGGTCCTATCCCTCTGCCAACCGAGCGCAACCTTTACACCGTTATCCGCTCACCACACAAGGATAAGGATTCCCGTGATCAGTTCGAGATGCGCACTCACAAGCGTCTCATCGATATTCTCGACCCAAGCGCTTCTACCGTTGATTCGCTTATGCGTCTCGACCTTCCAGCTGGTGTCGATATCGAGATCAAGCTCTAAGCATACGGCTTAATCCAACGTGCAAACCCTCCTGCGCATCTCCGCGTGGGAGGGTTTTTGCGTGGATGGACATAGAAGCATGCACGAATCACGTGCGAAGGACCGCGTAAGTTCGCGAGGTCTCGCATAGACCCGCGCCCGCCTGCGTGGCGCCACTTCGTAGATTTTTCAGGGTCGATTGATCCAAAACCTGGGTAATTATGTGTCCGCCTAATCCAAAAGTGAGGCAATTATGTGCGGAAAGGCACATAATTAGGTGGGTTTTGGATCAAAATCGGGTTTCTCGACACATAATTAATGCGCTTTTGGATTAATCGAGCTCCAAAAATCTACAATAGCCAGTATCACACACATAACTGCGCAGGTTTTGGATTAGGTGAGCGATAAATTCAGCGTGATGAAAGAGCTGAATGCCCGCACCTGCACTTGGCGAGAAACCCGTAGAATTAGAAAGCAAATACTCGCACAAAGCGCAGGAGAAAAGATGAAGCATAACCAGCAGAACGCAAGTAGCCAGCTGAATATAAGCAACCAGATGAACACCGGCCGCCCGGAGAACTCCCACGTGACCAAGATCCTCTTTGTGTGTCACGGAAATATTTGCAGGTCAACAATGGCGCAATATGTCATGCAAGACCTTGTCGAGAAAAACGGTCTGGCAGATTCATTCTTCATTGACTCAGCCGCAACATCCACAGAAGAGATCGGCAATCCTGTGGACCCTCGCACGCGTAGAAAACTGCAGCAAGAGGGGATCTATTGCGGCAATCATCGCGCCAGGCAGATGACTCGCGCAGATTATGAGGAGTTTGATTACCTCATTGGTATGGATCACAACAACCTGCGCAACATGATGCGTATGCTTAAGGATGATCCGCTTGGAAAGGTTTTGTTGCTTCTTGACTGGACAGAGAAGCCTCGCGATATCGCGGATCCGTGGTATTCGGGCAATTTTGACCTGACGTATGAGGATGTCACTGAGGGTTGTGAAGCATTGTTCAAGAAACTTATAGCTGCCTAGTTTTAGTTGCTTAGTTACCATTTTACTTAGCGTTAGGTGCTTAGTTTTGCAAAGTAATCTTGGCATCCTGATTTTGGCAGAGTCGTTTCCGCGGATTGTTCCGACAAATTTTTTCAGAAAAATCTTTCAAAATTATTAGGGTTTCTCGCCAATGGATACGCCCGGGTCAGCGGTTTGACCTCGCAAAATAGGCGAGAAGAAAGATCTCGCAGCTAGAAGGTATCAAACGCTCTTCACAAAGCGTTCATCTTTTAGAGATTTTAGGCTTGTTTCTTGTCAAAAATGAGTGTAAAGTAGACGGGCTGCTCAAACAGGACAATTATGTCTAAAGGCAGTATGTACAGGACGTGGTCCGCTGGGGAAGAGTACCCGATGTGCTCTCAAGGTCCCATGACCACCGAAGGTTAGGAAAGAGCATGGTTAATACCATCCTCGGCCGCAAGCTGGGCATGACCCAGGTATGGGACGAGAACGACAACGTCGTTCCTGTTACCGTCGTTCTTGCTGGCCCCTGCACCGTTTCACAGGTAAAGACTGTTGAGACGGACGGCTACAATGCCGTACAGATTGGCTTCGGCGACATCTCTGAGAAGCATGTCAACAAGCCAATGGCTGGTCACTTCAAGGCACAGGGCGTCGAGCCAATGCGTTACCTCCGCGAGGTCCGCGTTGAGGATGCTTCTGAGCACAAGACCGGCGATGTTGTCACAGTTGCTGACTTCTCCGAGGTCACCGCTGTTGACGTAACAGGCACTTCTAAGGGTAAGGGTTTCCAGGGTACCGTTAAGCGCTGGAACTTCTCTCGCGGTCCAATGACTCACGGTTCTCGTAACCAGCGTCGTCCAGGTTCCATTGGTCAGTGCGCATACCCTGCACGCGTTCGTAAGGGCCTTCACATGTATGGTCACATGGGCGCAGAGCGCGTTACGGTCAAGAACCTTAAGCTTGTCCGCGTTGATGCTGAGCAGAACCTCATGCTTATCAAGGGTGCTGTTCCTGGCGGCAAGAATGCCCTCGTCCAGGTCCGCATGGCCTAAGGGCCTTTAGGCAAACACTTAGGCTAACAAGGAGACAACATGTCCAAGTATGAGATTAAGAACGTAGAGGGAAAGAAGGTCGGCGACGCCGAGCTCTCCTCTGACGTCTATGGCATTGAGCCAAACATCCCTGTTGTGCACCAGGTTGTAGTCTGCCAGGACGCATCCGCACGTCAGGGTACCCACTCTACAAAGAACCGTCACGAGGTATCCGGCGGTGGCGTTAAGCCTTACCGTCAGAAGGGTACTGGTCGTGCTCGCCAGGGTTCTATTCGTGCTGGTCAGTGGACTGGTGGTGGCGTCATCTTTGGACCTACCCCTCGTTCCCACGCACGTCGTATTAACAACAAGATGGTCAAGCTTGCTATGAGGTCCGTCCTCTCCGGCAAGGTTGCAGACTCCGAGCTTGTCCTCGTTGACTCTCTCGAGTTTGCTCAGCCTTCCACCAAGCAGGCAAAGGCTGCACTTCAGAACCTCGGTATTGAGGGTAAGCGCGTTACCGTCATCGTCCCAGACGACGACGTCAACACTTACCTCTCTTTCCGTAACCTTCCTAAGGTTTCAATCTTTGGTGTTTCTGAGGTTACTACTCGTTTCCTGATCGACAACGGCGCACTTGTTATGTCCGCTGATGTCGCTAAGCAGCTTGGGGAGGTGCTCGCATAATGAACTCTCCTTATGAGGTCATCATTCGTCCTATCGTTTCAGAGCGTGCTTTCGATCTGATGGAGCAGGGCAAGTACACTTTTGAGGTTGCTCGTAACGCAGGTAAAGAAGAGATTGCTGCAGCTGTAGAGAAGCTCTTCTCTGTACACGTCACCAAGGTAAACACACTTTCTGTTAAGCCAAAGAACAAGCGTGTACGTTATCAGCAGGCAGGCAAGACCCGCCAGTGGAAGAAGGCTATTGTTACCCTCGCTGCTGGTGAGACTATCGAGATCTTCGGTAATAACTCTGCTGAGTAAGGTTTTTCTCCCGTGCCTCTTTTGAGGTACGGGTTCGTATGCCGCGCATAGTAGATACGCGCGGTACCGTGGTAATCCGGTGTTAGCTCGACTTTCCCTTAAGCGGGCTAGCCAACGGAGAAGAAAGGGATACTGTTTATGGCAGTTAGGCATCTAAAGCCAACAAGCGCAGGCAGGCGCTTCCAGACAATCTCAGACTTTGCTGAGATTACAACTGATAAGCCCGAGAAGTCCCTTCTCGAGCCTCTGCCAAAGAAGGCTGGCCGCAACAACAATGGTCGCATCACTACCCGTCACCAGGGTGGTGGCCACAAGCGCCAGTACCGTCGTATCGACTTCAAGCGTCGCAAGGATGACATCCCAGCTAAGGTCGCTACTGTTGAGTACGATCCTAACCGTTCCGCTCGTATTGCTCTTCTGCACTATGCAGACGGCGCAAAGGCATACATCCTTTGCCCAGAGGGCCTGAGCGTCGGTGACACCGTTCTTTCTGGTACCAAGGACATCGACATCAAGCCTGGTAACTGCACCACTCTTGAGCAGATTCCAGTAGGTACTCTTGTTCACGCAGTTGAGTTCCAGCCTGGCAAGGGTGCTGCAATGGCACGTGCTGCTGGTACTTCCGTCCAGCTCATGGGTAAGGACAACGGCTATGCAGTTCTGCGTATGCCTTCCTCCGAGCTCCGTCGTGTTCTTCTGACCTGCCGTGCAACCATCGGCGAGGTTGGTAACGCTGAGCACTCCAACATTGTTGTTGGTAAGGCTGGTCGTTCCCGTTGGGCAGGCGTCCGTCCTACCGTCCGTGGTACTGTCATGAACCCTGTTGATCACCCACACGGCGGTGGTGAAGGTAAGAACCACACTTCTGGTCGTCCTTCCGTCACCCCATGGGGTAAGCCAACCAAGGGTTATAAGACCCGCGACCCGAAGAAGGCTTCTAACCGCCTGATCATTCGCCGTCGTAAGTCCAAGTAAGACACGAGTAGGAGTAGATAAATGAGCAGAAGTCTCAAAAAAGGCCCCTTTGTGGAGACTCGCCTCCTTGCGCGTGTCGCTGCAATGAACGAGGCTGGCAAGAAGGACGTTATCAAGACTTGGTCACGTTCCTCAACCATCTTCCCTGAGATGGTCGGTCACACCATCGCTGTTCACGATGGTCGTAAGCATGTACCTGTGTACGTCACCGAGTCCATGGTTGGTCACAAGTTGGGCGAGTTCTCCCCATCCCGTACCTTCCGCGGTCACAAGGCCAAATAGGGGGAGTGTAGTAAATGGCTAAGAACACCGATTCTATTGAGGTTCGCGCAACAGCTAAGTATGTTCGCGTTGCTCCTCGTAAGGCTCGCGCAGTTGTCGCGCTTGTCCGCGGTAAGTCTGTCGAGAAGGCCCTTGAGGTTCTTCAGTTCTCGACTCGCGCTGCCGCTACTGATGTTGCTAAGGTTCTGCGCTCCGCAGTTGCTAACGCCGAGAACAACAATGGTCTCCGCGCTAACAACCTGGTAGTCAAGACCGCTTTTGTTGACGAAGGCCCAACGCTTAAGCGTATTCGCCCTCGTGCAAAGGGTTCGGCTTCCCGCATTAACAAGCGCATGAGCCACATTACCGTTGTCGTTGCACCTCGAAAGGAGGCGTAGGAATGGGTCAGAAAGTACAGCCTACAGGCTTCCGTCTTGGTGTAACCGAGAGCTGGCGTTCTCGTTGGTACGCCGATAAGGACTACGCCGAGCAGCTCGGCAACGATCTTGCTATCCGCAAGTATCTTGAGAAGCGCCTTGAGAAGGCAGCTGTTGCTCGCATTGACATCGAGCGCGCTGGCGATAAGGTCAAGGTAACTATTTTCTCCGCACGTCCTGGTATTGTCATTGGCAAGAAGGGTGCAGAGATTGACGGCCTCCGTGCAGATCTTGAGCGTGTTGCTAAGGTCGGCAAGGGTCAGGTCAACGTTGATGTTGTTGAGGTTAAGCGTCCTGAGCTTGACGCAAACCTCGTTGCTCAGTCCATCGCAGAGCAGCTCGAGCAGCGTGTCGCTTTCCGTCGTGCTATGCGTAAGGCTGTTCAGTCCGCTCGTAAGGCTGGCGCTAAGGGTATTCGTATCCAGTGCTCTGGTCGTCTGAACGGCGCTGAGATGGGCCGCCGTGAGTGGTACCGTGAGGGTCGCGTGCCTCTGCACACCCTTCGTGCTGCAATCGGCTATGGTACTGCAACAGGCCGTACTACCATGGGTGCTGTTGGTATCAAGGTTTGGATTTACTTCGGCGAGAAGATGCCTGGACAGCAAACACCTAATCCAGCTCTTGAGGGCTCCGCTCGTCCTCGTCGTGCTCGCAATGAGAGGAGGGGCCGTTAATGCTTGCTCCAAAGCGTGTATTGCACCGTAAGGTACAGCGCGGTTCCATGAAGGGCCAGGCAAAGGGTAATACCCAGCTGCATTTTGGTTCCTGGGGCATCCGTGCAGAGGAGGCTCACTGGATTACTAACCGCCAGATTGAGGCTGCTCGTATTGCTCTCACCCGTGAGATGAAGCGTGGCGGTAAGGTTTGGATTACTATCTTCCCAGATAAGCCAATCACTAAGAAGCCTGCAGAGACTCGCATGGGTTCCGGTAAGGGTAACCCAGAAGAGTGGGTAGCAGTTGTTAAGCCTGGTCGTATCATGTTTGAGATTGATGGCGTACCAGAGGAAGTTGCTCGTGAGGCTCTCCGTCTTGCTCAGCACAAGCTTCCAATCAAGACCAAGATTGTCTCCAAGGCCGATCAGGACGGTGAGAACTAATGAAGTACACCGAAATCAAGGCTATGAGCGATGCAGACCTCGCTAAGAAACTCGAGGAAGGCCGCGCAGAGCTCTTTAATCTTCGTTTCCAGATGGCAACCAGCCAGCTGGACAACACCGCTCGCGTCAAGGCTGTTAAGCGTGACATTGCTCGCGTTCAGACCGAGATGCGCACCCGTCAAATTGCTGCGGAAGCATCCGCAGAGCAGAACTAGATCGCAGGAGATAAGTTATGGCAGAGACCGAAAGCAGAAATGCGCGTAAGGTTCGTACCGGACTCGTCGTCTCCATCTCTGGCGAGAAGACGATTACGGTAGAGATCACTTACCGTAAGCACCACCCTAAGTATGGCAAGATGATGACCATCGGCAAGAAGCTTCACGTTCACGATGAGAACAACGAGGCTGGTCTGGGCGATACCGTCCGCGTCATGGAGACTCGTCCTCTTTCCAAGACCAAGCGTTGGCGTCTCGCAGAGATCGTTGAGCGCGCTAAGTAATTAGCACCTAGGAAACAGCTTTTAGCTCAACCTAGTTTTGTATCTATCATTATTTCTCATGTGCGCAAATACGCGCACCTCTAAGAAATTAGGTTCCGGAGGAACGTCACATGATTCAGATGGAGACCATTCTCAACGTCGCTGACAACAGCGGCGCAAGGCGCGTAAAGTGCGTCAAGGTCCTTGGTGGCTCCAAGCGTCGTTACGCCGGCCTTGCCGACGTCATCATTGGCGCTGTCCAGGAGGCTACTCCAGGTGGTTCGGTGAAGAAGGGCGACATTGTTCGCTGCGTCATCGTTCGTACCGCTAAGGACACCCGTCGCAAGGACGGTAGCTACATCCGCTTTGACCAGAACGCATGCGTTCTTGTTAACAAAGAGGGTGAGCCCAAGGGTACTCGTATCTTTGGACCAGTCGCTCGCGAGCTGCGCGACCACAAGTACATGAAGATTGTCTCACTTGCACCTGAGACCCTTTAAGGAGGAACGACATGCCTAAGATGAAGATCAAGAAGGGCGACAAGGTCGAGGTCCTCACTGGTAAGGACAAGGGTAAGCGCGGCGAGGTACTTCGCGTATATCCAGAGAAGAACAAGGTTGTCGTTGAGGGCGTTGCAATTGCAAAGCGCCATGTCAAGCCTAACGCAGCTAACCAGCAGGGTGGCATCGTTGAGGCAGAGGCAGCAATCGACGCTTCCAATGTTGCTCTTATCGACCCTAAGACCGACAAGCCAACCCGTGTTGGCTACCTGATCAAGGAGGACGGCACTAAGGTCCGCGTCTCCAAGAAGTCAGGCGCTGAGCTCTAAGTTACCCGTGTTTCTCGCTTTGTAGAAACATCTAAGAGCTACTTCAAACCCCGTTATCGTCAGATAGCGGGGTTTTCTTTTTGGGCGAGAAGTGCGGTGTTGTGTAAGTCGTGTGATGACATGAAAAAATATCAGCTAGCTTTAAATTCTCGTCCCATTTTTGCTCAATAAGGTCTAATATTGTTCATTGCGTCTTTCTATGGGACACGTATGTCTCGAGGATGCAGATGGCTCCTAGTTCGCCAAACTAGGAGGTGCGAGGCGATCCCCGCACTTAAAACCCCAAGAGTTAAGGAGAAACCATGGCAGACGAGAAGTACACACCTCGCCTTAAAGAGCTTTACTACGCATCCGTGCGTGATGCTCTGAAGGAGAAATTTGGTTACACCAACGTTAACCAGATTCCTAAGTTTGAGAAGATCGTTGTCAACATGGGTGTTGGCGAGGCAGCTACAGACGCTAAGGCAATTGACGGCGCTGTAAACGACCTCCGTACCATTACTGGTCAGCAGCCACTTGTTACACACGCTCGCAAGTCTATCGCAACCTTTAAGCTTCGCCAGGGTATGCCAATCGGCGCTAAAGTTACCCTTCGTGGCGATCGTATGTGGGAGTTCCTGGATCGTCTGATCGCAGTTGCAATTCCTCGTATCCGCGACTTCCGTGGTATCTCTGCTAAGAGCTTCGACGGCCGTGGTAACTTCTCCATGGGCGTAACCGAGCAGCTCATCTTCCCAGAGATTGACTTTGACAAGATGGACCACACCCGCGGTATGGACATCACCATTGTCACCACTGCTAACACCAACGAGGAGGGTAAGGCACTTCTCGACGCCTTCCACTTCCCATTCAAGCAGGACTAACTTTTACCTGCGCTTAAATTAAGCGCATTCCTGTTGGCATCTTCGATGCCGGGTGACAAACGTCACCAGCACTATTGTTTGAAGTCATCTTGGCGTTCGCCAAGTTGCATTTTGAAGGAGGATTTGTGGCTAAGACTTCGATGATCGTCAAAGCCTCGCGTGAGCCGAAGTACTCTACGCGCACACAGAACCGTTGCCAGCGTTGTGGACGTCCCCACTCCGTTTATCGCAAGTTTGGTCTGTGCCGTGTGTGCTTCCGTGAGCTAGCGAGCAAGGGCGAGCTTCCTGGTGTCCGCAAGGCAAGCTGGTAGGACTCAGGGCTCTGGCGTCAAGGCATCTGCGCCACGGGTGTAGATGAACCAGACACGCAGTTTCATCATTAACGAAGGAGAAGGATCAAATGAAAATTACCGATCCCATTTCAGACATGCTGACGCGTATTCGTAACGCAAACTCAGCTGGCAAGGATTCCGTATCCATGCCATCGAGCAAGGTGCTCGTTGAGATTGCTCGCGTCATCACCGAAGAGGGCTATGTCGAGGGTTACACCGTTGAGGATACTAAGCCTCAGAAGACTCTTCACATCACCCTTAAGTATGGTAAGAAGCGCGCTAAGGTTATCCGCGGCATCCGTCGCATTTCCAAGCCTGGTCTGCGCATTTACTCCACCGCTGAGAAGCTTCCACGCGTTCTTGGTGGTCTTGGTACTGCAGTGGTTTCCACTTCTAAGGGCATGATGTGCGACCGCGACGCTCGCAAGGCTGGCGTTGGCGGCGAGGTCATCGCTTACGTTTGGTAAATCTGACAGGAATGAAAGGAGACAGCCGTGTCTCGTATTGGTAAGAAGCCTGTCCAGATTCCTGCTGGAGTCACTGTGACAGTTGATAACACCACCGTTACCGTTAAGGGTTCTAAGGGCGAGCTGACTCGTACTTTCTCTGAGCTGGTTGCTATCGCTCAGGAGGGCGAGGAGATTCTCGTTACTCGCGTTGACGAGTCCTCTGAGTCCAATGCTCAGCAGGGTCTTGTCCGTACCCTTATCCACAACATGGTTGTTGGTGTCTCTGAGGGCTTCGAGAAGAAGCTCGAGCTCACCGGCGTTGGTTACCGTGTAGCACTTAAGGGCAAGGATCTTGACCTTTCCCTTGGTTATTCTCACCCAGTTCTCTATGTTGCACCTGAGGGCATTAGCTTTGAGGTACCTGATAACACTCACCTTACCGTTAAGGGTATTTCTAAGGAGAAGGTCGGCCAGGTTGCAGCTGAGATTCGTATGAAGCGTCCACCAGAGCCTTACAAGGGCAAGGGCATTCACTACGAAGGTGAGCACATCCGCAGGAAGCTCGGTAAGGCTGCTAAGTAAAGCAACCCTACTTTTAGGCTAAAAGACCATCACCCCGTTAGGTGATGGCATGTCTCTAAGGAGAAGGAATGAACAAGCAGCAGGCGAAAAAGGCGGGTCTTGAACGCCGCAAGCGCCGCGTACGTGCCAAGGTCTTTGGTACACCTGAGCGTCCGCGTCTTGCAGTTCACCGCACAAACGCAAACATTTATGCACAGCTTATTGACGACGCTTCTGGAAGAACTCTCTGCTCTGCCTCTACGCTTGACCCAGAGTTCCGTTCTACTGGCAAGGTTGGCTCCAACAAGGAGGCAGCTGAGTTCGTAGGTGAGCTTATCGGTAAGCGCGCTGCCGAGAAGAACGTCACTGAGGTCACTTTTGACCGTGGTGGCCGTCTCTATCACGGCCGCGTCAAGGCTTTGGCAGATGGCGCCCGCAACGCGGGCCTGAAGTTCTAGGAGGATTCAATGGCACGTGATCGTAAGCGCCAGCAGGATACGGATCTTCAGGAGCGCGTCGTTTATATTCACCGCGTTTCCAAGACCGTTAAGGGTGGCCGACGTATGTCACTCGTTGCTCTGGTAGTCGTTGGCGACGGTAAGGGTAACGTTGGTATTGGCCAGGGTCGTTCCGCTGAGGTACCTCTGGCAATTCAGAAGGGCGTCGAGGACGCAAAGAGGAACATGTTCAAGGTCCCACTGACCGAGACTGGTTCCGTACCACACGCAGTCACTGGTCACTACGGTGCAGGTTCTGTTCTTATTAAGCCTGCATTCGAGGGTACTGGTGTTATTGCTGGCGGTCCTATTCGTCCACTCTTCGAGCTTGCAGGTATCACCAATGTACTTTCTAAGTCCCTTGGTACCGACAACGCTCTGAACATGATTAAGGCAGCAGCTGAGGGTCTGAAGGAGCTTTCCAGCCCAGAAGAAGCAGCTGAGCGTCGTGGCCTAACCGTCGGCGATATGTTCGTCGGAAAGGAGAACTAACGATGGCTAAGAACCTTAGCATCAAGCTTGTCCGTGGCGCTGTTGCAGGCGTCAAGAAGGACCAGACTGCTACGGTGAAGGCCCTCGGCCTCCACAAGATCGGCGATACCGTCGAGCAGCCTGACAACCCAAGCATTCGTGGAATGATCTTCAAGGTTAAGCACCTTGTCGAGGTTGAAGAGAACTAGAGGTAGTAATAATGCAGCTCAATGATCTTCGCCCCGCAGTGGGTTCGCGCAAAAATCGTAAGCGCGTAGGTCGCGGTAATTCTTCAGGCAATGGTACTTTTGCCGGCCGCGGTATGAATGGTCAGCTCTCCCGCTCTGGTGGCGGCAAGGGCGCTGGCTTCGAGGGTGGACAGCAGCCACTGGCTATGCGTCTTCCTAAGCTTCCTGGTTTCACTAACCACAACCGTGTTGAGTACGCTCCAGTCAACGTTGCTCGTCTGAATGCACTCTTTGCAGACGGCGAGACCGTAGACGCAGAGGCTCTGGTTGCTAAGGGAGTTATCAAGTACAACTTCATCCCAGTCAAGGTTCTGGGTGATGGCGAGCTTTCTAAGAAGCTCACTGTTAAGGTCGATAAGGTTTCCGCCTCTGCAAAGGCTAAGATCGAGGCGGCCGGTGGAAAGGTTGAGGCCGAGTAGTGAGTAAAGGAATCGCCAACGCATTTCGTGTTCCGGAACTAAGGGGAAAGATTCTCCTTACGGTACTGATTCTTCTTCTGTACCGTTTTGGTGCGTATCTTCCTGTGCCCGGTGCTCCATTCCAGCAGATGCTTTCTGTTTATCAGAATGGTCTTGCTAAGAATGGCGCAATGGCCGTGCTTAACCTATTTTCGGGTGGCGCTCTTTCTCGCATGTCTGTTTTCAGTCTGGGCATCATGCCTTACATTACGGCTCAGATCATCTTCCAGATGATGCAGTCCGTTATTCCATCTCTTGGCGAGCTTGCTAAAGATGGTGAGAGCGGCCAGCGTAAGATTACGCAGTACACGCGTTATCTTACGGTTGGCCTAGCTCTGCTCAATGCAGTTGGTTACCTGTTCTTGTTTAAGAGCTATGGTGTATCTTTTGCATCTATGGAGGGCGTGCCTGAGGCACTTGAAAACTTCCTGGTAGTCTTTACCATGCTAGTTGGTGCCATCATTATTATGTGGCTCGGTGAGGTTATTACCCAGCAGGGTGTTGGCAACGGAATGAGTCTTATCATCTTTGCAAACATCATGGCTGGACTTCCAACAGCCCTTATTTCTTCAGTAGCTACTCGTGGAAACATTGTTCTTACCGTTGTTACTGTTGTGGTTATGCTCGCTATTATTCCGCTCATTGTTTACATTGAGCGTGGTCAGCGTCGTATTCCTATCAACTATGCCAAGCGCGTTGTTGGTCGTCGTATGATGGGTGGTCAGTCAACGTACCTTCCAATTAAGGTAAACACTGCAGGCGTTGTACCAATCATCTTTGCATCTGCAATCCTGTATCTTCCTGCTCAGGTTGCTGTGTTCTTCCCAGGAGTAGAGTGGATTCAAAATCTTGCTACTTCACTTTCTTCTGGATGGGTTAACTGGGTTCTCTCAGTTATGTTCATTGTCTTCTTTGCATACTTCTACACCTCAATGGTGTTCAATCCAGAGGAGACAGCAGACCAGCTTAAGAAGCAGGGTGGCTTTATTCCTGGTGTTCGTCCAGGTACTGCTACTTCAACGTATATCAAGACTGTTATTGACAGAGTTACCCTTCCCGGTGCTATCTTTATGGCAGTTCTTGCAATCGTCCCAACCATTATTTTCTGGTTCACAGGCGATTCGTTGATACAGGCGTTTGGTGGAACCTCCGTCCTCATTATGGTCGGTGTTGCAATGGATACACTCTCTTCCATTGAGTCCCACCTTAAGATGCACAACTATGAGGGCTTCTTTAAGTAGTTCTTAATACGTAGCATAAAGGGGCCTGGAAACAGGCCCCTTTTATTATTTGAAAGGAAGGCGAAGCATGAACATTGTTCTTCTCGGCGCACCTGGCGCTGGCAAGGGTACACAGGCTCAGAAGCTCGTTGCAGAGTATGGACTTGCTCACATCTCAACCGGTGACCTTCTTCGTGCTGCTGTTAAAGCTCAGTCTGAGCTTGGCGTTAAGGCTAAAGAGTATATGGATGCTGGTCAGCTTGTTCCAGATCAGCTTGTCATTGACCTGGTAAAAGAGCGCCTTTCTGCAGACGATGCAAAGGCTGGTTTTATTCTTGATGGCTTCCCACGCAACACCGCTCAGGCAGTAACCCTTGATTTTGAGCTTCAGAATATGGGCCTCAAGCTTGATGCAGCTCTGCTTGTTGCTGTTGAGCCAGAGGTTATTGTTGAGCGTCTTTCTTCTCGCCGTACGTGCAAAGAGTGTGGTTATACTGCACCTGCTGGTACAGAGACTTGCCCAAATTGCTCTGGTGAGATGTATCAGCGTGATGACGATAAGCCAGAGACAATTCGTAAGCGTCTTGATGTATACGAGAACCAGACTTCTCCTTTGATTGAGTACTACAAGGGTCATGGAATTCTGAAGGAGGTCAACGGAGATCGTCCTGTTGACGAGGTATTCGCCGACGTAAAGACACTCCTCTCACTATGATTACGATAAAAACACCTGAACAAATCGAGGCAATGAAGGTGTCGGGCGCCCTTTCTAAGGCAGCTCTTCGCCGTGCTGGATCCATGATTAGACCTGGTGTTTCAACGCTCGAGATTGACCGTGCTGTTGAAGCTTTTATTAGACTTCATGGCGGAACCCCTACCTTTAAGGGCTACGGTGGATTCCCTGGATCTGTTTGCTCTTCTATTAACGAGCAGATTGTTCACGGTATTCCATCAGCTAACGTCATTTTGCAAGATGGCGATATTCTGACCATTGACACGGGTGCTACCGTTAACGGTTGGGCAGGAGATAACGCTTGGACGTTCTACTGCGGAACAGTTGACGAGAAAACCCAGGCACTTTGCGAGGTTACCCGCGATTGCCTTAAGGCAGGTATTGCAGCTGCTGTTCCTGGTGCTCGCCTTGGCGATGTTGGACATGCAGTTCAGAAACTTGCTGAGGATAATGGCTATGGCGTCATTCGTGATTTTGTTGGTCATGGTATTGGCCGCAATCTTCACGAGGATCCAGAGGTCAGAAACTATGGTCGTGCAGGCAACGGCATTGTTCTTCGTGAGGGAATGGTAATTGCAATTGAGCCTATGATTGCTATGGGTACCTACGATTGCACCGTTCTTGAAAATGGTTGGACCGTTGTTACAGATGATGGCCTGCCATCAGCACATTATGAGAACACGGTTGCTATTACTGCCGATGGTCCCGTTATCGTTTCAGAAGATGAAGTTGGTCCATGGTGCGAGATGCAAGGCGGTCTTGAATAACACATACATTGTTCTTCTCGCTATCTAATTGTGTTG
This sequence comes from uncultured Atopobium sp., assembly GCA_963509815.1. GTDB lineage: Bacteria > Actinomycetota > Coriobacteriia > Coriobacteriales > Atopobiaceae > Lancefieldella. The sequence goes on along the minus strand of CAUPCM010000005.1, from coordinate 45,720 downwards.
AAAAAATAAGTGATAGACGAGTGGCACATTTTTATGTATTATTGATAACCGCTGTCGATGTGTCGAGAGGATGAAAGTTGGCTAAACAAGACGCGATTGAGCTTGAAGGCAAGGTACTAGAACCCCTGCCAAACGCTATGTTTAACGTTGAGTTAGAGAACGGCAAGACCATCCTTTGCACCATCTCAGGTAAGATTCGAATGAACTATATTCGAATTCTCCCTGGTGACAAGGTTGTAGTAGAGATTTCTCCTTACGATCTTACCAGGGGTCGCATTACCTACCGTTATAAGTAAGTAATGCAAAAGCCTTGTGTTATGCATGAGGCTATCTGTGTCTTTGCGCAGGTTGCAAGGGCATATGTACGTAAGTACAGTCGGTATTTCACGCCAGCGGCTGGGCGAGTATATAGTTCGTATCAGCAGAACCGAAAGGAAGACACATGAAGGTACGTCCTTCGGTAAAGAAGATGTGCGACAAGTGCAAAGTCATCCGTCGCCACGGTAAGGTTTACGTGATTTGCGAGAACCCGCGCCACAAGCAGCGTCAGGGCTAAGGAAGGAGCACCAAGTTGGCCCGTATTAACGGCGTCGACCTGCCACGCGATAAGCGTGTTGAGGTCGGACTCACCTATCTTTACGGCATTGGTCAGACTCGTGCAACCAAGATTTGCAACGAGACTGGTATCGATGTAAATACTCGCGTCAAGGACCTCACAGAGGAAGAAGTCACCAAGATTCGTGACTTTATTGACGCAAATTACACCACCGAGGGCGATCTTCGCCGCGAGGTGCGTCAAAATGTTGCCCGCCTGATGGAGATTGGCTGCTACCGCGGCCTCCGTCACCGCAAGGGCCTCCCTGTCCACGGTCAGCGTACCCACACTAACGCTCGTACTCGTAAGGGTAAGAAGCGTCAGGTGGGCGGCAAGAAGAAGTAGGCGAGGAGTAGCTAATGGCACAGAAAAAGAACGCTCGCACTACACGCGTCCGCCGCTCCGAGCGTAAAAACATTGCAGTGGGCCAGGCCCACATCAAGAGCACATTCAATAACACGATTGTCTCTATTTCCGATCCCCAGGGTAATGTAATTTCCTGGCAGTCCGGTGGTACCGTCGGCTTCAAGGGCTCTCGTAAGTCCACTCCTTTTGCTGCACAGCTTGCAGCAGAGGCAGCAGCAAAGGCAGCAATGGAGCACGGTCTCCACAAGGTAGCTGTTTTTGTTAAGGGCCCAGGCTCTGGTCGCGAGACCGCAATCCGTTCCCTTCAGGCAGCAGGCCTCGAGGTTTCGGGTATTCAGGATAAGACACCTATTGCACACAACGGCTGCCGTCCTAAAAAGCGCCGTCGCAACTAGCACGAAAGGACAAGCAAATGGCAATTGATAGGACCCCGGTCCTTAAAAGATGTCGTCAGCTTGGCATCGATCCCGTTGTGATGGGGATCAATAAGACTTCTAACCGTGAGCCACGTCGCCGTCGTCGCCAGGAGAGCGAGTACGGTATGCAGCTCCGTGAGAAGCAGAAGGCTAAGTTCATTTACGGCGTCCTTGAGAACCAGTTCCACGGTTACTATGAGATGGCTAAGAAGAACCCAGGCATTACTGGTGACAACCTGATGAGCATCCTTGAGACTCGTCTTGATAACGTCATCTTCCGCCTTGGCTTTGCTCGTACACGTAAAGAGGCTCGTCAGACTGTCCGTCACGGTCACATTACCGTTAACGGTCAGCGCGTTGACATTCCTTCTTATCGCGTAAAGAGCGGCGATGTTATCGCTGTTGCTTCCAAGGCAAAGGATCTTCTTCCAATCAAGGAAGCTCTCATTTCCTCCGAGCACATGGCAGTTCCTGCATGGCTTGAGGTTGACATTGAGAAGCTGCAGGGCACTGTTCTTCAGCTTCCAACCCGCGATCAGATCGACCTTGAGATTGACGCACAGCTGATCGTCGAGCTCTACTCCAAGTAAGCCCGACCCGTTTTGGAGGTAGCAATGTCCGAATTTATCCGACCAAACGTGTCGGTAGATGAAATCGGCGCAAACGTCGCTCGTGTGAGCGTAGAGCCGCTTGAGCGTGGCTATGGTGACACGCTTGGCAACTCCCTCCGCCGCGTACTGCTTTCCTCTCTTGAGGGAGCTGCGGTTGAGGCCATCCAGATTGATGGCGTTCAGCATGAGTTCACTACGGTTGAAGGCGTCTATGAGGACGTTACTGACATCGTTCTGAACGTTAAGGGCCTAGTTTTCCGCAACACCAACAACTCTGATGAGGCTGAGGCTTCCATCTCTGTTGATGGTCCTTGCAAAGTCTCTGGTGCTGATCTTGATGTTCCTATGGGCTACGAGCTGGTTAACCCAGCTCAGCACATTTGCACTCTTGCTGAGGGAGCTCATCTTTCCATGAGACTTCGCCTTGGTAATGGTCGCGGTTATGTTTCCGGTGAGGATAACGAGCGTGAGAGCGATCCAATTGGATTCATTCACGTTGACTCGATCTTCTCGCCAGTTCGCCGCTGCGCTAAGGCTGTTGAGCCTTGCCGTGTTGGCCGTCACACCGACTATGATCGTCTGGTGCTTGAGGTTGAGACCAATGGTGCAATCAGCCCTCGCGAGGCTGTCGTTGAGGCTGCAAACATCATTAACCAGCACATGAGCGCATTCATGGGACTTACTGATTTTGACGAGACTCAGGAAGAGGCTTCGATTTTTGCTAAGGCAGACGTCGAGGACGATTCCGAGCTTGAGAAGCAGGTTGAGGATTTGGACCTTTCCGTCCGTTCTTACAACTGCCTCAAGCGTGCAGGAATTCACTCTGTCCGTCAGCTCGTTGATTTCTCTGAGAACGATCTTCTCAACATCAGAAACTTTGGTGTTAAGTCTATTGAAGAAGTCAAGGAAAAGCTCGAGAGCATGGGCCTGTCCCTTAAGGCTTAGTCGCGCCTTGTCACGCATAGGAGAATGTAAATTATGAGGCACAATAAGAAGAGGGGCATGAAGCTTGGTACTGATGCTAGCCACACCAAGGCCATCAAGAAGAGCCTGATCCAAGCCCTTTTCACTAACGATCGTATTAAGACTCTTGACGTCCGCGCTAAGGCAGTTCGCGGCGAGGTCGACAAGGTCATCACTTGGGCAAAGCGCGGCGACCTTCACGCTCGTCGTCTTGCTATGGCCAAGGTTGGTAACGCAGAGCTTGTCCGTGAGGTATTTGACAAGGCTGCTCAGGGTATGTGGGCTGACCGCAACGGCGGCTACACCCGTATCATGAAGCTTGGTCCTCGTAAGGGCGATGCTTCTGAGGTTGTTATCCTTGAGCTCGTTACCGAGCCAGTTCAGCCAAAGGCTTCTAACAAGAAGGCTAAGGCTACCAAGGTTGCTCCTGCTCCTGTAAAGGAAGAGGAGACCGAGGCTCCAGCAGAGGAGACCGAGCAGACCGAAGAGGCTGCAGAGTAACTTCTGTCAAAGTGAATCCGAAGAGGTCCTGGCTTTTTGCTGGGACCTCTTTTTCAAATGAAGGAGGGTTGTCATGATTGAGTTCAAAAACGTATCTTTCGCATACGGTACGTCAGCTGCAGCACAATCTTTGACTGACTCTGCTTCTAAAGATGCCATAGGAGCCACTGAGGGCCAATCTCCGCACCCAATGGCACTAACCCTTGATAACGTTTCATTTACCCTAAAGCCGGGCTCTAGAACAGTTGTGCTTGGCCACAATGGTTCAGGCAAGTCAACGCTTGCAAATCTTTGTAATGCATCACTTTTTCCTCTATCCGGAGAGGTTTTAGTAGACGGTAATTCAGTTGCTGTAGTGCCGTCTACTCAGATTTCTTCCGTTGTGGGAATGGTTCGTCAAGATCCAACAGCGCAGCTTGTTTGTGCAACTGTCTTTGATGAAGTTGCCTTTAGCCCTGCTAATCTTGGTTTGCCAAAAGAAGAGATAGTTTCTCGCGTTACTCAAACACTGGAGCTTTGTGGCATTGCCGATTTGATTGATGCGCCTACCCATACGCTTTCTGGAGGCCAACAGCAGCTTGTTTCTATTGCAGCAGCGCTTTCAGTGCAACCACGTTATCTGGTGCTTGATGAGGCGTTTGCGCAGCTTGATACTCGATTCAGAAATCACCTTTCTAACCTGGTAAATACCCTTGTTGCAAACGGGATGGGTGTGCTTGAGATTTCTCATTCATTTGAGTCTCTTCCCGGGGCTGACCGGGTTCTTGTTTTGGAGAAAGGCCAGCTAGTTTGGTCGGGAACTCCCACAGAGTTTCTCTTGGATGCAAACGCAATCGCAAACGCTGGTTTCGATGATGCACTCACAGCAACAGCGCATGTTGCTGCACAGGCTGGCTATGAGTTTGATGTGCCTTTTAACGCATCAAAGTTTGTTGCGTTTCTTGTTCAGAACAACCTTGCGTTTGATGCTTTGGATACCCTTGTGTATCAGCGTGCCCTTAAGGTGGTGCGAGCAAGCAACTATGACGGAATTCAAGCTCTTGGCGAGGAACACGAGCTGGTAGTTTGTGGCGTGTCTCACGCGTTTGACAGGCCCGTTCTGCATGACGTAACACTATCTGCCACAGGGGAGCTTGTTGTTCTGGTAGGCGCTTCTGGCTCTGGAAAAACAACCTGCGCCCGCATAGCCGCTGGCCTCATAGAGGCTGATACCGGGCACGCAACAATCGATGCGCGACTGGTGCGTCCTGGAGATGTCGGCATGTGTTTTCAGCGTCCTCAGGATCAACTTTTTGCCCAAAGTGTTGCTGAAGATATTGCGTTTGGTCCAACTAACAAGGGTTTCTCGCCAGACGATGTTGAAGCGCTTGTCGCGTATGCGGCAGCACGTGTGGGGCTTGACCAGCAGGTCATGGATGCGTCTCCGTTGACGCTTTCTGGTGGCCAGGCTCGTCGCGCGGCGCTTGCAGGAACACTGGCCTGCGCAACGTACGCGGTGGTGTTTGATGAGGCAACGTCTGGACTTGATGGCGAGGCGCGCTCGCAGGTGCTGCATCTTGCTCGCGAGCTGGCAAACGAGGGCAAAGCGGTTCTTGCAATCACCCATGATGTAAGCGAATGGCTTCCTTTTGCTGACAGAGTAGTGTTTCTCGAGAAGGGCTGTGTTGTTGCAGACGTCAATGTGCAAGAAGCACAGACAACCCCAGAGATTTACGAGGCTGCGCAGCTTGATTGCCCACTGTTTGTAAGCGTATTGCATGAGCTTTTGGAGGCCTGCCATGTCTAAGTGCCCCTGTGCTCTGCTTAAGCACTTCTCGCTTGCTTCATTGACAGCGCAGACAAAAATCGTTGCCACTTTTGTGGGTATTGTTGCTCTCTTCTTAGTACAAGAACCACTCGCTTTTGTGGTATTTGCTTTGATTTGCGTAAGCCTTTTGTGGAGTGCTCGTGTAAGCTTGCCAGAGTTTTTGCGCGTAGCAAAGCCTGCGGCATTCATTTTGCTTATATCATTTGTAGCCAATACGCTGGTGTTTATTGGACATCCCGATATCATTTTCTCCGGATCAGTTGGTCTTTCTGTGGCGGGATTTTACAGAAGCACCGTGGCTATTGCCCGCGTGTTGCTTGCCTTAGCACTGGTTTTATCAGTAGCATCAACAACTACACCTACGCAGCTTGCTGATGGCTTTTCTGTACTGTTGCTGCCTCTGCGCCTTATTCGTGTTGACGTTGATGGTTTGAGCATTGTGCTTTCAATTGCGCTGAGGGCAATTCCGCTTACCTTAGAAGAACTCGACAGAATTAGGTCAGCTCAAAGGGCTCGAGGGTTTAATTTTGAATCAGGCAGTATTGTTGAGCGAATCAAAAAATGGTTTACGCTTCTGGTGCCGCTCACCGTATCGCTCTTTCAACGAGCTGATCAGATGGCGCAAACTATGACGGATCGCTGTCTTGGCGCCGCAAAACGTACACGCATTTCCGCAAAAATGCAGCTTGTAGACTGGGTTGTGCTTCTGCTCTGGACTGCCGTGTGCTTTGGTCTTGTAACGCTGTAGTGGTCCAACAATGCTGTAGCGGTCTTGCAACGTTGTAGCGCTGGCGTTTGTTGTCGCGTAGTGTGCGCTTTCTTTGAGCCTACGATACAATCACTTTGTTGTGCCAAAAGTCTTTTTCAGGGAGCTTCATGAACTCAGAAACGTCACAGAACAATGCATCAAACTGCAGCGTTTATGCATCCGAGGAGTCTTCTGCTGGGCTATCAGCTGCTGAGACTCTCGCTGACGCCTCTGCTGAGTCTGAAGCTACACTTGTCATCCAGCTAGGTTATCGCGGCGCTGCATTCTGCGGCTTTGCCGAGCAACCCACCCAGCGCACCGTGGCAGGCGACCTTCGCCGCGCGCTTGAGACCGTTTTGCGCAGAGAGGTCGAGCTCACCTGCGCGGGCAGAACCGACGCCGGCGTGCACGCCCAGGCCCAGTACGTGAGCTTTCCTGTGTACGGTGCTGAGCTGGCGCTGTCTGGCGAGAAACTCGTCCGCTCGCTCACCGCTCTGACCGACGATGACATCTCTATCCGACAACTCTTCCGTGCCCCACAGGGTTTCTCGGCACGCTTTGATGCCCAGGCTCGCTCGTACCGCTATCGCATTTGTGCAGATAGCGCTCGTCCCGTGCTGGGCTGGGACCACGTGTGGTGGTACAACGGTCACTTGGACGCAGAGCTTATGGACAAGGCGGCGCAGGCGCTGGTGGGAGAGCACGATTTCAAGAGCTTCTGCAAGGCAATTTCTGCCGAGGGTAAGCCAACGCATCGTTTTGTGGAGCGCCTTACCGTTGAAGAAATTGAAGAGGCTGGCGAGAAACTCATTGCAGTTGATATTACGGGTAACGCCTTCTTGCATAACATGGTGCGCACGATTGTGGGCACACTGGTTGAGATTGGCCGAGGTCACAGGCCTGTTGAGTGGATCGACGAGGTTCTAGCTGCTCAGAATAGAATTGCTGCTGGCAGTTGTGCACCTGCTCAGGGCCTCACGTTTGTGAGCGTTCGCTATCCAGAGGGTGTTTTGCAACCCTGGTAGCGCTTTCGGTTCCTTGATTGCGTCGTAGTTTCTGTGTGCCAATCCAGCTCCATCGGTCTTCTCGCGCCGTTTACGAAGTCTTTTCTACCACTTGTATTGTGTGCGGTGGTTTCCCTCGCAAAGAAATAGCATCATAGAAGAGAGCGTCTTTTTTAGGAGCTCTTGCAGAACTGATGAACAGTAGGCAGGGAGCCAGTATGTTTAGGAAAAGAGAAAGATTTGAGCGCAGCGATGTTCCGCGTGAGAATCCCTATACCAACGTGATTGGCCTTGCTGTTGTTGCCATTGTTGCTGTTCTTGTAGGCATTGTTGTTGTAACTCTTTGGGATCGCGCGCAGCTTGAGTCTCACTTGGGAGATCATGGGCTTAACAAGGCTGTAAAGAGCCAAAGTGTTTCAGGCAATCCGGATGGCACTACACAATCTGATGATGACTTTCTTACCTATGCCGTTATCAGCACAAATTCGCTTAAGGCAGGGGAGTCGACGCTTCAGTCTGTACAGCTTTTGGTCATTGATCGCACGCAGGGAACCGGCCATATAGTGTCTATTCCTACTGATGTGTATGCAGAAGTAGACTCAAACGCTAAAACACTGGCAGATATTTACAAAGATGACGGTCAGAGCGCTTTTGTTAGCGCACTTGCTTCTGTCACCAACATCAAGATTACGCACGTTATCATTGCCACAGATGATGTGTGGGAGAAAATCTCGGCACTTTCTGGTTCGGGCGCTCGTTCACTGGTAAGCAATGCTTCTAGTTTGTTGTCTTCAATGATTACCGATATGAAGCCCAATCAGCTTCTTGAGCTTGTAGAGATTGTGCAGCCAATTGGCGTGTCTAATCTTGAGCATGATGAAGCTCCTGTTGTTGAAGGCTCAAGTGGCACTACCGTTGACGCTACGGCCTTAGGAAAGCTTGTTGGCATGCTCGTATAGACGTTATGGGCGTTGTGTGTAGCGCCGCTCCTACAAAACAGGTCAGATGTCCACATAATAGCAGTTAAACACGTTATGTGGAGAGATTTTGATAGAATAAAAATGTCTTTTTAATTCACTTTTTATAGGTAAACTGGTATCTAAAATTTAGGACCAGTTTGGGGGATGTGGAATGCACGAGCGCTCATACAATCCACATATGATTTCAGTTCTCATGGCCGCTGATAATGATGCTGATGCTATTAGAACGGTAATTAGGCAACTTCAAGAGCAGACATACCCTCATTGGGAGCTCATCATCGTTGACAACAGTTCCGATCCCCAGATTGCTCGCATGTTAGATAACCTTGCCAATCAAGAGCCTCGTTTAGATGTCTTGTGCCAATCGGGCATTAGCCATTTTGTTGCACTTGAGATTGCTCAGGGTCGTGCTCGCGGAGCCTATACGCTTACCACTGAGCCTTCTTATAGGTTTAATTCCCACGTTTTACAGGAGCTTTATTCTGCAGCTACCGCTTTGGGTCCTGTTGGTTCACCTAAAGCAGCAGATATTGTTATTGCGCACATGAAAACCGCCAATGCGCCTATGGAATGCAAAAAAGCTTTTGGTGCAAAAGCCTCTACATTGTTGCAGGTATTTGAGGAATCGCAGCTTCCTTATTTGACGTCTATGAGCGGAAAGCTGTGCTCAACACGTATTCTGACCGAGATTAAGCATGAGCCAGAAACTGATGGCGAGTGCAATTTTGTTGGCTATTGCTTTGAGATTGCAAAACATGTTACGTACGCCCCAAAAGCAATTTTTGTTGATGTACCAGCAGATTCTTCTAAGAAAGAAGAAACTATTACTGCCGCTATGGATAAACTTACCCAAGAGCGTCAGGCACTTGGTGCTCTTGCCAAGCATCTTGGCTTTGCAAACTCCAAGAAAGTTCAAAAGTTGATTAGTCGTTATCTGATCAGCAAGCTTCTTAAAAACATGTATCCCGTTTTTAACGGAGAATCCCAGCTTAGCCATGAGGAAAAAGAAAATCTGATTGTTAAGATTCTTTCTAATCCTGTAGCTCATCTTATTGTTACTGAAGCAACTTCTCCGCGATTGGTTGCTCGCGCTTTGCTTGGTGCCATTTTGTCTACCACAGTGCAGGCACGCTATGCCTATGCACGAAGAGCTGTATGGTACGCACGCTTTATGCGCATACCACTTGCGTAAGTAACTTTGTGTAAGATTGGCCGGTATTTGACCGCTTGATGTCGCCGGCTTTAACGCCTGTCCATGAGCGATTTAAACGTCTGTGCTATGCCGTCATTTTTGACGCGGAAGAATCCCTCTTTGGCTAGATATGCATAGCGGGAAAACTTGTCATCTTTAGGCAAAGCAATACCGCGTACCTGCGCAAAGAGTGCCTTACCGGTGCTCGAGATTGCAGGGTTTTCAAACACGCGCTTTGCGTCCATGCGCTCAAAGCTCTTGGCGAGAAGATCGCGCACTTCTGAGTCAATCTGACCTGCATCATCATGTTCTTCTCGCCAGATAAGTGCGTCTTTTGTAAGCAGTGCGTAGTTGATGCCGCGCAGCGTGAGCGCGTTGAGCACTACGTCTGAGGTGATGTTGCGTGCGTCCACAACATCCATCATGTCATTCCAACGCTCAAGCGGAATTTTGGGCTGACGCTGCGCAAAGGTGGCGGCTTCTGCATAGCCATTCTCGCGATAGTTGTAAAGCGCTGAGTCTGTGTACACCAAGCGGGCTCCACAGCAATGTGAGGCAATAAGGAAGGGGTTGTCTACCCAGCCTGCACCAGGGACTTCTTTGAAGCTGATGTTGTTCTGGGTCAAGAATTCTTTGCGATAGAGTGCTGTCCAAATGGCGGGGTGATGCAACAGAAGCTGAGCCATCTGGTCAACAGAACAAGGCTGCTGCTTGGGCTTGACGCGGCCCTTATAAGCGCAGGGAATCCTGCGCTCGGTAAGACCAGCGCCATTCTTTACCTGTGCTTTTACTCCTGCTCGACCGTTTTTCTGATTGTCAAACACGCGCCAATAGGCTGAGCGCGCAATATCTACCTGGTCTTCTCCGCCGTTTGCTTGGATAAGATCAACAAGTTCTTGAACCATAGTTGGCTCAAGGTAATCGTCAGGCTCAACAATTCCTACCCATGTGCCATGAGCTGCGGAAATACCACGATTACATGTTTTTCCGTAGCCTTCGTTTTCTTTGTCTATGATGACAAGGCGTCCATCACGGGCAGCGTAAGCTTCCAAAAGAGCTAAAGACGAGTCAGTTGAGCCATCGTTTAAGCAGATAATCTCCAGGTTGGTGTAGCTCTGCGATTGAATGCTTGCCAGACACTGCTCCAGATAGTCCGCAACGTTATATATAGGCACAACAAGAGAAACCAAGGGTTGGTGGTTTTGCGTGTGACTCATCTAAACTCCTTTTGTTTGCTGCTCTATACTATAGAGGCACTAACCCACTCATGAAGTCACATTTTGGGGAAATATGAAGCGCACTGCTCTTGTTATAGTTACCTTCAAACGCCAGGAACTGCTCTCTAACCTGCTCAATTCCATTACGCAGCTTACGCAGGCACCATGGCGCATCATTGTTGTGGATAACGAGAACTCCCCCGAAACAGCCTCACTTGTGTCTGACTTTTCCGAGAAGGTCAAAACCTTGTGGGGAGAAACCACTACAGATCCTGATGTTCACGGAGGAACCAATCGCGTGTGCTATGTGCCTATGGAGCAAAACACCGGCGGTTCCGGCGGCTTCTCTGAGGGTGTGCGCGTAGGCTATGAGCTGGGCGCTGAGTGGTTCTGGGTTATGGACGATGACGTAGCCGTACTGCCTGACGGTCTTGATAAGCTTGACGCATGGTCAGACAAGGCTGAGGTCATCCAGGGCCAGCGCTACGACTTTGATGGTGGTCCTTTCTTCTGGCAGTATCGTTTTAGTACCGCTTTGGGCATCTATAATCCGCTGGCAAAGGCCGGTTTTGATGGTGTTGCGTACCGCAAGTGCAATGTGATGTGCTTTGAGGGCGCCTGCTTTAAGCGCTCTGTAGTGCAGAAGATTGGCCTGCCTGATGCGCGTTTCTTTATCTACTGGGACGATGCTCTGTACGGCTATTTGGCCAGCAAGGTAACGCAGCCTATTTTGATTCCAGACTTTGTTCTTTCAAGATGTCGAGAAGTTCCTGGTCAGAGCATTGGTTCTGTGCGCCAGCTTAATTCAACTTCTGATATGACGCGCTATTACATCACACGTAACCGCGGCTATATTGCTCGTTACTTCCAGGTTCATGGTGATTACAATCCTGTGCTCTTTGGCGTTGGCACTGCGCTGACCTTTGCAAAAGAGATTATTCGACTCATTTTGGTAGATAGAGCGCACTTCTCGTCTGGTCTTTCTCGCCTTATTAAGGGCTGGAAAGATGCACGCCTTATCTATAAAGATGCAACCTGGCGTCCGCAGCCTCCACTTGAGTAAGACTCAGAGCCGACATTTTGTGTCGGCTTTTTTGTTGCCTAATGCTCAACAAAAGTGAGCACCGAAGGGCGAATTGTGGCGCATTTGTGAAAGGCGACGAATGCCTACTTACAAAAAATCGAATTATTTTTTGACCATTAATAAATTTTGTAATTAGCGAATTTTCTAGCTAATTTTCTACCTGCAGAGATATTGGTTGCCGCAACGTGTCAATACATAATTTTGTATTCGTGTGGAAATTTCACAATATATTGTTATAGTTCTCGAACCCAAACACTATAAGTTGTGGCATAGTAGTTCCCATCACACAAGCGGGTTCCCAACCACTTCGCTTAGGCAAAAGCTTAGGAACCGCAGTGATAATCCAATTAAACACGCATGAAAGCGTTGCTTTCACCAACGTTTGTTCAAGGAGTTTGCACATGAAGATTATCAAGCGCAATGGCTCAGAGGTCACCTTCGAGGTAGAGAAGATTGTTAACGCAATCGCTAAGGCTAACGCAGAGGTTCCTGAGGATCAGCGCCTGACTGAGCGTGAGATTCAGTTTGCTTCCCTCAACGTTACCGATGAGTGTGAGAAGGCTGGACACACCGTTACCGTCGAGGAGGTCCAGGACCTTGTCGAGGATCAGCTCATGGCTCTTGACCGCTTTGAGGTTGCTCGTAAGTACATCATTTACCGCTACATCCAGAACCAGAAGCGTCACAAGAACACCACCGATGACAAGATTCTGTCTCTGATTGAGTGCAACAACGAGGAAGTCAAGCAGGAGAACTCCAACAAGAACCCTACCGTTGTTTCCGTTCAGCGTGACTACATGGCTGGCGAGGTTTCTAAGGACCTCGTTCAGCGTGAGCTCCTTCCAGAGGACATTGTTGCTGCTCACAACGAGGGTCTCATCCACTTCCACGATTCCGATTACTTTGCACAGCACATGCACAACTGTGACCTCATCAACCTTGATGACATGCTGCAGAACGGCACTGTTATCTCCGGTACTCTGATTGAGCGCCCACACAGCTTCTCCACTGCATGCAACATTGCAACTCAGATCATTGCTCAGGTAGCATCCTGCCAGTACGGTGGTCAGTCCATCTCCTTGGCTCACCTTGCTCCTTTTGTTGATGTCTCTCGTAAGAAGATTCGCAAGACCGTTATGGAGGAGATGAACTCCGTCGGTGTTGAGCTCTCTGCTGAGCAGCTCAACGAGATGGTTGAGAAGCGCCTTCGTGATGAGGTTTCTCGTGGCGTTCAGACCATTCAGTACCAGGTTGTCACTTTGATGACCACCAACGGCCAGGCTCCTTTCATTACTGTCTTCATGTACCTCAACGAGGCAAAGAATGAGCAGGAGAAGCAGGACCTTGCACTCATCATTGAGGAGATGCTCCGTCAGCGTTATCAGGGCGTAAAGAACGAGGAGGGTGTCTGGATTACTCCTGCATTCCCTAAGCTCATCTACGTTCTTGAAGAGGACAACGTTTACGAGGATTCCAAGTACTACTACCTCACTCAGATGGCTGCAAAGTGCACCGCTCGCCGCCTTGTTCCTGACTACATCTCTGAGAAGAAGATGAAGGAGTACAAGCTTTCTAAGGGCGAGAAGGAAGGCGAGGGCGATACCTTTACGTGCATGGGCTGCCGTTCCTTCCTGACTCCAGACCGTTCTGGCAATGGCTTCAACAACGTTGCTCGCGCTAAGAACTATGAGCCAAACAAGCCTAAGTACTATGGCCGCTTCAACCAGGGTGTTGTAACCATCAACCTTCCTGATGTTGCTCTTTCTGCTGGTCGCGATATGGACAAGTTCTGGAAGATCTTTGATGAGCGTCTTGAGCTTTGCCACCGCGCACTTCGTGCTCGCCACGATCGTCTGAAGGGCACTCTGTCTGACGCTGCTCCTATCCTTTGGCAGTACGGCGCACTTGCTCGTCTGGACAAGGGTGAGGTTATCGATCCTCTGCTTTACGGCGGATACTCCACCATCTCCCTTGGTTATGCAGGTCTGTACGAGTGTGTTAAGGCTATGACTGGTCACAGCCACACCGATAAAGAGGCAACTCCATTTGCTCTCCAGGTTATGCAGCACATGAACGATAAGTGCACCGAGTGGAAGGAAGCAGAGGATATCGATTACTCCCTCTACGGAACCCCTCTTGAGTCCACTACCTACAAGTTTGCTAAGGCACTTCAGCGTCGCTTTGGTGTTATCCCTGGCATCACTGATAAGGGCTACATCACCAACAGCTACCACGTCCACGTTGCAGAAGAGATTGACGCATTCCAGAAGCTTCAGTTTGAGTCTGAGTTCCAGCGTCTTTCCCCAGGTGGAGCAATCTCTTACGTTGAGGTTCCTAATATGCAGGACAACATCGAGGCTGTTCTCAGCGTTATGCAGTTCATCTACGACCACATCATGTACGCAGAGCTCAACACCAAGTCTGACTTCTGCCAGGAGTGCGGTTATGACGGTGAGATTCATATTGTCGAGGAGGACGGTAAGCTGGTTTGGGAGTGCCCACACTGCGGCAACCGTGACCAGACCAAGATGAATGTTGCTCGTCGTACCTGCGGCTACATTGGTACCCAGTTCTGGAACCAGGGCCGTACCCAGGAGATCAAGGACCGCGTCCTTCACCTCTAAGTTTTAAGTACTAGACAAACGAGCAGAAGAGCGCCTTGGCCCTTCTGCTCGTTTTTATTATCTCTATCAGGTAACATCCACAATATGTGGAAGTTACCCATCAAAGGTTATGTATGAACTATTCAAATATTAAGTTTTCAGATATTGCAAATGGTGTTGGCGTAAGAACAACTCTGTTTGTTTCAGGCTGCCGTCTGCACTGTGAAGGCTGCTTTAATTACGAGGCGTGGGATTTCAAGAGCGGCGGAGAGTTTACTCCAGAAGTTGAGCAAGAGATTATTGACTCTCTTGCACCTGTCTATATCAACGGTCTTTCCATTCTTGGTGGAGAGCCTTTTGAGCCAGAAAACCAAGAAGGTCTTGTTGAGTTTGTCGAGAAGGTCAGAGCTACCTACCCACAAAAGAGCATTTGGATGTATTCGGGTCACACCTGGGATCAGCTGACCGAGGGAAAGTGGCACACAGAGTACACTGACCGCATTCTGTCTTGTATTGATGTACTGGTGGACGGTCCATGGGTTCAGAGTCTCCACGATATTACCTTGCGTTTTAGAGGCTCTTCCAACCAGCGTCTTATTGATGTTCCTAAAACACTGACCTCAGGAGAGATTACCCTTTGGTCCGACGGACCTATGCTGAGTTCTCGTGAGATGTAAAAGCTGCTTATCGCAATAAAAAGCCCGCGTCTGCGGGCTTTTTTCTTAGGTACGTTTTATGGAGAGAGCCTTAGCTTTCTGAAGCGGTTTGGGGCTCTGCGGGTTTCTCGCCAACCTCGCTGATAAAGATTGCAACAAAGATAACAATAAAGCCCAGGAAGATTGTGGGGGTAATAACCTCGGCAAGGAAGATGACGCCAAAAACTGCTGCAAAAATACTGTCCAGAGAGATAATCAGTGAAGCCTGAACAGGAGCAACTGACTTCTGCGCACGATTCTGCAAAACACCGGTCAGTGCGGTAGCAATGAGAGTGATGTAGGCCAGGGCAAGCCAGGCATTTGTGGACAATGTCGCAAACTGAGGAACGGTCTCAAAGCAAAGGGCGTAGACAAGGCAGGGAAGAGCACTCACGCCAAGCTGCACCACCGTAAGCGTGATGATGTCGTATTTGTGAGCAAGCTCGGCAATAAGCACAAAGTCAAAAGCAAAAATAATGGCTGAGAGCAATGTCATCTGCTCGCCCAAGCCAAACGAGAACGAGAAATCAGTGCCCAGCGAGATAAGGCCAATGCCAGCCACGCATAAAAAGGCTGCAAAAATACTGGTTCCATGAGGCTTTTTCTTGGCAATGAGCCAGTTTACAAACGGGATCATCGCGCAATAAATTGATGCAATAAAGGCTGCTTTACCAGCGGTTGTATAGGCAAGTGCCATGTTTTGGAACAGGTATCCTAAACCGTTGAGAACACCTAAAAGCACACCGTATTTGATATGCGTGAAATCTAAGTGCTCTTTGAGATTTTTTCTAAAGATGATGGCAACAATACCTACAGCAATAACAAAACGTAAGGTCATAAGCCAGGCTGCCGAGATGTAACTAATTGCATCCTTGATAACAACAAATGACCCACCCCAGATAAGCGCGCAGATAAGAAGGGCAAACTTCCATACAAGCGTAGAAGAAGTATCTAGTGTGAGTCCGGAAGAGTTTCTAGTAGAAAGATCTGATGATGCCACGCGCTATCCATTCCCGTCGAAGGTAAAAGTTAAGGTATAGGTAGTGATTTGAGAAAATCAAACGCGTGCAAGTATACGTGATTTTGCACTTGAAGCGCCCCACAAGCAGCATAAAAATGAGATTAGAAGTATACTCACATCTGCAAGAAAAATAAGTGTGTGCGATTGTTTTATGCAAGAAGATATTTCAAGGAGACTCGTATGTCCAACTACGTTCTGACCTGTTGCTCTACGGCCGATGTAAGTGAGAAGTACCTTCAGTCACGTGATGTGAAATACGTATATTTCAACTACGAGCTTGATGGTGTTCAGTGCAAGGATGACTTTGGTCGCACTAATTCACCAGCTGACCTCTATAAAAAGATGCTTGCAGGCGCTGAGTGCCGTACTTCACAGGTATCAATTGGTGAGTACATGGCTTTCTGGCGTCCTTTCCTTGAGGAGGGCAAAGACGTTCTTCATGTTTCGTTGAGTTCTGGCGTTTCTGGAACGTATGAGTCTGCTTGCCAGGCAAAGGTAGAAATTGAGCAGGAGTTCCCAGACAGAAAGATTGAGGTCGTTGACTCTTTGCAGGCATCTTCTGGCTATGGTCTCTTGGTAGACGGTCTTGCCGATAAGCGCGACGAGGGCCTGTCTTTTGACGAGGCAGTTGCATGGGCTAAAGAGGCTCGTCACCGTGTGTATGGATGGTTCTTCTCAACAGACTTGACCTTCTTTGTCCGTGGTGGTCGCATTTCCAAGACCGCTGGCCTGCTTGGCGGCATGCTTAACATTTGTCCTGTTATGGATATCGAGGCCGACGGTTCTTTGGCTGTTAAAGAGAAGGCGCGTGGCAAAAAGAAGGCAATTGCTCGCGTTGTCGAGATTATGACTCAAACTGTAGAGCAGGGCAGTTCTTACACACGTAAAGTGTTTATCTCTAACTCTGAGTGCGCCTCTGATGCTCAGGCTGTCAAAGAGCTTATTCAAGAAAAGCTTCCACAGACCGGTGATATCAACATCTTTACCATTGGCGCAACTATTGGTGTTCATACTGGTCCTGGAACTGTTGCAACATTCTGGTGGGGAGAAGAACCTCGCGCTTAAGATGTTGCTCGAGTAGGTAAGAAAGGTCTTTAGTTATGGTTAATTTTGAGTACGTTGTACCTACTCAGGTGGTTTTTGGAAAAGATACTCAGCTTCGTGCGGCAGAGCTTGTCTCTGCTCACGGAGGCAGCAAGGTGCTAGTGCATTTTGGTGGCAATCATGTGGTAAAGAGCGGCTTGCTTGACCAGATTCACCAGCTTTTAAGCGATGCCGGAATTACGTATGTTGACTGTGGTGGAGTTGTTCCTAACCCTCGTTTAGAGCTTGCAGAAGAAGCTGTAGAGCTGGGTAAACGCGAGGGTGTTGACTTCATTTTGGCTATCGGTGGCGGATCTGTCATGGATTCTGCTAAGGCTATTGCATACGGCTTAGCCAATGATGTTTCTCTTGAAGACCTCTATTTGCATAAGGTCAGTGTTTCAAAGGCAGCTCCTATTGGTGTCATCTCCACTATCGCAGGAACTGGCTCTGAGACCTCAGATTCTTCTGTCATGAACATTACGCTGGCCGATGGTCGCGTGCTTAAACGTTCTTATCACCATCAGTGCGGTCGTCCTTGCTTTGCCATCATGAATCCAGAGCTCACTTACTCTGTGAGCGCTTATCAGACAGCATCAACGGGCGCAGATATCATGATGCACACCATGGAGCGCTACTTTACGCTCGAGAAGGACGTGGCACTCACCGACGAGCTTGCCGAGGGACTCTTGCGTACCGTAAAAGAAGCTGTTCTGGTTGCCATTAAAGAACCAGAAAACTATGCTGCACGAGCAGATTTGCTCTGGGCCTCATCGCTTTCTCACTGCGGACTTACCGGTACAGGTCGCGTAAGCGATTTTGCCTCTCATGCAATTGAGCATGAGCTCAGTGCAAAGTATGACGTAGCTCATGGTGCTGGACTCACGGCTATTTGGGCAAGTTGGGCCCGCTACGTTATGGTCCAAGATCCAGAGCGCTTTGCGCAGTTTGCCGTCAATGTTTTTGGAGTTCAAAACAACTTCCATAATCCTGTCGTTACAGGCCTTGCAGGAATTGAGGCGTGGAATCAGTGGTGTCATGCAATTGGTATGCCAACCTCCCTTGCTGAGCTTGGAGTTGCCCCTTCTGAAGAGGATATTCTTCAGATGGCTGAGGGCACTATTGACGCTCGCGGTGGAGACCATGCAGGCAACTTTATGCAACTTAAAACAGCAGATGTTCAGCAGATTCTGAGGATGGCTCTAAAGTAAAGTTTTTCAAGGCAAATTTTGTTTCATTGCGGGTATTATTACTACATACGAAGTTACTGAGCCACAAAGCTCAAACATACGGAAGGAAGATTCATGAGCGGTTTTGTTAAGGCAGACAATGTTTTTGTAAACCAGAACGCAGCGAGCCGTAATGATGTCCTGCGTTTTATTGCCAATAAGGCTCAGGAGGCTGGCGTAACTGATAATGCAGACGCTGTTTACAACGCTTTCCTAGCTCGCGAGGAGATGGGTGAGACCGGCATGACTGACGGCTTTGCAGTTCCTCACGCAAAAGACGCGGCTATCAAGGACGCAGCTGTCTTTGTCTTCAAGAACAACACCCCTCTTGAGTGGCCTTCTTTTGACGAGAAGCCCGTTGATGTTGCTATTGCACTGCTTGTCCCAGATGGAGAGGCTGGCACCACTCACATCAAGCTTCTTTCTAAGACCGCTGTTCTTCTGATGAGAGATGAGTTTAAGTCCTTCCTTCGTGGCTCTAATGATCAGGAAGCTATCGCTCAGGCTATTAACGAGGGCATTAACGAGGAGTAGGGTTTCTCGCCAGGTTATAGAGGGCTTGGCAGGTACTTTCTGCAACAGTTTAACTGGGTAAAATTTTGGACACTCAAGTACAAACTTGAGTGTCCATTTTTGTGTAAAAAGGCGTACACTTGTACTAATTTTAGTCGAGAAGGGAGTCAGATGTTTACACCATATACTGACAAGCGCGTTGCTGTCTTTTTTGCTGATGGTTGTGAAGAGATTGAGGGACTGAGCGTTGTTGATGTCCTGTATCGTGCAGGTATTCCCTGTGACAAAGTGTCTATATCTGATTCTTTGAGTGTGACTTCTTCTCATCAGGTTACCTTTTTAACAGACAAGCTGCTCAGTCAGGTTTCGTTTGATGATTACAGCATGTTGGTGCTTCCTGGTGGTCTTCCCGGAACCACTAATCTTGAGGCTTGTGAGCCACTTATGCAGGCAGTTGATGCGTTTGCAGCAGATGGTCGCGCGCTTGCCGCAATTTGTGCAGCTCCTTCAATTTATGCTAAGCGCGGATTACTTACGGGTAAGAAGGCCACTTCCAACCCAGGTTTCCAGTATTTTCTCTCAGAGAATGGCGCCAATCTTTCGCAAGATGCGGTTTGTGTTGATGGCTCTTTCATTACCAGCCAAGGTGCAGGAACCGCTCTTAAGTTTGGCCTAGAGATTGTCCGTTATCTTGTAGGTAATGACGTGGCAGAAAAAGTTTCTCAAGGTATTGTGCTTATTTAGGCCATGGCACCTTCTCAAAAACAGTACCTGGTTATTGACCTAAAGAGTTTCTACGCATCGGTTGAGTGTGTTGAGCGAGGCCTTGATCCCATGAAGGCCAAGCTTGTTGTGGCTGATCTTACCAGGACAGAAAAGACAATTTGTTTGGCGGTTTCACCGGCGCTTCGTGCGTTGGGTGTTCCTGGACGTTGTCGTGTTTTTGAGATTCCCAAAAATCTTACGTACGAGGTGGCGCCTCCCCGCATGGCTTTGTATGTGGAGCGCTCTGCAGATGTCTATTCGGTGTACCTCAAATACATTGCCCCAGAAGACATCCATGTCTACTCCATTGACGAGGCATTTATTGATGTAACACCGTACTTATCGCTTTATGGATGCACGGCAAGAGAGCTAGGCGAGAAAATCCGTGCAGACGTAGCAAAAACTACGGGTATTCCTGCTACCTGTGGTTTGGGCCCAAACTTGTATCTCGCAAAAATTGCGCTTGATATTACGGCAAAGCACAGCCCCAACTTCTTTGGTGAGCTTGATGAAGAGTCGTACAAGCTTAAACTTTGGAACCATAAACCTTTGGCTGATTTTTGGCATATTGGTGCAGGTATTCAAAAGCGTCTTGCGGCAATGAATATTCACACCATGGCGCAGCTTGCCATGGCTCCTACAGAGCCTTTGTATAAAGAATTTGGCGTTGATGCAGAAATTCTTATTGATCATGCGTGGGGTATTGAACCAACTACTATTGCAGATATTAAGGCCTATAAGTCTCAAAGTCATTCTGTCTCAACGGCACAGGTCTTTGATCACAACAGAGATACAGAGGGTGCTCGTCTTATCTTTAAAGAGATGGTTGAGGCGCTGTCCTTAGAGCTTGTAACACAAAAGCTCGTTTGCTCTTCTATTGGTATCTATATTGGCTACTCGGCAACAGAGAGCCAGATGGAAGAGCTGAGGCAAACAGGAGATTATAGGAGCTGGAGAAGACATATTCCTTCCAGTAGCGGTACTAAGAAGCTCTCTTATCCTACTAACTCTAGAGATGAGCTTATGGCAGAAGTTTTGTCTTTCTTTGACGAGCGCGTACTACCTACAGAAAGTGTGCATCGCGTGGGCCTTACCTTCGGAAACACTCAAGAAGAAACGGGCTCGGGTATTCAGACATCGCTTTTCCAGGACAACACCGTTTTAGAAAGAGAGCGCCAGCGTCAAGATACTATCAATGCCATAAAGAAGAAGTTTGGTAAGAACTCCTTGCTCAAAGCTATGGACTTGCTCCCCGAAGCAACGGCACGTCAGAGAAATGCTCAGATTGGAGGACACCGTAGTGGAGAAGAAACCAATGAGGCCTAAACAGGGTTTCTCGCCAGCGGAAGCCACCGCAAAAGAGGATGCGTTTGCAGCTCAGATGCATTACGGACACCCTCGTATGTCGCGAGCAAATAGGGCAAAAATATTTATGCCTTTTGATGCACTGAAAGGTTTACGAGAAGCCTTGGCAGAAAGAGAACAGGAAGCTCAAGACCATATAAAAGACTTTCATGACTTACCACACTGGTCATAGGTTTATACGATAAAATAGACAGGTCGTATAAAGAAATCGAGGAGGTTTCATGAACCCCAAAGCAAAAATTGTCATCCCAGCAATTGCGGCTCTCATTTTTATTGTCATTGATTTTGTTGCACCTGTTCAGTATCTCAGCTATTTCCATACGGTATTTAACTTTGCAACTCGTCAGACAAACCCTATTTCTCTGATGCTTGCACGTATTACCTACATTATTTTCCTGTGCTACCTTTTTGCTGCGGTTTCAGGTCTTTTGAGGGGCTTCCGTCCTCGTCTTAGGTGGGGTCTTTCCATTCTCTCTGTAGTTGGTTTAACTTCCGCACTTACAGAGCTCTCTGTGATGATTTCTATCAGCCAAGCAGTGAACTTCACCACCCTTATTCTTAACGTCATGATTGTTACCTTCCTGCTCTTTACCGCTCTTCTTGCACTTCTCATTTGGGTTCGTGCCAAAAAAGAGTTTGACCAGCGTCAGGCTGATCTTGAGGAGGAAGAGGTTGTTGTTACTCCAATGCCTCTTGCAACTGAGGGCGCAGAGGTTGCTCCTGTAGTTCCCGTAACTGCAGAGGCTACGGCAGCACCTGCTCCAGAAGCAACCGTCACAGCCGTTGCACCTGAGGCAACAGTAGCTCCTGCAGCTCCAGCAGCTCCAGCAGCACCTGAGGCTCCACAGGAGTAGCTGTTCACGCACTCTCTTCTTGTTTGGAGGATTCTTTTCATAGGAGAAACGTATGTCTTTTGTTGAATTTAAAGAGGTAACAAAGACGTATACCATGGGCTCCGTCAAGGTGCACGCTGTCCATGACATGAATTTCTCCATAGAAGAGGGCGAGCTTTGCGTAATTGTTGGCCCATCAGGTGCCGGTAAAACAACTGTCTTAAATATGCTCGGAGGTATGGATACCTGTACCTCCGGGTCTATTTATTTAGACGGAAAAGAAATTGGCGGGCTTTCAGAAAAAGAAAGAACGCTCTATCGCCGTCACGACATCGGCTTTGTTTTCCAGTTTTACAATCTTGTTCCTAATCTCACTGCAAAAGAAAACGTTGAGCTTGCTTCTCAGATTTGTCTTGACCCCATGCAGCCAGAAGATGCACTTCGAGCTGTTGGCCTTGTGCATCGTATGGATAACTTCCCAGCTCAACTCTCTGGTGGAGAACAGCAACGTGTTTCTATTGCGCGTGCTTTGGCAAAGAACCCGCGTCTTTTGCTTTGCGATGAGCCAACAGGTGCGCTGGATTATAAAACAGGAAAGCAAATTCTTAAGCTCTTGCAGGATATGTGCAAAGAACAGCACAAGACCGTGGCTATTGTTACGCACAACTTTGCGTTCACTCAAATTGCCGATAGGGTAATTCACGTTAAAGAGGGTCAGGCTCAATCGGTAGAAATTAATCAGCACCCAGCTGACGCACTTACCGTTGAGTGGTAGTTATGCCCCACGCTCTTTTCACCGAGATTACTCGGACCATCAAAGGGTCTCTCGCCAGATTTCTTGCAATTGCAGGAATTGTGGCGTTGGGCTGCGGCTTCTTTGCGGGACTCAAAATGGCAAGCCCTGACATGCAAGAAGCGGCTCATACGTTTTACGCAAACCAGCATCTTTATGACCTTCGCGTCATCTCAACACTTGGATTAAGCGAGAAGGACGTTTCCGCCCTTGCATCAGTTGAGGGCGTTGAGGCGGTTATGCCTTCTCGCACGGTAGACGTTATGGCTACGTTGACGTCATCGCAATCTACTGCTCGTGTGAGTTCTTTTAGACCCGGTGAGCTTAACCAGCCAATAGTTGTTGAGGGAAGGCTTCCTCAAGGGCCTAACGAGTGCGTAATGAGCGCTGATCCCAAGAAACGTGCTGATATCAGCCTTGGTCAACAGATTGAGCTGCCAGATACTTCAAACGGCGTTCATTTAAAGGGCGGCTCGTACACGGTTGTTGGTTTTGTAAATGCGCCAACCTATCCGTATGTAAGCAATTTTGGCACCACATCGTTAGGCAATGGCATTGTGCAGCAGTTTGTGTATGTCACTGAAGATGCTTTTGCAGACGATGACCCTTATACCGAAGTGTATTTGACGGTTCAGGGTGCTACCAGGTATAAGAGCGGCTCATCGGCGTATCAGAGTGCAGTTGATAGCGTTGCAGAACGCATTGCACAGATGAATCCGTCACTTGCTGCTCTTCGTTTGCAAGAGCTCAAAGATGACGCGCAAGCACAGGTTGATGAGGCTCGTCAAAAGCTGGAGCAATCAAGACAAGAGGCCGCAGATAAACTAGGGGATGCCCAGAAGAAGCTGGACGATGCAGAGGCACAGATTTCCGCTCAGCAGCAAAAGCTGGCTGATGGTCAGCGCCAATATGATGCAGGACGTCAGCAGCTTACTGCTTCGCGCTACCGTGCTGAGCAGCAATTTGCCCATGCGGAAGCTCAGATTGCAGCTTCAGAGGCTCAGATAGCCCAGGGAACAGCTGAGCTTAGTGCAGGAGAGGCTCAGTATCAGGCTGGCCTTGCCGCTTTTAATGCAGGACAAGCAACGTTTACACAGCAAAAGAGTGCGTTTGAAGCGGGTAGAGATGCGTTTCTTTCGGGACTTGCTGCGCAAGGAATTACGGCTTCTACACTAGAAGAAGCACAGCAGCAGCTCAGTGCTTTAGGTCTACCAACCTCGCAAGCGGACGCTCTTCTCGCCACACAGGCGCAGATTAGCGCTGCGGAGGCAGAGCTGGCTTCCCAGCAGCAGGCTTTAGCAGCAGCGCGAGAAGAGCTAGATCAGCGTACGGCTCAACTACATGAGGCAGAGTCACAAGTGGCTCAGGCGCGTCAGGATTTGAGTGAGGCGAGAAGTGCTACCGCAGATCAGTTAGCTGCGGCTCAAGAAAAACTTGCTGCGTCGCTTAGTCGCCTGAGCGCAGGTCAAACAGCCCTCCAAAGTGCAGAAGCTCAGACTAATGAGGGAAGACGGAGTCTTGAGGAGCAACGCGCTGAGGTTGAGAAGCAACTTGCTGATGGTCAGGCAAAAATTGATGAAGCTCAAAAGAAAATTGACGAGCTCAAAGAGCCCGATGTGTATATACTTGATCGCACAAAAGAGATTGGCATTGCAGCGTATCAAGCGGACTCTGAGCGTATCAACGATATTGCCAATGTGTTCCCGCTGATGTTCTTCTTGGTGGCTGCTTTGGTGTCACTTACCAGCATGACGCGCATGGTATCTGAAGAGCGCACGCTTATTGGCGTTCATAAGGCGCTTGGCTACTCAACTGTTCAGATTGCGGCAAAGTACCTGCTATATGCCTTGTCTGCTTCGCTTTTAGGTGCTGTTATTGGCATAGCGTGTTTAAGTCAGGTGCTGCCAGGCGTTATTGTCTCTGCTTACGGGTCTATTTACACCATCCCAAATGGGGGAGCTCCTTACCCTATTCAGCTAGATAGTGCACTACTTTCAGGACTTTCTGGTATAGGCATCACGCTTCTTTCAACCACGGCTGCCGTCTTATCCTCACTGAAAGAAGAGCCTTCTAGCCTCATGCTTCCAAAAGCTCCAAAAGCGGGCTCAAAGATTTTGCTTGAGCGCGTTAAGCCTCTATGGTCCAGATTGTCTTTCTCGTGGAAAGTTACAATCAGAAACCTTGTCCGCTATAAGCGACGCTTGATTATGACGCTGGTGGGAATTGCTGGATGTACCGCACTCTTATTAGTGGCTTTTGGCCTTAGAGATTCTATTAGCGACATCATTGATAACCAATGGCCAGCTATCTCGCATTATGACTACATTGTGGGAATGACCTCCGATGTTTCTGAGGAAGAAGCTGATCAGATTAATGCACAGCTCAATCAAGTGGGCGCCACAAATATTCATCGCATAACAAGAGAAAATGTTCTTCTTGAGTCACCTACACAAAAGGCAGGCTCGCTGACAAGAACAACTATTATGACCAGCAATTCTCTTCAAGACCTCACCGGTTTAGTAACCCTGCGTAATCGCCTTTCTGGTCAAGCAATAGAGCTTGGAGAAGACTCGGTAGTAATTACAGAGAAGCTTGCAAAACGGCTTGGTGTAGGTGTGGGAGATACCATTCAGGTCTATGCTCAAGACAGAATTGGAAACGCTTCAGGTGAGCCAAGCACGCTTACTATTACAGGAGTTGCCGAGAATTACGTTGGGTCGTATCTATATGTGGGACCTTCTGCATGGCATTCCCTGGGCATTCAAGATGACGCCACGGATGGCTGGTATGCAACGCTTCCCGAGAATCAAACAACAAGAGATGCGTTTGGAGAAAAGCTTATTAACCAGGCAGGAGTTGCAACAGTAGATGATGTCAATGAGGCTATTCATACCTACAAAGAATCACTTGCCGTAGTTAATCGCGTGGTAGCCATTCTTATTGTGGCCGCAGCTCTGTTGGCTTTTATCGTCTTGTATAACCTCACTAATATCAATATTGAAGAACGTATTAGAGAGATTGCCAGCCTCAAAGTTCTTGGATTTACGCGCCATGAAGTTGATGCCTATGTCTTTAGAGAAATTGCGTTACTAGCCGTCTTTGGAGCACTCTTTGGACTTGTTCTAGGAACGTA
This sequence comes from uncultured Atopobium sp., assembly GCA_963509815.1. Classification (GTDB taxonomy): domain Bacteria; phylum Actinomycetota; class Coriobacteriia; order Coriobacteriales; family Atopobiaceae; genus Lancefieldella. The sequence goes on along the minus strand of CAUPCM010000005.1, from coordinate 20,203 downwards.
TCTTGAGGGATTTGTAGTCCAAACTGCTGAGATTGATCTTGTTATGTTTGGTCGAGCTATCCATGCACCAAGTTATTGGTTTGCCTTTGGACTTACGCTTGTTTTCTCGCTGTTAGTGTATGTTGCCATGCGGCCAAAACTCAAAAATATTGATATGGTGGAGAGCTTGAAGAGCGTCGAGTAGACATCTTTTGCACGCCCAAGAGAGGCACATTTTAGATAAGATAGAAGATAGTTGAGATTGCTTATTTATAAGGAGTTGGTATGCCTAAGGTTTCTTTTGTAATTCCTGCATACAACATCGAATCGTACATTGGGCGTTGTATTCAAAGCGTAAAGAATCAGACGTTTGGTGATTTTGAAGCAATTATTGTTGATGACGCCTCAACAGATTCCACTCCAGAGAAAATCGTTACGGCAGTAGGGGATGACAAAAGGTTCAAAGTTGTTACTCATGCAACTAACCAGGGACTTCATCTTGCACGTAAAACTGCTGCAGCTCATACAAAAGGCGAGTGGGTCTTTTGCCTAGACGGTGATGATGAGGTTACTCCTGATTTTCTTGAGCAGGTAGTTGCTCGTATTGATCAGAACCCTGTTGATATTCTTCATCTGGGCATTACTGTTATTCCAGAAAATGGTGTAAGTGAAGCTGAGGCAGAAGGCTTTGGTAACTTCATCAACCAGCAGTCCCACTTAACACAGGGTGAAGAAGTCCTTTGTGCTATCTACGATGAAGGTTATGGCCAGAAGATTGATTGGCGTACTACACAGCGTCTATATCGTGGAGAGCTTTTCCGTTCTGCTTTTGCAGAGATGACTTCAGAGCGTCTAGTAAGAGCAGAAGATGCCTATGAGGTATTTGTTCTTTCCGATAAGGCTCAGTCTGCTGATGGATTTGAATCCTGCAGAGGTCTTCTCTACCACTTTGGTATTGGTGTAACAGGAGCTTCTCGCATTTCTTTAGATAAGTTTGGTGAGTTCTGTTATCAGTTCTTAGACAATATTGAACAGACAGAGCTTTATATTGGCAAAGCAGACAATGCTGCTTACGTGAGGTCTTTTGAAGGTATGAAGCACAAACTGATGGAGCTTTTGATTGGAGACTGGAAGTCTCGTCTTGCTCCTGAAGATCAAGAGGCAGCCCTTGAGCCGTTTGCCATTCTCTTTGGACCATCAGTAGCTGCTCGAGAGCTCTATCGCTTTGTAAGAGATAAAGCATACGAGGCCATTGCCACTGGTACAGAGCTTCCAGAAGACAGCGATGCATATCGCTATAGGACATATGCAAAGAAATATGCCGCTCTCATGCATCAGGATGAGGGACTGTCGTTTGATAGGGCAGTTCGCATGAAACAGTTTGCCGATGAGCACATGGAATATCTAGAGAGAAAGCACATGGTAAAGATGTTTGAGCAGCAGCCTATTCGCATTCTGATTACTTCTCACAAAGATGTTGATGTTCCTGCAAGTAACTACCTTCAGCCTATCCAGGTAGGACCAGGCCAGAAGACCAATCGCTTTACGTATATGCTCCATGACGATGAGGGCGATACCATTACCGAGAAAAACCCCATGTACTGTGAGATGACTACACAGTATTGGGCATGGAAGAACATCACCAATGTTCGCTATGTTGGCTTTGGTCATTATCGTCGCTACTTCAACTTTTCCGATACGGTTTATCCAGAAAATCCGTTTGGTGAGGTTATGGATGACTTCATTGATGAGGATGCCATCAAGAAATATGGTCTTGATGATCAGACCATTGCTCAGTGCATTGAGGGCTATGACCTCATTACCACTGGGGTAAAGGATATTAGCAAATTCCCTGGAAGCGCTAATACACCTCTTGAGCAGTACCATTCCGCTCCGCTACTCCATCCAAAGGATATGGATACCATGGCTGCGCTTATCGTTGAGCGACATCCAGAGTATGCAGAGGACGTAAACGCTTTTCTCAATGGTCATCAGCAGTGCTTCTGCAACATGTATATCATGCGTAAAGAGCTCTTTGATCGCTATGCAGCATGGGTGTTCCCACTTGTTGACGAGTGGACTGCCCGTACTGATATGTCCACTTATAGCAAAGAGGCCCTAAGAACCCCAGGTCATCTGACTGAGCGCCTCTTTAATATCTGGCGTATGCATATGTTGCGTACAGAGGGCAAAAACTGGAAGGTAAAAGAGCTCCAGTGCATTCACTTTACCAATCCAGAGCCTCGTCAGAAGTTCATTCCTCTCTTTGAAGAGAAGCCTGAGATTGCAAGCCAGAACGTTGTTCCTGTTGTCTTTGCAGCAGACAACAACTACGTTCCAATTCTTACCTGCGCTATGGGTTCAATGCTTGAAAACGCTGATCCTGACCGCTTCTACGACGTGGTTGTCCTTAACACCAATATTGGCGGCTCAAAGCAGGAGTTGGTCAAGAAGTACTTCTCGCGCTATAAGAATGCTCGTATTACGTTCTATAACGTGTGGCGTATGGTCAAAGATTACAAGCTAGACACTAATAATGCTCATATTAGTGTTGAGACATACTTCCGTTTCTTGGCTCAAGACATTCTTTCTGCTTACGATAAGGTTGTCTATCTTGACTCTGACCTTGTGGTTAACGGTAATGTTGCTGAACTGTATGATGTAAGAATGGGCAACAATTTTATTGCCGCAACGCTTGATATTGATTATCTGGCAAACCTTAACGTTCGCGGTGGAGACCGCATGAAGTACAGCCTTGACGTCCTTAATCTTAAGAATCCTTATGCCTACTTCCAGGCAGGAGTTATGGTCTTCAATACTGCTGAGCTGCGCCGTTATCACACTGTTCCAGAGTGGTTGCGCATTGCATCCAATCCAATCTTTATCTACAACGATCAAGATATTCTGAACAGCGAGTGCCAGGGTCGTGTTGTCTATCTACCAGCTGACTGGAACGTTACACACAACATTTTTGGCCGTGCCGAGAAACTCTATCCAATGGCGCCAAACAGCGTTTTTGATGATTATCAAGCAGCACGTCGTGCTCCAAAGATTGTTCACTTTGCTGGTGCTATTAAGCCTTGGCAGAACGCCAGCTGTGATTTGGCTTCTTATTTCTGGAAGTACGCGCGCAATACTCCGTTCTACGAGGTCATTATTCAGGATATGGTGCCAGGCGCCAGAAATGACTCCGACGTCACAGAGTTCCACGAGCGCGCGCTTTCTGATGCAAGCCCTCTGCGCAAGATTATTGACCCCATTGCACCTTATGGCAGCGCACGTCGAGAAGCCCTTAAGGCTCTTGGTAGAACCTTAAGAGGACGCAAATAAATACCTGGTAGGTGCAAGATTTCTTGCACCTACGTTTTTATGTTTGGAGTAGTAATGGCAGCACTTTCGCCAAAAGATGCCGCTCGCGCAGCGGAGCTTAACAGGATTTTGAACCATGCAGCATATGCTTACTATGCCCTTGATAATCCAGAGCTTACCGACGCTGAGTTTGACCGCCTTCTTATTGAGCTTCAGCAGCTTGAGGCAGCATATCCAGAGCTTGTAACTGAGGATAGTTATACCCAGCGCGTAGGTGGTTACGTTTCTGAGCAGTTTGAGCCTGTTCAGCATGCTGCTCGTATGTATTCCATGGACGATGCCATGAACCTAGAAGAGCTGGATGCATGGCTTTCCAGAACTGATGAGGCTCTTGGTGCGTCACCTACAAACCCAGTGGCATATACCTGTGAGCTTAAGATTGACGGCTTAGGTGTTGCGCTTACGTATCGTGACGGTCAGTTTGTACGCGCTGCTACACGAGGCGATGGTAGTACGGGAGAAAACGTTACGGCAAACGTTTTGACTATCTCTGACGTACCACGAGAGCTTGCACTTGCTGGTCTAGAGCAAGTTGAAAATAGGGGCCTTAACCAGAGCATTGAGGTGCGCGGTGAGGTCTATATGCCAAAGCATTCCTTTATTCGCTTGAATGAAGATGCGGATGCTGCTGGTAAACAGCCTTTTGCTAACCCAAGAAATGCAGCTGCTGGTTCTTTGCGTCAGAAGGACCCAAAGATTACCGCTCATCGAGACCTCGAGACCTTTATCTATGCAGTGGCTGATGAAGGCCCACTTGATGTTCACAGCCAGTGGGAGTTCTTAAACTGGCTCCGTAGCTGCGGCTTTAATGTTAATCCTCATGCCCGTCGTTGCCTGAGTGCTCAAGAGGTTCACGATTTCTGCGCGCAAGCTCTTGAACAGCGAGGAGACCTTAACTACGACATTGATGGCGTGGTGGTAAAAGTAGACTCTTTTGCTAGCCAGGAAGCTCTGGGATTTACTTCTCGCGCTCCTCGTTGGGCTATTGCATTTAAGTTCCCACCAGAGGAAAAGCAGACCGTTTTGCGAGAAATTCGTATTCAGGTTGGTCGTACGGGCGTGCTTACTCCTGTTGCTGAGTTTGATCCCGTCACTGTTGCGGGTTCTACCATTGCGCGTGCAACCCTTCACAATCTTGACGAGATTCGTCGTAAAAACGTGCGCGAGGGTGACACCATCATTGTCCACAAGGCAGGAGATGTTATTCCAGAGGTTGTAGGACCAGTTTTGAGTCTTCGACCTGCAGATGCTGTTGAGTTTCAGATGCCAACTACCTGCCCAAGCTGTGGTAGCCCTGTTATTCAGGAAGAAGGAGAAGTGGCTTTCCGCTGCGTCTCTATTGATTGCCCTGCTCAGGCAGTTGAACGCCTGATTCACTGGGGCAGCCGTAAGGCCATGGACATTGACGGCCTTGGTGACGAGCTTATTAACCGCATGGTTGAAGAAGGCGTCCTCTCTGACGTAGCTGACTTCTACGATAAGCTCACTGAAGAAACGCTGGCAAATATGCCTACAGGTCGTGTCTACGATACTGATACTGCAGATCACCTTTCTGGCGACAGCATTCCTGTGGGTCACACTATTGCCAAGAAGGTTATGGCAAAGGTTGAGGAATCAAAGACGCGAGGTCTTGGACGCGTGCTCTTTGGTATTGGCATGAGGCACGTTGGTGCTAACGTCGCGGAGCTGCTTGCCCAAGAATTTGGCTCCATTCAGGCGCTTGCTACAGCCCCTGTCGAGAAAATCGCTGAAATCCCAGGTATTGGCCCCAAGATTGCAGAATCTGTACACGAGTTCTTCTCGATACCAGAAAATGTTGCCGTTATTGAGCGTCTTCGTCAGGCAGGCGTAGTGCTCGAGGAAGAGAAGCCAGAAAACGAGCTTCCTCAGACACTTGCTGGGCTTACGTTTGTTTTAACGGGAACCCTTGAGCACTTCACACGCGATGAGGCTGGCGCCCAGCTTAAAGCCATGGGAGCAAAGGTTTCCGGCTCTGTATCTAAAAAGACAAGCTTTGTAGTGGCAGGAGAAGCTGCGGGATCTAAGCTTACAAAGGCTGAAAGCTTAGGTGTTCCGGTACTTGATGAGGCTGCGCTTCAGCAAATTCTTGAAACAGGACAGGTACCTGCATAAATGTGCATGTTCAGTAACAAAGTAGTGATGTATATTACCTTGTTACTATCAGTAAAAAGGAGACGAAAAAATGAACCTACTAAAAAGTAAGTATGTTTCTCTTGGAATGATGTTTTTGATTTTAGCAATCATCCTGAGTGTGGCATCAAACGTTAATGATCTATTTGTTGGTATGCTCTATGGTATATCTCTAGGAATATTGATTTTAGGATTGCTTTCTACTCAAAATAGTTTGCGCTTATGCAATCGATAATCTATCCAAGAGGAAACAGTCATGGTAGATAAAAACATTTTGGTTCTTTGTTATTCTCGCTGCACTACGTGTAAGAGAGCCCTCAAATGGCTTGATGAGCATGGTGTTTCTTATACTTTGCGTGATATTAAAGAGGAGAATCCAACTGCAGAAGAGCTTGCTGAATGGCACAAACTGAGCGGTCTTTCTATCAGAAAGTTCTTCAACACTTCAGGTATGGTATATCGCGATAATAACATCAAGGAGCAGCTTGATGCAGGTATGAGCGATAGTGACGCCTATAATTTGCTTGCTACCACGGGTATGCTGGTCAAGCGCCCATTGGTTGTTGCAGGCAATACCATTCTTCTTGGATTTAAAGAGCCTGCATGGGAAGAAGCACTTCTGTAAAACTAGCTTCTTCAGCATGCATTTCTACAGCATGCATCAGTTTGCAGATAAGCGTTAGTAATAAGGCGGCTACCAAGTGAACTGCCTCCCATTTCTTATGTCCAAGAAATGGGAGGCAGTTCATATGCGGGTGATTATGATTCTGCAGCGTGTTAGCGTCGGCTTTTAGGCCTGGCGCACAAAATAGCGCAGCTTTGGTAGGTTCTGCCGAAGAATCTACATGTTCCTAATCAAGATAGCCAGAAAGCTAGGTGGTTGCACCGCTTGATATACATTTCTATGCATAAACTTAACCTAATATGCTTGAACATGAATAGGCAAATATAAGGAATTTAACTATCGATAAATTCTGTATCTACGGAACACACCTAAGTCAGATATTCTGCTCAGATGCGGGCATTTTACACACCTAATGACGATAATCTGCATGATTGTGGTAATTTCTGCGTCATGTATACGTCTTTTTAACAGATTATCTGACTTAGGTGTGTTTTGAACTGCCTCCCATTTCTCGTGTCCAAGAAATGGGAGGCAGTTCACAAGTAGCCGCTTTTCTCTTACGTGTTTGAATGCTCAACGCATTTGTATTTTGTTGCGAGTTAGTCCTCGTCATCAACCATTTCTACAACAGGCTTACCCATGTAATTGATGCCGTCAACCAGCTCTTCTAGGGTAATCCTCTGACCCAAAATAGTTGCCTGAACCAGCTCTTTGTAGAACTCTCGAGCTTCATCCATAAGATCAAGAATGCTTTCAGTCTTGATCTCTCCTGTGTAAGGCTCTTTCCAAGGTAGATGCTTGAGGTTTGCCGTAGGGAAGTCTTCAGTCTTAACAATACGATGAGCCATTGCGGCAACGTATGAATTGTTTGAAGGACGCATGAACTTCTCGGTTTTATACAAAACGTCAGGAAGCTTGGTGGTGTACTTAGGATCAGTGCGCTCTACAGTATGGTAGATGCGAGCATAATCCTGAAGGGCCTTCTCGTACTCACCAACACCAACATTAAGGTCAAAGACCTGAAGCGCTACTTGCGAGAAGAGCGCGCCACCAACGTGTTTGGTGGATTCAACAGCTTCAAGCACCTCAGCTGGTGGAAACGTCTCAACGGTAGTGTGGCGCATGTGCCAAAGAAGATATGAATCCAAATCCGTTTCGATAATAGGATGGAGCTCTCTATAGGCATTTTTGAGAGATGGCTCCGCCTCAATCAGTGCATCTTGCTGGGAATACACAAACGGATGGACAATTCTATCCAGGGCGTAGTGAGCCAAGAGGCCAAGCGCAAACGCACGACCAGCGGGCATGTCGTTCTGCGGTAGGCGAGAAACACCATCACGAATAGAAAGAAATGCGTCAACAATATGACCTGCATGCATACGACGATGTAGTCTATTGCAGGCAAGCGAGTGGTTTGGCCAGGCAAGATGACGTGCTAGGAAGGGATCAGGACCCTGGTTTCCAAGCAGGAATGCATTGACCTCTGCATCAGTTGCAACAAGCTCTTGTGGTAAATCATGAACCACCTCTGCGCCAAACAGATAGTGGGTTATTAAAGCAGGCATAAGACTCCTCGTAGTTTTTCAATATAAGAGTAGCCTAAAACAGCTTACAGGCGTTAAAATTTCTCCTTCGTGTTACAAGATTTAATGATACCTGGGAACTGACACATGGGTCTACTTGAAATTTTAATGCTGGGTGTGGCGCTTGCAACAGATGCGTTCTCTGTCACTATCTCTAACACCTTTGCCTTTGATGACCATAGGTTTTCTCGTCTTATGCGTATGCCACTTTTCTTTGGTCTCTTTCAGTTTGGCATGCCTCTTGCCGGTTATTTTGTTGGTGGCATTGCAGCAGAGTTGATTGAGAAGTACGCAGGTATTGTCTCGTTGGTTATTCTTGGCTTCATTGGTTCAAACATGCTGTACAGCGGCTATAAGGCGCTCAAAGAAGATGCTTCTGAAGAAGATGAGGAAGAAGCCCTGCAAAGTGCTACGACGCTCTCTTATGGAAAGTTGCTCTTTCAAGCTGTTGCTACAGCAATCGATGCATTTGCTGTTGGTGTAAGTTTTAGGGCATATAGTGTAGACATTTTGGTTGCCTCGGCACTCTTTGGAATAATTACCGCTATCCTCTGCACTATTGCATTGTTTATTGGTAAAAAACTCGGCTCGCTTTTGGGTGACCGTGCCGAGATGGTTGGCGGTGTAGTACTTATCCTGATTGGACTAAAAGCCTTTTTTGGATAAAATCTGTTTGACCAGACAGATTATGTAGCAGGTAAGGAGGTAGCGTGAAGTTTATCCCAGATAGTCTGCGCCAGAAGATGCATAAAACTTTTGGACCAAAAGACCCTGACGAGAAGATCACTCCACCAACTGCCACTTCTGTTACACGAACTTCTTTTTTGCTTTTGGCTGGTTCAGCAATTGCAGTTCCCGTGATTACTTCGGTAGTCAATTTTTTGACCCCCGGAATTTCCTACGTTCAAAACGAGCTCCTTCCACCACGTCCTAACTCAAAGGTTCCTGGCTACGCTCGAGCACTCATTCAACTTGCACAGCGAGAAGGCTCTCTTAACCTGCTTTGCACCTCGAAAGAAGCGGTAAAGCCCCTGGTAGAAACATATTCAAGAATGTTTTCTCTGCCTGTTACGGTGGGTGAGGCAACAGAGGAAGAAATTCAGGAGTTTATTAAGCAAACATACGTTTCTGATAAGAGCACGGAGTCTGAAACTGCTGATACTAAATCTGACACTGATTGGGGTTTTGAGAAACCCGATGTCATTTTCTTGGCAAGCGAAGCTCTCATGCAAAATTTTGAGACTTCCGCATATTGTCAACCGTTTGAAGCTTCTTCAACAGACCAGTACGTGCGCCCTGAGTTTTTTGACGCCAACGGACACTGGTATGCCTACGCTGCAGATCCATTGGTTTTACTGGTAAATCAAGAACGCCTTAACGAGAAAAAGATTCAGCGTCCACGCGAATGGACCGATCTTCTTACAGATGGCCTGCGTGGAAGGTATGTTATTCCTGACCCCACACTTACGTATGCGGGAAAGAAGTTTGAATCGCTCTTTTTAGGTCAGTATGGACTGGATAAAGGGGCTCAAATTATCCAAAGTCTCTTTGAAAATGTTGACGCATTTTCTGAGAGTACTTATCAAGCTATTAGAGACACAGGATTTGGCAGGTACAGGGCTTGTGTTTGTCCGCTGAGCGCTGCGTATAGGGCAATTACTAAAGATGATTTTGATAATCTTTCAGTTATTCTGCCAGGCACTTCTTATTTCTCTACGATAAGGTCATTTGTATGTCAGGGGTCAAAACATACGTATTCAGCGTATTTATGGCAGGAATTTATTACTAAGCGAGATTCTGCTGAACACATGGGAGAAATGGACTCGTTCTTCTCGCCAGTTATTGAGGGAACACCAACGCCTTGGTATGCAGATCGTCTGAATTTGACAGCAGTAAGTGAATCAATGCAAATAGCTCCTGCTCCAACCGATGCAGAAGGCAATCTCATCAAGCTTGAAGACGTCCACTCTACCTACAGTAAGTTGGCCAACGCATAGTTCTTTCTAAACGTTAAGCATTTGGACACCAAAAAACGGCCCAGGTAACCTGAGCCGTTTTGCTTTATAGGTGAAGTGGCGAGAAGACCGATTTTCTCGCCAAGAAGCTCTGATGAAGAATTAGACGTAGAAGAGCATCTTGTTGTAGCTAGGTACTGGCCACCAGTCGTGTCCGCAGATGAGCTCCATAGAGTCAACAGCACTGCGGAGGCGGGCCATAGCCGGAAGAACTTCATTGCAGTAGTATTCGCACTGCTCCTGAGGCTGATCCTTCATCTGGTGAGCTGTGGTATTGATCTTATCAAGGCTGTTGGTAGCTGCGTAAATCTCGTCAATACCTGCGGTGAGCTTCTCAACAATCTCTGTTTCTGCAGCGCTCTTGATACCAATAGCCTGCTTAGCAGCAACTGAAGAGGCAACATCACTTGAGTAGGTAAAGAGGGCAGGCAGATACATGTGGCGCGTCATATACAGCATGGTACGAGCCTCAATGTTGAGAACCTTAGCGTATTGCTCTGCCTTTGCAACGTAGCGAGCTTGTGCTTCTGCCTGGGAAAGAACACCGTAGCGCTCAAAGAGCTTAATGTTCTCTGGAGCAACCATTGCAGGAAGCGCCTCAGGGGTGGTGCGGAGGTTTGGAAGGCCGCGCTCTTCGGCAAGTTTCTCCCAATCGCCTGAGTAGCCATTGCCTTCAAAGAGGATGCGCTCGTGAGCTTTGAAGGTATCAATAACCCACCTCAAAGCTTCCTTGGTAAAGTTCTCCTCAGAAGCGTCTTCAAGATCGTTTGCAAAGCGGTCACACTGCTCGGCAACAATGGTGTTCAAAATGACGTTAGGATCAGAGAGGTTCTGCTGGCTGCCGCACATACGGAACTCAAACTTGTTACCAGTAAACGCAAAGGGGCTGGTACGGTTTCTATCCGTGTTGTCCCTAAGAACTGCAGGAAGTGTTGGTACGCCAAGATCCATACGAGTGCGCTTTGCACCGTGAACATCAGAGCCAGTGATGAGGTCATCAACAATTACAGAAAGCGCAGCACCCAAAAAGACTGAGACAATCGCTGGTGGAGCCTCGTTTGCGCCAAGACGGTGATCGTTTCCAGCAGATGCAACCGACATGCGCAGAAGGTCTGCATGAGAGTCAACAGCGGCTACAAGGCACGCAAGGAAGACTAGGAAGCGGAGGTTCTCGCCAGGCTTATCGCCAGGTTCAAGCAGGTTCTCGTTATCTGCGGAGAGTGACCAGTTGTCGTGCTTACCGGAGCCATTGACGTACTCAAAGGGCTTCTCGTGCTCAAGGCAGGCAAGGCCGTGGTGAGGAGCAAGAAGCTTAAGCTTCTCCATGGTTAGAAGGTTGTTGTCAATAGCAAGTGCTCCCTGCTCAAATACAGGTGCAAGCTCATGCTGGCAAGGAGCAACCTCGTTATGCTTGGTCTTTGCAGGAATGCCCAGCTTCCAGAGTTCGTCATCAAGCTCTTTCATGAAGTTGTTGACGGTTGGACGAATAGCGCCAAAGTAGTGCTCGTCAAGTTCCTGACCCTTGCTTGGCTCGCAACCAAAGAGGGTACGGCCACAAAGGATAAGATCAGGACGCTGCTCAAAGTCTTCCTCTTTGATAAGGAAGTACTCCTGCTCAGGACCAATGTTTGTGACAACGCGAGAAGGCTCTTGTCCAAAGAGTGCAAGAACGCGCTTGGCCTGCTTCTCTAGGGCAACCTGGGAACGAAGCAGAGGAGTGCGCTTATCCAGAGCTTCTCCAGTGTATGAAATAAATGCAGTTGGAATACAGAGGACTTCGTCTTTGATGAAGGTTGGGCTTGCGGGATCCCAAACCGTGTAGCCACGAGCCTCAAACGTGGCACGCAGGCCACCAGAAGGGAAGCTTGATGCGTCAGGCTCGCCCTGTACCAGCTCTTTTCCCGAGAAGGACATTAAAATAGTGCCGTTTCCCTGAGGAGTCATAAAGCTGTCGTGCTTCTCGGAAGTAATACCTGTGAGAGGTTGGAACCAGTGTGTGAAGTGAGTAGCACCCTTTTCAAGTGCCCACTCTTTCATGGCATGCGCAACCTCGTTTGCAATGTCGAGGTCAAGTGGCTTGCCGTCCTGGATGACACTACGAAGTTTCTTGTACGTTGGCCTTGGCAGACGTTCTTGCATATCTGCGTCGGTAAAGAGAAGTGAGCCAAATTCTTGAGAAACTTTGTCGTGAGCCACAGCCCCTCCTTGTGGGTAAATGCTGGCAGTTAGTCTGTTTTCTCGCGTGCTGGGCACGTTATGTTGGTTGTTATTTTCGCACGTTTGGCAGAGTCAGAGTGTCGAGGATGCGAACAGAAACATAACGATTACAAAAAATTTTAGCCGCCGTCAGAAGAGATGTGGGCTTTGTTTCCGTGGGCTCTGGCGCGCATAAGCGGAAGAAGTCTTAGTACAATAGAAGCACACAAAACTAAGAGGAGCAGGTATGTCTGATACTACTATGCCAGTTGATACTACAGATCAAAATGAGGCCGCATCAACCAAAGAAGGTGCAGCTAAACCACGTAGAACCATTGCCGTTATTGACGGAAATTCACTTATGCATCGAGCATTCCATGCAATCCGTCAGCCTATGGCAGCACCAGATGGCACGCCAACCGGAGCGCTCTTTGGCTTCTTCAACATGTTTATCAAGCTTGTTGAGTCCTTCTCGCCAGATGGTGTCATTTGTGCCTTTGATAAGGGCAAGCCACAGGTTCGCATTGATATGTTGCCTCAGTACAAGGCTCAGCGTCCTCCTATGGACCCCGCTTTGCACGCACAGTTTCCCATAGTCAAAGAGCTGCTCAAGACACTTGATGTTCCTGTCTGCCAGCTTGAAGGCTGGGAGGGCGACGATATCTTGGGTACCCTTGCTCGTCGCGGCGAGGCAGAGGGGTATCAAATGCTGCTCTTCACGGGCGACCGTGATATGTACCAGCTCTCCACAGAAAACGTCAAGATTGTTTCTACGCGCAAAGGCGTTTCTGACGTCTCAATTATGACGCCAGAGACTGTGGCAGATCTCTACGCTGGTATTACGCCAGAGCTTGTCCCAGATTTCTATGGTCTTAAGGGAGATTCTTCCGACAACATTCCGGGCGTTCCTGGAATTGGCCCCAAGAAAGCTGCTGCTCTGATTGTGGAGTATGGCTCGCTTGACCAGGTCATTGCTCACGCTGACGAGGTCAAGGGCAAGGTGGGAGAAAACCTTCGCGCTCATATTGATGACGCGCTGCTCTCCCGTAAGGTTGCTACTATTCGCACTGATGCGCCGCTTGATATCAACCTGGAAGATGCTCAGTTCCCAACGTTTGATCCAAATGACGTGGTCAAGGCTTTCTCGGCTTTGGGCTTTACGGGCATGACCTCAAGGCTTGCTCGCATGGCCGGTGGCTCTGCTGCTGGCGCAGTTGCACAAACCGCATCTGCTACACCTGCGCTTCCTATTCCGTCAGAGTATCTGCAGGCAGGAGACGCATCTGCTGCTCTGACCGCTGCTCTTGAGAACCAGGAGTGGATTGGCGTTGCCCAGGATTCTGCGGCGGACGCTGGAGCACTCTTTAGCCTTTCTCGCACACTTTGGGTGTCTACAGAAAAGGCACTTCTTAAGTTTGAGGGAGAAAACGCCACCGCAGCACTCTTGCGTATTTTGCGAGAAGCCCGTGTTGCTGCAGACGATGTCAAGGCGCTGCTTCATGAGGTAAGCCCTGTTGATTCGTCCGAGCCACAGAAGATGGATATTGAAACTATTGATTCTGACCGACTCTTTGATACGGGCGTTGCCGCGTATCTGCTTGAGTCAGATCGTTCAAGTTTTGATATTAATGGCTTGGTTGAACTGTACTTTGGCTCTGAGCTTCCTGAGCCTACAGACGATATTCCTGCAGCAGCATTAAGGGCAGTAGCTGCAAGAAACCTTGTTCCTGTACTGACTAAAAAACTTGAAGATGATGGCTCATATGAGCTGTTTGCTGCGCTTGAGATGCAGCTTTTGCCTGTACTTGCTGCGATGGAGCGTCGTGGTCTCTACGTTGATCCTCAAAAACTTGCTCAGCAGTCTGCTCAGCTAGCGGAAGATATAGCGCAGCGCGTGGCAAGCATTCACCAGACCGCAGGTGAAGATTTCAACTTGGATTCTCCAAGCCAGCTTTCGCATATCTTGTTTGACGTGCTTAAACTTCCAACCTATGGTCTCAAAAAGACGCGCACTGGTTTTTACTCCACCAATGCAAAGGTTCTGGGAGAGTTGGCGCAGGAGTACCAGATTGTTGCTGACGTCCTTGAATATCGTGAGCGCGCCAAGATTAAATCAACCTATCTTGATGCGCTTCCTGCGCTTATTCGTGGCGATAAGCGTATCCACACCACATTCAATCAGACCGTAGCTGCAACAGGCAGGCTTTCCAGCTCCGATCCAAACCTGCAGAACATTCCTACCCGTTCTGAGCTGGGACATCGTGTCCGCACGGCCTTTACCGTTCCCGAGGGCAGCGTTTTTCTCGCCTGCGACTACTCCCAGATTGAGCTTCGCCTGCTCGCGCACCTCTCTGCTGACGAGCACCTGGTAGCAGCATTTAACTCTGGTGCTGACTTCCATGCAGCAACAGCTGCACGCGTCTTTGGTGTACCTGTTGAAGAGGTTACCCCAGCACTTCGCAGTCGCGCTAAGGCAGTTAACTTTGGCATTGTCTATGGTCAGCAGGCCTTTGGTCTGGCAACGTCTCTGAAGATTTCCCGCAAGGAAGCGCAAGAGATGATTGACCGCTACTTTGACGCCTATCCTGGCGTTCGTGCCTATCTGGATGATTCCGTCCGCACCGCTCACGAGACTGGTTATGCGGTTACCATGTACGGCCGTAAGCGCCACATTAGAGAGTTTAACCAGTCAAATCGTCAGCTAATTGCCTTTGGCGAGCGCACTGCTATGAATCACCCTATGCAGGGAAGTGCCGCAGACATTATCAAAATTGCAATGATTAATGTCGAGAAACGCCTGCGTGATGAGGGTCTTGCATCAAAGCTGATTCTTCAGATTCACGACGAACTTGACTTGGAAGTTCCAAAGTCAGAGATTGAGACAGTTTCTGCACTGGTAAAAGAGACCATGGAAGACGTTGTTACCCTGCGTGTTCCTCTGATTGCCGATGTCAGCTATGGTTCCAATTGGGCTGAGGCAAAGTAGGCACGTTCAACGTACGTTCTAGAGGAGATTTGGTATGGAGGCTGCAACCTCATATATGCACGTCACAGTCTATACAGACGGTGCGTCTCGAGGAAACCCTGGTCCTGGTGGCTATGGGGCAGTGCTTCTGTACACCGATCCCTCCGGCCAGCAGCATACAAAAGAGTTCAGTCAGGGTTATAAAACCACTACGAATAACCGTATGGAGCTCCTTGGCGTCATTGTTGCACTTGAGGCCCTTAAGCGCCCCTGTCAGGTAGAGCTCTATTCCGATTCCAAGTACGTAGTTGATGCGTTTAATCAAAAATGGGTCTCGGGATGGATTAGAAAAGGCTGGAAGACGGCTTCTAAAGAGCCGGTCAAAAACGTAGACCTTTGGAAGCGCCTCCTTGCTGCTATGGAAGACCATGAGGTGAGCTTCAAGTGGGTTAAGGGTCACGCGGGTCATCCGCTTAACGAGCGCTGCGATCAGCTGGCAACTGAAGCTGCTGACGGCTCCAATCTTCTTGACGACCATGGTTTCTTCGCTGACCAGCCATTGCTGTAACCCCAGAAGCGTAGGGCGAGAAGATCTTCTCGCCACACATACTCTCTACAAGAAAACAGCCGCCTGAGTAGACGGCTGTTCTTAGTTGCATGAGGCAATTAACTTTTAGTAGCCAAATACAGCATAGCCAACAAGGCCTGGTCCAGTATGGACAACAAGGTCCGAGCCTGCCTCGACATACCTAAAGTCGGTGACATTAGGGATCGCCTCTTTAATCATGGCCTCCATTTCGGAGTAAATGATATTAGGAGCAGAGCAGCAAATGCCCACATGAACGTGGTCAAATTGCTGAGCAAAGGCTGCTCCTAGAGCAATCTGTCCTGCAAGAGACTTCTGCCAACCGCGAGTCTTCTTTGCAATGGTGTATTTACCATTTTCGTCACAGGTAAGAACGGGTTTGATGTTAAGCATAGAGCCAATACGATAAATTGCCTCAGAAATGCGGCCGCCCTTACGCAGGTACTCAAGGCTTGGAACAGAGAAGTATACACGTGTGTTCAGAGATGCCTGATCAAGTTTGGCGCCAATCTCCTCAAGAGAAAGACCCTGATCAATAAGACGTTGAGCCTCAATAACAATAAGGCCAGAAGCAATACCAATGTTTTTGGTATCAACAACATAAATGGGGAAGTCTGTAATGGACTCTGCAATCATGCGAGCAGTATCGCAGGTAGCGGAAAGTCCAGAAGAGATAGCAACGTAAACAGCACCCTCGTACCCTGCTGCTTTTGCATCATCAAAGGCAGCCTTAATGCCCTCAGGAGAAGGAAGCGAAGTCTTTGGAACCTCTTCTTCAAAGCGAGCAACAAGCTCAGCTGGCGTGATGGTAATACCAGACTCATAGGAAGAGCCGTCAGAATAGTTAATGCGAAGTGGGGTGATACGAATATTGTGTTCAGCAACAAAATCAGGTGGGACATTAGTTCCTGAGTCTGTGATGATGGCAATTCGCTTAGTGTCCATTATCCGCTCC
Source organism: uncultured Atopobium sp. (assembly GCA_963509815.1). Taxonomy (GTDB): domain Bacteria; phylum Actinomycetota; class Coriobacteriia; order Coriobacteriales; family Atopobiaceae; genus Lancefieldella. Next base: position 3,779 of record CAUPCM010000005.1, on the reverse strand, counting down.
AAATATATACGTGCTACAAGTAGCTAAACGTTGACTTTCTATTACCCACATTTTACATAGAGATATACCCCGTTTTTTTGAGATATGACAAGTTGCCCTCAACGGTAGGTAGACGGTACACTAGGCATATAAATCGAGAAAAACTTGCATAGCTAACGGTCAATACCATTTAGATAAAGAGAGAACGGCAGATAATGTCTAGTATTTATAGAGAGCCCGTTGTAGTAAGAAGAATTAGCCAGCGCTCTTCTCTAAAGAGAATTACCTCTAACAGCACTATTGCAGCAGCAGTCATGGTGCTTGCGGCTCTTATTGCACTTGTAGTTGCCAATTCACCTGCTCATGAGGTGGTTCGAGAAATTCTTGAAGTCCAAATGAGTTTCTCGCTTGGAATGATTCATGCACATATGGCTCTAGAGACCTTTGTGAATGACTTCCTTATGGCAATTTTCTTCTTGCTGGTAGGCATCGAGCTCAAATATGAAGTAACTGTTGGCCAGCTTAGAAAGCCAAGACAAGCAATGCTCCCTATGCTTGCTGCTGTCGGCGGTGTCGCAGTTCCTGCCCTCATTTATCTGGCGCTCAATGCAAGTACTGCTCCTCATGGATGGGCAACGCCAATTGCAACCGATATTGCGTTTGCGCTGGGTGTCATGTCGCTGTTGGGCAACAGAATTAGCCCACAGACTAAGGTGTTCTTCCAGACACTTGCTATTGCTGACGATATCCTGGCAATTGTGGTTATCGCGCTCTTTTATGGCCAGACGCCAAATATTGCCTGGTTAGCAGCTTCTCTTGGTGTTCTTGTTATTCTATGGGGAATGAATCGCTTAAAGATTTATTCTTCCGGCCCTTATTTGCTTGTTGGTTTGGTTCTTTGGGTCTGCATGTACCACTCAGGAATTCACGCTACCCTTTCGGGCGTCCTTCTTGCCTTCTTCTTGCCATCTCACTCTGATGTTCGCTTGAGTAAGCTGGGAAGCTGGCTTTCAAGACGCGCTCGTGAGCTTGATGATCACTACGATGACGAGCATCACGTTTTAGGTCAGCATGACTTTACCCATGGTGCCAACTCTATCGAGCAGGTCATGCATCACGTAACTCCACCGCTTCAGCGTGTTGAGCACTATATTTCTGTCTTTGTAAACTTTGTTGTTCTGCCTATTTTTGCCTTTGTAAACGCACAGATTACGCTCGTGGGAGCAGATTTTGGTGCTCTACTAAGCAGCACTATTGCACATGGCGTTTTCTTAGGTGCCGTTCTTGGTAAGCCACTAGGAATTATTTTTGTAACGTTGTTGCTGGTCAAATGTAAGATTTGCAAGCTTCCTGCACAAGTTGACTGGATTCAGATTACTGCTGTTGGTCTTATGGGCGGCCTTGGCTTTACCATGTCAATTCTTATCTCTAATCTTGCATTCCCCGATGCAGGGGAGATACTTGCAGCTAAGGTAGCTGTCCTCGCCGCATCGTTTGCTTCTGCAATTTTGGGCCTACTCTTTGTACACCTCGCAGAGTTCTATAAGCATCGCAAGAACAGTATGCGGGAAAACAGCGAGTAAAAAAATCTAATGAGACGTACGACTCTTTCTATTCTTGACTATTAAAATGCAGAGCCCCACAAAATAATACGCAGAAGTTATTAAAAAACTGGCGCGTAGAATATTTACTCCGCCTATTGAGGCATCTTGTCCTGCAGGAGAGAGACACATCGAGACAATGGTGAATAGCCATATAAGAAGCAAACAAATATTGACTATCTTATTAATAAGATGAGCTGTTGGAGTAGAAGTATCAAAGAATATACCTCTATTAAAGATGCTAATGAAAAAATCTTTCCAAGAGTCATACATGACGAGCCTCCAACTTGTGAGAAAAAGACCGCCTTATACATGCAATTTTATCACTTATATAAAATCAATAAGCTATGGTTATTCGACGGTGCCGTAAGTAAAGCCCCAACCATGCGCCGTAACAATTGAGTTAATCTGATCGCAGAGGCGAGCACGGACATATGTGCCAGAGGGAATCAACTCAATAACTTCTTGCAAATCTTCTTCAAGATCGTCCACTTCGGCTTGAATCAGCACGTCAACCTTAGTGACCGTGCCCGACGGTTTGTGCTTATAAAGGTTGTCAACAAGGTGCTGGAGCTCGCCATATGCCTCCGAGCGCATGCCAGGCTGTGCAGAATTTGCCATGATTCTCCTTGTCGCGTCGATTTTCAAATCACCTATACTTTGTATCACGCAGAGACCGAAAAGGGGAGTGTCATGTTTGAGCTAGTTTCTCGCGAGCTGTTCCAGCCAAAATCAACCTCTGAGCAAAACGCTTATCAGAAGATGAGCGACGCTGAGCTTAACCAGGCCCTTGAGCTTATTGGACAAGAAGCTCGTGCACTTGGCGAGAAAAACCTCAAGCTTGATATGGCTCGTGGAAAGCCAAGCCCTGCGCAGACGGCACTGTCTAAGCCTATGCTTGATGAGCTGAACTCCACTTCTGACCTGACTGACGGCGGCTCTTTTGCGGACAACTACGGGGACCCCTGGGGCCTTCCTTCTGCGCGAGTCTTTGCCGCGGAGCTCACAGGTGTACCAGCTGATCAGGTCATTGTAAATGGCTCTTCTAGCCTTAACCTTATGCATGACATTATTTCTCATGCTGTGACCCACGGTCTTGCCGGTCAGCCTTCTTGGGCTGAGCAGATGGCGGCTGCAAAGGCTCAGGGTACCACGCTCAAGTTCCTGTGCCCTGCTCCAGGCTATGACCGTCATTTTGCTATTACACAGCATTACGGCTTTGAAAACGTTGCAGTACCTATGACCGATGACGGACCCAATATGGACGTGGTCAAGGAGCTTGTTGAAAACGACAGCTCTGTTAAGGGAATTTGGTGCGTTCCACGTTTTGCAAACCCTACCGGTATCACCTATTCAGACGAGGTTGTCCGTGCGTTTGCAAACCTTAAACCTGCAACTCCTGACTTTAGAATCTTCTGGGATAACGCCTATGCAATTCACGCCTTTGTACCAGAATCTGAGGCTCTTCAGCTCTTAAATATCTTTGATGCACTTTCAGAGGTTGCTGCAGAAGGCGCTCAAAAGAATCTGGTAATTGCTTTTGCTTCAACGGCAAAGGTAACCTTCCCAAGCTCAGGCATGGCATGGGTTGCCGCAAGCCCTGCGGACATTAAAGAAATCCAGAGCGCTTTCAAGGTTGCTCGAGTTTCTCCCGAGAAAATCTCTCAGTTAGCGCATGTACGTTTTCTCAAAGACACTCAAGGCATTGAAGCTCATATGCAAAAGCATGCCGAGCTGCTTCGACCACGCTTTGAACTGGTTGAACGCAAATTGCAGGAAGGCCTGGGAGATTTAAGCGTTGCAACCTGGTCTCATCCTAAGGGCGGCTACTTTGTCTCGTTTGATGGTCCTGTTGGCTCTGCACGCGCAATTGTTTCTCGCGCCAATGAACTGGGTGTTACCATGACACCTGCAGGAGCTACATGGCCAGCCGGTAAAGATCCTTTTGATACTAATATCAGAATTGCGCCAAGTTACCCAACGTTGGAAGAGCTTGATGCAGCGCTTGATGTGTTTATTGTTGCTGTTAAACAGGTAAGTGCTCGACTAGCAAAAGTTGATCGTGGTCAGAGCGTCTGGGGATAGCTTGTGTAACTTTGGTATTTACTTTGAAAGTAGGCTCATTCTGCCGTATCTTGATAAGTTATGTTTAGAAAAAGCGATTGGATGTTGAATGCCAACTAATACTTCAAAGCCAGA
>CAUPCM010000004.1:0-69493 GCA_963509815.1 uncultured Atopobium sp. | reverse complement strand
TTGATACAGACCTTGTACACCGTGCAAATCGTTTGGGAAGCTGTGGGGTTTCTCCCGATAGAACCCTTGTCTTTATGCTTGAGCCAACAGTAGCTCATGCGCGCGCTACGCAAAATGATGCCGATAGACTAGAAGCAGAAGGCGTTGCCTTCCAAGAGCGTGTTTTTGCTGGTTATAGGCAGCTTTTGCAAGATGAGCCAGAGCGCGTAAAAGCTGTAGATGCAGATGGCAGTATTGGCGAGGTTCGTGCGCGTACCCGTCAGCTGTTAGCTGATCTTATCCCTGGTATTTGTGAGCTTGGTGAGTGATTCGTTTATGACTCAAGAGAGCACACATACTACGCAGAACACCTATCCTCTTCCTCAGGCATTAACGCGTCTTCAGGACCAACCTCAGGTCCAGAACTTGCTTGCGCGTGCACTGCATGAGCACAAGCTTGCTCATGCCTATCTGTTTGTAGGTGCCCCTGGTTCTGGGAAAGGCCTTGCGGCCAAGGCTTTGGCGCAGTGTGTTCTCTGCGCTCAAGGTGGCGACGCTGCCTGTGACGACTGCATTCGTATTTCTCGCGGTACCCACCCTGACGTGCACGTACTTACTCCAGCCTCCGCAAATGGCTATCTCATTGAACAGATTCGCCAGCTTATTGCAGACGTTAGTCTGGCGCCCATGCGCTCAGCTCATAAGATTTACGTGATTGACCGCGCTGATTTGCTCAGAGAAAACTCAGCAAATGCGCTGCTCAAAACTATTGAGGAGCCACCTGCAGACACCATCTTTATTCTGTCTGCACGTTCTTCTTCTGCGGTGCTTCCCACCATTGTTTCTCGCTGTCAGGTAGTTGCGTTTAGAACACTCACTGATGCTGCAGCTAAAGCTGCCATTATGCGAGAGATTTCCGCCACAGAGCAAGAGGCCAGTATTGCACTTGCGGCAACAGGAACTCCTGGTAGAGCTGTGGAGTTTTTGCAGTCTGCTACGCGCAAAAATATTCGCAGACAGCTTATTGATGTTTTTGGCAACCTGCTCAGAAACGACTCGTGGGATGTGCTTACTTCCGCAAAAGAGCTGATAGAAGCTGCAAAAATTCCTCTAGGTGATGTAAGACGCGCACAAGAGGAGGCGCTTGCTCAAAACGAGGACTTTCTTACCAGTGCTGCTCTAAAGCAGGTTGAAGCTGCCAATAAGCGAGAACTCACAGCACGCGAACGTTCGGGTATCATAGAAATGTTGGCAATTCTGGAATCGCTTCTTCGCGACGTGCTTTTATGTTGCGAGGCAGTTGATGAAGAAATAGTAAATACGGATGCAGCAGGCATTATCGACCGAGTTGCATCTCAAACTCATACCCAGGGTGTTCTTGGGGCTTTAGCTGCCGTGCAAGAAGCTCAATACAACCTGGACCGCTCTGTTTCTCCCCAGCTAACCCTTGAGGTTATGCTGCTGCATATCAAGGAGGCACTTACATGCCCACCGTTGTCCCGGTGAAATTTGAATACGCCGCGCGCGACCTTTGGTTTGATCCAAAGGAGTCCGGCGTTCTTGAAGGCGACCACGTCATTTGTCAGACCGAGCGCGGTCTAGAGATTGGTCTTGCTGTTGCTGATCCTCGTGAGATTTCGCAGGAAGAGTTTGAGTACAAGACAAACAAAGCCGAGCTCAAAGACGTTGTTCGTGTAGCAACTGAAGAAGACCTTGCTCGCGCAGAAGAGCTTGCCGCAAAGGGCGAGGCTGCGCTTCCTGTATTCAGGAAGTTTGCTGTTCAAGAAGAACTTGAGATGAAGCCTATTGGCGTCGAGTACCTTTTTGATGGCGAGAAGGTCGTGTGTTACTTCTCGGCTGATGATCGCGTGGACTTTAGGCAACTTGTGCGCGAGCTTTCTCACGAGCTTCACGAGCGCATTGATATGCGTCAGATTGGCGTCAGAGAAGAAGCAGCAGTTATCGGCGGTTATGGTCACTGTGGACAAGAGCTCTGCTGTAGAAGGTTTGGCCTTTCTTTTGAGCCAGTTTCTATTCGCATGGCAAAAGAGCAGGATTTGCCTCTGAACTCCACCAAGATTTCCGGTGCTTGTGGCCGCTTAATGTGCTGCTTGCGCTATGAGTTTGAAGCGTATCGTGACTTCAAAAACCGTGCTCCAAAGCGCAATGCTGTCATTGAGACTCCTCTGGGTATGGCAAAAATTATTGAGTACAACACGCCAAAAGAGGAGATTGCGCTTCGTCTTGAGAGTGGCAAGGTGGTACGTATTCCTCTTGCTGACATGGACACATCTCCTGCGGCTCAGCAGAAGTCGGAAGACCTTGGCTGTTCTTGCAGGCCAGACAGCGTTTCTCGCGCTGCACTTGAGCGCCTTGAATCTGTTGAGGTTCAGATGGCGCTGGCAGAACTTGATAGGGCAAATGGTCTGATTGTTGATGAAGAGCCAGAGATTAACCCTGACCTCTTTGTTACTGAGGCTCCAAGGCGCAAACGTGAGCGCTCCGAGCAGAGCTCTGCAAATAGGCAGGATAACGCTAAGAACTCTGGTGCAAGAAATGCTCGAGAAGAGCAGAGAGCTCAAAGTTCTTCTCGCACCCGTCGTGTAAGAACTTCAAAGAACGCTCAGGTTAACCCTGGTTCCAGCACCTTTGATGCTGCAACAGATACACTTCGTCGTACGCGCCGTCGCCATCATGCAACAGAAGAGGGCACTACAAATGCTCAGACTCCTCAGAAGAGCGAGCAGAGCACAGCTCCTGCGCAAAAGCAGCCACAAGGAAAGCGCTTTAGAAGGACAGATGCTCCTCAAGCGCCACAGAAAGCTGATGAGGCACAGGCGCCAGTTCGTGCAAAGAGGACTCGTCGTCCAGGTGATAGAGCAGGTATGAAGGCACAGAGTGCTCCGCAGAGCGCTCCACAGAATACTTCTGGTTCTAACGGTGCTTCTAATGCTGCATCTAGAGACGCTCAGCCTCAAAATGCTGCACGTCGTAGGCATAGAAGAGCTGGACGCGATGATCGCGGACGCGGTTCAAAGGACAACGCGTAATGTATACGCTCAAGACCGAATACGCCTTTGACTCAGCGCATTTTCTTACCAACTACTATGGCAAGTGTGAGAATCTGCATGGTCATCGCTGGCACGTAACCGCTTGTATTTCTGCTGCAGAGCTTGGTGAGTCTGGTACAGAAAAGGACATGGTTATGGACTTTGGTGTCTTTAAGCGCAAGGTCCGCGCGCTATGTGATTCTCTTGACCATACGTTTTTGATTGAGGAGGGTTCTCTTTCTGAAAAGACGTTGACCTGTCTTAAAGAAGAGGGTTTCTCGCTCACTATTTTGCCGTTTAGAACAACCGCAGAAAATCTGGCAAAGTATCTCTTTGAGCAACTTGAGGCAGAAGGTTTGCCCGTCTCTTCCGTTGAGGTTGATGAGACACCTAACAATTGCGCCATATATTCAAAAAATATGAAGTAACCTGTTGTTTTTTAAAGCTTGTGCGAGCAACGTAACCTCGATGGGTATACTCTACGTATGTAGAGGTTTTATCTTTTATCGAGGTGGAATTTCATGGCTCACGGAGCATTGCGGGGTGTCAATTTAACCGGTTGGCTTACGCTTGAACCGTGGGTAACTCCTGAGCCGTTTGCACGCACGGGCTGCGTTGATGAGGCTCAGCTCATTAAAGCGCTGGGTGTTGAGGCCTACCACACTCTTGTTAAAGCTCATCGTTCTTCATTTATCCAGAGTTCTGACTTTGTCAGCATTGCCGCACGTGGTTTTAATGCGGTAAGAATTTCTGTGCCTTGGTACGTTTTTGACGAAGAAGCCGCAGGTACACCGTATGTAAGCTGCATTACTGAGCTTGATAGGGCTCTTGAATGGGCAGAAGAGCTTGGTTTGCATGTTATTTTTGTACTGGCAGTAAATCCAGGATTGCCCGATGGTTTGGACGATCAGCCAGGTGGTGCTCCACGTACCAGAATTTCTGGAGAAAAGTCTCTTTCTATTCTGCATAAGCTTGCCCTTCACTATGCTCACCGCAGTGGTTTTTATGGCATCGAAGTAGCCGATGAGGTTAAGCCTCGCGTGCGCAAGGGTTTTAAGCTCACTGATGGAATACCTGGCCACTCGCTCAGAAACTATTATCGCCGTGCGTATGAGGCTATTAGATCTGTTGCAGGAGAAGAGCCTGTGGTTATTCTCCCAGATGGTGGTTGGCCTCAGGGATTTAGGCGTTTTATGAGCCAGCAGGCCTATCAAAACGTTTGGCTTGATGCTCACCTTGATAAACCTTGCGAGGGAATTGATTGCTCAGGTCCTCGCGGTGTACAGCAGCTTATTGATAAAAACGAAGCGTATTTGAAGACTTCTGCTTCAGGTGGCCTGCCGGTCATGGTGGGCAAGTGGTCCGCATCGCTGCCAAGCATTGACGGCGCTATGACGGCAGAAGGAAGAATTGCACTTGAGCGCATTTATACCTCGGGCCAGCTCAAAGTGTACAATACGTGTCCTGCATGGTTCTTCCAGACCTGGAAGACCTCTGCATTTTTGGCTGCATGGGACGCGCGCGTTGCACTTGCAACGTTTGAGAGGGGAATGCTCGAGTAATGACAGAATCTACTCTTTTAGCAGGTAAACTGTCTATTGTGGGCACGCCTATTGGAAACCTTTCGGACGCGTCACCGCGCGTTAAAGAAACGCTTGCGGCAGCAGATGTTATTTTGTGTGAGGATACGCGCGTGACCTCAAAGCTCCTCTCGGCATTTGACATTCATGTGCCACTGCAGCGCTGTGATCAAAATATTATTGAGTCGCAAATTGAGCCAACGCTTGAGAGACTTCGTGCTGGTCAGCGTGTTGCGTTTGTGTCAGATGCGGGTATGCCAGGCATCTCTGACCCGGGTCAGCATTTGGTTGATGCGGCGCTTTTAGAAGGACTTGCAACAGAGGTTATTCCGGGTCCTTCTGCGGTGACCTGCGCACTTGTTGCATCGGGCCTGGCAAGTGACCATTTCTTCTTTGAAGGCTTTTTGCCTAGAAAGCACGGACAGATTGTTCAGCGCTTGCAACAGCTTGCGGCGATTCCTGGCACTATTGTGCTGTATGAGTCTCCGTTTAGGGTGCCTGCAACCGTTGAGGCCATAGCTGAGGTGTTTCCTACCAGGCAGGTGGCTCTTGTCAGAGAGCTCACAAAACTGCACGAAGAGGTGGTACGCGATGTAGCTCCTTGCCTTGTTAAGACACTTGCTGCAAAAGAGAATCTCAAAGGCGAGTGTGTTTTGGTTATCGCAGCTCCCACAGAAGAAGAGCTTGCCGCTACATCGTCGCAGGTAGAAGGAGCATCTCAGCTCTCGCTTGAAGACGCAATAGAGGCTGGTCTTGCTGTGGGTACTAGAAAATCAGCCCTGGCCAAGGAGCTTGCTCAGAAGTTTGGTATCGCACGTGATGAGGCATACCAGGCAATTCTTGCTCACGAGGCATAATCACCATACCAACGCAAAGAAAGCCCAGCATTTGCTCTATACTGGATAAGTTATTGCAACTTATACAAAGGGAGTCATTATGCCCGAGGCCAAGCCGTCATACTTTATTACCACCCCAATTTATTACGTCAACGCAAAGCCACACCTGGGAACTGCGTACTGCACCCTGCTTTGCGATATCCAGGCTCGCTTTAGACGCGCTGCTGGCTACGATGTATTTTTCCTCACCGGTATGGACGAGCATGGCGAGAAGGTCGCTCTTGCTGCAGCTGATCACGGACTGTCTCCACAGGCATGGTGTGACTCCCAGGTTCCTTTCTTCAAGGGACTCTATGAAGAGCTCAACATCTCATACGACGACTTCATCCGTACTACCGATGAGCGCCACGTAAAAGCTGTCCAGTATCTGTGGGAGCGCATGCGTGAGGCCGGCTTCATCTACAAGGGATCCTACGATGGTTGGTACTGCATCCACGAGGAGACCTTCTTCACCGAGACTCAGGTAGAAAAGGCAGATGAAGAGGCTGGTTGCAAGGGCGCACACCTTTGCCCAGATTGCCATCGTGAGCTTGAGCGTGTTTCTGAGGAGTCTTGGTTCTTCAAGCTTTCCGCATTCCAGGACAAGCTGCTTGAGCTGTATGCTGAGCATCCAGATTTCATTGAGCCAGACTTCCGTGCCAACGAGGTCCGCAGCTTTGTTGAGTCTGGCCTCCAGGATATTTCTGTATCTCGTACCAGCTTTGACTGGGGCGTTCCAGTTCCTTTTGATGAGTCTCACGTAACCTATGTCTGGTTTGACGCTCTTCTCAACTACTACACTGCTGTTGGCTACGGCGATGACAGCCCAGAGGCTGCTGCCATGAGAAAGCGCTTCTGGCCAGCTCAGATGCACGTTGTTGGTAAGGACATCATCCGCTTCCACTGCGTTATTTGGCCTGCAATGCTCATGGCCCTTGGCGAGGCTGTTCCTGAGCACATCTTTGCTCACGGCTTCTTAAACGTCCGTAACTCTGAGACCGGCGTTGTTGAAAAGATGAGCAAATCTCGCGGAAACGCCATTGCACCTAAGGATGTTTTGGACCTGCTGGGTGTTGAGGGCTACCGCTACTACTTCATGACCGATGTCACCCCTGGTGAGGACTCGGGCATTTCCTTTGAGCGCATGGAGCAGGTCTATAACGCTGATCTGGCAAATAGCTGGGGTAACTTGGTTTCTCGCGCCCTTAATATGAGCGATAAGTACTTTGAGGGCGTCACTCCAACCTTTGATGGATCTTCTGTTGCTGCAGATCACCCTCTGCGCAAGCTGGCTGAGGGCATCTATGACCGCTACGCTGCGTGCATGGAGAAGATGGACTACGTAGGCGCTAAGAATATCATCATGGAGCTTGTCCACGCAGCTAACCACTACATTGAGGACGCTGCTCCTTGGACGGTGGCAAAAGACCCAGAGCGCGCATCAGAGCTTGCAGAGATTATCTATACGCTGCTTGAGTCTATCCGCATTTGCGCACATCTCTTTATGCCATTCATGCCTACCACATCCGCAGAGGTTCTGCGCCGTATGAGCCTTGATGAGGCAGAGATTACCTCTACCGATACCCGCAGCGAGTGCGTATGGGGCAAGCTTCAGGGTGGCTTGGCAGTCTCTAAGGGAGACGCTCTGTTCCCACGTCTTGCAAGCAAGTAATCGTGTCGGAGCACGCATCGCATCAGACATCGTGGCTTGCTAATCAGCGCGCCACTAAAGAAACGCTGGAACGTTTTGGCCTTGCCACCAAATACAGGTTGGGCCAAAACTTCTTGGTGCAAGACCATGTTATCGAGAAGATCGTCCAACTTGCAGAGGTCCAGCCTACCGATGTGGTTGTCGAGGTTGGACCCGGTCTGGGTACCCTCACGGTGGCCTTGCTCGACAACGCCCGCGCGGTTTGCTCGCTTGAGGCAGACTCTGAGCTGGAGCAAGTCTTAGCAGTAACCTGTAAAGAGCCTCATCCAGACTCGTTTGCGCTGGTCATGGGCGATGCGCTGGCAATCACGCCGCAGAAGCTTGCCGAGGCCTACGGCACGCTTCCGGCCGTTACCCAGAGCGCAGCGCTGAGCACCCCGCCAAACGCCTCGATGCCAACAAAGTTTATATCCAACCTGCCGTATCAGGTGGCAGCTACGTTAATCCTCAAGTTCTTCCAAGAGCTTCCCTCACTTGAGCGAGCGGTAGTCATGGTGCAAGCTGAGGTGGCTGACAGAATTGCTGCCAAGCCTTCCACTAAGGCATATGGCGCTTATACGGCAAAGCTGTCTTTGTTTGCGCAGGTTACTGGCAGGTTTGAGGTGGGTCCTGGCAACTTTATGCCTCCACCACGCGTCAACTCTGCCGTGGTTCGCCTTGATCGCACCATCGCGAGAAACCTGGTGACCTCCAAGCTTCTTTCTGAAGAAGAGCTCTTGCATACCATGAGGGTTATTGACGCTGCCTTTGCTCAGCGCAGAAAGACCATTCGTAATTCAATGAGCGCCTCTGGCTTTGATAAAGACAAGCTAGATCAGGCGTTTCTCGCCACAGGAATTGCGCCTACGGTGCGCGCAGAAGTTTTGACCAGCCAAGATTTTATTTGTCTTGCAGCTGCTTTGGAGCCTTTGAGTGAGTAAGAAAAAGCATCATCTACCAGCAGAAGAAGTAGACGCACTTTCTTTTTCTGACGGTCAACTATTTCACGATATTTACGGTACGCCTCGTCCAACACCTCGTGTTTTGGCGCCTGTTGCTGATACCCATGGTCACCTGGGCAGTCTTCACGAGCACAGCGCTGCAGAGTCTCTTGCTCGCGCTGCCGCGGCTGGTGTTCGTATGCTTATTGTGCCCGTAGATATTGCTACAGAGTTTCCTCGTAAGTGGGCAGATACCAGCGCTTTTATTGCTTGGTTTGAGGACACTCTTAGCCAGGCACGCCATGCTTTTACAAAGCTGGCTGAAGCAGATCTCTGTGTACTCTGTGATTTACCTGCAGAGTATTTGTTTGAACACACATATTTTGTAGTAGGCGCTCACCCATACAGCGCACCAGACTATAACCAGGAAGCTGAACAGCGCTTGTTTGAGTTACTTGAGCACCCTCTTTGTGTTGGCGTAGGAGAGATTGGCCTTGATTTTGGACCATATTGTGAGGTTCCAGAAGAGGTCCAGCGCCAAGCATTTGAGCGACAGCTCTCCATTGCACATGAGCGCAATCAACGCGTTGAGCTGCACCTGCGTGATGGTGCTGATAATACGCACGCTCATGATTTGGCGCTTAAAATTCTGAATCGTATGGGCGTTCCTAAAACAGGCTGTGATCTGCATTGCTACACCGATGGACCAGAGGTCATGAAGCCTTTTGCAGACCTTGGTTGCTTTGTAGCTTTTGGTGGCGCAGCAACGTTTAAGCGCTCTGATGATATTCGAGCTGCAATGATTTCCTGTCCAGAGGCACAACTGCTTTCAGAGACCGATTTCCCCTATATGGCGCCAGAGCCTTTGCGTGGAGGGGAGTGTACGCCAGCAATGGTGGTACACACGGTTGAGCGCTTGGCAGAGCTTCGTTGGCAGCGACTTGATATCCCCAAAGAGAAGACGTATACCATACTCTGGGAAAACGCCAAACGCTTTGTGGGACTTGCGTAGCGTAGTGGGAGGTGAGCACGCATGACAAAAATTCTAGTTGTAGAAGATGACCATCAAATTCAGCAAGAGTTGGTTCTCCTGCTGCAAAGAAACGGCTTTGAGGCTCAGGCGCTCACGTCTTTTGAGTCTGTACCTCAACAGATTATTGCCGCGCATCCAGACTTGGTTTTGCTGGACCTCAACCTTCCCGGTATTGACGGGCAACAGATTTGTCGAGAAGTACGACAGCTCTCAAACGTTCCCATCATTGTAGTTACCAGCAGAAACACTGATCTTGATGAGCTTATGGTGCTCTCGTTGGGAGCAGACGATTTTATCGCCAAGCCTTATAACACCCAGATTTTGCTTATGCATATTACTTCGGTTTTGAGGCGTGCAAATAGCGATGTCACAACAGGAACAAAGCTTTCACATGCAGGTGTGACGCTTGATTCTTCTTCTTGCAAAGTTTCTGCAAATCAAAAGAGCGTTGAGCTGACCAAAAACGAGCTCAGAATACTTTCACTTTTGATGCAAAATGCGGGAACGGTTGTTTCTCGCCAGCGTATTCAAGAAGAGTTGTGGCAGTCGGACGAGTTTGTTGATGACAATACGTTGACGGTCAACATTAGCCACCTCAGAAATACTCTTGCGAGTATTGGCGTTGAGGACTTTGTTATGACGCGCCGCGGGCTTGGCTATGTTATTGAGTAGGCTGCTATGTCGTTTCTCAAGTATCTAAAAAATCGAACTATTTTCTTTCTTGCGCTTGTAGCTAGCAGTACGTTAATTGGCTTTATGCTTAAAGGCGTTGGACTTAACGCGTTTGCCATTGCCTACTGTATTCTGGTTTTATGGGTGGTGGGAGCAGCTGCGCTTCTAGCCGATTATTTTCATCGTCGTTGGTTTTACCAGCAGCTTGCAGATAATTTAGCGGCAACTGATAAAGAAAGCTATCTAGTTCCTACCATGCTGGATACGCCCTCAACGCTGGAAGAACGGCTTTTTAAAGACGCGCTTTCAAGCATGTCAAAGTCTATGATGGACCAGCTTGCCGATGAGCATATGCGATCAAAGGAATATCGCGAGTACATTGAGATGTGGGTGCATGAGATTAAGACTCCTATCGCCGCAGCTCATTTGGTTGCTCAAAATAATCCATCGCTGCCCATGGATGACGTGCAAACACAGCTCACTAAGATTGAATCGCTGGTAGAACAGGCGCTCTTTTATGCTCGCAGTGCATCCGTAGATCGAGATTTTTCTATCAGAGACGTCAATTTGCAGTCTATTGTCAAAGATGCCCTTAAAAACAACGCACGTGTCTTCATTGACGCTGGCGTTTCTCCGCATTTTGATGACTTGGCCCACGTGGTCAAGGCTGACCCAAAATGGCTTGAATTTATTTTGCGACAGCTTCTAATCAACGCTGCAAAGTATTCAAATCCAGAGCTTTCACCTGGCGAGAAGAACGTTTGGATCACTGCCTCTGTCTCAGAGCCACGTGAGGGAACTACTTCAACCACTCTCTTCATTAAAGATAATGGTATTGGTATTCCTGAAGAGGATCTTTCTCGAATTTTTGATAAGGGATTTACCGGCCAAAATGGACGTAAGTACGCAAAATCTACCGGTATGGGTCTCTATCTCTGCTATGAGCTCTGTAATAAGATGGGCCTTAAGTTGGCTGTGAGCAGTACAATTGGTAAAGGCTCCACCTTTTCTATTACGTTCAACCAGTCTTTTACGGATTTACAATGAAACTAATTAATAATGAAAGTACGAGCAAAGCAGACTACATCGTAGCTGCTTTGCTCGTACTGAATACAGCAATTCATTTTTATCCAGAAGTATTCCCTTATCCACAGCAGATAAATGCATGCATTTTTGTCTCTATCTTCCTCTTGCAAATTTTTAGGATAGTTAAATTTAGAGAAAGAAAAATAAGCACCTATGCACTTTTGGCTATGAGCCTTTTAGCAGCAATTGTGCTAGTTCTATATTAGAAGTTCCCACAATTCATCCGTTTGAGGATCGCTTCCTACTGGGAAGGTATGCTGACTAAAACGCTTGAATCCCCAATGTGAATAAAATGCCTTAGCAGGCTCATTGTGTTCCCAAACACCCAGCCACACGCGCTTCTTACCCTTCTCTTTTGCTAAATCAAGGGCAAATTCCATAAGCTTTGATCCAAGGTGTAAGCCCTTAAATCGAGGAAGAATATATAGACGCTCAATTTCAAGCGAGTCATCGCGCTGACCCTCGGTTTGCTCATAACGCGTATTGAGCTTAAGGTAGCCAGCTACCTGGTCTTCAACTTCAACAAAATAGAAATATGAGTGTTTAGCAGCAAGCTCACGGGTAAGCTTTTCTGTGTTGTAGAGCGAGTCCATGCAACTTGCTAAATCATCTGCTGTATTTGAGTCAATAAAAGTGTCTACAAATGTCTCAACGCTAAGCTTTTGTAGCGAGCGCAAATCGGTTGCTTCAAGAGGTCGAATAGACACAGTGGCATCATCAATGCTGATCGCATTTCTCGTCTGACGATATGCATCAAGGTCAAAGGAGAGCACATGGTGGAGGATGCCAAAGTGATCAAGTACCTTAGAAGATACCTGCGTAAATCCAGCGCGCTCGTAGAAGGGCTGAGCTTTGAGTTGCGACTCAACTAACACCTTGGAGGCGCTACTTTCTTGTGCCAGGTAATCAAGGGTATCGTGCAGCAGCTTTGAACCAATACCAGCACCTTTGTTGCTGACGCACACGCGACCAATAAGAGGGGAGTTGTATGACTGTCCTGCATCAATGATGCGCAAATATGCAGCCACCGAGTCAGTATCCTGATAAAAGACATGGGTAGAAACTTGATCAACGTTATCAAGATCGTTGTACATAATCTGCTGGTCAACAATAAACGTTTCTGCTCTTAGAGAAAGAATTTGATATAACTCTTTAGCGGTAAGCTGCCCAAATCTTTTAATTACTAACTGCATAGCATGCCCCTCCCGTATGCTTGATAGTGATATTTTGACACATCAAAGTGAGAAAAGCGTAAGGTTTCCGTAAGGTCAATCGATGGCAACGTAAACGGTAGTGCGGGAGTATATATCTCAAGATTTACTCGCTCCCAATGAAAGGACGCAACATGGCAGCTACTCAAGTAACTCCAACTCAGCCAACTGTTGTGGCTGGACAACCTTCAGCACTTACCCCTCACACTGTTTTGGTTTGTCAAAACCTCGAGAAGTACTACGGAACTCGCGGAAATATTACAAAGGCGCTGGACGGCATTAATCTTTCTGTAGCTCGCGGTGAGTTCATTGCCATCATGGGACCTTCTGGCTCTGGTAAAACCACGCTTTTGAACTGTATCTCTACCATTGACCAGGCATCTGCAGGCCACATCTTTATTGATGACCAAGAGCTTTCCAGCCTGCGTGGAGCAGAGCTTTCTGCCTTTAGACGTGACCGTCTGGGCTTTATTTTCCAGGACGCAAACCTGCTTGATAGTCTTACTGCTCGCGAGAATATCGCGCTCTCACTAACCATTGGCCACGTCCGTGCTCAGGAAGTTTTGGAGCGCGTAGAAAACGTTGCCAAACTGCTTCAGATTTCTGAGGTGCTTGATAAGTTCCCTTACGAGATGTCCGGCGGCCAGCGTCAGCGCGTTGCTGCTGCCCGAGCTATTGTCACTAACCCTTCGTTGGTCCTTGCAGACGAGCCAACCGGCGCACTTGACTCAAAGAACGCTCGCACACTTCTTGAGAGCCTTGAGAACCTCAACCGTAATGGCGCAACTATTGCTATGGTCACTCACGATTCCTACGCAGCTTCTTATGCTCATCGCGTTATTTTCATTAAGGATGGTCGCATCTTTAATGAGATAGTCCGCGGCGAGAAACCCCGCAAGCAGTTCTTTGACCAGATTATGGACGTTGTTTCATTCCTGGGAGGAGAGGGTGCTGATGTACAGTAAAATCGCGCTTGGTAACGTCAAGAAATCACTGCGCGATTTCAGCATTTACTTTCTGACATTGGCAGTAGGCGTTGCACTGTTTTATTCCTTCAATTCAATCACTCAGCAGTCCATGGTGTTGGATCTTTCTGAAGACCAGAGACGCATTGTTCAGCTCTTAAGTAATACCATCTCTGGAGTAAGCGTTTTTCTTGCCGTTATTATGGGATTTCTTGTTGTCTACGCTAATCAGTTTCTGATTCGCCGTAGGAAAAAAGAATTTGGCATGTACCAGATACTGGGTATGACCAAGAGAAATGTCTCTAAGATTATGAGTATTGAGACACTGCTTGTTGGTTTTCTCGCCCTGGTAGTTGGACTTGTTGCAGGTATTTTTATCTCTCAATTTATGATGTTTGCAACGGCCCACATGTTCAATACAACTCTTGATTCGTTCAAATTTGTGTTCTCGCAAGCTGCGTTAATTCAAACGGTTATTTACTTTGTGGTTATGTTTGTGGTTGCGCTGATTTTTAACGTCACCACGGTGTCCCGCTACAAGCTTATTGACCTTCTTAACGCAGACAAAGTAACTCAGACCGTTAAGGTGAGGAATCTTACTGTCTCAGTGCTGCTCTTCCTGGCCTCTCTTGGAATCATTGCTTATTCCTATACTCTGCTTCAGCACAATGGTTTAAAACAGATAGATGAAGAGTTTGCCATGGCCACTGCTTTGGTATCGGTGGGCACAGCACTCTTCTTCTTCTCAATCTCTGGTTTTTTGCTCAGATTTATGCAGATGCAGAAGGGCTTCTACTACAAGGGTCTTCACTCATTTATCCTGCGTCAGTTTAACGCCCGCGTTAATACTGCTTGGGTTTCTATCTCTCTAGTCTGCGCTATGCTCTTTGTGGCAGTCTGTGGACTTGGTACGGGCTTCTCGCTTGTTGACTCTATGAACGCCAGTTTCTCTAAGCTTAAAACGTACGATGTTTCTGTAGCAATCAATCCAGGCTCAGAGCGCAGTTATACTCCTGGTCCAGCAGATTCGTACGACTACCTTTCTGTAGTGCAGAAGCTAGATCCAGAGTGGGATAAAACTATCAAAAACGCCTTCCAGGTAGATACGTACTACGCTCAAAGTGATCCAACAACGCCTAGTTTTACGTATGGCTCTATTGATGCTGTAACAGGCAAGCGCTTTAGTGATTACTTTACCGGCTATAGTGGCCAGGAAGATCCTGCGCAGAAAAACGTAACTTTGATGCGAGCTTCTCAGTACAACAAACTGCGCGTTGCATCTGGGCTTGAGCCTGTTGACTTTGGTACTGACGGCTATATGGTTTGGACGCTAGATACTAATCTCACAAAATACTGGCAGGATTCTCTTGCAAACAATCCCGAGCTCACCATTGAGGGCCACAAGCTTCATGCTGTTGGCGGAACGCTCGACATTGCGCAGACACAAGGCGGTCCTGCACTTATGCCAGCAGCTGGAATTGTGGTTGTTGCTGATCAAAGTTTCCCTTCAAGCACCGTTTTGACCAACTCTTATATCTTAGGTAACTACCAAACTCCAGGTGATGCTACTGAAGCTCAGTTCCGAAATCAGATGAAGCAGTACTTTGACGATGGTGGCCTAACTGGCAACGATTCCGACCCATATTCTTTAATGTTTGTGGTCACTGCTTCTCAGTACATTCAATCTACTGTTGGACTCTCTGGTATTGTGACGTATTTGGCACTGTATATTGGTTTGGTACTCTTCATTGCGTGCGCTGCTATTCTGGCACTTCAACAGCTCTCCGAGGCATCTGACAATGCTCGTGCGTATCAAGTTCTTGCAGAGCTTGGTGCCGAGAAGGGCCTTGCAAGTCGTGCACTTTTTGTTCAGATTGGTGTGTACTTCCTGTTCCCGTTGCTTATGGCAGCTGCGCACGCTACCTGTGCGATGTCCATTATGGTTTCTGTCATTAAGTCGATTGGCAACTTTGATGTAGCTAGCAGCATTGGTGGAGTGGCTGCAGTCGTAGCTGCTTTGTATGGTGGATACTTCCTGGTTACCTATTTTGCTGCACGTTCGATTATCTTTAGGGGTGCTAAGAGAATGCAATAGTCTGCATCTTCGTGTTGTATCTTCGTGTTGTAAATTCGTGAAAGAAGGACGGATGTTTCTCTGTGGAGCATTCGTCCTTCTTGCTTAGGTAAAATAGAAACGTTATGTCAGATGGTATCTGTGCAGAGCACATACTCAAGGAGGCATCATGGGTCTTTGGTCAAAGGTTAGAAATGTGTTTGTTCCTTCTAATGGAACAGAGCAGCCTCAGAAGGCTACATTTGCTACCAGGGAAGACACTATCTATGCACCAGTTTCTGGTGTCCTGGTAAGCGTACAAGAGGTTCACGATGAGGTAATCTCAAGCGGTCTCTTTGGCCAGGGCTATGGCATTTTGCCCGTTGGTCTTGATTGCGTTTATGCTCCTTGCAATGCTCGCGTTACCGCAACTAACGTAACTAATCACTCAATTGGCCTTACCACAGACACTGGTATTGAGATTTTGATTCACATTGGTGTTGGTACCATCGAGATGAATGGTAAGGGTTTTACCCGTTACGTTCACGCTAACGATGAGGTCAAGGCTGGTACTCCACTGATTTCATTTGATGCTGCTGCTATTGAAGAAGCAGGATATGAGAATGTTGTAGTTGTTACCGTTGTTAATGCAGATCAGTATGAGCGCATTGACCTCATTGGTGAGTCCGGAACACTGATTGGTGGTCGTCCACTGGTTAAGATTGGCGATCCTCTGATGTGCGTCAAGCACTAGGGTTTCTCGCCAGCTAAACATCTGCAATAAACGAGGTTTTACATGCTTAGAGTTACTAAGGCAATTCTTCACGTCTTTGATTTTGAGACGGGAACTAAATACTTCTCTCAATCTACCTTGGATTTGGAGGACCGTCAGACAAAGTCATACGTACAGCGTAGACTGCGTAAAATTACGGCAAATCCAGAGTCCAGGCACGGAGAGTTTGCTCCTACCAGCAATTTTGCTGGAGGTCTTCAGGAGTATGCTCACGGAGACGTTGAGTTTGTAGAGTTTTCTCATCAGATTGCTCAGTGGTTCTGGGAAGAGCTTCGTCGCGCAGATGACGTTGAGCAGTGCGATCTTCTTGTAGCGGACTACCTTGATACCGATGCTGGCCAGGCGCTTGCTAGTGCTACTGCAGATGATGAGGACGCTCAGGCTGAGGCATTTGAGGGCGAGGGAAGACGTCTTTTTGCCATTGTGCTTCTTCCGCGCAAGCAGGCTTTTATTCATGACGTCAACGGCTCTGCAAATGAGATTTTGCGCCAAGATGCAACACTGCCTTCTCCTACGCAAAAGGTTGATTCATATGCAGTCATTGACTTGGATACTGGTGCTATTGATTTCCACGATCATGATCGCTCTGTGGCAGGAGAGGGAAAGTTCATCATCCCAGAGCTCTTCCTTGAGTGTACGTCAGAAGCATCAAGCCATGAGGTTATTGGCGAGGTAACTGTTATTGTTCAAGACTTGGCAGAAGAGTATGGACTTGAGCCTGCTGTTGAGGTGTCTCGTGCTAAGGCTGCCGTTGCAGAAGCAGCAGAGGTAGAAGAGGTAGTAGACCCTATCAAGGTTGGTAAGCGTATCTTTGAGGAGCGTCCTGAGATTCAGGAAAAGTACGAGGCTCAGGTAGCAAGTAGAGAGCTCCCCGAAGAAGTTCCTGTTAAACGCGGTGTTGCTAACAGAATTGCAAAGAATCATAAGATTCGCACCGATACAGGAATTGAGATTTCATTCCCTTCAAACCTAACGGATCGTCCAGGTTACCTAGAATTTTCTCACGAGTCTGACGGTAGGATTACCATATCAATAAAAAATGTTGTACATATTGAAAACCGCTAAATCCTATCTCTGACCTCACAATTTAGAGTCAAAACTCCCCGAAATTCGTTTTGGGAAGTTTGTAAATTACGTATCTTTTTGAATATCATCGTGTATCTCGGGTAGAATAGTCTTTCAAAGGTCACACCGTACTACTAAACGTTCTAGGAGACCCTTATGAGTTTAAAGAAACAGCAAGGCACAACCATTGAGGAGCAGAGCGCTGCTCTTTTCAACCGTCGTGATGCTCTTAAGATTTTTGCCGGCATGGGCATTGCTGCCGCTGCCGTTACTGCATCCCTGATTAATACCCGTCCTGCTTTTGGTGTTACCCAGGCTCAGATTGATGCTGCTCGTAGCGATTACGATGCTGCTCAGAAGCTGCTTGATGAGATTTCTAATGAGGTCTCTAGCATGCAAGCAAGCCTCAATGACACTAACTCTCAGATTGGCGCTATTTCTGATCAGATTGCAGATAAGCAGAATCAGATTGATGCTAAGCAGAAAGAGATTTCTGAAAAGGAAACTCAGATTGCCGAGAAGAGAAAAGAACTTGGCGCTCGTATGTCCAGCAACTACAAGGCTGGCCCAGCTGGTGCTTTGGAGATGATTCTTTCTTCTGCAAGCTTTGAGGAGCTCACTTCTAATATTTACTACCTTGATAAGATTTCTGAGGCTGATCAGAAGATGATTGAGGAAGTTAAGAACCTGAAGGCCGCTCTTGAGTCTGATAAGGCTGCTCTTCAGTCCGAGAAGACCGAGCTAGAGAATAAGAAGGCTGAACTTGAGAATCTCCGTGCTTCTCAGGAGTCTCAGCTTAATGATATTTCTGCTCGTCAGGCGGACGCTGCAAACGTTGTTGCAAATCTTGATGACAACGTAAAAGAGCTTATCGCTCAGCGTGATTCTGAGCTTCTTGCTGCTCAGCAGGAGGCGGAGCGTGTTGCTGCTCAACGTGCTGCTGCATCAAGCGACAGCGGTGGTGGCAGTAGCTACTATGGCGGTGGCGGCGGCGGAGGAGGAACCTCTTCTGCTGGTTCCGGTTCTGCTGCTGCAGTTGTTAATGCTGCAGGTTATACCGGATCTACCGGTGCTGGCTTCTGTGCTGCTTGGGTTTCTAATGTCTTCTCAAACGCAGGTGTTGGCACCTTCTATGGCAACGCTTGTGATATGTACTACTCCTGGTGCTACTCTACTGATCAGAGCGCTATTGAGCCTGGCATGATTATTGCTGTTCCAACCCTTGGTGGTTCTGCTGCAGCTCTGATTTACGGCCACGTTGGCATTTACATTGGTGGCGGCATGGTCAGGCACTGCCTCTCTGGTATTGTAAGAAGCCAGAGCTTGAGTTCTTGGATTTCTCAGCTTGGTGCTTGGAGTACTCCAAGGTGGGGCTGGCTTGGCGGCGTTGTCCTAAGCTAAGGCATTGACCCTTCATAACTTGTTACGTAAAAGAGCTTGGTTGCATGCAGCTAAGCTCTTTTTGATGTTTCTTTGGCGTAAAAAGGAAGGACGCAGATGCCAGAAGCACCTACGCCCTTCTCGCCCTATAAAGGGGGAGTGGATTACTCTTCAACCTCAAGAAGCTCAATGTTGAAGTTAAGGTCTTTACCAGCCATTGGATGGTTGGTATCAAAGACAATAGTGGTACCGTCGTTAGAGACAACGGTTGCCATAACAGGGTATCCCTCAGGAGTGCCCAGAGTAACCTGCTGACCTGCAACAAGATTCTCAGAACCAGGTAGCTGAGCTACAGGAACAGGCTGTACAGCCTCCTCATGGCGCTCACCATAAGCCTCAGCTGCTGGAATGTGGACATCAACAATCTGACCAACGGTCATATCTTTGACAGCCTCATCAAAGCCTGGGATCATCTGACCAGCCATGCAGGTGAATGCCAGTGGCTCGTTACGATCGCGGGAGGAGTCAAACTTAGTTCCGTCATCAAGAGTGCCTACGTAGTGGACCTTTACCTTTTTACCTTCGTTGCTCATGAAACTCCAATCGTTAAAAACATATCTTTGGCATTCTACCCAAGAGTGACGTAAATCAACCTTTGAATGATAAAGGTATAAAATACTTTACATTCAGTTTGAAAGGTTTGTAATGGAAGCTCGCTTAGCTCCTCATAATTTTATTGGTGTATTTGACTCAGGCGTTGGTGGCATGAGTGTGCTTAAACACCTTGTTGCCCAAATGCCTCACGAGGAATTTCATTATTTTGGCGATTCTGCATTTGCTCCTTATGGCACTAAGCCAAAAGAGCAGATTGCCCAGCGCTCTCACGCTATTGCTAAAAAGTTTATCGATGAGGGTGCTAAAGCGCTGGTTATAGCCTGCAATACTGCTACAGCTGCTGCTGCAGATGAGCTGAGGGCAACCTATCCTCATGTACCTATTGTGGGCGTTGAGCCAGCTCTTAAGCCTGCCGTAACTGCATATCCTCATGGAACAGTGGTTGTTCTGGCTACAAAAGCAACGCTCTCTTTGCAGAAGTACCACAACCTTGAGTCGCGCCTGCATCCTTCCGCAAAGGTTATCTCTATTCCAGGAGAAGGCCTGGTGGAGCTTATTGAATCTGGTCAGGCTGATTCAGAACAGATGCATAAACGACTGGCCGAGCTTTTGGGAGATTATGCTGGCCAGGTAGATGCCGTGGTTCTTGGGTGTACCCATTATCCCTTTATCAAGAAGCAAATTAGCTCTGTTTTAGGAGACGTAGAATTTTTTGATGGTGGTGCAGGTGCCGCTCATCAGCTAAAGCGTTTGCTAGAGCAGAAAAACTTACTTGCTTCTGTAGAAAATGCTGCGAAAGCCACGGTAGATGTCGCTAAAAATGACGGCGCTACAGAACCTGACATTTTATTCTCATCAAGTATTGATACTCTTGAAGAATTGGATTTCTACCAGAAGTTCTTCTCGCAAGAGATGTAGGTATGGCCAGGTAAGCCTACTACTTTAGTTTAGGCTCAAGCCACTTCTTAAGGACTACGGCATTGTTGTACGTAGTGTCTTTATCCGAGAAAAGCAGTGTTACGGTAGATTGATCAAGCTTTTTAAGCTGCTCAACAAAGGCTTCTGCGTCGGGATTGCTGTCAAGTTCAGCTGTATACGTAGACACAAAGCTGTCAAAACGCTCTGGGTCGTGGTTGAATGCTTTTCTGCACTCAGTGGTGGGAGCAATGGTTTTAGCCCATTCATCAGCGTGTAGGTTTTCTTTTTTGATGCCACGAGGCCATAGTCTATCAACGAGCACGCGATATCCATCGTCAGCTTCTGGTGCGTCGTAAGTTCTCTTAAGTTTGATATTCATATTTGCTCCCTTCAGCTCATGTACGTTATACCGCAAAATATCTATTCGGTTACAAACTATTTGATACGACTAGGTATTCATACCCGCACGTTTATGATGGAGTTCATTCTTTGAAACCCACGGAGAAAGGAAAGCCATGGCAAACTCAGTGGAGAAGAAAGACATCGATTGGACAGCACTTGGCTTCGCATATACGCAGTGCGACTACAGCTACGTTGCCCACTACAAAGACGGTGCTTGGGATGAGGGCGGCCTTACCACCGATCACAGCATTACACTGTCTGAATGCGCAAACATCTTCCATTATTGCCAGGAAGTTTTTGAGGGTTTAAAAGCTTACACCACAGTTTCTGGCGATATTGTCTGCTTCCGTCCTAACCTTAATGCTCAGCGTATGGTTGACTCTGCATCTCGTCTTGTCATGCCACCATTTCCTGAAGATAGGTTTGTTGCTGCTGTTAAAGAGGTTGTTTCTGCAAACGCAGCTTGGGTTCCACCATTTGGCACGGGCGCTACGCTGTATGTTCGTCCATTTATGATTGGTACCGGCAATACCGTTGGCGTTAAGCCATCTCCTACCTATGAATTCCGCATCATGGTCACTCCAGTTGGAGCGTATTACTCTAACGGCGTTGCTCCTGTTGCACTGACCGTTTCTCCTTATGACCGCGCTGCTCCTCACGGAACCGGCAATATCAAGGCCGGCCTTAACTACGCTATGTCGCTGTACCCAACTACCTGGGCACATGAGCAGGGCTTTGCAGATAGTATGTATCTTGACTCTGGTTCTCGTACCTATGTTGAGGAGTCCAGTGGCGCAAACTTCCTCTTTGTTGATAAAGAGGGAACTCTGGTTATTCCACAGTCTTACACTGACTCCATTTTGCCTTCTATTACCCGCCGCTCTCTGGCAACGGTTGCTAAAGACATGCTGGGTATGAAGGTTGTTGAGCGTCCTGTTCGCTTTGACGAGCTTGACCAGTTTGTTGAGTGCGGCATGTGCGGTACCGCTGCTGTTATTTCTCCTGTTGGCAAAGTTGTCGACGGCCAGAAAGAGATTGTCTTTGGCGCTGGTATGGAGGCTGTTGGACCAGTTATGTCTAAGCTCCGCAACACGCTGACCAGCATTCAGTCTGGCGAGATTGAGGCTCCAGAGGCAGACTGGATTTGCAAGATTTGCTAAGGCTTGCGGTTCCAACAGCGCTCTACCTTTAAGAAGAAGGCGAGAAGATCAATCGATCTTCTCGCCTTATGTGTATCTGCAAAAGCAGGATTCGTGCGTTGCGTATGCCTTGAGGTTTATGCCTTGTGGGAGGAGCCCAGGTTATCCATGTGGCTTGCAACAATCTGGGTGATTGCTTCCATACCAGGAACGGAAGGCTTCTTTGGATCAAAGTTGCCAGGGTTCTCGGACATATACTTCATGAAGGCTGCAGTGAAGACCTGGCGGAGCTCAGTTGCGTAGTTAACCTTGCATACGCCGTTCTGGATTGCCTCTGCTACCTGGTCATCTGGCACACCAGAAGTACCGTGAAGAACCAGAGGAATATCAAGACGCTGGCGAATAGCCTTCAGGACACCCTGCTCAATGTGAGGAGTGCCGTGGTAGACGCCGTGAGCGGTACCAACGCCAACTGCAAGAGAAGTACAGTTGGTGCGAGCAACAAACTCTTCAGCCTGGTCTGGATCAGTGTAGGGGTTCTCGCCCTCAACAGCTGGGCCGTCGTCCTCTTTGCCGCCAACTTTGCCAAGTTCTGCCTCAACAGGAAGGTTGATAGGGCCAGCAAACTTGGTTACGGATGCGGTAAGTGCAATATTGTCCTCAAAAGGAACATGAGAGCCGTCAATCATGACGGAAGTGTAACCAGCGCGAGCTGCCTGAATGCAGCGGTCAAAGCCGTCACCGTGATCAAGGTGAAGGGCTACAGGAACAGTTGCCTCTTCAGCAGCACAACGAACCATAGCTGCAAAGTAATCAAGGCTTGCGTACTTGATGGTGCCAGGAGTGGTCTGAAGAATAACAGGGGAGCGGCGCTCTTCTGCTGCCTTAACAACAGCCATTACAAACTCAAGGTTCTCAACGTTAAAGGCGCCAACAGCGTAATGGCCAGCCTGTGCGTCAAGAAGCATCTGCTTAGTAGTAACGAACATCTATTGCTCCTTTCGCCCTTATGGGCTTTTTAATTGACTGAAAAAATTGTAACGTTTCTCTTACTCTGTTATGCAACTTTTCTAGAAATCGTTTTGTCTTTGTAACCTTTGGCGAGAAACCCGTCTTGCGGTGTTTTATTCAGCAATCTTTTTGATTGCCACCTGCTTATGAATTTCTGCTGCAACAGCTTGATCAAAGCGTCCGGTACCTGCAGAAAGACAACTTGCGGTAGCGCAAGACAGCGCAAAGGTAAGACACTCTGAGGTTGGCTTTTTCTGCGCAAGCGCAACAGCAAATGAGCCAACAAGGGTATCTCCTGCGCCAACAGGATTGATAGCCTCGATTTTTGGTGGATTTGCTCTAAAGGTTCCTTCATCAGAAACCATCAGGGCTCCTTTTGCACCAAGCGAGACAACTACAATTTTAATGCCGCGTTTATGCAGCTCCTGAGCTGCTGCGATGACCTCGTCTTCTGTGGTTACTTCTCTTCCTAGAAGCTGACCGATTTCATCGGTATTTGGCTTGATCATGGTAGGAAGTGCATCAACACAGGAGGCGAGCAGTGCACCCGAGGCGTCTACAATGCACGGCATGCCCGCAGTCATGGTCTCTTCAATGAGCTCTTTGTAGTTTGCCGCAGAAATGCCTTTTGGAATACTGCCATTAAAGGTGACAACTTCAGCTTCTTTGGTAAGCTGCACAAGTTTTGCCTTGAAAGCAAGGAATTCTTCAGGAAGTACAGGCTGTCCAGGCTCTAAAAACTCAGTTGATTGTCCGCTTGGCTCCAGGATATTAATGCATGAGCGGGTTTCTTGCTCGGTATAAATAAAATCACTGGTAATACCATCTTTATGCGCCAGCTCAACAAGGTATCTACCGTTATTGCCGCCTACAAATCCTGTGGCACAAACGGGGTAGTTAAGGGTGGTAATGGCTCGTGAGGCGTTAAGACCCTTGCCACCCGCACTGTTATCTACTACCGAGACTCTGTGTACCGTTCCATCTACAACAGGAGAGTCCAAGTAGTACGCCTTATCAATGGATGCATTGAGTGTTACGGTAACAATCACGTATATCACCTCGTCTAAAAGACAGTGCACACAAAGTGCCCAGAGGAAAGCAGGGGTGAGAAACACTATGGAACAGTGCCGCTGCAAATGAAATTGAGTTGAATCTATTTAACCAAAGCGCCTTCAAGAAACTTTTCTTTAGATGTTCTAAAAAAAGATACCAGTACATAATTTCTTAATACCAATTTTATGTTCTCACCGTATTTGAGCAGGATTTTAGGGTTGTTTACTACATTTATTACGTATAAAGATGCGTTATAAGAACTTCTAATTTTTCAGGAAACGTTCTAACTTTTTAGAGTATCATCACAATTTATCCATATATCTACCTGCGAAAATAACAACGAGCGTACCGTTTACGGTAAAAATAGTACCGTTAAACCGCCGATTGTTAACGTACACATCACAAGAAGCTCACTAGACATATACTTATGTTAGGTTGTTATCTGGTATCTACCACTTTGACAGAAGCTTCAAAACCCCTAAAGTTTTCCGTGTAGCTCTCCAGATAGTTTCCAGCTCTTTGAAAGGAGTTTGTCATGGTAGGTTGCGTTTTAACTGGTCATGGAACGTTTGCAAATGGTCTTGCTGATGCTTTAAAGATGATTGCTGGTGAGCAAGAAGCTTTTGTTCCCGTTCCTTTTATTGAAGCCGGTGCTGCAACGTACCCAGAAACTCTTGCTGCCACAATTTCCGATCTTCTTGACACTACTGATGGTGTGCTGGTTTTCTGCGACCTGCTTGGTGGAACGCCTTTTAATCAGGCAATGATAATTGCCCAGAACTATTCAAACGTAGAAGTTGTTACAGGCACAAACCTTCCTATGCTTCTTGAAACACTTGGTAGCCGCATGTCAGACACCTCTCTTGAAGAGCTGGTTGATACCGCTGTTGTTGCCGGTAGCCAGGGAGTTGTCCATAAGCGTCTTGAGCTTGAGGTTGAGCCAGAAGATGACATCTTCGGAGACGATGGTATTTAAGTAGCGTTTGTTGCTGAGTTAAGGAGATGCACATGGCAAATCTAGCAGAGAACATTCTTGCTTCATCCATTGTTTTTCTCGCATTCTTGGTAATTTTGGGTCTTGTGTATTCCTTCTTTGTATGGAGAGCCTCTTCTAAAAAGGCGGGAACAACTTCAGAGTTTCTGAAGAATCTTCATGCTGGTCAGAAGGTTAAGACCAACAACGGAATGTATGGCGTAGTAAAAGACGTCAAAAAAGAAACAGTAGATGTTGAGTTTGCTCCAAATGTGGTTATCACGCTGGATCGTTGGGCTCTAATCAACGTTTCCAACAATAAATAAATTTGCAGTAAAACACGCAGCGCAAGTTGCGAGTAGTGCGATGAGAATCGCAGATAGCACGTACAAATATGCGTGCAAAGAGAGGAGAACTTGTTATGGGAGAACCAGATATCAAGCTTGCTCGAATCGATAATCGTTTGATTCACGGCCAGGTTGCTACTCAGTGGAACGGCACCCTTGGTACAAACCTCATCCTTGTTGCTAATGACGAGGTTGCAGGAAATAAAATGCGTCAGGGTCTTATGGACATGGCAGCTCCTAGCGGCGTTGCAACCAGGTACTTTACGCTTCAGAAAACTATCGATGTTATTCACAAGGCTTCTGAAAGCCAGCACATTTTCTTAGTTGCCGAGAATCCAGAGGATGTCCTCACTCTGGTCAAGGGCGGTGTTCCTATCAAAAAAGTGAACATCGGCAATATGCACATGGCTGAGGGAAAGCGACAGGTCGCCACAAGTGTGGCGGTAGACGATAAGGACGTCGCTGCCTTCCGTGGGCTTCAGGAATTGGGGGTGACTCTAGAGATTAGGCGTGTTCCTACGACCCCGGTCGAGGATATCTCAAAGCTATTCGAGTAAGTTTTGCGCGCAACTTCCTGGTAGAGATGACAAAAAGTTGCAATGGTGCAACGTTTCTAGCAGGTTGGCAAAGGTATTCGGATAGTCTGCCGATCATCGTCATCGGTAGTTATGGTGTGTTTGAAAGGAGGAGTTAAGATGGATGTTAGCCCTATTCAGGTGTTATTAATTTTCATCGTTGCGTTTATCGCTGGCATCGATCAGTTTAGTTTCCTCGAGTCTCTTTACCAGCCAATCGTAACTGGTTTTTTGGTTGGTTTGATTCTTGGCGACGTTCAGACTGGTCTCATTGTTGGTGGTACCTATCAGCTTATGACCATCGGTAACATGCCTGTTGGTGGTGCACAGCCACCTAATGCTGTTATCGGCGGCATTATGTCTGCAGTCTTTGCAATCACTACTAAGCTTGAGCCAATGGCTGCTGTAGCTGCAGCAATTCCATTCTCCCTGCTTGGCCAGTATGCAGTAACCATCATCTTTACCATTATGTCCCCCGTAATGGCAACTGCTGATGCATACGCCGAGAAGGCAGATCCTAAGGGAATTGCTCGTATTAACTACGGCGCAATGGCTGCCCTTGGTCTTTTCTTTGGTGTCATTGTTACCCTGTTCTTCCTGGGTGGTGCTGCATTTGGCACTCAGATCACCACTGCAATTCCAAAGTGGCTCATGAATGCACTTTCCGTCGCTGGTGGCATGATGCGCTTCGTCGGCTTTGCAATCCTGCTGAAGGTTATGGTTTCTCGCGAGCTCTGGGGCTTCTTCCTCATGGGCTTTGCAGCTGCAATCGTATTTATCAGCATTCCTGAGCTCTCTGGTCCAGCACTTCTGCTTCTTGCTCTCATTGGCTTTGGTATCGCATTCTGGGATTACCAGCTCCAGACCAAGATGAAGAATGCTGCTCCTGCTGTTGTTGCTGGAGGTGACTTCGAAGATGGCATTTAATATTCCTGATACCTATCAGAACACCACTCCTGCTGAGCCACTTGATCAGAAGACACTCAACAAGATGGTGTGGCGCTCCCTGTTCCTGCAGGCTTCCTTTAACTACGAGAGAATGCAGGCAGCTGGTTGGCTTTACGGTATCCTCCCAGGTCTTGAGAAGATTCACGGCGACAACAAGGATGACCTTGCTGCTTCCATGAGTCACAACCTTGAGTTCTACAATACCCACCCATTCTTGGTTACTTTTGTTATGGGTATTGTTCTCTCCCTTGAGCAGAACAAGCTGGACATCCCAACCATTCGTGCAGTCCGCGTTTCTGCAATGGGCCCTCTGGGCGGCATTGGTGACGCACTGTTCTGGTTCACCCTTGTTCCAATTACTGCTGGTATTACCTCTAACATGGCAATCTCCGGCAACGTCTTTGCACCATTCTTGTTCCTCATCATCTTTAACATCGCACAGTTTGCGGTACGTTATTGGCTGATGAACCTTTCCTACAAGATGGGCACTGACGCAATTACCCTGCTCACCGAGAACGCAAAAGAGTTTACTCGTGCTGCTTCTATCCTGGGCGTCTTTGTTGTTGGTTGCCTGGTTGTCTGCTACGGCGGAACCAAGCTTGGCGCTGGCGCAAACATCCCTAACGGTGAGACACACAGCGTTGTTCTTTCTCAGGTAACTCTTTCTGATGAGCAGCTTGCTTCTGGTCAGTATGACAAGGCTCTCTTTGCTAAGGGTTCCTATGCTGACTACAAGAAGGATCCTAAGTCCGTTATGTTCATCGGCGGCAAGACTGCTGACGGTAAGGACGGCACTACTGCTATTGCTCCAGTCGGCAATGGTGTTAATCTGGTAACTGTTGGCGAGGAAGTTACTTCTCCTGTCTCTATTGACATCCAGAAGATCCTCGACGGCGTTTGCCCAAAGCTTATCCCATTGGCTCTTACCCTTTGCCTGTACTATCTCATGGCAAAGCGTAACTGGACTCCAATTATGTGCATCTGCCTGCTTCTGGTAATTGCACTTCTTGGTTCTGGCTTTGGCGTTCTCCCATATATTTGGGGTTAAGTAAGTGCGACGGGTGTCCACTTAGTGGGCACCCGTCTTTTATAGGAGAGTTTGATGGCAGCTTTTATGGGAAGACAACCACTCTACGAGCAGCTAGCAAATATGCTGCGCTATCGTATTGAGAACGAGATGGATCCAGATGATCCACTTCCTTCTGAGCGTGAACTCTCCGATTCCTACGGACTTTCTCGCACCACGGTAAGACTTGCCCTGCAAGAGCTTGAACACATGGGGCTCATTTACCGTCAACGTGGCCGCGGTACCTTTGTTGCAGACGTTTCTGAGCGTGCAACAGACCTTATGGGCGGCTATAGCTTTACTGACCAGCAGCGTCAGTTGGGCCGCGTTCCAAAGACAACTATTCTTGAGTTTGACACTATTGAGGCTAATAAATTTTTAGCCCAGCATATGCATGTTATTCTTGGCGAGAAACTCTTCCGCATCAAACGTTTAAGAAGCGCTGATAATGTGCCCATGATGCTGGAAGTTACCTACCTTCCAGTTTCACAGTTTTTCTCGCTCACTGCTCATGATGTTGAGCAAAAATCTCTGTACCAAATTTTTGAAGAAGACTACAACATAAAGATTGGCGTAGCAGAAGAGGAGTTCAAGGCTTCAATTGCTCGCTCGGATGACGCCACTTTATTGCAAATTTCCGAGATTTCACCTGTTTTGAGCCTTACGCGCACAACCTACAATGACAGAAACAATATTGTTGAGTTCACCTTGAGTGTGGCTCGCGCTGATCAATTTAGATACAAGATTGTACACACACGCAGTTAAATAGCTGTGAGAAGGGATATCAATGTTTAAGAAGAGCCAAGAAGAGCTAAAGGCACTCGGCGCTCATATTACAACTGCCGAGATCAAACAGCAGCCTGAGCTTTGGGAGTCCACCTTTGGCATTTATCAGGAGAACCTTTCTGCAATTAAAGAGTTTGTAGAGCGTGCTCACAATCTTGGTGAGGGCCGTCGTACGCGCGTGGTCTTTACGGGTGCAGGCACCTCAGCATATGTAGGCGATACCATTACCCCGTATCTTCGCGCTTATGGCGAGAAGAGCTCTTTTGAGTTTGCATCTGTTGCAACTACTGATATTGTTTCTGATCCTTATGGCAGCCTTGATCCAGAAGATCCAACGGTACTGGTTTCTTTTGCGCGCTCTGGTAATAGTCCAGAGAGCCTTGCTGCAGTAACTATTGCTCGCAAGATTGTTAAAAATCTTTTGCTCATCAATATTACCTGCGCTCCTGAAGGAAAACTTGCCGTTGAATCCGCAGGTAAAGACGATACATTGCTACTTCTTATTCCTGGTGCAAATGACCAGGGCTTTGCCATGACCGGCTCTTATAGCTGTATGACACTTCTTGCTACTCTTGTATTTGATAGTGCTGATGACTCACAGAAGAAGGCTTGGATTTCTGATGCTGCTGAGCTGGGTAGGCAGGTAATTGAGCGCGAGGAAGAGATTGCTGAGTGGCTCAAGAGCGATTTCAACCGCATTACCTATCTGGGTTCTGGTCCTTTTGTGGGCCTTGCTCATGAGGCTCAGCTTAAGATTTTGGAGCTTGCAGCTGGTATTAATGCAACGTCATGGGATTCCTCGATGGGATATCGTCACGGACCAAAGTCTTTTGTTGACGAGCACACCCTGGTGTTTGATTTTGTTTCCAATAACCCTTATACGCGTCAATATGATCTGGATATTCTTGACGAGATTAAGGGAGACCAGATTGCTGCTCTGACCATTGGTATTGAGCAAGAGGGGGCAACAAACTTTACGGGAAGAACGTTTAGTCTTCCAGTATTTACAGAGCCTCTACCAGCACCTTATTTGGCTCTGCCTTTTGTAATGGTTGCTCAAGTCGTGGCACTCTTGAACTCAGTTCGTGTCAATAACAAACCGGACACACCTTCTCCAACTGGTCAGGTTAATCGAGTGGTTAAGGGTGTTACAATTCACTCACTATAGGAATTACTAAGAAGGGCGTGCCTATGGCGCGTCCTTTTGAGAATGATTGAGGTACGTATGAGTACATTTGCAGTTAAAGCAGATAAGTTCTTTTTGCCAGGAGCAACTTCTGGTCCAGGATATTTGCTCGTAGAAGACGGTGTATTTGGTCATTTCACTAAAGAGAAGCCAGACTGCGAGATTATTGACCGTACGGGTTCTTGGGTGGCACCTGGCCTTGTTGATACCCATATCCATGGCTTTCTGGACCACGATATTATGGACTGCGATCCTGATGGCGTCATTGAGATTGCCCAGGGTTTGCTCTCTAACGGTGTAACTTCTTGGCTTCCAACAACACTAACCGCAAGTGTTGAGCAAACTGGCGATGCTTGTGAGTCCGTTGCTGATGCAGCAGAGGGAATTGCGGCAAACGGCATTGATGCTGCTCGCATCCAGGGCATCTTCCTAGAGGGACCTTTCTTTACCGAGAAACACAAGGGTGCCCAGAATCCTGCGTACTTCCTTGATCCAGATGTAGAGGTCTTTGATGAGTGGCAGGAGCGCGCTGACGGTTGGATTGCCAAGATTGCTATTGCTCCAGAGCGTGAT
This sequence comes from uncultured Atopobium sp., assembly GCA_963509815.1. Classification (GTDB taxonomy): domain Bacteria; phylum Actinomycetota; class Coriobacteriia; order Coriobacteriales; family Atopobiaceae; genus Lancefieldella. The sequence continues at coordinate 39,528 of CAUPCM010000004.1, read as the reverse complement.
GGTGCTCCAGAGTTCTGTGCAGAGATGGCAGACCGCGGCGTTCACGTTGCCTTGGGACACTCCGATGCAACGTACGAAGAGGCACTTGCTTGTGTAAACGCTGGTGCGGATATCTTTGTCCACACCTATAACGGCATGAGCGGTCTTCACCACCGTGAGCCAGGTATGGTTGGCGCTGCAATGACTACCCACGGTACCTATGCAGAGGCTATTTGCGATGGCCATCACCTTAATCCTATTGCTGTTCGCGCTCTGGTAAATGCAAAGGGATATGACCATACTGTTCTTATTACCGACTGCATGCGTGCAGGTGGTATGCCTAATGGACAGTACAAACTTGGCGATTTCCCCGTTGTGGTTGAAGGCGGAACTGCTCGTCTGATGGATGAGTCTCACAGCCTAGCCGGTTCAATCCTTCGTCTGTTTGAAGGCGTGAAGAACGTCTTTGACTGGGGCATTGTATCTGCTGAAGAGGCAGTTCGTATGGCTTCAGAAAACCCAGCTCGCTCCTGTGGTATTGATGATGTTTGTGGCTTCATTCGTCCTGGATATGACGCAGACTTTATTGTTATTACAAAAGATCTTCAGCTTGAAGAGACGTTCCTTGGTGGAAAGAGTGTCTTCAAGGCTTAAGCAGCAGATCTTGAGTAATGCAAACTAAAGGAAGCCTATGGAGTTCTATTCCCATAACTATTTAATTCACCATGCGACAGTATTTGACTGGACTCAGCTTGTTCTATTTGGTCTTGTTGCACTTTTGATGGTCTTTTCGCTTGTGCATTACATGCGTGATAGAAAGAATTCTAAGTATCGTGAGCTGGCGCTCATTGCGCTGTTCTCGCTCATTTTTCTTGGACTTCTGCAGCTTGATCGTGTGTTACAGGTCAATCAGGCAAGTAAGCATTATGAGTCAATTATTGCCTCACAAGAAAACATTGCTCGACGTCTTGAGGTTGATTTTGACCACGTGTACGTTGCCTTTGATAGCCAGGGAAATCCCTCGTATCTTGAGGTTGACGGTAAGTATTATCACGTTTTGAAAAATACCGAGAATGACTATGTTATTGAGCAGATCAATCTTATTGGCAATGACATTAAGCATGTAGAGGAGTAGATCGATGAACTTTTATTTAGAAGTTGCCATTAAATTGTGCCTCGGTCTTTTCTCGCTTGTTCTGGCAATTAACGTCAGCGGAAAAGGAAACCTAGCACCAACTGCAGCAATTGACCAGGTTCAAAACTTTGTACTTGGTGGAATTGTCGGCGGCATGATTTATAACAGTTCAATTACCATTTTGCAGTACACCCTTGTTCTGCTTATTTGGCTCATTATTGTTATGACTCTCAAATGGCTGAGAACTAACAATATGGTGGTCAAGCAGCTGATTGATGGACGTCCTGTTGTTGTCATTGATAAGGGCAAGTTACTTGTAGATAATTGCAGGTCCATGGGACTGACTGCTTACGATGTGTCATTGAAGCTTCGCCAGGCAGGAGTGAATTACACCTCAGAAGTTAAGCGTGCAATTCTTGAGCAAAATGGACAGCTTATTATTGTTCAGCATGGAGAAGAGAACGTTAGATTCCCACTTATTACTGATGGACAAGTTCAGACAAATATTCTTGATGCGCTTGATTTGGAAGAAAATTGGCTTGAAAAAGAACTTCAGCGTCAAGGTTATGAATCTGCTTCAGAGGTTTATTTGGGTGAGTATAATAGTGGAAATCTGATTATTACTCCGTATGCGGAGAAAGATCAGTAGGTTAGCAAGAGATAAAACAGTTAACTTGTTTATTCTAATTCCGTTTGCGGAAAAGATAAAAATTTATCGTTGACTTGAATTGGAATATGTATACTAAGGCTAACTTTTAGAAAGCGGACTGTCGGAAGACAGCCCGCTTTCGTGCTAAAGGGGAAGCATGAATGCATGTTCAGATGATGAGAAGTGAGTAGAAAGGCAAAGAAGTAACGAGAAACACGGGTTTCTCGCCATGTTTTTATGCTTGGTAGTAATGGTAATCGCGCAATTTTGTTTGTTGAATTTGGCACTACACCGTATTGGTTTTTATAGTTTTGGGAGATGTAACATGAATTTGAATCCAACTGTTTCTCGTCGTAGCGCACTTGCAGCTTCTGCTTTTGGTGTGAGCGCTATCCTTGCTGGTTGTAAGCCAGATGCTCAAAAGCAAGAAGGTGCTGCTGGAGATAACAAGGACCAGAAAAAGCTCAACATCGTTGCAAGTTTTTATCCTATGTATGATTTTGCTAAGCGCATCGCTGGTGATCGCGCTGAGGTAACTTGTCTGGTTCCTGCTGGCACTGAGCCACATGATTGGGAGCCATCCAGCAAGGATATGAAGACTATTCAGGAAGCAGACTTCTTGATTTACAACGGTGCTGGTATGGAGCACTGGGTCAAGGACGTACTTGATGGACTTGGTTCTGGTACAAAACTTACAGCAGTTGAGACCAGCAAAGACGTTAAACTTCTTGAGCTTGAAGAGGATGATGATCACGATCATGAGGAGAAGAAAGACGACCATGACCACGATCACGACCATGGCGGAACTGACCCCCACGTTTGGCTGAGCCCTCTGAATGCCAAGATTCAGATGAAGAATATTTGTGATGCCCTTTCCGAGAAGGACTCTGAGCACAAGTCAGAGTATGCTGCCAATCTTGATAAAGCAAATGCAGACTTTGATACGCTTGATAATGAGTTCCATAAGGGTCTGGATTCACTACCTAACAAGACCATTGTTGTTTCTCACCAGGCATTTGGTTATTTGTGCGAGGCTTATGGTCTCACTCAGATGCCTATTGAGGGCGTTGAGGCAGATGCAGAGCCAAATGCTCAGGAAATGAAAGAGATTACTGAGTTCGTAAAAGAGCATAATGTAAAGGTTATTTTTACTGAGGAATTGGTAAGTCCTAAGGTTGCTCAGGCAATTGCTGAGGCAACAGGCGCTCGTGTTGAAGAGCTTAACCCACTTGAGGGACTTACTGATGACGAGCTCAAGGCAGGCGAGGATTACCTCTCTGTTATGCGCGAGAACCTCAAGGCTCTTGAGGGCGCTCTCGCATAGTGTGTTGCCAGCTTAGGCTGGATGTTTGGAGGACGTGTTGCAGGAAAGTCAGATAGCCGTTTCGCTTCAAGACGTGAGTTTTTCTTACAAGAAAACACGCGTTTTGAACGATGTAAATTTAGACGTTCATCAAGGCGAGATTTGCGCTCTTATTGGTGATAACGGAGCTGGTAAATCTACGCTCTCTCGTATTGTGGTGGGTGAGCTTGAGCCAACAAGTGGCAAATCACTTCTTTTTGGAACGCCCTCGACTCGGTTTAAAGACTGGGAGCGTGTAGGCTATGTCCCTCAGCTGCCTTCAGAATCGGTTAATCGCTTTCCTGCAAGCGTCGTCGAGCTTGTGGATGCAAGTCAGTATGCTCGTGCCAAAAAGGTAAAGATGAGCGCAAAAGAGCACCGCGAGCGCACGCTTGAGGCACTTGACCTTGTAGGTATGACTGATTTTTCCACGCGTATTATTAGGGAACTCTCTGGAGGACAGCTCCAGAGAGTTCGTCTTGCCTGCGCGCTGGTTGGAAACCCATCACTACTTATCCTGGACGAGCCTACAACTGGTCTTGATAAAGAGAGTCGCAATCATTTCTATAGCCTAGTGCGAGAAGCCCATGCAGCTCGAGATCTTGCGGTACTTATTGTTACGCATGATCTTGCAGCTCTTGATGCGCTGGCTTGCCGAGTTGTTGAAGTTGCTGACCACAAAGCTACAGAAATTGCAGGTAGGGGTCACGGTCATGATCACTGTGCAGTTCATGGAGCTCACTGTTACCTTGACTCTCATCATGTCCACGACCACAATCGCGGAAAATTAGATGATTTTGCTTTAACGGAGTCACTTGGTCCTGCGTCCGACGTTGTTCAAGATGCCCAAGACTCGTACGAGAGGAGGGCATAAATGTTTGAATACGTATTTATGCAGCGAGGAATTCTTGTGGGAATTCTTCTGGGAGCAATTATCCCGCTGGTAGGCGTTACGGTTGTATTGAAGCGCCTTTCTATGATTGGCGATGCTCTTTCACATACCTCTCTTGCAGGTGTTGCAGGCGGTATGATTGCAGGTATTAATCCTGTTGCCGGAGCAATTGCCGCTTGTTTGGGCGGTGCGCTTTGTGTTGAGGGAGTGCGTCGTCACTTCAAAGACCAGTCAGAGCTTGCCGTTGCCATTGTGATGGCAGCTGGTATTGGTCTAGCAGGTGTGTTGTCTGGTTTTGTTCCTAACTCATCAAGCTTCAACAGCTTTATGTTTGGCTCTATTCTCACGGTAAGTGAGCAAGAAGTTCAGATGATTGCGGTCATTAGCGTACTTGCAGTCGCATTCTGCTTCTTCCTCAGAAAAGAGCTCTTCTTGATGTCTTTTGACGAGCGTCATGCCCGTTGTGTTGGTGTACCCGTAAGCCTTATTAATTTTGGCTTTGTTATCGCAGTAGCTTTGGTGGTTGCCGTAGCAGCAAGAACGGTTGGCTCACTTATTGTTTCATCCATGATGGTGGTTCCTGTTGCCTGTGCTTTGCAGATTTCCCGCAGCTGGAAGCAATGTTGTTTGTATGCAAGCACGGTGGGTATGCTGACCTCACTTGGTGGACTTGTTGTCTCCTATGAGCTTGGTCTTAAACCTGGAGGAACCATCGTTCTTCTCGCGGTTGTTACGCTTTTGTTTATCTTTCTGGTAAAAAGGGTTGTGCTGCTGCTCAAAACTCGCACAGTGTGATACTCTGAACAAAGTGCGTTGACGGAGAGGTCTGCCGGAGCACGTTGTGAACAGAGAGGGTGTTCGTGGTTGAGAAACACCTGCACAGCGCTGGTAGAGTTCACTCCCGAGCTACAACTTGAACGGCAGTTTCTGCTCAGTAGGGAAGTCGTCCGCCTAACGAGACTAGGTTTTTAAGTGGATTGCACAGAGAGAAAACTGCGCAATCAACCGAGGTGGTACCGCGGAAATTTTCCGTCCTTGGGCATATGCTCAGGGACGGTTTTCTATTGAAAGGGTAATTACATGGGAATGTCTGAGGAACTCTCGGCAATTCGCGAGCAAGTACTTGAAGGAATTGCTAAGGCAACAAACCTTGAAGCACTTGAGAAGGTGCGCGTTGCATCAATGGGTAAAAAGGGCTCTCTTACCGCAATTATGCGTATGATGGGTCAAGTTCCCGCAGATCAGCGCCCTCAAATGGGTCAGCTTGCAAACACCGTTCGCGCTAACGTTGAGACTGCTATTCGTGAGCGCCAGCTTGCCTTAAAGCGAGAAGCCCTTGAGGCTCAGCTTAATGCTGAGGCAACTGATATTACCCTTCCAGGTCGTCGTCTGAGCCCTGGTACTCAGCACCTCATTGAGCAGGTACGTGAGGAGATGGAAGACATCTTTATCAGCATGGGCTACACCATTGAGACAGGCCCTTATGTTGAGACCACCTACTACAACTTCACAGCGCTGAACGCTCCTGAAGATCACCCAAGCCGCTCTGGTAAGGATACGTTCTACGTAGTAGACAATGCACCAGAAGGAAAAGAGTCGCACGTACTGGGTGAGTCTGACGTGCTTCTTCGTACGCAGACTTCTGGCGTTCAGATACACACTATGGAGACAAAAGAGCCTCCTATTTACATGATTTGCCCTGGTACGGTATTTCGTCCTGACACCGCAGATGCTAACCACTTGCCACAGTTTACGCAGATGGAAGGCCTTGTTGTTGACGAGGGCATCACCTTTGGTGATCTCAAGGGCACGCTTGATCACTTTACTCGAGAGATTTTTGGTAAAGATCGTGCAACGCGCTATCGTCCTCATTTCTTCCCGTTCACTGAACCAAGCTGTGAGGTAGACGTTTCTTGTGGTGTTTGCCACGGTGAGGGCTGCCGCTTCTGTAAGAATACCGGCTGGCTTGAGATTCTTGGCTGTGGCATGGTTGACCCTAATGTCTTCAAGTACTGCGGTATTGATTCCGAGAAGTACACAGGCTTTGCCTTTGGCATTGGTGTTGAGCGTGTTGCAGCACTTCGTTATGACCTTCCTGACCTGCGTATGCTCATCTCTGGTGACCAGAGAGTTCTGCGTCAGTTCTAATCATCGGCGTCTTATTAGAAAGGCAATCACATGCGTGTATCTTATGAATGGCTGAAGACGCTCGTTGATCTTCCTCAGGACCCAAAAGACCTTGAGCGTGAGTTTGTGCGCACAGGCACTGAGGTTGAAGCTGTAGAGCGTGTTGGCGCTAACCTTGACCATGTTGTTACAGCTCAGGTAGTGAGCAAAGAGCCTCATCCTGATTCTGATCACATGTACGTTACCTTAGTTGACGTGGGCAACAACAATGTGGATAAGGACGGAAATCCTGTTCCTCTACAGATTGTTTGCGGCGCCCAGAACTTTAATCAGGGAGACCACATTGTTACGGCAATGATTGGCGCAGTGCTTCCTGGAGACTTTAAGATTAAAAAGTCCAAGCTGCGTGGCGTTGAGTCTTGCGGCATGAACTGCTCTTCTCGCGAGCTGGGTCTTGGCGATGACCAGAGCGGCATTATGATTCTTCCTGAGGATGCTCCAATTGGTATGCCGCTTACCGATTACCTGGGCATGTCTGATGTTGTTCTTGATTGTGAGATTACCCCTAACCGCCCTGATTGCCTCTCTATGACCGGTATGGCTGTTGAGGTTTCTGCAATATATGACATCGACACTCACATTGAGCTCCCAAGTGTTACCTCTGAGTCTGGTGCAGATGCATCTGAGCAGGTAGATGTTACTATTGCTGACCCTGAGCTCTGCTCAAGGTACACCGCTCGCGTGGTTCGTAACGTCAAGATTGGCCCAAGCCCTGAGTGGCTTGCTCGCCGCGTTACGGCTTGTGGAGGCCGCTCTATTAACAACGTTGTTGATGTTACCAACTACGTTATGTACCTAACCGGCCAGCCTCTACACGCCTTTGACCTTGGAAAACTTACCAAGGAAGATGGCAAGTATCACATTGTGGTTCGCGCTGCAGAAGACGGCAAGCACATTGTGACGCTCGACGGAGAAGACCGTGAGCTCACGTCGGATATGACCGTCATTACTGATAACGGTAAGACTCCTATTGCCCTTGCTGGTGTTATGGGCGGTCTTGATTCTGAAATTACCGAGAATACCGTTGATGTCCTTTTGGAGTCTGCGGTCTTTGATAACGGACACATTAGCCGTACCAGTAGAAACCTTGACCTTATGAGTGAGGCTTCTATTCGCTACGAGCGTCTTGTGGATCCAAACGGCTGCGCATCTGTTGCGGATATTGCAGCAGCTCTCTTTGAGGAGTGCTGTGGTGCTGAGGTGTGCCCTGGCATTGTTGATGTGTATCCAAAGGTAAAAGAGGCAGTAACTATTACGCTTCGCCCTGAGCGCGTCTGTGCACTTGCAGGTGCTCAGATCCCAGAAGAGTTTATGGTTTCTCGCCTTACGCGTCTTGGCTGCAAGGTTACTCCTGCAGATAACGGTGAGTTGAGCGTTGTTGCTCCAACAAATCGTCCAGACCTTACACGCGAGGTTGACCTGATTGAGGAGATTGTCCGTCTGTGGGGCGAAGGCGATATTGAGGCAACGCTTCCTGCTGCTAGAAACCATGCTGGTGGCCTGACTTCAGAGCAGCGCCAGATTAGAAAGATTGGCCGTACGCTGCGCGCTCTTGGTCTCAACGAGACAAAGTCGTATCTGTTTGCAAGTCCAGACGACCTCTCTAAGCTTGGCATGAGCGAAGAGGGAAGAGGCGTGCCTGTAAAGGTTATCAGCCCACTTGTTGCAGATCAGTCTGAGATGCGTCGCTCTATTGTTCCAGGTCTTCTGCGCTCTATTGCGTACAACCTTGCTCACGGTGTTTCTAACATTGCCATGTATGAGCTGGGCCGCGTGCTCTTTGGACATAAGGATAAGAGCCAGCCAGATGAGCCTAGCTATGTCTGTGGCGTATTGGTTGGCCGTCCAGCAGATGATTCGTGGAACGCTAAGTATCCAGCCTACGATTTCTTTGATGCCAAGGGTATTGTTGAGGGCCTGCTTGAGGCGCTTCGCATCCCTAAGGTGCGTTTCCGTGTAGCTGAGCCAGAGCAGTACGGTTGGCTGCAGCCTGGTCGTGCTGCTGAGATTCTTGCAGGTAGCGAGACAATCGGTTGGGTTGGAAACATTCATCCTCTGTCGCTACAGAACTTTGACATTGAGGTTCCGGTAATTGCCTTTGAGATTTCTGTTGCGTCGCTCTTACGTCTTTCTCAGAAAGATCTTCCTATTGTTGAGCCTCCAACCTACCCAGGCATCTCTATTGACCTGGCAATTGTTGTTGACGAGAGCGTCACTGCAGAGCAGCTGATTCAGCGTTTGAAGTCTGCAGGTGGCAAGCTTCTTTGCGACATCAGGCTCTTTGACGTGTATCGCGATGCCCTGCGTGTTGGTGAGGGCAAGAAGTCCATGGCCTTCTCGCTCACGTATCGCGCAGACGATAGAACGCTTACTTCTGAAGAGGTCGAGAAGACCCACACAAAGCTTGTGGAGAAGGTTCTTCGTTCTACCGGCGGAGAAATTCGCGGATAAGCAGGTAATTGTAGTGCCAAGTTGGAACGTACATATTGCTCATGCTGACCGGCTCCTTGAGAAAGGAGCCGGTTGCTTGGATGTAGATATTCACTACCCTGATGCATTTCTGCTTGGAAACGTTGCTCCTGATGTGCACATTGGCTTTATGGTTCCAGACTATTCTCACAAGGTGAGGTACGGTCGAAGCCATCAGTCATACCCAGGTAGTTTGCCTATTCCAAGTTATAAGCGGTATCAGCGTAATTTTATGGGCGGTCTTACCCCTGCTGAGTATCTGCTGCAGACTGACTTTATTCAGCCAAATATATCGTATTGTTCAGCTGAGCAGCGTGGCTTAGTAGACCAGCGCCAGCTCAGAGAGCTTATCGTGGGCATTTGGTGCCACCTTGTTTGCGACCACGTGTATAACGCTCATACACGGGCATTTTTGCGTGCTCATCACATTCCAACAGGAGAAGATGCGCGTATTCGTAAGCAGGCAGATTTTGATGTTTACGGGCGATCTCTTGTTATGAATCGCCTACCAGAAGCATCTGAAGAGCTCTTTGCGGTTGCCGCAGCTCATCCACAGTATGGGTTTACGCATTCAGATGTTGAGCAAACACTTCAGGTTATACAGCGCATTGCAGAGGAGAATCGCCAGAATAGCGTGAGCTCACCGGAGTATCAAATGCTTGATACAGAGTTTTTCTCGTCAGCTTATAAAGAGGCAGAGGAAACGCTCGTTCAAGGATTTATGTTGCAAAAACATAACTAATTCAGGTAAAGTTATATTCTTGCTTTTCTGAGATAGTCTTTGGAGGATGTTATGGAAAAGATGGAATCTCGCGAAACATTCACGGAGTATCTGCCTTCATATACTATTGGTGTTGATGCTTATAAGTCAGTACTGCGCATTGTTAAGCGGTTTGGCAAAAATGCAGTAGTCATTGGTGGACCAACTGCAATGGAGAAGGCACGTCCAAAGCTTGAGGCTGCACTTGCAGGCTCTGAGGTTTCTATCTCTTCTTGGATTTCTTACGGCACTAACTCTACGCACGCAAATGCCAAGAGAATTGCAGCAATGCCTGAGGTTATTGCTGCTGATATGCTCTTCCTTGTTGGTGGCGGTCGTGCAATCGACGAGGGCAAAGAGATTGCAACCATCCTGGATAAGCCATACTTTACCTTCCCAACACTTGCTTCTAACTGCGCTCCTGTAACAAGAATTGCTGTTTTCTATAAAGAGGATGGTTCTGCAGATACATACTTCATTCCTGCTGAGCTTCCTGTTCATACCTTTATTGATACACAGATTATTGCAGAGAGTCCTGATGAGTACTTCTGGGCGGGAATTGGTGACGCTTTCTCTAAGGGCCCTGAGGTTGAACTTTCTTCCAGAGAAGTTGAGCTGCTCCACAGCCCTCTTATGGGACGAGCTCTTGCCGCAGGCGCTTGTATTGAACCTCTGTTTGATAATGCAGAGCAGGCATTGGCAGATAAGCGCGCCGGGGTTGTCTCTGAGGCGTTTGAGAACGTTGTTCTGAACATCATTGTGACTGCTGGTATTGTGTCTAATATGACCACCAATCTTGGCGCAAAGCGCGGCGCGTATTACTTTAATTCCTCAACCGCTCATGCCTTCTACAATGCCTTTACTGCTCTAGGCGAGCGTGGCGAGAAACACCTTCATGGCGAGGTTGTTTCCTTTGGTACCTGCGTTCTTTATGCCTTTGACGGCAACCTTAAGGCACTTGAGGAGCAGGAGGCGCTTAATAGAAAGCTTGGTCTCCCAACCACCTTGGCCGATCTGGACATTACTCCAGAATCAGTTGACGCTGACCTGGATATCATTGTTGAGCGAGCTCAGAAGACCAACGAGTGGGGTCGTGCTCCTTATGGCTTTACAACTGATCGCTTCCGTCAGGCAATTCTTGATACCGACGCATATGGTAGGGCAGTAGCCGCTGGCGAGAAGGACCTTGAGGCAGCAGCTCTTGATGTGATTACCGCTCATGCTCCTTCAGCTGAGACGGCTGTGCCACGTAAGATGTAGTTGCAAGAAACCTGAAAATCGCTTCAGGGAGATGGTTTTTGGGAACCAGCTTTCTTAAGTTACTTCACGGTTATATAAAAAAGTTTATGTATTAAATGGCAGTTTATTTGGAATAAGCTGCCATTTCTTTTAGTTGCAATTTTTATTCACTATTATTAACAAAAATAATGCAAACGAAAAAATAACGTGTACGGTCGTTTTTTATCGGTGAAAGTTATATTGTGTGTTTGTCACCGTGTTTTACCTTGTAATGGTTTATCTTAGTATCTATCAACTACAAGAATTTATGGATAACAAATCTATAAAATGTGTAGATTTCATAGGTAAGCACGGGGGTGAGTATGGCAGAGTTTAATGCATCGTTAGCAGTAAGTGACCAGGATGCATACTTGTTTGCGCAAGGAAAATGGTTCCAAAGCCATAAAAAATTAGGTGCACACCCTGCGGTTCAAGAAGACGGAGTTGAAGGCTATCATTTTGCTGTTTGGGCGCCCAACGCCGCTTCTGTTTCTGTTGTTGGAGACTTTAATAATTGGGATGAAACCGTCAACGTTTTATCTCGCTCAAAATACGGTGGAATCTGGGAAGGCTTTATTCCTGGAATAACCGCAGAAGTATTGTATAAATTCCTGATTGTATCCACATCTGGACAGAAGATTTTTAAGGCTGACCCTTACGGTACGTATGCAGAGGTTAGGCCACATACGGCATCTATTACGTTTGACCCAGATGTGTATGACTGGGAAGACGAAGCATGGATGAAGAGACGTGCAACGCTTAAGTTCCTGCATAGTCCTCTTAACATCTTTGAAGTCCATCTTGGTAGCTGGAAGCAGCATACTGACCTGAGCGCTCAAGAGGAAGATTCTGCTGATACAGAGGATGTAGAGCAGGCCGAAGAGCCAAAAGATAACTTTGATACAAAAATAGATGCCTTCTATACCTATGATGACCTGTCAGAAGAGCTGGTGGCCTACGTTAAAGAGATGGGCTACACCCACATCGAACTTCTCCCCGTTATGGAGCACCCTTTTGACGGATCTTGGGGTTATCAGGTAACGGGCTATTTTGCTCCCACCTCAAGGTATGGCAATCCTGCCCAGTTCAAGCACTTTATAGACTGCTGCCATCAGGCTGGAATTGGCGTCATTTTAGACTGGGTTCCAGGAGGCTTCTGTAAAGACGCTCATGGTCTGGCAGAGTTTGACGGTACCAAGCTCTTTGAAGAAAAAGAGCATCCTAACTGGGGAACTCTTAAGTTTGATCTTACTCGTGGTGAGGTTAGAAGCTTCCTTGTTTCTAACCTGCTTATGTGGCTGAAGGACTATCACGCTGATGGCATTCGTGTTGACGGTGTCAGTAGCATGTTGTATTTGAATTTTGGTATCGACGATCCTTCTCAGAAGCGCTTTAACCATAAGGGCACAGAGGAAGATTTGGATGCAAGCGCTTTCTTGCGTCTCTGCAACGAGACAGCTCAGAAAGAGCATCCCGATATTTTGATGATTGCAGAAGAGTCCACAGCATGGCCGCTGGTTACCTATCCTCCCGAGGTTGGGGGACTTGGCTTTAACCTTAAGTGGGACATGGGCTGGATGAATGATACGCTGCACTATTGTCAGACGGACTTCCCTTATAGACCAGGTAACCACCGTCTTCTGACTTTCTCCAGCATGTATCAGTTCAATGAGAACTTTGTACTGCCACTGAGCCATGACGAGGTTGTTCATGGTAAGTGCAGTCTTATTCAGCGCATGCCGGGAGATTGGTGGAGACAGTTTGCTGGCATGAGGGCTTTGGCGCTTCATCAGATGACTCATCCGGGCGCTAAGCTCAACTTTATGGGCAACGAGATTGCGCAGTTTATTGAGTGGCGCTACTACGAGGGTATTGAGTATTACTTGACTGAGGAGTATCCAACTCACGCTCATCAGCAGGCATTTATTAAGGCCCTTAATCATTTCTATAAGAAGCATCCAGGACTTTGGCATCATGCCTACGACAACCGTGGATTTGATTGGATTGACGCAGACAATAATGAGCAATCAATCATCTCGTTTGTTCGTCACGGAAGAAAGCCTTCCGAGGACCTGGTTATTCTCATCAATTTTGACGTTGCAACCCATCAGAAATTCCGTTTAGGCATGCCTTCTGCAGGTGTGTGGAAAGAAGTGTTCAATTCCGACGCAAAAGAATTTGGCGGTTCGGGTATTGTGAATACTAAGAAACTTTCCACTAAGCCAGTGGCATGGAATGGAAGAGATTATTCGGTAGAACTGTCTGTTCCTCCGCTTGGTGGCATTGTTTTAGCGTTTGAGAAAGAACTTCCAAAGAGGGGGAAGCATGGCCGTAAATAACGGACAAAACATTTTTACCGATAAACAAGATTTTGAAGAGCAGTATCGTGATAAGTTCATCAAGATTCTTGGCAAATACTATGGAGAGTGCACTGATCAGGAGCGCTATAACGTTCTTGCTCACCTCATTGCAGAAAAGGCGCGAGAAATTCAGTCAACCTCCTATATCCATGCAAACAAGCAGGTCTATTACTTCTCCCTAGAGTTCCTTCTAGGACCACTGCTTGAGAATTACCTGCTCAATCTTGGTATCACCGATGTTGTTGCAGAAGGTCTTAAAGAGATGGGTACGTCTCTTCAGGAGCTTGCCGCTCAAGAGGTAGATCCTGGTCTTGGCAACGGAGGCTTGGGCAGACTTGCTGCATGCTTCCTGGATTCTATGGCTCATGAGGGAATGGCCGGCTTTGGTAATGGTATGAGATACCGCTATGGCCTTTTCCGTCAGGAGATTAAAGATGGACGCCAGGTAGAGCGTACTGATAACTGGCTGGCCAATGGATATCCTTGGGAAGTCAGAAAAGACGATTCCAGCGTACTGGTTCGCTTTGGTGGCACGGTTGTAAGGCATGAGGACGAGAACGGTAATTTCTGGTTCTCGCAAGAGGGTGGCCAGGTAGTAAGGGCTGTTCCTTACGATGTGCCTATTGTTGGCTATGGTGCAAAGACCGTAAATAAGCTCCGTCTTTGGTCTGCAGAGCCAGCTGAGGAAGACTTTGATCTTGATGCCTTTAACGCTGGCGATTATGCACGCGCAAATAAGTTCCGCTCTGACGTAGAGGCAATCTCAACCATCCTGTATCCAAATGACTCCGGCGAGCACGGACGTATTCTCCGCTTAAAGCAGGAGTACTTGTTTGTTTCCGCTGGCCTTCAGTCCATCCTCCGCGCGTATAAAGCCAAGTACGGCGAGGATTGGGATCACTTTGCTGACCACGTCTGTATCCACACTAACGATACGCACCCAGCAATGTGTGGACCAGAACTTATGCGTCTGCTTGTTGATGACCACGGCGTTGACTTTGACGAGGCATTTAACATTGCGAGAAACGCAATCTCTTATACCAACCACACCGTTATGCCTGAGGCTCTTGAGAAGTGGCCTATCAACACCTTCCGTGAGCTGCTTCCACGTCTGTATATGTTTATTGATGAGGTTGATTGTCGTTATAAGGAGCAGCTGCTTGCTGACTCTAACGGCAACACCGAACTTCTCGCCTCAACAGCTGTGTTGTGGGATAACACCGTTCGTATGGCTAACCTCTCTATTTTGTTTAGCCACTCGGTTAACGGTGTATCTGATCTGCACACTAACATTTTGAAGCAGAGTGTTTTGAAGGACTTCTACAAGCTTCGTCCAGAAATCTTTAATAACAAGACTAACGGCATCTGCCACCGTCGCTTCTTGGCACAGGCAAATACCGCTTACGCAAAGCTTATTACTGAGGCTATTGGTACCGGCTGGCTTGATGATGCCAATGAGCTTCAGAAGCTTTCTGCTTTTGAGAACAATGCTGAGTTCTTGGACAAGATGGACGCTGCAAAGAAAGAAGAAAAAGAGCGTCTTGCTGCATACGTCAAGAAGACAACTGGTGTTGAGATGGATACCAATACCATCTTTGATACGCAGGTAAAACGCTTCCATGCATATAAGCGTCAGCTGCTTAATGTCTTTAAGATTTTGTATCTCTACAACCGTATGCTTGATGATCCAAGCTATAAGCCAGCTCCAACAACCTTTATTTTCTCGGGCAAAGCTGCTCAGAGCTATACCTTTGCAAAGGAAGTCATTCGACTTATTCACTCCGTTGCAGACGTGGTTAACAACGACGAGCGCATTGAGGGTCGTCTGAAGATTGTCTTTATTCCAAACTTTGCTGTTTCAAATGCACAGCTTATCTATGCTGCATCTGATATTTCAGAGCAGATTTCGGTTGCTGGTGCAGAGGCTTCTGGTACCTCAAACATGAAGCTTATGATGAATGCGGCTCTGACCCTTGGAACATATGACGGTTCGAATATTGAGATCTCTGAGCTTGCAGGACCAGAGAACATCAAGATTTTTGGTCTTCGTGCAGACGAGGTCCAAGAGGTATATGCTTCCGGCACCTACTTTGCACAAAACCTGCTTAACCAGAACCCAACGCTTGCTCGCATTGTAAATATGCTGACCGATGGCTCGTTGAGCCGACTCTCTGGCAACTTTGAGTCAATTCACGACTATCTGCTGATTAACAATGATCCTGACCTGGTGCTTATTGACTTTGACGCCTACGTGAAGGCATGGGAAGAACTTACTCAGTCCTATGCAGATCGTCGTAGCTGGAATGCTCGCGCACTTCACAATACTGCAAACTCTGGTTTCTTCTCGGCTGATAGAACTATCAGGGAGTACATGGAAGATATTTGGCACGTGTAAGGATCTGCATTTAGGTTCAATCGTCGTAAGACGTTGAGAATAAAGACCTCTGTTGGGGAGAGAGGAGATTTGGATATGAGCAAAAGGGAATGTCTTGCAATGCTACTTGCAGGAGGACAGGGAAGCCGCTTAGGTGCTCTGACCTCAAAAGTAGCTAAACCTGCTGTCTCGTTTGGTGGCAAGTTCCGCATTATTGACTTTGCATTATCCAACTGCGCAAATTCAGGAATTTCTACGGTAGGTGTTTTGACACAGTATCGTCCGTATTTGCTGCACTCTTACGTGGGATCAGGTAGTGCTTGGGACCTTGATGAGCGCGGTGGTGGAATTTCAATTCTGCCTCCCTTCGCAACACAGTCTGGTGGTGCATGGTATGCGGGAACCGCAGATGCCGTCACCCAGAATATTGGTTACATTGAGCAGAATAACCCTGATTACGTACTAATTCTCTCTGGCGATCAGCTTTACCGTATGGACTACGGCGAGATGCTCGCCTGCCATAAGAAGAACAACGCAGACCTTACGATTGCCGTCATGCCTGTTCCTTGGGAAGAGACCTCTCGCTTCGGCATCATGTCCATTGATGATGAGGATAGGATCACCAAGTTTTCCGAGAAACCCAAAGAGCCAGAGTCCAACCTGGCGTCCATGGGAATCTATATCTTTAGCACAGACCTGCTTCTTGAGACTTTGCGTGAGGACGCAAAGAACCCTGAATCTTCTCATGACTTTGGCGGCGATATTATTCCGACGTTGCTTGATGATGGTAAACGTCTTTTTGCTTATCGCTTTGAGGGCTTCTGGCGTGATGTAGGTACTATTGCAAGCTATCATGAGACCAGCATGGATCTGCTTGGCTCTGAGCCTAAGTTTGACATCTTCTCGGACAAGTTCCCTATCTTGTCTAATGCTTCCACCCGTCCACCAGCGTACATTGGCGCTTTTGGAGAGGTAGACGACTGTCTGGTAAGCAACGGATGCCAGATCTTTGGTTATTCTCGCCATTCAATTTTGTCTACCGATGCCGTTATTGGTGAGGGAGCGCGCGTTATTGACTCCGTACTTCTTCCTGGCGCAGAAGTTAAACCTGGTGCGGTGGTTATTCGTGCAATTCTTGGCGAGAACGCTGTGGTCGAGAAGAACGTCCATATTGGCAGCTCTGATTTGAACAAGGAGATTGCTGTTGTTGGAAATGATGTAGTAGTCGAAAGAGGTGAGCAATAATGAATAGAGTAATTGGTCTTATTACCTGCAATTATGCGTCTACTAACATGGAAATCGCCAATGATGTACGCCCAATTGCATCCATGCCTTTCTTGGGAAGATATCGCCTGGTGGATTTTCCTCTTTCAAATATGGTTAATTCGGACATTAGTACCGTTGGCGTAATCATGCCCTTTAACTATCGCTCACTCATTGATCACCTTGGCTCTGGTAAAGACTGGAACTTGGACCGCAAGAGCGGTGGCATGTTTATCTTGCCAGGATCCGCTTTTGGTACCTCTCACACAGGCGCTCGTTTCCTGCTCAGAGATCTGATTTCCAACAGACCTTATCTTGAGAGAACTGACGCAGAGTATGTTCTGTTGTCCACTTCAAACTTTGTTTACAACGCTGATCTTACCGAGCTGCTTGATCAGCATCTAGAGTCTGACGCGGACATTACCATGATGACCTACACCACTCGTTATAACGATAGAGATGTTGTTGGTGTTGAGCTTGAAGGTGACCGCGTAGTCAAGACACATAATGGTGTCCAGCGCGGAGATGAAGCTTCCCTTGACTGCTTTATTATCAAGCGTGACCTGCTTATTGATATGCTTGATTGGTATAGAGCTACTGATTATCTTGACCTCTTTGAGGCGCTTCATGCTGACTACAACCGTGTTAAGGTCCGTACCTTCCACTTTGAGGGCCATGTAGCATCTATCTTCTCAAAGAACTCTTATTATCAGGCTAACATGGAGCTTTTGAACCCCATGCCAGCAAATGAGCTCTTTACCCCAGAGCGTTCCATTAAGACAAAGGCTCACGATACCGCTCCTGCAAAATTTGAGATTGGCTCAAAGGTAAGTAACTCTACTATTTCTGCAGGCTGCCGTATCCGTGGATCTGTTACCGGTTCCATCCTTGGTCGTAACGTCATCATTGAGCGTGGCGCAGTAGTACGCGATTCTATTGTGATGGAAGGTTGCATTGTTAAGGAAGGTTCTGTAGTCGAGCACGCTATTGTAGACCGTTCTAATATTATTCCTGCAGGTACTGAGCTTCGTGGTACCAGCGAAGAAATTCTTCTTCAGCGTAAAAACAATAAGAGGGTGGCGTAATAATGTCCCAAGTCTCCAAGCGTCGCAAACTTCGCGTTGTCTATGCAAGTTCAGAGGTGGCGCCTTTTTCCAAGTCGGGCGGCCTTGGAGATGTCTCGGGTTCATTGCCACAAGCACTTAAAAAAGTAGGAGCAAGAGTGGCGGTTATCTCGCCACTCTACAGCTCCATTAAGCCCGAGTGGAAACAAAAGATGAAGAAGGTCTACGAGCTTCAGGTGCCTCTTTCGTGGCGCTTTGAGTATTGTGGGCTGTGGCATCTAGTTCATGAAGGCGTTGATTTTTACTTTGTAGATAACGAGTCTTACTTTGCTCGTGATGGCCTTTATGGCTACTTTGATGACGGAGAGCGCTATGCGTTCTTCTCCAAGGCTCTGTGTGAGCTGATTGCACACGTCCCAGAGCTCTCCTGCGACGTTCTGCACTGCAATGACTGGCAAACGGCACTGGCACCCGTATTTCTGCGTGAGCAGTATCAGGGCGTCCCTGAGGTCCAAAACGTTAAGACGGTCTTCTCCATTCATAACGTCAAGTTCCAAGGCCAGTTTACTGACAAGATGCTCAGCGACGTACTTGGTCTTGCTGATATTCCTGCTGCAGTTGATCAACTGAGGTGTGACGCAAGCTCTATCAACTTTATGAAGGGCGCACTTTGCTACTCCGATTATCTGCTCACTGTTAGCCAAACGTATGCCCGTGAGCTGCAGACAGAGCACTTCGGAGAGGGAATGGATGATATCTTCCGTCGCCGTCAAAGTGTACTGCGCGGCATCCTGAATGGTATTGATATTGGTGCGTGGTCACCTGCAAGTGATCCTTATATTCCACAGAACTTCTCGGCACGTCATATGGAAGGTAAGGCTGAGTGTAAGCGTCAGCTGCAAGAGGAGCTGGGTCTTGAGGTAAATCCAGATGTACCTCTTGCGGTAATGGTTACGCGCTTGACCAACCAGAAGGGTTTGGGCCTGATTCGCTATGCGATGGACCGTCTCATTTGTGCAGGTATTGAGGTTGCTGTTCTAGGAACTGGCGACGCTGAACAAGAAGATGCTATGCGCTTCTTTGATGAGCACTATGGCAACCGTATGGCTGCACGTATTGAGTTTGATATTGCGCTTTCTCACCGCATGTATGCAGGTGCGGATATGTTCTTGATGCCATCAGAGTTTGAGCCTTGCGGTCTTTCTCAGATGATTTCTATGCGTTATGGCACGCTTCCTGTTGTTCGCGAGACGGGCGGTCTGGCAGATTCTGTAAAACCGTACAACCAGTTTACGGGAGAAGGAACCGGCTTTAGTTTTGCCAATCAAAACGCAGATGAAATGGCAGATATTATTCTGTACGCCGCCGATGTTTATAGAAACGATAAACAAGCGTGGACAAATCTTGTAAAACAGGCGATGGCAGAGGACTTTAGTTGGCATAACGCTGCAAATGAATATCTTGACGTGTATCATTTACTACACCCTGAGATTATTAGGTATGTACGTCGTCGAGATTGGTAAGAATGCAGGCTTTTCACAACACCTCAAACATTGTTTGTAGAGATCCAAAAGGCGCGGTAGAACTAGGTACTTCAGCAACAATCAGAATATTTGCTTGGGACGATGATGTTCAATCAGTAACACTTCGTCTCTGGCAAGAGTATGGCCCTGAATCGTCTTCAGAGGCCCAAGTTCTGTCTGGCGAGAAACGCGTGGTGTTGCAAAAGAGTGATTTTGCTGGCGCGCTTCCTGCTGGTGTACCCGATTTTGCACAGTGCTTTGAGGCAATTGTTAAACCAGCTGCTACAGGTCTTATTTGGTATCGTTTTGAGCTTCAGGCTTCTGACGGAGCAGTTTGGTCATATGGTGCTCAAGAAAATAGATGCACCGGTGTTGGTAGCTTTGCCTATGGAGATCCCCCATCATTTCAGATTACTTGCTATGAGCCTCGTGGCAGCTTTGCAGGTGTAGAAGACCCTAGCTGGTACAAGGGTGGAGTTGTCTACCAGATTTTCCCTGACAGGTTTGCACGAGATGCAAACTGGCACGAACGTACCAAGCAGGCGCTTGCTGTTCCAAGAAATGGGGTTTCTCGCCAGCTGGTTGAAGACTGGGAAAAGACCCCTGAGTATCAGCACGACGCCAACGGTCGCGTGACTGAGTGGGATTTCTACGGCGGTTCTTTGGCTGGTATTGAAGAGAAGCTTTCCTACTTAGAAAACCTTGGAATAACTGCGCTTTATTTGAATCCAATCAATGCTGCTGCCAGTAATCATCGCTACGATATTGCGGATTATCTTGAAGTTGATCCCGTTCTGGGCACGATAGAGGATTTTGAGCGCCTCTGCGCAAAAGCTGCTGAGCATGGTATTTCTATTATTTTGGATGGCGTTTTTAATCACTGTGGCGCTGATTCAAAATACTTTAATAAATTTTCTAACTACTCCGAACCAGGAGCAGTTCAGCAGGCTGGCTCTGCCTATGATAAGTGGTTTACCTTCCATGAGGATGGAACGTACGAGAGCTGGTGGGGTGTCGATGCACTGCCAACTATTGTGTCTGAAAATCCTGATTACCAGGAGTTTATTTGTGGCGAGAATGGCGTTATTAGAACGTGGCTGCGCCGAGGAGCTCGCGGTTGGCGCTTAGACGTTGCTGACGAGATTTCTGATTCGTTTATACAGAAGATTCGTGCGGCTGCACTTGCAGAGCGTAGCGACGCAGTTATTATCGGAGAGGTCTGGGAGGACGCAAGCAATAAGCGTGCGTACGGAAAACTCAGGCATTATCTGGAAGGTTCTGAGCTCGACGGACCTATGAATTATCCTCTGCGCAAGTCTATACTTTCATTTTTGATGAATGAGGCTGGTGCTGAGTCAACTGCTTTAGCTCTTGAGGAGCTGTGGGAAAACTATCCTCACGAGGCGTTTTATTCTTGTCTCAATGTGTTTGGAACACATGATAAAGAGCGCTTGATTAACGTGGTTGCAGGAGCTCCTACTCCTGATTCTCTTTCTGCTCATGAACAGGTAACGTACAGACTTTCTGCTGATCAGCGCGGTCTTTCTAAGGCTCGTATGTGGCAGACGGCTGTGCTGCAGATGACACTTCCCGGTGTTCCATCAATCTACTATGGCGATGAGATGGGAGTTGAGGGGTTTGTTGACCCAACAAATCGCGCAACTATGCCATGGCCAGGAAGCAGCCCTCGCGCAGACCTGGATTACCTGCATATGTATCGCAATGCTATTGCGCTTAGAAAGACGCTTCCTCTGCTGGTAGACGGCTCGTTTGAACCGTTTGTTCCAGAGGGTGGTTCAGATGATGTTTTAGCTTTCTGGCGTAGGCCTGTTCAAAAAGATGACCAGCAAGAGCAGCAGAACAAAGACGCTTCTGGCATTTGTGTTCTGGTGAATAAGAGCCGCTCAGATGCTAAGACTGTATATGTTTCTGTACCTCAAAACATGCAGGTTATTGATGTTATTAGTGGACAAGCGGTGCCTGTCAAAGATGGCAAGGCAGAGGTCTTTTTGTGGCAGCTTGGGTGTACTGTCTTAAACGTGCAGCCAGCTCATAGACTACAAAAGCCTCTTGAGCCTGGTATGGGAGTGCTTGCTCACATTACTTCTCTGCCTTCTAATGAGGACTCCGCAATTACGCCAGGCCAGAAGCTTGGTGTTATTGGTCGCGAGATTTCCGTGTTCATTGATTTTCTCGCTAAATCTGGCCAGAAGTATTGGCAGATTTTGCCTGTCAGCCCAACCGACGAATACGGCTCTCCTTACGCGGGAATTTCTGCTTTTGCAGGAAATATCAATCTACTTGATCCAGCGGCAATGGAGAGAGTCATCTCTGAGTGCGATGATCCTCAGAGCAGGCGAGCCGCTGAGTACCAGGCATTTCTGGCGAGAAACTCGTATTGGCTTGATTCGTATGCAGCATTTTGTGCTATTAAAGACCTGTTGGGTGAGGGAGTGTGGCAGGAGTGGCCAAAGCAGTATCGCTGCTGGTCACCAGAGCTACTTAAGCTTCCTGAACTTGCTCAGGCAATTGAACTTCATCAAAAGCAGCAATTTGCTTTTGACGTTATTTGGAGCCAGACATTAGCGGAGGCTCGTGCCAAAGGAATTCAGATTATTGGCGACATGCCTATGTTTGTTTCAGAGGATTCCGCTGATGTTTGGGCACATCCAGAGCTTTTTGCCCTTGATGCTACTGGACATACAGAGCTTCAGGCCGGCGCTCCTGCTGACGCGTTTTCTCAAGATGGCCAACTGTGGGGCAATCCAACGTATACCTGGCGGGCTCATAAAGACGAGGGATATCGTTGGTGGATTGAACGTTTCCGCAGATCCTTCTATCTGTATGACTATACAAGGCTAGATCACTTTATTGGCTTTACGTCTTACTATGCTATCGAGCAGGGAAAGACTGCTGCCGAGGGCTCATTCAAGTTTGGTCCCGGCCTGGAGCTGTTTGATGTTGCTTATAAGCAGCTTGGACCACTACCTTTTATTGCAGAAGATTTAGGAGCAGTTACTCCTGCTGTCCGAGCATTGCTTTCTCAGACAGGATTTCCGGGCATGAGCGTCATTCAATTTGCTGATGGGGACTGTAGATATTCCTTTACACCAGCTCAGGAGTCTATTGTGTATAGCGGTACCCATGATACGCAAACGCTTATGGGTTTTGTAGAAGCTCGTTTTACAGGTGGCCAGGCAACTGATGAATCGCACCAGATTTTTGATCATCTTATGGAGCAAGTAGTTAGCACTTCTAATGCAGTGGTTATTTTGCCGCTACAGGACGTCTTAGGTCTTTCTGACGATGCTCGTATGAACATTCCTGGTAAAGCTGAAGGCAATTGGTCTTGGCAGGTTAAAAAAGACATACTCACGCCACAGGTTGTTCAAAAGCTGCAGAGGTTTGCTGAACTGCACCAGAGTAAGCTCGACGCTTAGAAGTTAGGCTTCTTTCATACTTCAGTTACAACAAAAGGTCCTTCTCGACTGGCGAGAAGGACCTTTTACTTGTAGATGCTTTGATAAGTCCACTATGACATCTCTCGAGGTAAAACGATGGTAAAACGTGTGCCTACACCTTCGCGTGAAAGTACCTCAATAGAGCCGTCATGATTATCGACAATCCATTTAGCAATGGATAAGCCAAGTCCAGAACCCTCGTTGCTTTCAATACGAGCGTTGTCGGCTCTCCAGAATCTCTCAAAAATATGAGCGGCTGCTGTCTCGGACATGCCCATACCTTCATCTTCGATTGAAACTTGAACGGTTTTCTCGTCATACGCGACATTAAAAGAAATGGTGGTCTGAACAGCAGAATATCGAGCAGCATTTTGCACGATGATACGGATAGATTGTTTAATCATGGCGGTATCAGCAAGCACCTGATAGCGGTCATCGTTCAATACACCTTGATCAAATTTCAGCACATAGTGATGATCTGGATCAATCATTTCCGACTCTTCACAGACCTCAGAAGTTATCCGTGCAAGATTGAGCTTAGTCTTTGTGAGGGTATTTCTTCCTGCGTCTCCGCGTGCTAAGAAGAGGAGCTGCTCAACAAGGTCATGCATGTGTTCGCTCTCGGATTTGAGTGCAGCGATAGACTCATCTAGTACAGCCTCGTCTGTCTTACCCCAGCGATCCAGCATGTCAGTATAACCTCGGATAACAGCTATAGGCGTTCGAAGCTCGTGGCTAGCATCGTTGACAAAGCGCATCTGTTGCAATTTTGCTTCTTGCATACGTTGAAGCAGTTTATTCAAGGCAATCTCAATACTTGCCAGGTCTTGGTCACCTGTTTGAATCTTTGGCGCATTGATATTGGCTTCTTCAATTGCCTGTTCAAGACTCCTTATTTTCTCGCTTTTGACCAGGACGTCATTTGTTGTAGCTTCGGTAGAGAGAACATCACTATTGACTAGTTGATCGGCTTTAAGAGCAAGTGTATTGAGGGGCTGAAGAGCTCTTCTGACACGACGCATATCACCGAAGAATGACAACAGACAAATGATTTCCCAGATAAGAATTGCAATATACATGGGCCAGAAGCGTGCTAACTCTTCGCCTAAATCAAATATTTTTGCGCCAAAAGTAGGGCCATGAACAATGTATTTTAGGCTTGAGAGTTCGTGTAAGAAACTGAATCCAGTAAGAGAAATAGAGTGAGACTCAGTAGGGAAAAAACCTAGGTAAAAAGTGCCTTGCGGAACATGCTGGTTATACATATAAATAAAAATCAGAGCAATAGTTACCAGTAAAAAGAGATCAAATCCGACGTAATTCATCAGCTTACGCCACCAAAATCCCCAGGTAATTACTCCAGCTGTCGACGAATCAGAGGGAGTAAAGAAAGGTTTTTTATGCTCTTGTATGGAGGACTGGTTATGCTTCTCTGATGACATATCCGACTCCACGAACGGTAGTAATTAGCTTGATGTTGTAACGATCATCAATTTTCGCACGTAGATGGGCAATATGTACATCTACGTTATTAGTTTCTCCGGCAAACTCATAACCTAAGGCTTCAGAAGCAATACGCTCACGGCTCATAACAACACCAGCGTGTTCCATAAGCATACGGAGGACTTCAAATTCCTTAGTAGTAAGTTCGATTGAATCGTTCTTGACACAGACTTCTCTACGATCAACATCAAGCGAGACACCTTTAAGCGTAAAAGTGTTAGCAGCCGCTGCTTGTGGAACTACTTGAGAGTTTGTGTTATCTGCCTCGTGGTGTTTGAGTGCCACGCGAATGCGGGCGAGAAGTTCCTCTATCGCAAAAGGTTTGGTGAGGTAGTCATCTGCACCCGCATCGAGACCAGCTACTTTATCCATAACCGAATCACGAGCGGTAAGCATGATAGTTGGCGTGCTTTTCTCGCGACGAATCCTTCTGAGAACTTCTAGACCGTTCAGCTGGGGGAGAAGTACATCAAGCAAGATAAGGTCGTAGTCATTTGACAGTGCTTTTTCAGCTCCGGTTCTTCCGTCAAGAGCTTTGTCTACTTCATAGCCCTCATGTTTAAGCTCGAGTTCTATAAAGCGTGCAATTTTTTCTTCATCTTCAACGATAAGAACCTTAATCATTTTCTCGCCTAAATATCGAAGTTTTCTATTTTAGGTTTGGAACCAATTTCATTTTATTTTTTGTCGATAACATCTTTTTTGATGGAACCCGCTGCATCTGCAGCCTTATCCATTGCCTCATTTACATCAACAACAATAGGATAAGCTCCCTGAATGTGATAACGCATCTCAAAGAACAAGCCAATGATGAGCAGCCAGAATGTAGCGCCCCAGAGGAATAGACCAACAATTGGAATAATTACTGGCATGGCCATGAACTGCTCACCGCGACGAGTAACAATAAATTTTGTCTCTACGCTTTTATTAAACAGCTCCTTGCACTTTTCCCAAAGAGAAGACATATTCTCTGAGAAATCAGACTTCTTGCTTGATTCTTGGTAGGCAATTTGAGCTGCTTCCATTTCTGGAGAAACGTCTGACTGTGCAGCTGACTCAGTAGTATAGTTTGCAGTCTGCTTAGTGGACTTGCCCTGCTTCTCGAGCCAAATAATTGCATCAAGAACATTATCATCACAAGCGTCAAGTGCTGCCTTTGCGTCCTCGTAGCTTACGCCGCACTTCTCGCGAATTACCTCAACCTTTTCTAGCTTTTCCATGATCAGCTTCCTTTCGAGATGTTAAAGACGCCTCTCGTCTTCGTGATACATGGTCTCTTATAAAGATTAACCAATTATTGAGACTAGATTAAGCTTTCATAAGTATTTTAATGGGATTGTTTACACGTCTCAATTACAGGTAGCGCGCTTACCACTTACCGATTACTTATAAAACTAGCTTGATTTAGCAGTTCAGCAGTTTGAAACTATTAAATAGTTATATATAGCTAACTTATGGCAGTTGAAGCCTTGCTTTCTCTGTCAAAGCCAGCCTGAATAACAGATACTTCATTGTGAGTTTGTGACAGGAGGCGGTGTGGGTATGGTAAATCGTCAGAACCAAAGTGTTCAAGCTACTGAGCCCAACCAAAATACAAAACAGGATCCTCAGCAATCTGAAGTAAATCCTGTTGCAGTGTTGCTCGAGTGGTCAGACAGAAAAAGCATGTATGCATTGTCGGTCATTCTTGCCATTATTGGCGTTTTGGGAGGAATGGTTCCTTACGTTGCCGCAGGCAACATGGTGGTTGGTATCTTTAATGGAATTCAAGAATGGTCGTTTTACCTTCAGTGGGGACTTATAGCGGGTCTTAGCTATTTAGTAAAAATAGTTTTTCACCATCTTTCAACTATCGTTTCTCATAAGGCAACATTTGCGACAATCGCAAATATGCGTACCCGAGTGGCAAAGAAGCTGACCACTATCCCCATGGGATATGTGCTTGATACGCCATCCGGCTCCCTCAAACGCCTGTTAGTCGAGAAGATCGATAGTATTGAAACCACACTTGCCCATGCAGTTCCTGAACTTACTTCAAACCTTACGGCTGCTTTTGCGGTTTTTGTGTATCTCATTGTTTTGGATTGGCGTCTTGCTCTTGCTGCTCTACTCACTATTATTGTGGGACTTGCCTGTTTATCAGGCATGATGAAGGACTATGAGTATTGGTATCAGAATACTATCGTAACTGGTAAAGAGATGAATAATGCCTCAGTTGAGTACGTGTCTGGAATTGAGGTAATTAAGGCGTTTGGGCAGTCCGCTAGCTCTTACGAGAAGTTCTCAAAAGCTGTTTATGCCTCTGCCCATGCTTTTATTGATTGGATGAGTCACTGCCAAATTTGGCAGGATGCCATGCTGTCAATTGCTCCTGCAACGTTAGTAACGGTATTGCCTCTTGGATGCTTATTTGTGCTTCAGGGATCTCTTTCTCCTTCTACGTTTGTTATGTGTGCCGTGCTTTCTTTAGGTATTTTTCAGCCGCTCTTTGAAGCAATGAGCTTTATGGATTCTCTTGCGCAGGTAGGTTCTGTTGTCAAAGAAATCTCTGAGGTATTGAACTACCCAGATCAGATGAGAGCCACGGCTCCCTGCACACTTGAAGGGACTGAAATTAAGTTAAGCGATGTTCGTTTCTCGTATGGAAGTAATGAAGTAATCCATGGGATTACTTTAGATATTGAGCCAGGACAAGTTACGGCACTTGTTGGTCCAAGTGGATCAGGTAAGTCTACTGTTGCGCGGCTTATCGCAGGTTTCTGGGATCCAAATGAAGGGTCTGTTTCTATTGGAGGACAAGATATTCGCTCCTGCGCTCCATCTCAACTCGCGGACCTTGTAGCTTACGTTGATCAAGATAGTTACCTTTTTGATGAGACCATTATGGAAAACATCAGGATGGGCAAAAAAGACGCTACTGATGAAGAGGTAATTGCTTGCGCAAAAGCTTCTGGCTGCCATAACTTTATCCAATCGCTTCCTCATGGCTATCAAACGGTTGTAGGAGGCTCGGGAGGTCACCTTTCTGGTGGCGAGCGTCAGCGCGTGGCAATTGCTCGAGCTATGCTCAAAAATGCGCCTATTATCATGCTCGACGAAGCAACAGCCTACGCGGATCCAGAATCAGAAGCAGAGGTTGAATCTGCAGTTGCAAAGCTGGTGGCTGGTAAAACGCTGGTGGTTATCGCGCACCGCCTTTCTACTGTACAAAATGCCGACAAAATTGTTGTTGTTAATGATGGATCCATTGAAGCTGAGGGTACGCACGAGCAGCTTATGGAGGCATGTCCGCTCTATGCAACCATGTATCGCGCTCATATCGGCGCACTTGATGAGGCTTAAGGAGGGGAGTAGCAATGTTATCTGTCCTAAAAATGTATTTTCAGTTTGGAAGTTCTTATCGCCAGAAACTCTATAAGGGCCTTTTCTTTACCATTCTTGGCTGCCTCTTTGAAGGCGTACAAATAACGGCGCTTTGGATTGTTTTTACTGCTCTTACTACGGATACACTCTCAACTCAGACGATATTTTCTGCGCTGGGAGTTATGCTTCTGAGCATTATAGGAGCGTTCATTTGCGCTCATTTTAAGAGTGAGAATTTCTGTGATGCTAATTTTAGTATGGCTGGTACCAAGCGCGCGGAAATTGGAGATACACTGCGCCGCCTTCCTATGGGTTATTTTAACGAGAATAGCCTGGGTGAAGTAACAGCTGTTATGACCAATCAGCTAGATGTAATGCAAAGTCTGGGTGGCCTACTTTATATGATGGTTGTTGGAGGATTAGCTTTAACTGCAATTATTGTTGTGTTCTTGTTTGTGTTTTGTTGGCAACTAGGCCTTATAACTGCAGCTACGTTTGTTCTTTTCTGCATTACTATGGAGCTGCTCCAGGTCTACGTGCGCAATGTATCAGATAAGTATGTAGCTGCTAATACCACCTTAATCAGTGCTGTTCTTGAATATGTCCGCGGAATCAGTGTA
This sequence comes from uncultured Atopobium sp., assembly GCA_963509815.1. Lineage (GTDB taxonomy): Bacteria > Actinomycetota > Coriobacteriia > Coriobacteriales > Atopobiaceae > Lancefieldella. Next base: position 11,306 of record CAUPCM010000004.1, on the reverse strand, counting down.
GTAAGGGCGTTTTCTCTTATTGATGATGCTGAAGGAAAATATGCCAAAGCAGTTGACGATTGTCGCGTTCAAGCGCTTAATCTTGAGCTCAAGGCGCTTCGTTTCTCAGTTTTGCAAATGGTCATCTCCAAGGCCACCAGCATTATCATGTGCCTGGTATCAGTTGGACTATGGCTATCTGGAATACTTGATACAGCTGCTTGTTTAACAGTAGTAGTTATGTCATTTATGTTGTTTAGTCGCCTGGAATCTGCTGGTCGTTTCTCAACTATCCTGCGTAATCTTGAAATTGCAATGGAACAAACAAATGCCATTCTCGCCACTCCCGCAATGGACGAGGGAGAAGGTCTGGAGAAAGCGGACTCTTGCGACATAGAGCTTTCTCATGTGTCGTTTGGCTACGACGACAGGCAAATTCTTGACGATGTGAGCCTCTCGATTCCTGCAGGTACTTCTTGTGCCATTGTAGGTCCAAGTGGATCGGGCAAGACAACGCTTGTTCGTTTGATCGAACGCTTCTGGGATGTGAATACAGGCCAGGTTACGCTTGGTAGACGCGATGTACGTGACTATAAGGTTGATGCTCTGCTTCAGAACTTCTCTACTGTTTTCCAGGGAGTCTTCCTGTTTGATGACACTATCGAGAACAACATCAAGTTTGGTAATCCAGATGCAACTCATGAGCAAGTAGTTGACGCGGCTCGGCGTGCTTGCTGCGAAGAGTTTATCCAGGCATTACCTGACGGATACGAAACGCGCTTAGGTGAAGGCGGCTCAATGCTTTCTGGTGGCGAGCGCCAGCGTCTTTCTATTGCGCGCGCTATCTTAAAAGATGCACCAATCGTAGTACTTGATGAGGCAACAGCTAATGTTGATCCAGAAAACGAGCTTGAACTTCAGCGCGCAATCGCAGAACTCACAAAGTCTAAGACCGTCATTATGATTGCTCATCGCTTAAAAACGGTGCGCAATGCAAATCAGATACTTGTGTTAGATAAGGGCCGTATTGTGCAAAGAGGCACTCATGAATTTTTGATGGCAGAAGGCGGTATCTACGCTGATTTTGTTAACATGCGCGAGAAAACCGTTGGCTGGAAAATTGCTTAACTACTGGTAAGGCGCTGAGAATATCGCACGTAAAAAATATGCACCCAAGCTAGTGCTTGGGTGCATATAACGTTAAAGCTGAAATGCGGTTTACTGAACCTGGCAAATCATAGCAACATTAGTTGAAGTGGTGTAGTCACCAAGACGTGGGCTGGTATGAGGATCGCCAGCAGTCAGAACAACAATATCGCCAGTCTCAACAACGCCAACTTCCTTTGCAACGTTCAGAGCGTTGTACATGGTGTTAGAAAGCGTGCCCTGCTCAGAGGTCTTGAATGCATAGACGCCCCAATAGAAGCAGGTACGACGAACCGCCTCATCGGATGGAGACATTGCATACAGAGGACGCTTTGGACGGAAGTTGGAAACAAGGCGAGCGGAACGGCCGGAGTGTGTTGGGCAGATGATGCACTTAGCGTCAACACGGATTGCCATATCAACTGCAGCAAAGCCAGTAGCGCCGTTGACGTTCTTAAGGCCCTCACGCTGGTGATATACATCCTTAACTGGCAGGTACTTCTCGGTCTCCTTGCAGATGGAAGCCATAGTCTTTACTGCCTCAACAGGGTACTTACCAGCTGCGGACTCACCAGAAAGCATGACGCAGTCAGTGCCGTCATAGATTGCGTTAGCAACGTCGGTAACCTCTGCACGGGTTGGACGAGGGTTGCGAATCATAGAATCAAGCATCTGAGTTGCGGTGATGACAGGCTTGTAAGCATCGTTGCACTTCTTGATGACAGTCTTCTGGATGTGAGGAACCTCAGCTGCAGGAACCTCAACGCCAAGGTCACCACGGGCTACCATGATGCCGTTAGAAGCTGCAAGAATCTCGTCGAAGTTCTTTACGCCAAGAGCAGACTCAATCTTAGGGAAGATCTGTACGTTAGGAGTACCCATCTCACGGCAGATGTTACGAATCTCCTCAACTGCAGCGCCATCACGGATGAAGGAAGCAGCAATTGCGTCAATACCAAGCTCGCAACCAAACATGATGTCTGCGCGGTCCTGTTCAGTGACGGAAGGAAGGCCAATGTTGACGTTAGGAACGTTTACGCCCTTCTTCTCGCCAAGCTCACCACCGTTGATAATCTTACAGTGCATATCGGTGCCCTCAACGTGATCAACCTCAAGGCCAATGAGACCGTCATCAATAAGGATGATGGAGCCCTTCTGGACCTCTTTTGGAAGGTTCTTGTAGTCAAGTGAGAAGCGCTGAGCGTTGCCGATGACGTCATCATCGGTGGTAACAATAACGGACTCACCAGTAGTAAGGGTGACCTTTTTGCCATCCTCGAGAAGACCAGTGCGGACCTCAGGACCCTTTGTATCAAGCATGATAGCAATAGGAATACCAAGCTCATCAGAGATGGAGCGGACGCGACCAATCATAGTGCGGTGATACTCATGGCTACCGTGCGAGAAGTTAAAACGAGCAACGTTCATACCAGCCAAGATGAGCTCACGAAGAACCTCATCACTTTCTGTAGCAGGACCCATAGTACAAACAATCTTGGTCTTTTTGCGAGCCATATCTCTCCTTTTCATAGGAATTGAAATCACATTCAGATATCAATAGTAACCGTTTTCAGAGCGTTTGTTTCTCTGGTACTTAGCAAACCACACTTTTATCAATGTAATCAGTACCCTCAGCAAAAGCAGTTGCGTTATCAAGCGTAACCTGAGCAATCTGAGAAAGTGCCTCATGAGTAAAGAACGCCTGGTGACTTGTCATAACTACGTTAGGGAAGGAGCAAAGCGTAGAGGTAACTGAGTCAAAGACCTCGGCGCCGCGGTCCTTATAGACGTTTGGATTTTCCTCTTCATAAACGTCAAGGCCACAAGCGCCAATTTTGCCAGAAAGAATGCCGCGAATAAGAGCATTGGTATCAATAAGCCCACCGCGACCAGTATTAACAAGGATGACACCATCTTTCATCTTTCCGATGGTCTTATCGTTAATCATGTGATAGCTCTCGTCATTCAAGAAAGCGTGAAGTGAAATAAAGTCCGAACGCTCCCAGAGCTCATCGTAGCTGACATACTCATCAACAACGTGCTCGTCATTGACAAGGCTCATATTTGGATAGAGGTCTGCACCAAGGACGTGCATGCCAAAACCCTTGCAGATACGGCAAAGAGCTGCACCAATACGACCAGTTCCAACAATGCCGGCAGTTTTACCGTGAAGTGTATCGCCAACAAGGCCAACAAGCGAGAAGTTGTTCTCGCGAATTCTGATGTAACCACGGTGAATACGACGGTTAGCAGCAAGCGCAAGACCCATTGCGTGCTCTGCAATTGCCTCAGGGGAGTAAGCAGGTACGCGCGTAACCGTAATACCAAGGTCTTTAGCAGCGTTAACATCAACAGCATCAAAACCAGCGCAGCGCATAAGTAGAAGCTTAACGTCAAAGCCGGCAAGAATCTCAAGAGTCAGAATTGAAGCATCTGCATTAACAAAAGCGCAGACAGCGTCATAACCCTTAGCGAAGCCTGCGGTCATAGGCGTAAGGTTGGACTCGATGTAGTCAATTGAAACATCTGGATACTTTGGAAGCTCAAGGTTAAAGGAATCTTTGTCATAACTTTGAGTACCGTAAAACAGGATTTTCATAACTGCCTCCTTGCCAAAACTAACGTTTGGCTTATGTTGTTATGTTCTGCGCTTATTGTACCCCTTGGATAACAATTATTTGCCACATAACAGGAGTTTTAAGAAATATTTATGAGGTTTGAAAAAAGAGAGAATACGGTAAAATGATAAGGCATTGTAAGGTCCTATGATGGGACGTTGTAAGGTTCTGACACGGCAACCTTGGTGAGCCCTTGCCCCTCTCCTGGGGAATTATGATCGGGCATCAATCTGTCAGGTAGAAACCCAGGAGGAACTTTGAAAGAGTATCTTTCAAGTGCGGCTGATGTTATCAGTGCGCAAAAAACTGATGCTGAAGTTGGTCTGTCTGATGCAGAAGCAGCTTCGCGTCTTGAGGCTCATGGCCCAAACAAGCTTAAAGAGGCTCCAAAAGAATCAATTATCAAAAGATTCTTTGCGCAGATGGCTGATCCTATGGTCATCATGCTTCTTGTTGCTGCTGCTATTTCTGCTGCTGAGGGTATTTATACCGGAGAAGGCGGAATTGCAGACGTCGTAATTATTCTGTTTGTTGTTGTTATCAATTCTGTTCTTGGTGTTGTCCAGGAGGGCAAAGCCGAGGAAGCACTTGCTGCTCTGCAAGAGATGAGTGCGGCTCAGAGCAAGGTTATCAGGGACGGACGCCTTGAGACGGTTGCCTCAACTGAGCTTGTTGTGGGCGATATCATCCTGCTTGAGGCGGGTGACTCTGTCCCAGCTGACTGCCGCATTCTTGAAAGTGCTTCCATGAAGGTAGAGGAGTCTGCGCTCACGGGTGAATCAGTTCCTGTCGAGAAACACGCGGAGACCCTCAGTCTTGCTGAAGGCGCGGATGATATTCCTTTGGGTGACCGAAAGAATATGTGCTACTCCGGATCTATTGTGGTCTATGGACGCGGTCGTGCAGTTGTTGTTGCAACAGGCATGGACACTGAGATGGGCAAGATTGCAGACGCAATCTCTCAGGCAGAAGAAGGACAGACTCCACTTCAGATTGCCCTCGATAAGCTTTCCCACACACTTACCATTCTTGTTGTTGTCATCTCGCTGCTTGTTTTTGCAACAGGCTTTATTAAGCACGGTGCCGAGATGCTTGGCAACTTTGACCTTATCCTCAGTACGTTTATGGTTGCAGTTTCTCTTGCAGTAGCTGCAATTCCAGAGGGTCTTGTTGCTGTTGTTACCATCGTTCTTTCTATGGGCGTTACCAGAATGAGCGAGCGTCACGCTATTGTTCGTCGACTTACCGCAGTTGAGACCCTTGGTTGTACTCAGGTTATCTGCTCTGATAAGACCGGTACTCTGACTCAAAACAAGATGACTGTTGTCCGTCACGAGACAGAAAACCTTGACGCACATGTACGTACCATGGCACTGTGCTCAGATGCTACCTGGGACGATGCGGAGCAGGTAGCAAAGGGTGAGCCAACCGAAGCTGCTCTTGTTGCAGACGCTGCAAAACTTGGATACACCACAAGTGACCTTGCTTCTTCTCGCCCTCGCATCGGCGAGGCGCCCTTTGACTCTGTTCGTAAGATGATGTCTGTTGTGGTGCGCACCCGCTCTGGCAAGGTTGTACAGCACACTAAGGGTGCGCCTGACGAGGTGCTTGCTCGCTGCACCAAGATTATGACAAGTGATGGCGTTATTGACCTCACCGATGAGGCTCGCTCTGAAATTTTGGCTCAGAACAAGTCTATGGCTGACCAGGCTCTTCGCGTTATGGCGTCTGCTCGTCGTGACTGGGGAACAGAGGCTCCTCAGAGCTATGACCCAGCTACTCTTGAGCATGACATGGTCTTTGTTGGACTCTCTGGCATGATTGACCCAGTCCGTCCTGAGGTTAAAGGTGCTGTTGCAGAGGCTCATGAAGCTGGTATGCGCACCGTTATGATTACAGGTGACCACATTAATACAGCCGTTGCTATTGCGGTTGAGCTGGGCATTATTACCGATCGCTCTCAGGCAATCACCGGCGCACAGCTTGATAAGATTTCTGATGAAGAGTTTGAGCAGCGCATTGAGACAATTGGCGTTTACGCACGTGTTCAGCCTGAGCACAAGGTTCGCATTGTTGATACCTGGCGCAAGAAGGGCATGGTTACGGCCATGACGGGTGACGGCGTTAACGATGCTCCTTCCATTAAACGCGCCGATATTGGTATTGGTATGGGTATTACTGGTACCGATGTCACTAAGGGCGTTGCAGATATGGTTTTGGCAGACGATAACTTTGCCACCATCATTAGTGCGTGCGAAGAGGGAAGACGTATCTACGACAACATTCGTAAGTGCATCCAGTTCCTCTTGAGCTCCAACCTTGCAGAGGTCATTTCCGTCTTTATTGCATCCCTAGTTGGCTTTACCATTCTTCAGCCTACCCACCTTCTGTGGATTAACCTGATCACCGACTCTCTGCCAGCTCTTGCTATGGCTACCGAGAAGGCTGAACCAGGCATTATGAAGCGCAAACCTCGTAATCCTAAGGACGGAATCTTTGCGGGTGGTGTTGGCTTTGACTGCCTTGTTCAAGGCTCTATCATTGCTCTTCTCACCCTTGCCAGCTATTTTATTGGTCACTACTTTGAGTATGGAACCTTTGACATCTCACAGGTTATTACAAACCCAGAGGCAGGCGTTGAGGGTATGACTATGGCGTTCTTGACGCTTTCTATGGTTGAGATGTTCCACTCCTTCAATATGCGTTCTCTGCGTGGTTCCATCTTCAAGCTCACCAGCCAAAACATTTGGCTGTGGGGTTCCTTTGTTATGTCTTTGATTCTTACCTTTGTGGTAATTGAGACACCACTTTCTCAGGCGTTTGGCTTTGCTGAGATTGGTTTTGAAGAGTACGCCATGGCAATGCTTTTAGCTGCATCTATTATTCCTCTGATGGAGCTCTATAAGGCTGTTATGCGTTCTGTGCAGAAAAACAAAGCATAAGGTAGGGAGCACTCTTGTCCGCTAAGCGTACAAAAAGTTCCAAGAAACTAGGAGCCGGCAGGACTCAAGGGTCACTGCCGGCCCTTTCATCATTGCTGGATGTTCCAGCGTTTGAGCAGTTGACTCCATCGTCGGCTCAGAAGCAGGCTTATGCAGACGTCGTATCTGAACTTGAAGCTCAAGGGGTTTCTCGCCAGACGATGACTATGGCCTGCGTGGTCCGCTTGGATAGGGGATTTCCTGCGGTTGTTTCGGCGCTGGGAGTGTTTCGCGCCGAGTTTGCCGCGCGCGTGACCAAGGGCCAAAACTCTACGGTGGCCGTTGGCGACTGGGTGTGTGCGCGCATTCCAGACTCGCACGATATGGGTATTATCGAGGCAGTTCTGCCGCGAGAGACCGATATTGCTCGCTGGAAGGGCGGAGCTCGTGGCCAAAAGCAGACTCTGGCTGCAAACGTTGACCTGGTGCTTGTGGTACAGGCCTTAGACGGCGAAGCTGTCTCGGTTGATCGCATTGTGCGCTCGGCGGTTATCTCTAAAGACTGCGGTGCAGCCTGTGCTGTGGTGCTTACTAAGTCAGATGTAGCGGGTCCGGAGCTTTTGGCTCAAGAGATTTCTTCTATCACCGCAGCTCTTGGCTCTACGGTAAAGATTGTTGCAACAGCTTCAAAACTTGAGGGCGAGAAAACCGATGCACTTGCAGATCTTGCGCGGACCGCTCAAAAGCTTGGAGCTGCGTGGGGAATTGATGCTGTTCGTAGTCTTGTTCCTTACGGCTCCGTGGCCATTGTGCTTGGCGAATCAGGGGCTGGTAAATCAACGCTTCTGAATGCGCTTTTGGGACATGAAGCGCTTGAAACGGGAGAAGTCCGCGAATCTGATAAGGCTGGCCGTCATACAACGGTTGCTCGCCGCATGGTAGCGCTTCCTGATGCTGGCGTTATTGTGGATGAACCTGGCCTCAGAAGCCTGCCTATTGTGGGCCATGAGAGGGGATTGCAGAAGATATTCCCGCATATCTCTGAAGCTGCTCAGACCTGTAAGTTTAGGGATTGTACCCATACTCACGAGCCAGGATGTAGCGTTCAAGATGCGCTCCATGAGGGCAAGGTTACAGAGCCGCAGCTAAAAGCATATTTGTCTTTGGCAAAAGAAATGCGAGAAAGTCAGCAATCGCTTGATCCTGACGTTCTACTTTAAGCTGTAACAGCGTAAAACACCTAAACACTCAAAGCACCCTGGCTTGTCTAGGGTGTTTTTCGCTAAACTAGCAGGAAATATGCTATATTGAGGTTAATGGGGTTGGTCCTGCCTAGCTAATTAGGGGGGTCAGCCCTCGTTTTATAAGTCAGTGAAATTACTCAGAAAATCATTTAGTAAAACCGCCAAATTTGCAGCAGCTATGATTTTCTAAAAACTTTTATATATCAAGTTAGATAAAAATTTAAATTACCTATTTTTTATGTCACCGCAGCAGCCAGCGAACTTATTACTTTGCGTCAGATTCTCGTCAGCTACCTGACATATTTGTGCAGGTAAATCTTTTGTTTTTGCTCTTTCTTTCTCAACTCGAGCGCACAATCGATATATCGCAAATGGAGGGAGGACAAACAGTGACTAAGAAAACAAGAATTTTAATTTCTGTGTTAAGCGCACTTTTGGTCAGTTTTTGTTTCTTTGCATACGTGCAAAGTGTTCGCGCTGAAGCGGAGAAGTCACGAGCAGAGGCAATACAAAAATACGGCGGTGAGCTTACTTCAATTTTGGTGGCCACTAAACAAATAGAACCCGGAGAAACTCTTTCATCTTCTAACACTCAGTTAAAAAGCTGGATTTCTGATCTGATTCCCGAAGGCGCAATTACTAATCCGGAAAGCGTGATGGGTCGAACGGTTTCATCTGTTATTGGAGTTGGCATGCCTGTTGTTTCTCTTCACTTACGATCTGTTGCCTCTCAGATATCTATTCCAGAAAATCTTGTTGGTCTCACTATCTCCCATGGCGAGAAGTACGGACTTGCTGAGAGGCTCAGTGCTGGTACAAAGCTTGCAGCGTATGAGGTCACCGATTCTCTCATTACCTGCATTGCTTCGGACATTGCGGTCTTGTCAGATGACACCGAAGGCACTCTTTACACCTCTTCTTCTGTAACGCTTGGATTAACTCCTGAACAGGTTCCTGCTGTGCTTTCTGCATATGCTCGAGGAACACTTCGATTTACTCTTCCGGGGTCAAAGATTAACGCTCAGGACTTAGTAAATAGCAACTCCTTCGTTGAACAAGAAGACTCAAAGAATCTTTCTGACAAGACAGATCAAGCAAGCTCATCTGATGCAAGTGAAGAAGTACAGCCAGAGAACACTGCTTCTTCAACAGCCGACCAAAACAACGACAGTGCGTCACAGGCAGATTCGTCTACTAACCCAGGAGGTGAAGCGTGATGTTAGAAAAGTGGATCTCATATGTAGGTCTTGATGCACGCGTTGAAATTGGAGCCATTCTTACTTACTTAGGCATCAGTAATAGATGTGAATTTGCCGATTCAGCAGCATCACTTAGATCAATTGTCGCCTGTTCAACTCCTCAAGATTATTCGGTCTTAATTGGCAATACTGGTTCCGATGTTTCAGATATAAATCTAGCGGCTGCAATTGTTAAAGACGGAAATGCTCGCTGTGTGGTGTTGGTAAGGTCAGGTGCATCTGGATCACTTCGTTCAAGAGCAGCTAAAGCAGGAGTTGACTTAGTTATTGACCCTATGGAATTAGGGGATCTGGTAAAGGTTGGAAGAGGATATCAATCATATGGGGCTGACAGGCTTTCTCAGCCTTTACCAGAAGCTTCAGATTATGTTGCCAGTATCCAAGAACTAAATACCTATCTACAATCCATCATTCCTCTTGATAAGACTTTAAAAGCTCCAATCCTTACGTTCACTTCAGGAAGAGGGGGAGTGGGAAAGACTACGCTTGTTTCTTCAATGGCGCTACTTGCTTCTTCTTGGGGTTTAAAAGTCGCATTGGTTGATCTTGACCTGTCTTATGGAAATTCGTTTGAGAAACTTGGAATTAGGCAGCCAAAAGACTTCTCTGACCTTATTGCTGATGTTCCTTCAGAAAAGGAGAACCTTTTAGAAAAGGCAACTTGTGTCCATAAAAATTTGTATCTTTTTGGTCCTTGTGTAAAACCTGAAATGGCAGAGTTGTTATTTCCTTGTGTGAGTCATTTTCTTCAAGCTGTTTCTGGTTTGGTTGATTTGGTGCTTGTGGATACTACTACCGCTTCAACAGATTGCTACGCTCAAGCGGCCCAATGTGCAGATAGGCTGGTAATTGTCTCCGAGAACCCTCTTACGTGCATTAATTCTTTGGCAAAGGTAAGTGGACTTGCAGTGCGTCTTGGAGTGGCAAGAACTCGTATTATCCGACTTGAAAACAAAGCAAATCCAAAGGTTAAACAGGACTTTTCTGTTGGAAAGGCAGAAATTGGTCTTGAAGCAGCAAAGATGTTTAGGATTTTTGAAGGCGGACCAGGGTTTCAGGAGCTTATTCAGCAAGGAAAGCTTTCTGTGTTGTTACAAGAGGAAACTTCATTTGCGCAGTCGGTTTCTTTTGTACTTGCACATTTCCTTAACGAGCTGGGCATTCTTCCACAGCTGCGAGAGGCTCAGATTGCCCTGCAAGTAGCTCCTGAGAAAAAGCCATTTAGCTTATTCAATAGAAGGAAGGAGGTGGGTTAATGCTTGTCTTTGAACGCGTTGCTAAGCAAATTGAGGCGCAAGATGAGAATGACTCACTACTCCAAAAAGAAGTATTTCAGAAGGCGAGAAAGAAGTTAAAAGAAAAACTTGTTTCTCGATTAGGACTTTCCACGGTTTCTTCTCTTATAACGGGCAGTGATATCGATCGCGTAAGAGACGAACTAAGAGTTACCTGTGAGGCAATTGTTAATGAAGAAAAGGATGAGCTTTTTAGTTCAGTTGACTATGAGGAAACAATCGAACAGGTCATAAATGAGGTGTGCGGTCTTGGTCCAATTCAGCCACTTCTGAATGATAAAGATGTTACTGAAATCATGATTAATGGCTGCAACAATTTGTTTTACGAGAAAAACGGCGAACTATTTGAATCAAAAACAGTCTTTGACTCAGAAGAGCAGATTTTGATTGTTATGGATCGCATTTTGTCTCCATTAGGAAGAAGACTGGATAGGGTAAGTCCTATTGTTGATGCACGACTTGAGAATGGGGACCGTGTTAATGCAGTTGCAAGTCCTGTTGCAGTGAATGGTACTTCAGTAACTATTCGAAGATTCACCGGAAAAATTACTTCTTTGGACCGGCTAGTGGAAATGAAATCATTGCCTCAATGGCTTGCAAGATTTTTGTCTTGGGCTGTGAAGTGCAGACAAGGAATTGCGGTTGTTGGAGGAACAGGGTCTGGTAAGACTACGCTTTTAAATGCACTTTCATGTGAAATTTCAAAGTCAGAAAGAATCGTCACTATTGAGGACTCAGCGGAGCTTAAGTTTGATTCACATCCAAATGTGGTCAGGCTAGAGGCTCGACCAGTCACGTCTCAAAAAGTGGTGTAAGGCTATTTCCTTACTGCCTTCTAGCCTAC
>CAUPCM010000003.1:0-100917 GCA_963509815.1 uncultured Atopobium sp. | reverse complement strand
TTGAAGCTGGTGCAGGCTCTGGAGCTGCAGGAGCAACAGGTGCCTCAGGAGCTACTGGTGCTGCTGGTGCAACTGGCGCAACTGGTGCAACTGGCGCAACTGGAGCAGCAGGAGCCGCAGGTGCTGCTGGGGCTGCAACAGGCTCAGCTGGAGCAGCGACAGGAGCAGCAACTGGGGCTGCAGGTGCAACTGGAGCTGGAGCTGGAGCTGCAGGAGCGGTGGCTGCTGGTGCGGGTGCTGCGACAGGAACAGCAACAGGTGCTACTGCAGGAGCAGCGGTGGCTGCTGGTGCGGTTGGAGCTACTGGTGCTGGAGCTGCATAAGTAGCAGCTGCGCCATCACGTGGGTCGTTAATGAATGGTGGCAGTGGATCGTTGCTCTGTCCCCATGCAGGAACGTTGAACTGACGCATCCAAAGAGCGATTGCGTTCTGCATAAGAAGCATAACGATAAGACCAACAACGTGGCCGATATAGCCAATAACAAGGAAGATTGGCACCATCTGAATGAAGCGTCGAGCAAAAAGAGCAAGTATGATAATACCAAGCCGATCTTCGCTGTAAATATTCTGAGTCCTTGCAATAGTTACAGCCTGAGTACCAATGTTCATGAACATGCTAATTGCAACACTGCCGCCAATGATGCCCATAATAATAGAGGTAGCAATGCCAAGTACAAAGCCCATACCAAAGATGCGGAACAGACCGCCCATGTCATGCTTGATCATCTCAAAGATGTTCTTAAAAGCAAAACCAGCGGAAATGCGACCATAAACTGATGCACGAACCTGAACAACATTGATGAACAGTGGGTACACAAATGCTGCAACAATAAAGACTGGAACAAGAATCAGATTAATAACTGGGATATAAGAAAAAATTTCAGTAGCAATGCTGTATGCCAGACCAAATGCAAGTGCAATTACAGCTGCCTTAAAGCCAGTAACAATATAGGTACCAAACTTAAGGTCTTTCTGCTTTGGACCAGCATTGATACCCCATGCAGTTACGCGTGCGGTCTCAAGAGCATATCCAACAAGTGCAAGAATTCCGACAACTGGAATAAGACCAAATAGAGCCATAATAAGGATAGGCTTCCACCAGCCCTTTTCCAGAGTCAGAAGTGCCCAGGAGCGTGCAAGGTAGCGATCGCGCCTGTAGCCATTCAACTCATCTGCTGAAACAGCCATTTAACTCTCCCCCGTGTCAAAAAAGATGACATCAAATTACTAAGCATAAACATTCTATATAAAAATGAAAAATAAATATATCTTTATTAGTAACAATTAATCAAATCAAAATGTTAAATGGCGGAGGAGGAGGGATTCGAACCCTCGTACCCCTAGAAGGGGTAAACGGTTTTCGAGACCGCCGCATTCAACCACTCTGCCACCCCTCCGAAGGGTGAAACGGCGCCCGTAGGCGCCGTGAAAATTCTGGCGGAGAGTCAGGGATTTGAACCCTGGAGACGCTTTAGACGCCTACACGATTTCCAATCGTGCTCCTTCGGCCACTCGGACAACTCTCCATATAAAACCGCACGGGACAGTATAGCGGATTTCTTACCAATATAGGACGAGAAGTTCTGTGTATTTTTAATACTTGTGTAGTATTGTCATACTCATAAAAAGTAAAACACCAGTAGGAGGTATGGATGCCACCGTTTTTCTCGCCTTATGGCACAGATGCAATTTCTGTGGGCATCCCCTACTGGCTAGACCTTCTGACAGTAATTATTGGTGCAATCTCGGGAATTTTGGTTGCAAGGGATCGTCATTTGGACCTTGTGGGCTTTGTGGGCCTGGGTCTTTTAGGCGGCCTGGGTGGCGGACTTATCAGGGACGTCATGATGCAAGAGGGCGGCGTCTACATGCTTAACTCGCCGTACGCCATTCCTGCAGCCGTTTTTACCGCCGTTTTGCTGTTTATGTTCCCCGAGCCGCTTGGTAGATTTCCGCGCATGCTTGAGTGGACCGACATTATCTCTGTTGGCCTCTTTGCCGTTGTTGGTACCGATAAAGCTCTGGTATATCACCTGCTCCCCTTCTCGGTCATTCTGATGGGAAGTATTACGGGCGTTGGCGGCGGCATGCTTCGCGATGTATTTCTTGGCGACATCCCTCGTATTTTCCAGCGAAGCAATCTCTACGCATTTTGCGCAGTTGCTGGCGCAACCTCCTATTGGGCGCTTGTTTCTTATGCGGGTGTCACCAAAATTTGGGCAGCTGTCGTCTGTGTTGTGGTTACTGTTGGCCTCAGGCGCTGGTCGCTCAAATACAACGTGCTTTCACCTGCAGATGTTGACCTTACGCCGCACGTCATGCGCCGCGTCAACAGGTTTCGTCACAAGACGCAAAAGCCTGGCAAGCAGCCTGAGCAGAACGCTCCATCAAAGTAGACAAACCGCCGCAATTGGATGGTCTTCGAATGGTTTCGGGCGTTTTTGCACCGCCTGCACACGACATTTACCTGTGCTTTATTTAAAATCCACCTAAAACAAAACTGGCGAGAAACCCTTGCGGCTGCAAGTTTTTCTCGCCAGATTGACTGTCTATAAACGACGCTGTTACTTCTTGACCATACCGTTACGAACTGCCCACTTACGGCGCTCGGTCTCGGAAAGAATACGCTTACGCATACGGATGTTGAGCGGTGTAATCTCAACCAGCTCGTCGTCCATGATGTACTCCAGAGCCTCTTCCAGCGTAAACAGGCGTGGAGGAGTCAGCTGAACTGAAATATCTGCAGTTGAAGACCTCTGGTTGCCCAAAGACTTAGTGCGTGCAATGTTAACAACCATGTCGCCTGGCCTTGAACGCTCGCCAACCAGCATGCCCTCGTAGCACTCAACACCTGGAGAAACAAAGAGCTGGCCACGCTCCTGGAGCGTACCAAGTGCGTATGCAACAGCCTTCTCGGTGGACATAGAAATCATGGCGCCGTTCTGGCGGCTACCAATATCTCCTGCAAAAGGACCATACTCAAGGAAGGTGTGGTAGAAGACTGCGTCTCCGTGGGTAACATTCATGACACGTGTCTTAAGACCCATGATGCCGCGGGTTGGAATCTTGAACTCAAGGTGCGTCTGAGTCTCGCCAGTGTCCATGATGGACATGGTGCCGCCAACGTTACCAAAGACCTCAATGACCTTACCGGCATACTCTGGATTGCACTCAACAACGGCCTGCTCAATAGGCTCAAGGGTGTGGCCCTGAGCGTCTTTCTTGAACAGAACGCGAGGACGACCAACCTGGAATTCAAAGCCCTCACGACGCATGCTCTCCATAAGAACGGAGAGGTGCAGAATGCCGCGGCCAGAAACCTCAATACCGGTCTTATCAGGAAGCTCCTCAATACGCATGGTGACGTTATTCTCGCGTTCTGTCATCAGGCGCTCTTTGAGCTGACGGCCACCAACAATGTCTCCCTCACGGCCAACAAGTGGCGAGGTAGAAGGCTCAAAAATAATGGAAAGGGTTGGTGGATCAATCTCAATTGGATCAAGCTCAACAGGGTTCTCTGGATCGGTGTAAACGTCACCAATATCAGTTTTATCAACGCCAACGATTGCCGCAATATCACCTGCGTCAACCTCATCGCACTCCTTACGACCCAGGTAGTCAAAGGTAAACAGCTGCTTGACCTGGCTCATGGCGCGGGAGCCATCGTTTTTGACAACAAGAATCTTGTCACCGGTATGAACGGTTCCGGAATACACACGACCAATACCAATACGGCCCAGGTAATCAGAGTGGTCGATAGTGACGCACTGCATAGCAAGAGGGCCATCGATATCAACATCTGGAGCTGGAAGGCCGTCGATAATCATGTCGAGAAGAGGGAACATGTTGTCATTGTCATCATTTGGATCAAGGCGAGCGTAGCCGTTAACGCCAGAAGCAAAGACAACGTGCTCCATGGTGAACTCAAGCTGCTCATCGGTTGCGCCAAGGTCCATCATAAGGTCAAGAGAATCGTTGACAACAGCCTCTGGACGAGCGCCGTCGCGGTCAATCTTGTTAACAACCATCATGATAGAAAGACCTGCATCAATGGCGTGACGCAGAACAAAGCGCGTCTGTGGCATAGGACCCTCAGCTGCATCGACCAGCAAAAGCGCACCGTCAGCCATCTTAAGAACGCGCTCTACCTCGCCACCAAAGTCGGCATGGCCAGGAGTGTCAATAACGTTAATCTTGACGCCCTTGTACTCAATAGAGATGTTCTTTGCCAGAATAGTAATTCCGCGCTCACGCTCCTGATCGTTGGAGTCCAGAATTCTTTCTTGAACCTGCTGGTTCTCGCGGAATGCATCGGTTGCCTTGAGCATCTGGTCAACCATGGTGGTTTTACCGTGGTCAACGTGGGCGATGATAGCAATATTTCTGATGTTGTCTTGACGCATAAGTCTCTATCTCTCGAAGGTATGTGCTTAGACTTGAATAGTTCAGGTCCAATTTTTATCAGCTTTAGAACTTTAGTGCAATTACGTGCCTAGAGCGCCCAGAAATTTCAATGAACGCAGCTTTTTCATTACAGAAGCGGCTCAAGCTCTCCTGCCGGCGCTGGATCAGACCACACAAACTGGTCGCCTTGGCCTTTTCCGTGAACTAAAGAATATGCCGAGAAACTCTTATAGCCCTTCTCGCCAAACTCAAGAAGCACGGCATCTTCGTAACCGCCCTCTTTAATTTGCTGGATAGCTCCCTCATATACAAGCGCATAGCGGACAGGCTCTTCAAGTCCTGCTTCTTTATCACCCTTCTGTTTGGCCAGGTCAAGCACACGCTTATGAGCACCCTCAAGCAGCTCTTCTGGACCGTCGTCAGAGAACTCATAACTTGCCACGGTGCCTGACGCATCTTCAACCACAAGCAAAACGTTGAGTGATTGGCCATCTGCAAGCAGGTCAAACGCATCCCCAAGCAGCTCAGTTGAGAGCATGTCAAGCTGGGGAGAAACTCCATCTTTGCGCTCGTCGTTTTCAGCCATGCCGCTCCTTAGCCTCGTTTTTGTAACTATTGTTCTCTATGATACATCGCACAAGAAAAGAGGTCGAAAGCAAAAAGCCTTCGACCTCTTAGGTTTGTCAGCTATCTGTCCAAAATTGGACGCTTACAGAACGTGAACCTCGTCTTTGGTAAAGTCAACAAAGGCGTGGTCACCGACGTTGTAAATCTTGTGGGTGCGAGGGTTGAAGTCCGTGATCTTAATGAGCGTGTCTCCAACCATAACGTGATAGTTCTGATAGTGACCCATGAAGCGAGAAAGAACTACCTCACAGGCAAGCGTTCCCTCGTCAGCAAGGCGTGCAGACTCTGGACGAAGAACAATGCAGCATTCCTTGCCCTTATCCAGGTGAGAACATCCACTGACCTCAAACTCATGGCCCTCAAAGCGGCAAAGTGCAGTCTCAGAATCAAGCTTATCTGCAATAGTTGCATGTAAGAAGTTTGACTCACCAATAAAGTCTGCAACAAACTCGTCTGCTGGGTGGTAGTAAACCGTCTGAGGATCGCCAACCTGGTCAACAACACCCTTTTTCATAATGATGATGTTGTCTGAAAGTGCCATTGCCTCTGACTGGTCATGTGTGACGTAGAT
Source organism: uncultured Atopobium sp. (assembly GCA_963509815.1). Lineage (GTDB taxonomy): Bacteria > Actinomycetota > Coriobacteriia > Coriobacteriales > Atopobiaceae > Lancefieldella. The sequence continues at coordinate 95,314 of CAUPCM010000003.1, read as the reverse complement.
GGCGGTAATGCCAGCCTCCTGCTGAATGCGACGAATCTCGTTACGCATGTCAACACGCAACTTGGCATCAAGGTTTGAAAGAGGCTCGTCAAAAAGGAGCACACTTGGCTCAATAACCAGAGCGCGAGCCAAAGCAACACGCTGCTGCTGACCGCCAGAAAGCTGGTTGGTCATGCGCTCTTCCATACCTTCAAGTCCAACAAGACCAAGGATATGAAGGACCTTCTCGCGAATTACGTTCTTGTCCATCTTGCGCAGCTTAAGGCCGTAAGCAACGTTATCGAAGATATTGTAGTGAGGCAGGAGTGCATAGCTCTGGAACACCATAGCGGTATCGCGCTTATTTGGAGTAAGCTCATCAATCTGCTCATCACCAAGGAAAATCTTTCCCTCATCAGGGCTCTCAAAACCAGCAATCATGCGCAGAATAGTGGTCTTTCCGCATCCAGAAGGGCCAAGCAGTGTTACAAACTCGCCAGGAGCAATGGTGATGTTAGCGTCCTGAACTGCGTAGAAATCTTTTCCGGTCTTCTGATCCTGATAAATCTTGGAAATGTGCTCAAGGCGAACGCCTTTTTTCTCTGTAGTCATGTGTTACTCCTCCTTGAGTGCTCGGCTGGTGCCAAAGTGTTTGATGGCCCAATTCATAAGCAATACCGAGCCATAGGTAATAACAATCAGAATTGTTGCAAAGGCGCAGGCCATGCCATATGAACCCTTGCCTGCAAACTCATTGATCTGAACGGTAATGAGCAGGAACTCTGGTGTGACCAAGAGAATAACTGCAGAAATTGCGGTGATGGAACGAACAAACGCCGTTACCAAGCCTGACAAGAACGAGTCTTTAATCAGTGGAAGTGTGACGGTCATAAACACTGTAAAGCTGTCGGCGCCCATGTCATATGCGGACTCCTCGATTGATTTATCAATCTGTCGAAGCGCTGAGATACCGGAGCGGGTTCCTGTAGGCAGCGAACGCACGACAAAGACAATAATCAGAATAAGTCCTGTGCCATACAGGCCTTGCAAAAATCCTGTGTGCATGACTCCGCTTGAGAAACCGCGAATGTAACCAACGCCCAAAACTGTACCAGGAACTGCCATAGCCAGCATGGATACAGCTTCGATAAAGCCGCGACCACGGAAACGACGTTTTACTACCAGATAGGAAATAATCATCGAGAGCAGAGCGGTAATTGGTGCGGCAATAAGCGAGAGCATAAACGAGTCACTAAACGCTTGCAATCCGTGATACTTGGTAAATACCTGCTCAAACCATTTAGTAGTTAGTTCGTAATTAGAGCCCCAGGAACGAACAAACGAACCATAAGGAACGCAGAGGTACATGCCAATAACAAAGAGTGCGACTAGTGCGCAAAGAATGGTAAGTGGGATGCGAACAGAGTTGTCTGTAATAAGCATCCTGGCACGCGTTGCTTTGCCTGAGAGCGTGGACGTGCTCTTTGCTTCCAACACAAACTTCTGAACAACAAACATAAGCAGCGTAATGGAAAGAAGGACAACAGCCATTGCAGCCGCACCCTGCTTGTCGTACGCGCCTGTAATTTGCAGGTAAATGGTTGTTGCCAGGGTATCGTACGAACCGCCAATAATCATTGGATTAGCAAAGTCTGCGATTGACTCAATAAATGAGACGAGAAATGCGTTGCCCAAGCCAGGCAAAATAAGAGGAAGCGTAACGCTGGTAAATACCTTCCAGCGGCTTGCTCCCATGTCACGTGCTGCTTCTTCAAGAGATGGGTCAATGTTTTTAAGCAGACCCTTAAGCATCATGTAGCACACAGGGAAGAACGACATGGTCTGAACAATAAAAATGCCCCAGAAACCATAGATGTTGTTGTCAAAAATTCCCAAAAGACCTCGGGTAATCAGGCCTTTCTTACCAAACATCATAATCATGGAAAGCGAGAGAACAAATGGTGGAGAAACAACAGGAAGCATGGAAACCACGCGGAAAAGTCCTGTCATAAACTTTGTACGAAGCTTTACGTACACTTCAACATAGGCAAACAGAAGGCCAATAATCGCTGATAAAATGCCTACTGCAAAACCAACCCTAAGGGTGTTGGTAATTGCATGGCTAAAGGAAGGCATGGCCAAGACGCGAGTAAAGACATCAAAGGTAACTCCGTTATCGGAGACTACAGAGTCAACCATAAGAATGGCAAGAGGATACAGAATAAAAAGGGTTAAGAAGGCGATAAGAACGACAATGGTCGTTATCAAAATTGGATCGCCAAGGAGCTTTTTTCGCTCAAGTTGAGCGCTCTGGGATTTTGCCATGCTGGTCCTAACTCTGAAACACTAAACCTATACGTAAAGCTTATGCGGAACTGGGTAGGCAGATCTCTGCCTACCCAGTATAATCTGCCGCTCAGATCTTGAGTAACAGCATTGTTTAGTTGCTTATCCGCGTGGTGTTTACTCGGTCTTAAAGCGGCTGTCTCCGCCACCAAGTGCCTGCATAACGTCCTTGACATACTGCTCGGTGTTTTTCTTAGCGTCTTCGAAGTTGTAGTCCATAACGTTATTTGGATCAAGACCGTACTCAGTTGCAATCTCAGGCTGCTTTGCGTTGTCAATTACCAAGAACTGATAAGAGCCGTTCTTCTGAGCAAGGTCAACGCATGCTGGTGAAAGTGCATACTCAATCCAGAGCTTAGCGGCGTTTGGATGTGCAGCACCCTTGAAGATTGCGGTTGCGCCAACCTCATATGATGCACCAGAGCTTGGAATCTGAAGACCAACATTCTCATGCTCTTGGTCAACAATCTGATAAATGCCGTCGTGGAGCATACCAATTCCGATGGTGCACTCACCGGCTCCAATAGCCTTGGAAGGACCAGAGCCACTCTTGGTGTACTGAGCAATGTTCTTATCAAGGTCAACAAGATACTGAATACCCTGATCGTGACCGTACTTCTGAATAACGGTGTTGATAATCAACTTTGCGGTACCAGCAGTATTGTAGTTGGAAGACCAAATAAGACCCTTATATTTAGGATCGATAAGATCCTTGTAGTCCTGAGGCACGTCGAGCTTAAGACGCTCAAGCTCTTCCTTATCGTACAGAATTCCCAAAATACCCTTATAAATTCCGTACCAGTCCTTATTTGTGCTCTTGAACTTATCAGAAATAAGGTGAGACGCATTCTTTGGCTCGTACTGCTCAAGAAGACCCTTTGAGGAGCTGACATTGTAAGGATCGGTTGTTCCGCCGAACCAAACATCTGCTGATGGATGACCGTTCTCTTCCTCAATCTTTGCAGCAACCTCGCCAGTTGACAGGCGCTGTGCCTGAACATCAATACCATACAGACTCTTGAAGTTGGCGCAAACTGCGTTTAGATATTCCTCTTCGCAGGAGCCGTAAACAATAAGCTTACCTTCTTCTTTTGCAGCCTTTACTAGCTCTTCTGGTGCTCCAACAGTGTCTGTAGAGTTGGTGTCAGATTCTTTCTTCTCACCAGCGTCTGAATCAGACTTTTTGCAGGCAGTGATACCCAAACCTGCTACAACTGCACTTACACCAAAAAAGTTACGACGCGTAAGATTTGACATAAGAACTCTTTTCTCTCCTTGTGGTTTTCCACAGTGCCAATGAAAAGAACATACTCTTGTGTAAATCCTACTCATGTTTGTTGTAAAAACAGGTAACTATTCGATAAGTGGGTAAAAATAACGGTCATCGGTATGTTTTATGGCGCAACCGCGTCTTTTGCGTCTTTCATGAGTGCTATTTTGAAAAATAACTAGCAAAAAAAGGCCAGGGACAAAATCCCTGGCCTTGAACATTTGGTGGAGAATAGGGGGATCGAACCCCTGACCTCAGGCTTGCAAAGCCCGCGCTCTCCCAGCTGAGCTAATTCCCCGTACTGACTTCTGGTTGGGCCCAGAAGGTTTTAATAATCACCCCAACGGCGACTCGGCTAACGTTGGGGTGACTATTGTCACATAAAGTGGTGGGCCTGACAAGGTTTGAACTTGTGACCTCCCGGTTATCAGCCGGACGCTCTGACCAACTGAGCTACAGGCCCAACGCAGGGAAAAATAATACCTCCATACTTCTCGTAGGTCAACACTTTTTTTGTTTTGTTTTAAAGTTTCTTGAAATTGGGTATGAAGTGAGAACAGAGAGTCGTAGACTATCTGCCCAAAGATTGATAAATGGCGTGCTTTTTGGAGTTTTTGTGTCACTAAAACGTATGGACATACAGACAGTTGTTGTCGGAGGAGGACCCATCTCTTCCGTTATTGTCCTGCGTCTTCATGACCCACGCGGCGTCTCCACGCTCAGTCTTCCTATTAAGATTGGCAACATTGAAGCATCTGCTATCAGCCTTGGCATAGATCAAGAATCTACCGAGAGGCCTCTAACGCATGACCTTCTCCGCTCCGTTCTTGATTCTCTGGATGCAGACATTAAAAGTGTGCGCATTGTAGGTGTCCATGGCACCACGTTCTTCTCGCAAATTGAGCTCATCTCTAAAGAGGGAGAGCATATTTACGTGGATGCTCGTCCGTCAGACGCAATTGCGCTGGCAGTAAGAACAAACGCTCCCATCTTTGCTGACGAGAGCGTTCTGGAAATTGCTGCTGCTCCAGACTTTACTGATGTCGAGAAGGACGTTCAGGCCCAAGAGCTTGAGGAGTTCCACCAGTTTATTGAGGATATCTCTCCTGAGGATTTCTCATAAGTCCTGCTCTATGGTTTACTTTTAAACAATTGACGTATCTTTTATATAAAAAACATTACCGTTAGCGTGCTGTTTTTCTCGGTAAACGAAAAGAGCCCAGGAGAATTGCCTCCTGAGCCCTTCAAATTACGTATAGCTGAAATGCTTATTCGTCATCATCCAGCAGTGAATCGTCCAGTACTTCCTCTTCATCTCCGAGGTCAACAGACTCTGCCTCATCAGCATCGCGAGCACCTGCTGCCATCAGATCAAGCATACCTTGGTTTTCTGCGTGCTTAGGAGCCTTCTTCTTGTGAGCAACCATACGAGCAACTGCAGAAACAACGTCGCTACCAGAGAGGTTCATAACCTTGACGCCCTGAGTAGAGCGGCCAAGCTTGGAGATATCGCCAGCCTTGACGCGGATTACAACGCCCTCCTCGGACATGATCATAATATCGTGCTGAGGACCAACAACGCGGCAAGCAACCAGGTTACCCTTCTTCTCTGTCATTGTGATGGTAAAGACACCCTGGCCACCACGCTTATGAACTGGGTACTCAGAGATTGCTGTGCGCTTTCCGTAGCCCTTCTCGGTAATAACGAAGAGGTCGCCGTTGCCGTTGGTAATCTCCATGCCAAGCATAGTTGCGTCGCCCTTGAGCGTAATACCACGGACGCCCGAAGTGCCACGGCCCATGCTTCTTGCCTCAGCCTCGTCAAACAGGATTGCCTTGCCGTCAGAGGAGCACAGAACAACCTTGTCACCTGGGTGGACGCGGCGGACGTTAACAAGCTCATCGCCGTCCTTGAGGTTGATTGCAATGAGGCCGTCCTTGCGTGTACGGTCGTACTCAGACATTGCTGTCTTCTTGACCATACCTTGCTTGGTAGCAAACATCAGGTAGTTGTCTTCTGGGAAGTCGCGGGTAGTGATAACTGCCTTGACCTTCTCGCCCTCTGCAAGCGTCTCGATGACGTTGATGATGGCGCTACCCTTAGTGGTTCTGTTACCAACAGGAAGCTCGTGGACCTTAAGACGGTACACCTTACCAAAGTTGGTAAAGAACAGCACGTAATCATGAGTAGAAGCAACAAAGAGGTTCTCGACGAAGTCGTTCTCTTTGAGAGAGACGCCCTGTACACCCTTGCCGCCACGCTTCTGAGAGCGATAAATCTCAACAGGAACGCGCTTTACGTAGCCTGCGTGAGTGACGGTGACAACCATATCCTCTTCAGCGATAAGATCCTCGACGTCCAGGTTCTGAATGTCCTGGTCAGAGATTTGCGTGCGGCGCTTATCGGCGTAGCGATTGGAAATCTCACGGAGCTCATCAGCGATAACTGCCAGAATCTTTTCCTCGTGGGCGAGAAGATCCTCGTAGTAGGCAATATCAAGCCTGAGCTGAGAAATCTCGTCAACAAGATCCTGACGAGCAAGACCGGTGAGGCGGCGCAGACGCATCTGAAGGATTGCCTCGCCCTGAATCTCATCCAGGCCAAAACGCTCGTTCATGCGCTTCTTTGCCTCAGCATCATCCTGCGAGCTGCGGATGATGTGGACAATCTCGTCGATGTTATCAACTGCGGTCAGAAGGCCTTCCAAAATGTGGACACGCTTCTGTGCCTTGTCCAGGTCAAACTCAGTACGACGGCGTACAACATCAATCTGGTGATCAATGTAATGACGAAGAATCTCGCGAAGAGAAAGGGTACGAGGAACACCGTCAACCAAGGCCAGGTCAATGATGCCAAAGTTGGATTGGAGCTGAGTCTTCTTGTACAGGTTATTCAGAACAACCTGTGGAACAGCATCACGCTTGAGATCCAAGACGATGCGCATACCCTTACGGTTGGACTCATCGCGCATGTCAGAGATGCCTTCAATTTTTTTCTCGTTGACTGCCTGAGCAATCTTCTCCTGAAGAAGACCTTTGTTAACCTGGTAAGGAATCTCGGTGACAACAAGGCGCTGACGACCACTCTTAACCTGCTCAACGTGGACTTTTGCGCGGACCGTAATAGAACCGCGACCAGTCTCGTAGGCGTCCTTGATGCCCTGAGTACCCATGATGATGCCGCCTGTTGGGAAGTCAGGACCAGGCAATACGGTCATGAGCTCCTCAGTGGTAACGTCAGGGCTCTCAATCATCATGCAGACAGCGTTAGTAACCTCACCAAGATTGTGAGGAGGAATGTTGGTAGCCATACCAACTGCAATACCTGAAGAACCGTTAACCAAAAGATTTGGGAAACGCGCAGGAAGAACTGATGGCTCTGTCAGTGACTCATCATAGTTTGACTGAAGATCAACGGTATTCTTGTTAAGCTCTGCCAGCATCTCCATGGCACTTCTGGTAAGACGTGCCTCGGTATAACGCATTGCTGCTGGTGGATCACCGTCGATAGAACCAAAATTTCCGTGACCGTCAATCAGAGGAAGTCTCATCGAGAAGTCCTGAGACATACGGACCATGGAGTCATAAATAGCGTAGTCACCATGTGGGTGGTACTTACCCATGACTTCACCGACTGCCCATGCAGACTTCTTATGTGGGCGGTTTGGCGTAATACCAGCCTCACTCATTGCGTACAAAATACGGCGGTGAACAGGCTTTAGACCGTCTCGAACATCTGGAAGTGCACGAGCAACAATAACGGACATGGAATACTCAAGGAAGGAGGTCTTCATCTCCGAGGACAAGTCGGTTGGCTTAAGGGTGCCGCCGTGAATGTCAGAGAGGTCAAGGCGAGTACCAGCCTCATCAGAGATGATGTGTGAAGTCTCTCCCGTTACTAGATTTACTCCAGTCTCTGGATCAAACTCGTCAGAGTCTTCTTCTACCTCATCGTCTTCGTATTCTTCATCCATATCGTTTTGTGCATCGAGGTCTTGGTCCTCATCTGCACCAAAAAGATCGTCATTCATATTTTTATCGTCTGCCACAAGTTACCCTTTCATTTTCTGTCTAATGATTTAGCGAGAAACCATTAAATATCCAGGAAGCGGACGTCTTTTGCATGTGTTTGGATGAAGTCTTTACGCTTCTCAACCTGGTTGCCCATAAGGTCAGAGACCGCGCGATCAGCGGCAAGAGCATCATCGATGGTTACCTTGAGAAGAATGCGGTTCTTTGGCTCCATAGTGGTCGCCCAAAGCTGCTCTGGGTCCATCTCACCAAGACCCTTATAACGCTGAATAGTGAACTTGGTGTTGTCCTCAAACTTCTTTGTCTCAAGAGCAAGTTCTTCATCGGTATAGATGTATTTACCGTTCTTTTTACCCTTTGGCTTAATCTGATACAGAGGAGGCTGAGCAACGTAGATATAACCTGCGTCAATCATTGGCTTCATATAACGATAGAAGAAGGTAAGCAGGAGAATTCTAATGTGAGAGCCGTCAACATCAGCATCGGTCATGATGACAATCTTGTGATAACGAGCCTTCTCAATATTAAATTCATCTCCAACACCAGTACCAATAGCAGTAATCAGCGAAGTAATAGTGTCAGAAGAAAGTGCGCGATGAGCCTGTACGCGCTCAACGTTCAAAATCTTTCCGCGAAGTGGAAGAACTGCCTGGATAGAACGGTCACGTGCCATCTTTGCAGAACCACCTGCGGAGTCACCCTCGACGATGAAGAGCTCAGTCATCTCTGCATCGCGAACGGAGCAGTCTGCAAGCTTTCCAGGAAGCGCAGCTGACTCAAGAAGTCCCTTACGGCGTGTTGCTTCACGGAGTTTATGAGCAGCTACACGACCTCTAGCTTCTTGTACTGCTTTCTTCAAGATTTCTTTTGCCTGGTTAGGATGTTCTTCCAGATACTCTGAGAGTCCCTGAGTAACAATCTTATTGGTAAGAGTCCTCATGTAAGAACTACCAAGTTTAGATTTGGTCTGTCCTTCAAACTGAGGATCCGGAAGTTTAACCGAAATGACTGCAGTTAAGCCTGAACGAATATCGCCACCCTCAAGCTTAGGATCTTTCTCTTTAAGAATTCCCTGTCTGGTACCGTAATCATTTACCACTCTAGTAAGAGCAGTACGGAAACCTTCGAGGTGCATTCCACCTTCCTCGGTAAAAATGTCATTAGCAAAAGAAAGGGTTCTATCGCTAAATTCAGTATTCCACTGTAGAGCGACTTCAACTTCTCCTGTTTTTGAAAGAGGAGCATCAGGTTCTGATTTACCTTCAATATATACAGGTCGAGAAAATCCTGGTAATACTTCTTTTCCTTCATTAAGGTACTTAACAAAGTCGATGATGCCGCCAGCATACTGGAAGTCAACCTGACGAGGGGTAAGCTCACGCTCATCAACGAGAGTAATTTTAAGATTCTTGTTAAGGAATGCGGTTTCCTGAAGACGATCGCGGAGTGTATCAAAGTTATACGTGGTGGTCTCAAAGATCATATCGTCTGGCCAGAAGGTAATGGTAGTTCCGTTAGATTTTGAAGTACCAATTTCCTTCATCTTCTGAACGGTTTTACCGCGCTCAAAGACCATCTCGCAGATTTTGCCATCACGCTTAACCTGCGCAACAAGTTTCTTTGAAAGAGCATTTACAACAGAAACGCCAACGCCGTGAAGACCACCGGAGACTTTATAAGCGTTGTTATCAAACTTACCACCTGCGTGAAGGATAGTAAGAACAACCTCAAGAGTTGGAATCTTTTTCTGGGGATGAAGGTCTACAGGAATACCACGACCATTATCTTCAACAGAAATAGAGTTATCTTGATGAACGGTTACCTTAATTTTAGAGCAATAACCAGCCATTGCCTCATCGACTGAGTTATCTACAATCTCCCAAACAAGGTGATGCAGACCAGAAGCTGAAGTTGTACCAATATACATACCTGGACGCTTACGAACAGCCTCAAGGCCTTCAAGGATCTTAATCTCTGTACCGTCATACTTATTTTCTTTTGCCACGTAAGTCCTCTCTTCAATTGTGAGCGGAATGATATACGTATTTTACTATGAAATCCCCAAAATCAACTCGGCACAGAGAAATTTCATTGTTTAAATAGTAATATTTGGTATCTGAGAGGCTCTGTAAAGAGATTTAAGGACAGATTAGTGACAGATTAGACTAAAGACTCTTTTTTTGTCTAAAACTTGCTTCAATCGCTTTATAAGCCGTTGACTTAAGTGGCTCAGAAAGGTCAGAAACTAACTCAGAAATTTGTGATTTTTCTTCCGCGGTGAGTTCTGGAAGATCTTTTTTCTCTTCTTTTTGGCCCTGTGCTTGCTTTTCTGATGAGTCTTCTTCTTTACCAGCATGTCTATTGTATTTGTCCAGCTTAAATTCAAGGTCTGAGAACTCCAGGCCTTGCTCTGAAAGCCTGGCTCTATAAATTTCTCTTTGTGCAAGAAAATCAATCATACACATACGATTATCTACATAGACTGTAAGTACAGGGTACTCTCTACCAGCAACTTCTCTAACAAATACGCCGGTTGTGTGTTCTGTCTCTCTTTCACCATTTGCTTCAACCCACGCAAGATAGGCGCGACGATTTTTTGACATACTCTTAGAATCTCTGAAGGATCCAAGCAGAGAACTCATTAAATCTTTTGCATTTTCATTGCCACCGCGCGCAGATATTTCTTGTTGATTATTCATCGCTAAACCTAACTATCTGCGCTTTTTCTAAAACCTCTTCAGAGAAATACCCAAGGTTTGTCGTGGTAATTACCGTTTGAATGTCATGGAATGCAAATTCCATGATTGCTTTTCTACGATCTTCATCAAGCTCACTCATAACATCATCTAAAAGCAGCAAGGGTTTCTCGCCAAGTATTTCTTCTGAAAGAAGAACCTCTGCCATCTTAAGCGCTAAAACGACAGTTCTAATTTGGCCTTGAGAACCAAAATTTCTAGCGTCTTTACCCTCAATTAAAAACTCAACGTCGTCTCGATGAGGTCCTTTTGTACTTTGCTGACGACGAATATCATCCGTGCGAGCTTCGCTTAAAGCCTTCAAGAATTGATCAGTAATTTCTTCTCTAGTGGCCTCAAGAGATACCTCTCCAATTGAAGAAATATAGTTCATCTCCAGATGTTCTCCGCCAGAGAGTTCCTGGTAGATTTCACATGTTTTCTTTGCCAGGCGCTCAAACAAATGAATGCGCGCATGAAGAAGCGTTGCTCCTCCCCTTGCAAGCGAAAGATCCCATGCATCAAGCAAATTATTGTCAGGCCAATCAGATTTAAGCAGCTTATTTCTTTGCTCAACTGTTTTGATATATGCCGAGAAAACCTTGAAGTAGCTCTTATTTGCCTGACGACCAAAGTCATCAAATTCATCGCGACGATATGATGCGCCGCCTTTAATCATTGAAAGATCATCAGGATTAAAAAGTACCGACATCAACGTACCAGAAATATCTGCTGCCTGGCATTTCTTGCCATTTTTTGAAAATTGGCGACGTCGCTCTGTAATAGTGCAGGTATTTTCTAGTTTTCTTCCATCTCCTGTAAGGGAAATCTCTATCTTTGCCTCAGAAGTACCTGTAAGAAGGAGCTGTGAAGGTGTTGGTTTTCTGAATGAATACCCAGCAGTAAGGAGTTGTAATGCCTCAACAGTATTTGTCTTACCTGCGGCGTTTTTTCCTACAAAGATAGTAGTTTGTGCAGATAAATCTATTTCTTTCGAAGTAAAACAACGAAAGTTATACAGCGAAACATGTTCAACTTTAAGTCCCACACAACCCCTATCAAGTTAGAGGCGAACAGGCATCAGAAGATACAAGTAGTTGACCTTGCCGTTTGATTTAAAGATTGCAGGCTGAGAAGGACCTTGGAGCTCAAGACGCAAAAGGTCCTTAGAAGGAGCAGCGTTTACACAATCAAAGACGTAGTGGTAGTTCAAAGCGATTGAAAGAGAATCTCCTTCAATTTGAGCCTCAATGTGCTCAGAAGACTCACCTTGATCTGGTGAAGAAGCAGACAGCTTAACTTCTTTTCCATCAGCATCAACATCAAAACGTACTGATGGATTTGCCAAGGCAATAACAGATACACGCTTGAGAGCTGCAGAGAAATCCTCAACATTAATATCAACAGATGCAGTACAAGACGTAGGAAGCAGCTGCTTATAATCTGGGAAATGACCTTCAATCTTACGAGAAATGTGAGTAGTGTTTCCAAACTGGAAGACTACCTGGTTGTCTGTAGTACCAATTAAAACCTTCTCAGTCATGCTACGCATTGAAAGAACGTCATGAAAAACTTCACCAGAAATAATTGCACTAAAAGATTCACCTGCTGGCGTATCTGTATTGGAATCACAAACAGCAAGACGGAATGAGTCGGTTGCAACAAGTCGGATAGTATTGTCTTCAACAGTAAGAGAAATTCCCTGAAGAATAGGACGAGAAGCTTCCTTTGAAGTCACACGATAAACTTTATCAACCATAGTTGATAAAAGTTGGCTTGGAAGCTCACAGGTCTTCTCAAGATCAAACTCTGGGAACTGTGCCCAATCGTGCGCAGAAAGAGTATTAAGTCTAAAAGATGAACGCTGACAAGTTACAGAAAGCGTACGCTCTCCACCTTCAAAAGTAATTGCTGCATCAGGAAGATTCTTAACAATGTTTTGGATAACCTTTCCAGAAACAACGGTCTCTCCCTCTTCTTCTACATTTGCTGCAATCTGATGCTTAATAGAGATAGTTAAGTCACTGGACTGTAGCTCAATCATGCCATTAAAAGCTTTGAGATAAATACCAGAAAGAATTGGAAGTGTTGTATTAGAACCAATGCCTTTAGAAACAATATCAAGTGCCGTCTGGAGAGCGGATTGACTTACGGTAAATTTCATGACGACCCTTTCTATTATTTCTTAGATAAGAATAAAAATATCGTAGTAATAATAAGCTATGTTGAAAAGAAGAAAGCTTTACATTTCTAGAGGTAGAAATATGTTTCTAGAGGTCAGATTTGTTTGCTTATTTTTGACATTCATAAACAAAGTAAAACTCCCTCTCTTAAACTCTCAACAACAAACCATTACTTCTCTTCACCAATTGACATCTTACGAACAGGTTTTAAACACTAACTTTGTTCAAGGATAGTCTTCTTGAGTTGAGAAATTTGATCATAGAAGCTTTTATCTTCTTTAATCCTCTCTTCAATTACCTCAATACTGTGCAAAATTGTCGCGTGTTTTCTTCCACCAAAATGCTTACCAATATTTACCAGCGTGTATTGGCAAAGATCGTGAGCAAGATAAATTGCAACGTGACGAGGTTCTGCAATCTCTTTATTTCTCTTATTGCCAACAATATCGCGATGACTAATGCCATAGACGTTCTCTACGACTTCTTGGACCTTCTCGATATTTACGGTCTTTGAAATGCGACGCCAGAGAGTATCTGCAATCTTATCAATCTCTTCTTGTTTAATGTTTTTCCCGGACTCTTTTGCTTTGATTTGTCCGGTAACGCAGCGATTACAGAAGCCCTCAAGGGTTCTAATACTTTGGCCGGCTTTGTCAGCCATATAACGATGAATCTCTTCTGGCATATCATCTGACGAAAGAGAAGAATTTCTCTCTTTAAAAGCTCGGTCGCAGAAGACGTGAATAAGATTGAGCTTCATCTCGTAGCTTGGAGACTCAATACCAATAACAATTCCACCACTCATACGAGAAGTAATACGATCGTCAAAACCATCAGAGCCCATACCAAGCTGAGCAGGCGTTCTATCGGCGGCAAGAATAATCTGCTTACCTCTATCAATAAGAGAATTAAAAATATTGAAGAAAAAGTTAATGGTACCCGCTTTACCAGCAAGTTTTTGGACATCATCGATGATAAGAACATCAATGTTTTGGTAGTTATTACTCAGCTCCGTTGCGGCATTTCCTGAGGTGTTTTTACGAACAGCATTTACGTAGTCATCGACAAAGGCATCTGCGTCTTTGTAAACACAAACGCGCTCGATATCTTCAGAGTTGATGTAGTTTTGAACCGCGCGTAGAAGGTGAGTTTTTCCAAGACCGCTTGTGCCGTAAATAAAGAGTGGGTTTGCCTTGCCTTTTGCGTCGTTTGCAACGTTTAAAGCGTGCTGATGAGCAAGCTCATTCTCATCACCAACAACAAAGCGATCAAACGTGAGGTTTGAATTGAAGGATGTCTCTTCATAAAGAGGGTTGCTCTTACGTCTTTTTAACGTCTGCTGTTTTAATTCCTCAAGGCTCTGTTCCTGGGATTCAAAATCTTGAATCTGTTCTGGAACAACAGCCTGGGTAGGAGCGGTTTTCTGCTTCCAAGCGTTGAACTCCTGAGGAGTCATTGTGGAAGTAGTTGTAACAGGAGTAGAAGACTTTGTAAGCGTAAGACTTAAGATAATGTTTTCAAAGGCCGCAGCCGAGAGACATCTCTCAACAATTGGCAGGTTTTTAAGGATACGGTTATATGCCAAGCGCATTGATGTTTCTGCACAGAGCGTATTATCTTCAACTTTAATTGGAGTGCAGGTTCTCAGCATGGCGATAAAAGCCTCTGGTTGATTCTCTTCAACCAAAAGGTCAATTGCGTCTTGCCACAGAGCTACTGCGTCTGAATCAATTGATGCATCCATACGTGTCCAATCAAAATGTTGAAAATTGGGACACCTAGTATAGAGGAATGTTGATAACTTTCAGCGAATAATGTTGAGAAACTCTATGAAAGGAGGGTTTCTCCAATAGTAGTGAGCTTATATTTTTGCCCAACTTTTCCAATTATTCCTATGTTTACCAGCGATTTTAGCTCTCGCGACCAGGTTGGTGTAGAAAGACCAAAGGTACTAGTAAGCTCTGTTGCTCCAACCCATTCATGTTCAGAGAGATACTGAAGAACTTGTTTTGCTCGATCTGTTAAGACCAGATTAGGAAGTTGTGCAGCTGGTTGTGCAGTCGGCTGTTGAGATACTGTTTGCGGAGTACTTGAAATTGTCTGCTGATTTTGATTAACAGGCAATTCTTCAGATTCTTCTTGAGTTGGAAGTGTCTGAATATGAGCATCTTTAGAGCGGCGTGTTGATAAAGTAACTATTGTTCCGCCAGAGATATTGTCTTCAAGGGTAAGACTTCCGCCCTTCTCAACCATGTATTGCTGAGCATAAGGAAGACCAAAACCAACGCCTCTAATAAACGATTTCATCTCTTCCGTTGCAGAAGAGGTACCAAACTCAAGAGCTCGGTTTTTCTCTTTAATACCAGGTCCTTGATCTGAAAACCTAATGGTATTTCCGTTGTCCATAATTGAGATTGTAGGTGCTACAAAGCGAGCATGAATGAAATTTTCCACAATCTCGCGCATAACCATAAAAGGAATTTTTCCACCCTGCTCGTGAGCAAGCTGGTTAACGGTTGCTGCAATCTCATCAAGATAAGAACGAACATCTTTAGGTTCTACAAGAACAACGCGAGGTGCTGCGGCTTTATCGTCATACACTGCAATACGCGCAGCATAGCGGACGGTGAGAGTGTTATTAGAACCAGTACCTTTTTCATCCAGGTTGGTATTTTCCTCAACAAAAGGAAAGAAATCTCTTGCCATGACACCTCCTTTTCAACAATTGTTAAACAAATGAAGAGAACTTTTCGTTTTCTTTCACAGTGAATGAAAGTTTTCAACATGTGTTAAACATCTGTAGATAAATTTATATCTTTGTGAAAGACGTACTGAATGATAGTAGCATTTAACGGATATATTTCAGCTTACAGAAATATTCCTTTCAACAAATTTCTTCATGTATCACAAGTGAAATTTTCAAAATGAAAGGTTTTCTCGCTAAGTTTTTTGAATAAAAAAGAGAAAAAGTTGAGGTATTTGCGTAGAAAATTTGACAGGTACCTATAAACGCGAGTACAATCTGTAGGCTTTTTAATCGATACTGTACCCGTTCGGGAGGAAATAGCTATGAAGCGTACCTACCAGCCAAATAAGCGCAAGCGCGCAACTACCCACGGTTTCCGTGCACGTATGGCAACTAAGAATGGTCGTGCCGTTCTCGCTCGTCGTCGCCTTAAGGGCCGTAAGCGCCTCACTGTCTAAGGAATGTTTCTGTGAAGACCATTAAATCTCGTTCAGAGTTTGAAAGGGTCTTCTCTACGGGGAAGAGGGCTCAAAGTTCTGTTCTTCGTATACGAGTAGCACCATCCACTGAGGCACATCCTTCCGAGGTAGCCTTTGTAGCTCCAAAAAGACTAGGTAACGCCGTATTTAGAAACAGGTGTAAACGCGTTTTACGCGAAGCAGCTCGAAAGAGTGGTTTACCTGTTGAGGGATACGGCATTATTCTCTTTGCGACTAAAGATACACACAGCAGTAATCCTGCTGATATAAGCGTTTCTTTGGATGCTTTGCTAAGAAAGACAGGGGTCAAATGAGCGAGAAAAGACAAGGTTCTTTTCTCGCAAACTTGTTCCTAGGTGCTATTCGTTTCTATCAAAGAAACATCTCTCCCCTTTTTAAGCCGCACTGTATTTACAGACCCACTTGTTCTGAATATGCAGTTCAAGCTATACAAAAGTACGGTGTTAAAAAGGGAAGTTGGCTTGCTCTTAAGCGTATTGCTCGCTGTCACCCTTTTCATAAGGGAGGATACGATCCCGTTCCGTAAAGGAACGCACCGGAGGAAATATGTGGGATTGGATTGTTAACTTTCTATACACAGTCTTAGCGGGACTTCAATCATTCTCGGGAGACTGGGGTATGGCAGTTATCCTGCTTACCATCATCATCCGTATTATCCTGGTTCCAATGACCAACAAACAGACAGCCTCTATGGCTCGCATGAGTGTTGTTCAGCCTAAGCTCAAAGAAATCCAGGAGCGCTATGCTGATGATCCTGTAAGGCAGAATGAAGAGATGCGTAAACTTTACGCAGAAATCAACTTCAATCCTCTTGGTGGTTGTCTACCACTGCTTTTACAGTCCCCTATCTTTATTGCACTCTTTACCGTTGCAAAGATGGTTCCAGTAGACTCCCGCTTCTACAACATTCTTCCGTCTATCGCGCGTGCAACATCCGACATTTTTGCTGTTGATGGCTTTGTTACCGCTATCCCTTATATGATTTTTGTTCTTTTGTTTGGCCTTACTACCTTCCTTTCCATGGCAGTAAATGCTCGTACAAGTTCCGGTGAGCAGCGTACTCAGCAGTACATGATGGGTGGCATGATGACCCTCATGATGCTCTGGTTTGGTTGGACTGTGCCAGCAGCTGTTCTTCTCTACTACGTAACTTCTGGTATTTGGCAGCTTGCTCAGCAGCAGCTTATTACCAAGCGCATTATGGAAAAAGAGAAGCTCAAGGCACAGGCTCAGATGGCTAATAAGCCAATCGAGGTAGACGTGGTTAGAAAAGAGAAGAAGCCACGCCCTCACAAAAAGGGCTAAGAGCTGGGGTTAAACAAAATAACTTTTGTTTACAGGATTTGTTACAGTAGATTAATAGTTAAACTTTTTATATTGACTGGAGGACGACATGGAGGATGAGACTTTCGTTTCTGAGCCAAACGCTCTTAATGAGTCTCCTGTCGTTGATTCACAAGACGAGTTTGCTTCAATTCGAGAGCACTTTGAAGCTGGAATTCAGCTTACTGATGCTGAGATGAATAAGATTGCCGATACTGCTGTCTTCTATCTCAGGGAGCTTCTCTCGTTCTTTGGCGAGAATAGCTGTGCAATTGATGAGTACGACGGTGAAGACGGCGAGCTCATTCTTGATGTAACCGGTGGAGATCTTGCAATTCTTATTGGTCGTCACGGTAATACGCTTGAGGCTCTTCAGATGGTTCTTTCGTCTTTGATGAGCGCTAAGCTTCACTTCCACTATCCAGTATCTGTTGATGTAGAAAGCTACAAGAGCCGCCGCCGTAATAAGCTTCAGGAGATGGCGCTCTCTGCTGCTGCTCGTGCTAAGAAGACTGGTAAGGTTTCTCTTGCTCCAATGAGTGGCTATGAGCGTCGCATCATTCACATTGCACTTCGAGATAATCTTGAAGTTACAACACACTCTGAGGGCGATGATCCATACCGTCGCGTTGTTGTTACAGCTATTAACAGCTAAGAATTTTTAACAAGCTTTACTAATTTGATGAGGAAGGTTTACGCCTTCCTCTTTTTTTGTGACAATTCTTCTTGTAACAAGAAGTTTTGTCACAGGAGATGTAATGTCTGAAGCTGAGAAGTCTTTATACGATTCAAAAGAGGATGTACTTAAGGAACTTCTCCTTACCTATGGAATCGATTCATCTGATACCCAAAGAAGACAACTCCTCAAGCACATTGAATTGCTAACTAAGATTAATAAATACCTCAATCTCACAAGAATCACTTCAATTGACGATGCCCTAGTGCTACATATACTTGATTCTTTATTACCACTCAAAGTGTGTAATGAGTTCACATCTGGAGCCCAAAACTATATTGATATTGGTACCGGCGGTGGCTTCCCAGGACTGCCTCTCGCAATTATGAGTGAGAACAAAACATTGTTGGTTGACTCTATTGGAAAAAAGATCAATGCGGTACAGTCAATGATTGACCAGATTGGTCTTGGCGAGAGAGTCAGAGCTGAAAAGCTTCGTGCTGAAGAAATTCCAAATGACTATAAGCAGAAGTTTGATTTTGTTACTTTCAGAGCAGTTGCAAAGGCAAATATTCTTTTGGAGTACGCAGAGCCTTTCTTAGCTCCACAAGGTACCCTCATAGTAATGAAGGCCAACGTTGATGAGATAGAGATTCAGGACGCCTCTCAGGCAGCCAAAATTTTTGGGTATGAAAATGTTTCACGTGAAACATTTGAATTACCAAACGACCTTGGTCATCGTGAAATTCTTCTTTATAGAAAAGTTGGAAAAAGCAAAATTAAACTACCGAGAAAAACTGGAATGGCAAAATCAAATCCGTTTGTTGCAAGAAGAGACTAATTGTGGAATGTTTCACGTGAAACATTCTGTATTATTAAATAAACTTGGTCAAACGGAGGATAAATGAGCTACAAAGACCTTTCGAGGGGATTTCAAGATAGAGATTCTAAAGTACTTGCTGTAATTAATCAAAAAGGTGGAGTTGGAAAATCAACTACCGTAATTAATCTTGCAGCAGCGCTAGGAGAAACAAAAAAGAAGGTTCTCATTATCGATTTTGATCCGCAAGGTAATGCAACAAGTGGATTTGGAATTGATAAAGAGGAGCTTGAAGCTGATATTTATGATGTAATCCTCAACGAAACACCTCTTGAAGACGTATTACAACAAACTGTTCAAAAGTACGTGACTATTGCTCCTGCTACCATTCAACTTGCTGGTGCAGAAATTGAACTTGTCTCCGTGGAATCAAGAGAAAACATATTAAAGCAGGCAATTGACCAGGTTAAAGACTATTTTGACTACATTTTGATTGATTGCCCTCCATCACTAGGCCTTTTAACAATTAATGCCTTAGTTGCAGCAAATAGCATTCTTATCCCAATTCAGTGCGAATATTATGCACTAGAGGGCGTAACTAAGATTGTTGAATCAATGAAAATGGTTCAAAAGCAGCTCAATCCGGATCTTGATATCTTTGGTGTAGTAATGACCATGTTTGATAGCAGAACTTCCCTATCTAAGCAGGTTGTAACTGAGGTTTCAAATTACTTTGGTAACAAAGTATTTAAGACGCTTATTCCAAGAAATGTCAAAATCGCAGAAGCACCAAGTCATGGTTTGCCAGTAACCATGTATGCCCGAATAAGTATGGGCGCACTTGCATACAACAAACTTGCAAAGGAAGTGAATCGTCGTGGTTAAAAAATCAGGACTTGGTAAGGGCCTCAACTCTCTCTTTAGCGAGGTAGATGCAGAGGTCGGTAATAAAAAAGAAGCTACTACACTACCACTAAAGAAGATTAAGCCTAATAAAGATCAGCCTCGTAAGCGTTTTGATGAAGCTGAACTTGCTGAACTCAGTGATTCAATTAAGCAAAACGGAATTCTCCAGCCACTTCTTGTTCGCGAGAAGGGTGATCACTATGAGATTGTTGCTGGCGAAAGACGCTTCCAGGCTGCAAAGCTTGCACAATTAGAGGAAGTTCCTGTAGTAATTAAGGCAATTTCCGATGAGGAAGTATTTAAGCTTGCTCTGATTGAGAATCTACAGAGATCTGACCTGAGTCCAATCGAAGAAGCTCAAGGCTATAAGCAGTTAATCAAACAAGAGAACTTGACCCAAGATGATTTAGCTAAGGTTTTGTCCAAGTCTAGGTCTGCAATTACAAACACTCTTCGTCTGCTGGACCTTCCAACAGAAGTTCAAACTTTGATGGCGGAGGGACGCATTAGTGCCGGACATGCTCGAGCAATTCTTTCTGTAAGCGGAAAAGAAGGAAGAATTAAGCTTGCCCAGAGAGTAATCGAAGAGAATTTGTCGGTTCGTCAGACAGAAAATCTTGCTCCACTATTTTCTGTCACAAATGTTGAGAAACCAAAAAGACAGCCAACCCCACAGGCATATAAGCGCGCAGCAAGGCAATTAAGGATTGCTCTGGATACCCCAGTTAAAGTACGAAATGTCCGTGGCAAGAATAAGATTGAAATCGAATTCAATGACGAGGATGAACTTGCTGCTCTAGTGGAAAAACTCTCAAACGTTAAAGAAGCATAATGAAGATAAAGTTTGCGATTATATCCAGTGTCTCATTACTAGGAATAGCTTTTCTCGCTAAACATGCTCTGCTGACTAAAGAGGCGCAGAGAAGTTTTCTTCATGCAATGAGAAGATCGAGAAGAGCACTCGATGCAATTCTTGATGACTATTCAGGCAGCGGTAATAGAAAAAGCGCGAAAAACATTCTTTCTCACCAAGCAAGAGTGGAAAAAGAATGGTTAAATGCAATTCAATAGAACATGCGTTCTATATATGAACTAAAAAGAAAGGGGTCCCGAGGGCCCCTTTCTTTGCATTAAAAGCATGAAAAGTTCTGATATGAGCACTGTCTCTATAAGTGCTGTTTAGCGTGCGTTCCTTTTCTGGAAAAGTTGGCCACAAGCTGCATCAATATCAGATCCACGAGAAAGACGAATAGTTGCTTCAACACCAACAGAGTTAAGGCTGTTTACAAACTCCTGAGCACGAACAGGGGAAGTGGGATAGAATTTTGAGCCCTCAATCTCGTTAAGCTGGATGATGTTGACGTGGCAGAGTGTTCCTCGACAGAAGTCTCTTAGGGCACCAAGCTCATTGTCGGAATCATTAACGCCCTTAATCAGCGCATATTCATACGTAGGACGTCGACCGGTCTTATCGACATACTCTCCCATAATGTCATACAGGTGAATGAGCGAGTACTTACGTACTCCCGGCATAAGAGAATCGCGTGTCTTTTGAACTGCAGAGTGAAGTGAAACAGCAAGCGTAAATTGCTCTGGCTCAGAGGCAAAACGCTTAATCATTGGAATAACACCGCAGGTAGACACCGTAATATGGCGAGCACCAATACCAGCTCCATCGGGGGAGTTGAGGCGTCTCATGGCTGCAAGAGTAGCGTCGTAGTTCATGAAAGGCTCGCCCTGGCCCATAAGAACAACACTGGTTACACGCGCGTCAAAGTCGTCACGGACATGCATAACCTGCTCGTAGATTTCGCTTGCAGAAAGGGAGCGAGTGAGGCCAGCGGCGCCCGTAGCGCAGAAAGCGCAGCCCATAGCACAGCCCGCCTGCGTGGAAGCGCAGACCGAGAGCTTGTTGCCGCTTGGCATACCAACGCACTCAACAGACGTGCCATCAGGGTAGCGAAGCAGGTATTTACGGCTTCCATCTTCAGAAACCTGACGAACAATCTGCTCAGCGCCAGCAAGAGTTACCTGCTTAGACAGTTCTTCTCGCAGTGTTTTTGGAAGATTGCTCATCTGATCAAAAGAGGTAGCACCTTTAGACCAGATCCACTCTTCAATCTGCTTAGCGCGGAATTTTGGCTGGCCAAGTGAAGTAACCAGCTCAAGAATTTGCTCTGATGAAAGGCTTCTGAGGTCAGATTTAGCGGTAGCTTTCTGTGGGCGAGCATCAGGTGCGGAAGTGGTTGCACCGTCAACCGTGGTGTTTGTGCCGTCAAGAGTATTATTTGATTGCATTTTTGTCCTTCTCCAACTCTTCTAAGCTATCTGCGGTATCTTAGAAGAAATACGTTTACTAGAGTTTACCCTATGGGAGACTTATCTGAAGGAGCGGAAATGACACGTGAAGAGCTCAAAAAGCTTCATGTAGCAGTTGTTTCAGGCGGTTGGTCAGACGAGCACGAGATTGCTATGGAGTCTGGCAAGCAGTGTGTAGCAGCACTTAAAGAGGCTGGCTTTACCAGTGTTGACCTGCTTGATGTTGCAGAAAAAGACTTTGTAGTTACTCTTGCTCAGGGTGGTTATGACGTCGTATACGTTGCTATGCACGGTCGTTTTGGCGAGGATGGCTGCATCCAAGGTCTTCTCGAGATTCTGCACATTCCTTACACGTTTTCTGGCGTTCTCGCGTCTGCTATGGGAACTGAAAAAGAGCTGTCAAAGCTTATGTATAGGCAGGCAGGCGTTCCAACGCCTAAGGGAATTGACGTTCCTGCAGGTACCGTCTTTACAGATGAGCAGGTAGACAAGCTTATTGAGGACCTCGGACTCCCTATGTTTGTAAAGCCTTCTGGCAACGGCTCCAGCTATGGCGTCACACGCGTCACATCGCGAGAAGAGCTTCCTGCTGCACTAGAACTTGCAGGTGAACAGGGTGAGCGTATTCTGATTGAGGAAAGCATTGCGGGAACAGAGATTACCGTTCCTGTTATTGGCAACGAGAATCCAACCGCTCTACCAATCGTTGAAATTGTTACCGGTGATGAGTTCTACAGCATTAAGACAAAATACGAGCCCGCATCCCTGCACCATGTAATTCCCGCTCGTCTTGAGCCTGCAGTGTACGCACGCGCTCAGGAGCTGGCAATTAAGGCTCACAATGCACTTGGTTGCCGCGGCGTTTCTCGTAGTGACTTTATTGTTACGGAAGACGGCGTGCCAGTGGTGCTTGAGACAAATACCATTCCTGGCATGACCGCACGTTCTTTGCTGCCAGATTCTGCTCGTACCGGTGGCATTGATTTCCCTGAGCTCTGCACTCGCTTTATTGAGTTTGCGCTTGAGGATCGTCAGTAGATTTGTAGGTTATGACTAGCACTAAAAGCGCTACGCAAAAACTAGAAGAACTCATTCTTCCCGGTACTCCCTCTGCAGTTCGCAAAAAATATTTGGAGCTTGCAGAGAGGGCGGAGCATGAGTCGTTTGACGTCTTAGAGGACGACATTGTTGTTTTGGATACCGAGACAACAGGTCTGTCCTTTAAGAAATGCTCTCTTATTGAGATTTCTGCTGCTAAATTGAGCGGCAGAGAGATTGTGGAGCGCTTTCAGACGTTTGTTGACCCAGGGTGCTCAATTCCCGAAGAAATTACAGCCCTGACCTCAATTACCGACGAAGATGTTAAGGGCGCGCCAAGCGCAAAAGAAGCTGTTGCTGCCCTTGCAGAGTTTGTTGGCGGACTACCAGTTCTGGCACATAACGCTACCTTTGACCGTACGTTTATTGAACGGGTGCCCGGCGGAACTTCTGTCTCCGATACTTGGATTGACACGCTGTCGCTCTCACGCATAGCGCTACCTCGACTTTCTTCGCATAAGCTTTCCAGCATGGCCGAAGCGTTTGGCACCATGAAGGTTACGCACCGCGCAAGTGACGACGTAGATGCCCTTTGCGGCATGTGGCGCATCTTACTTTTGGGACTTATGAATCTGCCCCGCGGGCTTCTCGCCAAATTGGCGTCAATGCACGATGGAGTGGAGTGGACATTTAGGCCAATCTTCTCGTATTTGTCAAAGTTGAAAGAAGAAGAGGCTGTTCAGCGCGGTGTTGCAAAAGAAGACGCAACAGGAGCCGAGCTTGCAGATGCAGAGATCTCGGGCACGTTTTTCTCGCTCAAGGACATTCGCAGTCAGCTTGTTGCCGACATAAAAGCAAAGGCGAGAAGGGATGCGGATGACCCAGAGACGCCTGCTATGCTTCCGATTTCTAAGGACGAGATTCATCGGGCATTTGCTAAGCCAGGCGTTGTTTCACAGATGTACGACAAATTTGAGACGCGCAGCGAACAGGTAAGTATGTCCGTTGAGGTCAGAAACGCGCTGGTCACTTCTTCGCATAGAGAGCTTGAAGCTGGAACTGGCATTGGCAAGTCAATTGCATACTTGCTGCCTGAGGTGCTCTTTGCGCAGAAAAACGATGTTACGGTAGGTATTGCTACAAAGACAAACGCACTGACCGATCAGCTTGTTGCGCATGATCTTCCAGCGCTTGCGAAGGCGCTTCCTAATGGATTGAGTTTCTGCAGCTTAAAGGGTTACGAGCACTATCCGTGCTTGCATCGTGTTGATAGAGCTGCTCTTGAAGAGCTTCCACTGACGCTCATCGACCAAGAAGGTCGCTCGAGCAACAGTGTTGCCTCAGATATGCTGACCGCAATTGCCGTGATTTATACATACGCATGCCAGTCAGCCGACGGCGACTTGGATGCATTGGGTATTCGTTGGCGCTCAGTTCCACGCGAGATGGTAACCATCAAGGCCGCAGAGTGTCTGCGCTCCAAGTGCCCATATTACCCTCACGAGTGCTTTGTTCATGGAGCTCGTAAACGCGCGGGATCTTCAGATGTTGTGGTGACCAACCATTCTCTGTTGCTTAGAAACGTTGCTGCTGACGGTAAAATTCTGCCTCCTATTAGGCATTGGGTAATTGACGAGGCTCATGGCTTTGAAGCTGAAGCTCGCCGTCAGTGGGCAGTAGAAATCTCTGCCAAAGAGATGCGAAATGGCTTTGAGCTGCTTGGAGGCATCAAGTCTGGCGCCATACACGCAGCTATGGTGGGCGCTGCCAACCTTGAGGACTCTACGCTGCTCACTGGGCTTCTTACGCGCTCTGCCGCCGCAGTTCAGCGAGCCATGGCAGCAATGGGCAGTCTTATGGCCACGGTACATGAGCTGGCTCCATTGGCTAAAAGTGATGGTGGTTATAACTCCCTTCAGCTTTGGATTAACGACGAAGTAAGAGAAACAGAGGAATGGAAAGAAGTCCTAGAGACCGCTTCCATCGCTCTTTCTGCTCTTGAAGAAGCTGCTCTTCGAATGGGAAAAGCCACCGATGCGCTTGTCGCATCGGCACCAAACCTTGCAAGCAACTTGAGTGAGGCTGGGGTCTTCTTGAGTACCCTTCTGGATTCACTGAAGCTCATCTGTGAGGGAACGGACAAGAGTTACGTCTATTCAGCCAAGCTGACCCGATTGAAACGCGACATTGGCTCTGAGGCCCTTATGGCCGAGAAGCTTGATATTGGAGCAGAGTTGGCAGAGAAGTGGCTGCCGGAGACGCATTCTGTTGTGTTTACCTCAGCAACCATTGCTGTTGGAGATGACTTCTCGCATTTTGAGCACGCTGTTGGCCTGGATAGAGGCTCCTTTGAGCACAAGAGTCTGCGCTTAGAGTCAAGCTTTGACTACGAGAACCATATGGGCGTCTTTGTGGCTGAGGATATGCCTGCGCCAACAGACCCGGGCTATTTGGACGCTCTGGAAAAGCTGCTGTACGACGTACACGTTCAGATGGGCGGCTCGGTGCTGACGCTTTTCACTAACAGACGCGATATGGAGCGCCTCTTTGAAGCGCTAGAGCCTCGCTTGAGTGAGCATGGCCTTAACCTTGCCTGCCAGGAGCGATCTTCTTCCGCGCGACGCGTTCGCGAAAAGTTCCTAGCCGAGAAGAACCTCTCGCTGTTTGCTCTTAAATCGTTCTGGGAGGGCTTTGACGCTGCGGGAGATACGCTGAGGTGCGTAGTAATCCCTAAGCTTCCGTTTGCAAGCCCCAACGAACCGCTGGTTAAAGAGCGTGAGGCGCGAGAAGACCGCGCGTGGTGGCGCTATTCTCTGCCAGAGGCAGTAATTGCAACCAAACAGGCTGCTGGCCGCCTTATCAGGAGCGCTGAAGACAAAGGTGTTTTGGTGCTTGCCGATTCTAGGCTAGTGTCCAAGCGATATGGCAGCTCGTTCTTGAAGTCATTACCCAACAAGAACAATCAGCGCGTCTCGACAAAGGATATCTCCGAGCAAATTGCCAAGTGGCGAGAAGAACACGATGCGTAGCAGCACTAACAGCTGCCTAATTGCCCTAAAGTTGCTCTTCTGCAGCAAGGAGAGATGCAGCGTAGGTGCGCATTGCCTGCGTCACGGCCTGATTTTTGGTTGTTACTTTTCCCTTAAGGGCAAGCAGCCGTTGTAGCAGCCATGTTCCGCCGTAATAGGGGATAGTTGCTTTAAGTTCTGCAGCATTGCGCTGGCCACCAACCGTTTTGAGACCAGGCCACGAATAGTGTGTAAGAGCGCTTTTATCAAGAAAGACAAGCTCTACTAACTGCGATCTTTTTTCTGTAGCAGAATCTCTCACGTGTTCTGCGAGCTTTAACTGATCAAACGAAGCGGGTTGCGTTTCAATGCAACTCATGCGATTGACTCTGAAGACTCTCTGTTGTTCGAGGTCTAAATCAATTCCCTCGATAAGCCAGCCGTTCTCTCCGTATGACAATTGATAGGGAAGAACGTTTCTTTGGCTGATTACAGCTTCTTTATTGCTTTGAGTTTCCACAAACGCTATCTCAGAACGATACGCAAATGAAATAATTCGTGACTCCGCAATTGCATTTGAGCAGGTGAGGAACGCGTCTACTTCTTTAGAGTGACTTTTAGAGACACATGAAACTGAAGCATCATCTGACGAAGAGTTTGCTGTATATGGAGACTTCAGAAGTTTCCAAAATATACTTTCTTGGGGCAACGCAAGTGTTGTAAACGCTTCTTTAAGCGCTAACGTTTCTTCATCCGTTAAGACAAGCCTGCGAGCAGTAAAGGGAGACTCTCCAACCAGTGTCAGAGTATCTTGGTCTCCCGTAAGCGGGAGGGGAAGATAGCCATTCTCGTCCGTGAGCTGCAAAAGCTCCATCAGAATAGCAGCCTCTTCAGAGGAGATGCCAAATCGCGACTGAACCGCGCTTAGCTCGACTGCGTCAAAAGACTCCCTCAATGCAGAAGCAAGCAGTATGAGCTTATAGACGGCTGAAGAAATGTTCTTTCTTCCAAAAGAGGTGTTTTTAACAGCCATTGGCAACCTCGCTTAAAGACTCTTTCCATTTTGCGAGAAGAGACTTTGGAGACCTTGGAATTAATCCATGAGCAAGAATCCAAGATAAAGCAGCGTCCTCATGGGCGTAGGCAACGGTCCATAAAGCTCCATTGGGGAGAAGCTCAATATCGCCTTGACCTTGCGAGAAATGCTCAAAAGCAGCGAGTATGTTTTTGGGGACAAACGCAACAAGAGTGCCAGCCTGCGATCCGAGTTGGAAATCAAGCAGGTTGTAGTCATTTGAATCAAAATCTTCCGGAATGGAGAAGAGCTCATCTTTAAGAATTGCAGCATCTAAGACACGGTCAATGCGAAAAGTTTTGATCGAAGCAGTCTTACTGTTGGACGAAAAATCTTGAGCCACAAAGTACAGAAGTCCCTGCGAAACAAAGAAGTCCAGAATACCAAGATGCTTTTGTTTAACCTGTTCCTGCGAGTTTGTATACGTGACCTTTACCTGTTGTTTAGAGCTGAGTGACTCATAGAGAACAGGAAAGACTTTGCTTTGAGAAGAAGCATTGAGTTTTTGGCTTCCTGACTTGTCTGAATCTGTGGAATAAAAGTTGCCCACAATTTTAGAAAGTGCGTTTCTTAGTTCCTCCTGGTACACAAAAGTTGTATCAGTGAGAACTGCACTGCAAATAACAAGCAGTTGATTGGCGTCTTCAGGGCTTAAGTCGTACGAGGAATCAAAGAAATTTGAGTCCGAAAGATAGAACGACTTCTCTTTTCCTGTTTTTACCTCAGTAATTGCAAATCCGAGTGATTTTAGAACAGCGCGGTCTCTTGAAAACGTTCTTGAAGCAGAATCAGTAGATAAATCCGAGTAAACCGCCGCATATATCTCTGACGAGGGCAAAGGTCCTTTTTGGAGTAGCAGCATAAATAGCGAGAAAATCCTCCAGGCACCTAGCTCGTTGTTGCCTAGAGTTTGATTATTTGAAGCCATATCCACCTCCCGCTTTTTACTACCTGAACTCAAATCTCTCTAAACATATACGAAAGTTTTTGATATTTAGTGCAGAATTTCTAAATTTGGACGTAAAAATACACTTTAACAGCTACATTTCGATATAAGACGTATACTAATGACGTATGTTTGAAACCTGTCAGAAGACATGCCAACGAAGGACGCAGTATGGCCATTACACATGACTATGTTGACTATCTAGACGAGCAGATTGATATTGCTCCTGCCGGTAGCCAAGAGGAGCTTCAGGCTGCTCAAAGCATTGCTGAAGAAATGAAACTTCACGGGCTTGAGGCAACCATTGAAGAATTTGATGCTAAGTCTATTAAGAGTCTTGGTTATTCAATCTATTTAATCCTCCTCTTCATTGGCGTTATTTTTGCAGGCACTGGCAATGCAGCACTTATTGCTTTTGGTGTTTTGCTTGTTGCTGGCTTTGGTGCTCTTACTTGCCTCAAATACTTTGGTAATGACATGCTTGGTTCATTTGGATCTTCCATCAGAAGCCAGAACGTTGTCGCTAAGCACGAGGCCACTGGCGAGCTTGTTGCAAAGGGCAACCGTCCAATCGTCATCGTTGCTCACTATGACTCCCCACATACAAACTTCCTTGTTGAGTCTCCTGTAGCAAAGTACGTGCCTCTTGCACAGAAGTATTCGCGTTGGTGCGTAGTTGCAGTGTTTGTTGCTACATTTGTTCAGATTCTTCGCTTCCTTCCTGATCCAGTCCGTGTCCTTTTCTGGATTGTTGGTATTCTTGCAGCTCTTCCATTTGTTGCTCTTTCTGTTGCAACTATTGCAGAGCGTTTTGCACCTTGTACCATTGGCGCAAACAATAACAAGTCTTCAGTTGCAGCTCTTCTTGGTATTCTCGAGAATGTCCGTCCTACCGGTCATCGTCCTGAGGTCGTTCATCACTTTGCAGGAGATGCTGCCGCACTTATTCCAGAGCCTGATGAGGTAGAGGGTATCCGTCACGGCGAGGAAGTTCTTAATTCGTTGGGTATTCTTCCTGAAGATTGTGAAGTAAGCTACGTTGCTTATGACACTACTGGTGCAAGCCAGACTGCGTCTCTTGAGGATGTTGCAGAGGCTGTAAATGCAACAACAGAAGATGAGCAGGCTGAGGATGCTGCTGCTGACAACACCGTTGCTTATGATTCTGTTGACGATGAGCTTAATGCAACCATGAAGCAGGTTCATGAGTCCGCAGATGCAGATGCAACGCAGGTACAGCCTGAAGCAACACATGAGCTCCATGCTAAGAACGATTTTGCTCGTCGTGCGTCCCTCTTTGATCTTCCTGATCCTTCTGGCGATGCCGTTGATCCACTGGCTCCATCTTCCGAGCCAGCTCCTCATTATGTCCCAACTCAGGCATCTGCGCCAACTCCAGAGGCAGAGAGCCCATTCAACACTATTTCAGCTGATGAGGGACTTACAGAGGCGCAAGACGCAAAGACTCCTGAGGCAAAGCGTCGTTCCTTTAGACTCTTCGGTCACAACGACGGTCCATCGGATGACTGGAAGGGCGGCGCAGCTCCATCTGCTGAGAATCGTGAAGAGACCGACTCTGTGGATGCAGCCGCTATTTCTGAGGATGATCTTCGTAATGCTGTTCTTTCACTTTCTGATGACGAGCTCATTGCACATGACATTTGGTTTGTTGCGCTTGGAGCATCTGATTTTGACCACGCAGGCATGAGAGAATTCCTCGCAAAGCATAGAACTGATATTCGCGGTGCTTTCTTGATTAACCTTGACTGCGTTGGTGCTGGTTCACTCTCCATTCTTAAGAATGAGGGAATTGGTAACGTTCGCCGTGCTGACCGTAGAATGACTCGACTCCTTTCTACTATTGCAACTGATCTTCATATCGATGTTGAGCAGAGCGCATTTGATTGGGGAACCACCGACGCAACTCCTGCAATGCAGAATTCAGTTCGTTCCGTTACCTTAATGGGCTTAAACGAGGATGGACTTCCTGCACTCAGTCGCACCGCCGCTGATGTTCGCGAGAATGTTAACGCTGGTCAGTGTGCCGATGCCGCGGCTCTTGTTACTGAGCTTATTAGACGCTCATAAACGAACAAGTCACTAGCTAGAGTAAGTTTTTAAGAAAGGGCAGAGATTTCTGCCCTTTCTTTTTTGCGTAAAGGCAAGGTTGCTCAACTAAAAAGAACGTCTAATTTTTGCTGCAAATAAGTGGACACATCCAATAAGTACCGATCCTGCCAGGGCAAGCAAAAGGGGTACTGCGTAGGCATTATCTGCTGTTCCAGGAAGATGAGGCTTAGGGGTCACACGAATAGTTTGGGCTTTAGAGTGACTGTCGGTGTGCGAAGCAACTTTCTCACCATCTTTTGAGATTGTTTCATAGGCAGTAACTTCTTTACCTTCAAGTGAATCAGTCCTTACAGAAAAAGGAACCGCAGCTTCTCCCGATGAGGTAGGAGCTTTGAAGCGGACAGTTCCGCGAGCGATGGGTTCCGCTGTACCTTCTTGGAGCTGTTTTGTCTCATAGAGCTCTCCGGTAATTTCGTACTCTTCTCCTGGGGTAAGACCCTCGTATTTAATGTGATCAACAAGATTGAGTTTCTCGGTATAGTCAGGATTTTTTGATCCTGCGGCATCTACAAGCATCGTTTGTAGAGAAACTCTTTCATCAATAAGCTCGGGAACCTCTATAGTCTCTTCAGAAGTAAGGGTAACCGTAGGGTTCCATTCTTTGTTGAGAGAGTAACCTGCTGGAGCCAGCACCTCTTTAAGCGAGTAGGAGCCAAAGGGAAGGTCTTTAACAGCAGCCTCTCCAGAATCGTCTGTTTCTACTGTGGTGACAACTTCGTGCGGAGCAATCCAGTTGCCTTGGTAGAAAATGGGCTGAGCGGAGTTATTGGTGAGTTCAATTTTGGCGCCCTTTAAACTTGGCATTTCTTCTGCTTCAGAATAACCATCGGATGAATTCAGAGAAGTGTGTCCAATTTTCTTGATCTTAAGACTTCCCTTTATTACCTCGTCTTTAAAGGCGAAGAGGTGTTCAGAGGAAGGGTTTACTTTTCCGCTAGAGATATTTGTCCAGAAAAGATTTCCGTCTTGGCTTGATAGCTTCCAGGTTTGAAGCGAATGTTCTGGAAGTTTATAGCCTTCAGGTGCTTTAATTTCTTCGATTTGGTAATACCCCAGAGGAAGCCAGGGTTTCTCGCCAAGAGTAAAAAGGTCATCTCCAGAAACTTTATGCTCTGCGTCAAACGAGGCAAAACCCTGTTCGTCGGTCGAGAAAACCCATGTTCTAAGCGTGGTTTCAGAGGAGCCGCTGTAGGTCACCTTAAAAAGCGCACCTTGCAGTGTTGCGTTTCCTTGGGGAGAAGCACTTTGTTGCTCGGAATGATTGTTTTCGCTGAGGCTCGTATTGTGGTCAAAGTCTTGTTTTGAAATACGTAGATTAAAATCTCCGACAGGAGTGTCGGTAACCGTGAGAATGCTCTCTTCCTGGTTTTTTATCTCTACGGTGTGAACCGCAGGGTCTAGAAGAAAGCCCTTTGGTGCAGTGATTTCTTTTACGTATACCGTTCCAACAGGAAGCTCATCGAGCGTTGCAGACCCAGATTCGTCAAGAGTGAGGCTGCCAAGAAGATTGGTGCAATTCTCGTCGGAATATACTCCGTAAACAGCGCCTTCTAGGTTGTAGTGCTCGTTATTTGAAGTGACATCAGGTAATAGGGAGCTCTTGGTAACTTTGAGTGAACCAGATTGTTGCCCAAAGAAAAACAGAACTTGCTTGTCTCCTGTGGGCACAAACAGCTTTGCAACTCCGTTCTCCGGACCGCCGCTGTTGTTTTGAGCATAGCTTATAGCATCGGAATAGAACTGCTCAATTGGTTGATGAAGCTCTGCCTGAGGAACACTTATCGCAAGTGCATGAGCCTCACCACGCATAACAGCCCACAGTGTAAACTGCGTGATGGCTCGCGCCTTCCAGCCTGTATAGCCATACACATCTTTTTCTTGGGACGCAGTTGCTCCGTGATAAATGATGTAATCAATAGCTCGAAGCTGTTCATTTGTATATGTTCCACCGCGAGCGCCGTTGGCTGAGGTGAGCTTTGTATAAGACTGCGGGTCAACTACACTTCCCGTTGCTCCTGGCCATGCACCATAGTGGTTAAATTCGTCTCCACAGTAGAGATAGGTACCATCGCTAGCAGTCCACATGGGAATTTGCTGTCCACCAGGAAAATCTTCTCTTTGTGCAACGGTAAATGAGGGCTCTTGTGCAAAAGCAAGCCTATGAACAGGCTTTAGGAAAAAATGGCTGAGGAGAAGGGCTCCAAGTAACAGAGGAATAAACCAGAAGTGAAAGACAGAAGAAGGGGTTTGTCTTCGTGCAGCTGTTTCCTTCTTAGGTTTTGAGGATTTTGTGATAAACATGCGTGCCTCCAAACTGAAAAATCAGAGGTAGATTGCGTATATAGAAATAATTGGTAATGCATAAATGTGAGCTTTTGTTGCAACATATAGACAATTAGTGTTAACGTATTCAGTAATCAGTAACACTTACTAATTAATGAGGTTATCGTGCGTTACAGCAAGCAACGTGAGGCAATTCGTACGTATATGGAAGGTCGCCATGACCATCCAACAGCAGATAGTGTGTATGCAGCAGTAAGAGAGGAGTTACCAAACATCTCTCTTGGAACTGTTTACCGTAACCTTATGCAGCTTGTTGACGCAGGCGAGCTCCAGGTTGTTAATACCGGCGATAATATCTCTCGTTTTGATCCGACAACAACCGAGCATGCACACTTCCAGTGTCATGAGTGTGGCCGTGTCTTTGATGTTGACGGACCAGTTCTAAGGGATCTTACCAGCCTCACCAAAGACTCTTGCGGTGAGATTGACTCTTACGCCTTGTGCTTTACGGGTATTTGCAATGAATGCCTAGCTAAGAACCCAGCGCTTCATCACAGCGTAAACTAATCGCATTGCAACAAAACAGCTCTCTTTAGGACCGGTGCTTCACCGGTCTTTTTCTTTATGGAGGAGCCTCAGGCTTGCGAGAAAACCTGTCTGCTAGACGCGACCGCAGACCCGCATGTCCTACGGAAGGGAAACTGCTTGGCATGATAAGGTTTCCGCCAAGCAGTTTTGCCCGAGGAAGGTGGAGTTGTCGGGTGGAGAGTAGGCGTCTATAAGAGGTGGGATAGTGGTGCGCGGGGGTTTCTCGCCAAAAGTACTTTTGCATAGCGCTCCTTTCGTTGGAGAGCATGCTAAAGAGTGATTTTGTGCCTATTCTGACCAGCGTTTGTCCAATTTCTGACAAAGAAAATTTGTGTAGGTTCATTTTTGTTGTATACGAGCAGCTCGGTAGAAAACAACGCATCAAACTTTTATCTAGTTGCTAGAAGAGCAATTAAAAGGCAAAAAATACTGTGATAAAATCTACACAATTGCGGGCATCGCCAAGTGGTAAGGCAATGGCTTCCCAAGCCATCATCCGCGGGTTCGAATCCCGTTGCCCGCTCCAAAGATAACACGAGCCCTTCGGGGCTCTTTTTATGGACAAGATTGAAATTTGGCGTTGTGAAGAAGGTTGTTCGGGTAGAAGTTGAACGGAAATATTTTGGATATATCTTTGATAGAGCGTGCTTAATTACTCGAATTACGCGGATTGATGGTTGAAGGGAACAACATGACACAAATTCCTATGACAGATCAAGAGGTAAAGATTGCCCTTGATGCGCTGTCTGATCAGATTGATAAATACGCAGAGCTTCTTGTGAAGAAGGGGTGCGCAATTTCTGAGGGAAGTCAGCTGGTAATTAACGCTTCAATTGAGATTGCTGATTTTGCCCGTAGGGTTCAGCGAGCAGCTTATGCGGCTGGCGCAGAATTTGTCACAGTTATTTGGGGCGATCAAGAGTCCTCAAGAATTATGTACGAAAACGTTGACCTAGCGCGTCTTTCTAAGACACCAAGCTGGAAGATTGAGCAGCTTAACTCCCTTGCAGAGCAGGGTGCAGCATTTTTGTTCCTCTCGTCTGATGACCCAAATGGGCTCAAGGGTATTGATCCAGAAAAGCCAGCTGCTGTTTCTCGCGCAAGAAATCTGGAGTGCGACGTCTTTAGAAACGGTATGGACTTTGGTAAAAACGTTTGGTGTATTGCTGGTGTTCCTGCAGCTGAATGGGCAAAGGTAATTTTCCCAGAGCTTTCTGAGGCTGAGGCAATCTACAGGCTTTGGATTGCAATTTTGGACGTTGCTCATGCAAGCGGAGAAGATCCTCAGAGTGCTTGGGAGACCCACAATGCAACATTTGAGAAGACCAAGCGCTTCATGAATTCTCATCAGTTTGAAGAGCTTCGTTATGAGTCTTCAAATGGAACTAACCTGACCATCGGCATGAATCCAGGACATCTTTGGGAGGGTGGCGCTGGAAAGACGCAGGATGGAACGTTGTTCTTCCCTAACATTCCTACCGAGGAAGTCTTTACAACCCCAAACTATCGCAAGGTAAACGGCACTGTTCACTCTGCGTTGCCTCTGATTCATGCCGGCCAGATTGTTAAAAACTTCTGGTTTACCTTCAAAGACGGCGAGGTTGTTGACTACGGCGCTGAGCAGGGCAAAGACGTTCTGACTTCTATTGTTTCTCAAAAGGGAGGTAAGTACCTGGGAGAATGTGCTCTTATCTCTAAGAACACGCCTATTCGCCAGAGCGGCATTCTGTTCTACGATACCCTGTATGACGAGAATGCTAGCTGCCATTTAGCACTTGGAATGGGCTTCCCAGAGTGCCTGAAGGGCGGCCTTGAGATGAGCCCAGATGAGCTCTTGGCCCACGGTGTTAATCAGAGCACTACGCACGTTGATTTTATGATTGGTGCAGACGATTTGAACATTTGGGGAATTTCTGCCGATGGAAAAGAAACACCAATTTTCGTAAATGGACAATGGGCATGGGAGTAAACTGCTACACTATCCTAGTTGCGTGGTAAAATTGCCACGCCCGATAATGGGCCGTTAGCTCAGTTGGTAGAGCAGGGGACTTTTAATCCCAAGGTCTAGGGTTCGAACCCCTAACGGCCCACCAGGTAATTCAAAGGTCGGGTACCATAGTGGTACTCGACCTTTTCTTTTACGAGCAGAAGGAGTCTCATCGTGGTAGATCGCTACACCGGCAAAGAAATGGGCCATATCTTTTCTTTGGAGAACAAGTACGCCGTTTGGCAGGAGATTGAAGTCCTTGCGTGCGAAGCACAGGCTGAGCTGGGTGTTATTGGCATTTCTCGCGAAGAGGCAGCTTGGATTCGTGAGCACGCAGCGTTTAACCGCGCTGAGGTAGACGAGATTGAGGCTGTTACCAACCACGACGTTATTGCCTTCCTGACCAACATGGGCTCCTATATTGATGCTGAGGTTCCAGAGGGTGAGCTCAAGCCAAGTCGCTGGGTTCACTATGGCATGACCTCAACAGACTTGGGCGATACCGCTCTTTGCTACCAGCTCACTCAGGCATGCGACCTGCTCATTGCTGCGGTTCGTCGCTGCGCTGCTATCTGCAAGCGTCGTGCTTTTGAGGAGCGCGATACTCTCTGCGTTGGCCGTACTCACGGCATCCACGCCGAGCCTATGACCTTTGGCATGAAGTTTGGTAGCTGGGCCTGGGAGTTTAAGCGCGATCTTGATCGCCTCAAGGACGCTCGCAAAAACGTTGCCTATGGTGCAATTTCTGGCGCTGTTGGAACTTACTCTTCCATTGATCCTTTTATTGAGGAGTATGTTTGCGAGAAACTCGGTCTTGTCCACGATCCACTTTCAACCCAGGTAATTTCTCGCGACCACCACGCGTACCTTGCTGGCGTTCTGGCAACCGTTGCCGCTACCTGCGAGCGTATTGCAACTGAGATGCGCGCGCTGCAGAAGACTGATACCCTCGAGGCTGAGGAGCCATTCCGCAAGGGCCAGAAGGGCTCTTCCGCTATGCCTCACAAGCGCAACCCTATTACTGCCGAGAAGATCTGTGGTTTGTCCCGCGTAGTTAAGGCAAACGCACAGGTTGCCTTTGATAACGTTGCTCTTTGGCACGAGCGTGACATCAGTCACTCTTCCGCTGAGCGCGTTGCCCAGGCGGACAGCTTTATTGCTCTTGACCACATGCTGTCAAAGCTTGAGTTCCTGCTTGATGGCATGGTCCTGTATCCAGAGCAGATGATGGCCAACCTCAATAAGACCCGTGGCATGCTCTTCTCGTCAAAGGTCCTTCTTGCCCTGGTCAACACTGGTATTACTCGTGAAGAGGCATACAAGATTGTCCAGTCTAACGCTATGAAGGTTTGGGCAGATATTCAGCAGTGCAAGGAAGGACCATCCTACCAGGAGCTTCTTGAGGCAGACCCAGCTTGTACGCTGAGCCACGAGGAGCTTGAGAAGATTTTTGACCCTCGCGCGTTCCTTACCCGCTCAAACGTTCTGTTTGACCGTCTTGAGCACCTTGAATTGGACTAAATCGTGGCTTTATTTGGGA
The DNA here is from genome assembly GCA_963509815.1 of uncultured Atopobium sp. Classification (GTDB taxonomy): domain Bacteria; phylum Actinomycetota; class Coriobacteriia; order Coriobacteriales; family Atopobiaceae; genus Lancefieldella. The sequence continues at coordinate 58,884 of CAUPCM010000003.1, read as the reverse complement.
ACATTTCTCGTCGAAACTTCTTTAAGACGGGAGCAGCTGGTGTCGTAGTTGCTGGAGCAATTAGCATCGCAGCAGGCTGCTCTCATCAAGAGGGCTCGGGTGACGCAGGAAAGCCGCTGGTACTGGACGAGTCTTCTGGTACAAACGTGTTGGACTCCTATAGCTCGACGGAGTATTCTGCCCAACCTAGCCAGACCTGGAATCTTCCTTTGGGAAGCGTGTTGCATCCAGCCGATGGAAATTGGATTCCCGTCACCACGGCCGGAGCGTCTGCTACGCCAATGGTAAAGGGCTCTGCTCTTTCGCTGACGTCTGGCCAGGTTGTTGACGTTGTTCCTGCGGCTCAGATGAACAATACCACCGCCGTAATTTACGACGTTCGCTGCTCCGACTCCGTTTATGCATGGGTTGAGGTGGACACCACAACCTTTGACTGGGAGCTTCTTGCCGCACCATTTTCTGACGGCAAGCTTACTGGAGATGCAAAGGTCCTCTACAAGGCCGATAAAAACTGGGATCCGGCTCCGTTTGCCTGTGGAGACGACAAGGTGGTTTGGCTTGTCCAACCAGCTTCTTCTGGCGAGAAAACCCGTGAATCTTCGCACTGCTACGTGTGGCGTGTGGGGGATTCTGAGGGAACGGACGCCGTTGAATCTCCAGGTAGATTTGCCACTGCACCGTCTATCTCAAAGGGCGTAGTTACCCTTACTCCTCGAGTTCGCGCCTCCGAAGGCACCTACTATGGCGTTACAGCATATCTGCTGGGAGACAACCTTAAAACCAAGGTTGACCAGCTTGTTATGCCTCAATCTGTTAAACCTTTTGCAGCAAGTCGCGTAGACGATAAGTTTATTGTGTCGGTTGAAGCAAGTTATGACTCGGGCGGTCTGTTGGGCAAGATGGGAACATACATCCTGCCTGCTTCAGGCGAAAACCCTTACGTCATAGAGCGTGAACCTTATGCAATAGCTGCAGGTAAAGGTAGTCTTTACATAGTTAAGAGCCGCGCCTCTTACGTGCTTGTTGATACGCAAAATCAAACGGCAAACTGGCTCTACTCAATGGATAGAAGCGTTGATTACGGAGAATTCCCCGCTCGAGAAGGCAACTGTGATTCTTTTGTAACCTACTCCACTGTTAAAGACCCTACCAGCGGATATCCTGCTTCCGTGACAGTTCGTGTTTTTTCTTTGTAGATTATTTGTAGGCATAGCGATAGAATGAATAAAAATAATTAATGAATAATCGTAATGTGCCATAAGCACATACATTCAGGACAAAAGAAAAGGGGAGACGATGGCTTCCGACGAGAAGAAAATTCTGATTGTCGAAGATGAGAAAGTCATCCGTGACGCCGTTTCAGCATATCTTGAGCGCGAAAATTACGTTGTTAAGGGTGTTGGCGACGGTCAGAGTGCAGTTGAAGAGTTTGAGAAACATGCATTTGACCTGGTTATCCTTGACCTTATGCTTCCAAAGCTTTCTGGAGAGCGCGTTTGCCGTGCAATCAGAGATACCTCCAATGTGCCTATCATTATGCTTACCGCAAAAGGTGAGGTAGAAGACAGGATTATTGGTCTTGAGCTTGGTGCTGATGACTACCTTGTCAAGCCTTTCTCACCTCGTGAGCTGGTGGCACGTGTTCGCGCACTGTTCCGCCGTACGTATTCTGAGCCAGAGATTGCTGTTGATGTGCTTGATTACGGTACGCTTACCATTGATATTTCTGGTCACAAGACTCTCATTAACAACGAGGAAGTTGATCTTACCGCTTCAGAGTTTAAACTGCTTACTACCCTTGCTCGCTATCCTGGCCGCGTGTACACGCGTATGGAGCTTGTCAAGAAGGTCCTGGGCTATGACTTTGAGGGCTATGAGCGCACTATTGATTCGCACGTCAAGAATTTGCGTGCAAAGCTTGGTGACGACCCTCGTAATCCTAACTGGCTGTTCACCGTTCACGGTGTTGGCTACCGCTTTGAGGCTGGCAACGCTAGCCACGAGTCCTAAGCTCTAGAGTTTTGGCGCTCTTCAAGAAACATCATTCAAATTCTCTTAAGAACCCTCCGGAAACTGAGGGTTCTTACAAAACTATTAAGCCTGATCCCGTTGGTACTCAGAGCTTTACTACCCGCATGGCGGTTTTCTTTGCGCTGACCGCGGTCATGACGGTTTTGGTGCTTATTTCTGTCTTGGGTATTGTGTGGGAGAGTCGCTTTACTGCTTATACCAGGGAGAACTTGCAGAATACTGTCGATAACACTGCGCTTAATATGTCTCAAGCATACGCGCGCGCAGAAGGCTGGAATGCTGACGTACTTTCCATTGCACGCCGGGCCTCATCGTCTAATCCCGATATTGGCATCCAGGTTTTAGACGTTTCTGGCGTGGTGCTGTATGACGACTCGGCGCCAAATGCACGTCGATCTGGCGTAAACAGTTCGCTATCTGGTCCTCAGACAGGCGACTCTGTGGTGTATGCAGTTGTTCAAAACTTGCAAGGAGAGGCTGTAGGCAGCATTCGTATCTGGACGTTTGGCTCTGAGCCGTTCTTGACCCAGCGAGATATTGCATTCCGTAATGGCTCCTACCAGGCAATCAGTCTTGCTGCAGCTATTGCAATCTCTCTGTCTGGATTGATTGGCATTTTGGCCTCGCGCTCGCTCACCAAGCCCGTGCGTCGTATTACCGAGACAGCTGTTCAGATTAGAAGTGGTAATCTTGCTGCTCGTTCAGGTATCCGTGGCGAGAATGAACTGGGGCGCCTGGGAGAAACCTTCGACGACATGGCGTCTTCACTCGAAAGAGACATTAAGCTGGAACACCGTCTGACCAGCGATGTAGCTCACGAACTCAGAACACCACTCATGGCTATCATGGCTACCGTCGAAGCAATTCAAGATGGCATCTTACCCGCGGATGAAGAGCGCCTGGAAAACATTGTGTCTGAGAGCAGACGTCTTTCTCGCCTGGTAGATGCCATGCTCCACCTTTCAAGGCTTGAGAACGGAAAGATAAAATTCAACCCAGAAAGCGTTAATGTGGTGGCAATGGTGGCAAGCATTGTTGCCATGCAAGAGACGCTCTTCAAGGAGAATAATCGCGTGCTGACCTTTGTTGATAAGACGCCTGAGGGCAATTGTTTTGTTGATATTGACTCGGACATGATCCGAGAAGCTCTGACCAATTTGTTGAGCAATGCTATCCACTACACCAATGATGGAGGTCATGTTGTTATAACCGTATCATTCGACGATACCGATGCGGTTATCTCCGTGGCTGATGATGGCATGGGAATTGCACCTGAGGACATTCCACAGACCTTCTCGCGATTCTGGCGTGCAGAAGAAAGTCGTGAACGCACATCAGGTGGCCTTGGTGTTGGACTGGCAATCACAAAAGAGATTATGGACCGTCACAACGGTACCATCTCGGTAGAATCTGAGCTTGGAAAGGGCACGACCTTCTCGCTGCATCTTCCGCTGACGGCTCAAAATAATATCTCTGTAACAGATGCTTTGTTGTAGGACGATTTTTGGGCATTTTGCCGTACAATCAAAAGTCCTGCAATACAACGCGCTTTGCGCAGAAGTGAGGTCATTGTGGCTGGAGCTGAGCTTCGTCCCGATTCGCGCGGTAAGGTTCGCGATATCTACGATTGTGGCGACAAACTTTTGATGGTTGCGAGCGATCGCATTAGTGCTTTTGACTTTATCCTTCCCGATGAGATTCCTTTTAAGGGAGAAATTCTGACGCGTATTAGCGCATTTTGGTTTAATCGCTTCAAGGATCTTCTGCCTAACCACATGATTTCTGTTCTGCCAGATCAGACTCCTGAACAGTTTTCAGACTACACCGAGTACCTTGCTGGTCGCGCTATGCTGGTCAAGAAGGCTCAAACAGTGCCTATTGAGTGCATTGTCCGCGGTTACCTCACAGGTTCTGGTAAGAAGACCTACGACCAGGACGGTACTGTCTGCGGCATTAAGCTGCCTGACGGTTTAACCGAGGCCTCAAAGCTTCCTGAACCAATCTTTACCCCTTCCACTAAGGCTGAGCTTGGCGATCACGACGAGAATATCTCGTTTGAGCGTTGCTGTGAGATTGTTGGCGAGGATGTTGCTACTCAGCTGAAGGAAGCTTCGCTTGCAATTTATAAGGCCGCTGCAGAATATGCTGTAACTCGTGGAATTATTATTGCGGATACCAAATTTGAGTTTGGTTTTATCGACGGAAAACTTACACTTATTGATGAGTGCCTTACACCTGATTCAAGCCGTTTCTGGCCTGCTGAGGGTTATTCTGAGGGACACGTTCAGCCAAGCTACGACAAACAGTATGTACGCGATTGGCTGAAAGCCCACTGGGACATGCAAGGAGAGCCACCTCATCTTCCAGAAGAGGTCATTGAGGGCACGTCCGAGCGCTATCGTACGGCATTCCAGATTATTACGGGAACTGAGTTTGTACCACTGAAGGAGACCAATGTCACTGCGTGACACCATTACAGGCGCAACCAAAGAAGCGCGTGAGGCTACCGCAAGCCTTTCAAAGAAAGAAAACTCTGAAGAGGCTGAGCGTCCTTCGTATTCCGCTTTTGGTCGCAAATCTGCTGCAACTGCAAAACCAGTACGAGAGGCAGCTGCGTCTGTACGCGTGAGTGACTCCGGCTCCAGCGCTCCAAAGAGCAAAGAAGAGAAGCGTGCTGCACGTGCTCGCCAGCGCGAGCGCGAGGATATTCGCAGCCGTGGATTTGAGGCTATGCTGCGCGCGGATCCAGATTATCATCGTGCCGAGCGCGTTTGGTGGGTTTTCCTGGGTCTTGGCTTTGTTGCAACCATCATTACGCTGGTACTGTCTTATATGGTTCCTGAGTCCAGGGATTTGAACACTGGCGTTGGTATGATTTCTGCCATCATGCTGGTCTTTGCGTACTTCTGCATCTTTGGTTCGGTCGTCTACAGCTTCTTTAAGATGCGTCCTCTTCGTAAGAAGATTGAGGCTAAGGTTGCTGGCATGACCGATAAGAAGCTCAACGATTTCTACCTCGAGCGTCAGGCTGAGTACGACAGAAAGAGGGCTGAGCGCAAGGCTCGACGCAAGTAGCGGCGGCTCTGCGTCGCAAGCGCTTGCGTCGCGGGCGCGTCACGCTCCACGGGTTGCGCCACGAGTTGCGTATGCGAGCCTACGTGAGTAGAATATCCCACATGCCTTCGTAGCTCAGGGGATAGAGCACCGCTCTCCTAAAGCGGGTGTCGGCCGTTCGAATCGGCCCGGGGGCACCATTGATTTCAAACCGGCAGTTTAGCGCTGCCGGTTTTTTCTTTCTGCAGCGTGTTGGCGGTGGGTTTTAGGCTTGGCGTGCAAAATGGCGCAAAATAGTGCAGTTTTAGTAGGTCTCGCTAGAGAATCGTATAGCTTTTAGTCAAAATAACCAGGAAACTAGAGCATCTTGCCTGACAGCCAGGTGGCCTCCCTACTCGATATGCATTTCTATGCATAAACTTCATCTAATATGCTGAAAAATGAATAGTGAAATATAAAGAATTTAACTATAGGTAAATTCCGCTTCTAAGGAACACACCTATGACAGATATTCTGCTCAATTGCGACCATATTACACATCAAATGAAGATAATCTGCACGCTTGAGGTATTTTCAGCGTAATGTATACGTCTTTTTGACAGATTATCTGTCATAGGTGTGTTTAACCATTTTTCCCGCAGAAAAAAAGCCCTGCAACCGAATGCGGTTGCAGGGCTTGAACGTACTGGTCGTGCTCATTGCGCGACCGTGCGTCGTGCTTACGCCGATGGGCGAGGTCCGCTGGAGACGCGGATGGTAATCGTAGCACCAGGTGCGGCGCTTGATGGCGTTTGTCCAACTACGTTACCGGTTGCGACGTTGTCGTCGTATACCCAGACGGTGTTGACCTGGAAGCCTGCGTTCTCAAGCGTAGTCTGGGCAGTTTCAAAGTCCTTGCCGACAACGTTTGGAACAGAGCCGCTCTGAGCACCAGAGGAAACAACGATGGTTACCGTAGAACCCTTATCTGCCTTGCCGTTAGCTGGAGACTGGGAGATGACACGGCCCTCAGGAACGCTCGACGAAGGCTGTTTCTGAGTATCTACCTTGAAGCCCGCATCTTTCAGGACATCGGACGCACGCTCGGCAGTCATCTCGGTGACGTCTGGAACATCTGCCTTACCCTTGCCAGTAGACAGGTGATAGGTGATGGTGTCGCCAGCTTTAGCATCGCTACCTGCGGCTGGTTCCTGTGTTGCAACATAACCAACGGTTACGTCATCCGACTCAACCGAGTCACCATTTCTTGCTTTGAGGCCAACAGCAGCAAGAGCAGACTCAGCCTCTGATGGACTCTTGTTGGTAAGATCAGGCACCTTAACTGCAGCAGCAGGTTTAGCGCCCTTAGAAATGACAAGGTTAACCGCGGTTCCTTCAGGAGCCTGTTTGTTAGCGCTTGGAGTCTGGTCAATGACCTGGCCTTCAGGAGCAGAATCACTGTAGCTTTCTGTAACAGTTCCCAGCTTAAAGTGGCTATCAGAAGCATTTAGTGCCTGAGTAGCCTGGTCTTTTGTCTGACCAACAAACTGTGGAACCAGATACTGCTGGGAAGAGTTGCCGAGCATCTGTGCAATAGCAAAGCCGGCAAGAGCCAGGACAACCAAAGCGCCCAGAACGCCGAGAATAACGTTGCGCTTGTGACGTTTATTCTCGCGCCTGTCAAGCTCATCAGCCTCTTCGCGAGAATGGACGCGGTTCAAGCGACCAGTGTCGCCACCGCGCGTAATGTAGGTGTTGGAGCCGTCGATGCCGCGACGATCCAACCTGGAAGTTGGCTGAGGTGGCGTCACAATGCGGGGGCTCACGGTGGTGTTGCTTGGAATAGTAGCGCGGCCAGCAATAAAATCGCGCAGCGCACGAGCAAGCTCGTCAGCACTCTGAAAGCGGTCAGCTGGGTTTTTCTCCATACAGCGAAGAATGATTGCCTCGAGTGCGGGGTCAACGTTGGGGTTGATCAGCGATGGTGGCTGAGGAGCTTCGTTGACCTGCTTCATAGCGACGCTGATAGCGTCATCACCGGCAAAAGGAACGCGGCCAGTTGCAGCCTCGTACATGACAATGCCTAGGGAATAGATATCGGTGGTTGGTCCCAAAGGCTTGCCCGTACTCTGCTCTGGAGAAACGTAATGGGCGGTGCCAAGAACAGAGTTATCGGTGGTTAGACTGCTGTTCTTTGCACGAGCAATGCCAAAGTCCATGACCTTGATGTTGCCATCTGGCTGGACCATGATGTTCTGTGGTTTGATGTCACGGTGAATGATGTCGTGACGATGTGCTACAGAGAGCGCCTGAGCAATCTGAGAGCCAATCTGAGCGACCTTACGGGAATCAAGGGCTCCATGTTTGCGGATGCCACTCTTAAGGTCTGTACCGCGCAGATACTCCATGACAATGTAGTAGGACTCGCCGTCCTTACCCCAGTCGTATATCGAGACAATATAAGGACTGGAGAGCGCCGCTGCGGCTTGTGCCTCCTGCTTGAAGCGGGCAGCAAAGGAAGGATCGTTTGCGTACTGCGGCAGCATCATCTTGATGGCAACAGTACGACCAAGAACCTGGTCCTGTCCGCGGTAAACGGTGGCCATTCCACCGGTACCAATTTTGTCTTGAACCTGGTAACGCCCACTGAGCATTCTACCTGGCATAACTCAACTCCTATCAAGCGTGCGATTTTCTCGCCACGTCACTTACTATCTTAGAACACACCCAACTACTTGGGGAGAAGACCGTGCGATGTTTTGAGCGCTACGAAGCAGCTCCCAAAGCCTGGATATTCAGGCACTGCGCAAGAACACGGCCGCCAACCTGAGCACCGTAACCCAAAACGTTCTCGCCGTTGCCCTCGATGACAACAGAAACAACAAGGGTTGGGTGGTCGTAAGGCGCAAAACCGATGAAGAACGAGTTAAAGTTACCGTTCTCGACGTCTGCTGTACCTGTTTTACCTGCAATCTTGACACCCGGAACGCGCGCTCCCATACCGGTGCCGGATTCAACAACGCCCAGCATTGCCTCTCGGACCTGCGCGGCGGTATCTGCAGACACGGCCTGGCCAAGCGATTTTGGTGACGTTGTAGAAACAACAGCTCCCTCTGGTGAGAGAACGCGATCAACAATGTAAGGGTTCATGACTACGCCGCCGTTAGCAATCGCTGCTGCTACAACAGCGTTTTGCATGACGGTAGTCTGAGGACCTGCAGGACTTGCGTGCTCTCCAACAGGAAGGCCGCAAGCTGCCCAGCCAAGCTCCCAAGTGGTCATTTCGGCAGGATTTGGCATCAGCGATGGAGTTGTGGAGAAGTCCTGTCCAAGTGCGGTGCCATAACCAAAAGCACGCGCGTAGCTGACCAGGTTGTCCGCGCCAAGTGCATTGCCAAGCTGCGCCAAAGCCGTATTGGAAGAGCGGGCAAACGCCTCACGCAGAGGAATGGTGCCCATGTCCTCGTTGGCGTAGTTGTGGATAGTACCACCGCCAAGCTCCATGGTTCCTGGAGCTGAATAGGTGGTGTCCAGCGTGGTGGTATGTGTGTCAATGCCAGCAGAAAGTGTAATGGTCTTGAACGATGAACCAGGGGAGTAGAGCGCCTGGGTGGTCCTGTCGACCAGCTGGCTGCCGGTACCGGACTCGATAATGGTGCTCAGTTCAGCGTGGGTATACGAAGGGCTAGAAGCCTTTGCAAGTACCGCTCCGGTAGCTGGGTCCATGACAACAATAGAGCCCGAATAGCCCTGGAGCGCAGCTTCTGCTACGGCTTGCATCTGGGAATTGATGGTCAGGACAACGCTTGAACCAGCGGTATTGACGCCTGCCATCGAGTACAGAGCGCTTCTCCAGTCGGAATGATCTGCGTGGCCGGTGAGCGTCTCGTTCATGGAGGACTCAATACCTGCAGTTCCGTACTGGGTAGAGATGTAGCCAACGGTGTGAGAAGCCATGCCGTCGTGTGGATAGTTGCGCACGTAGGTGCCATCGTCTTGCTTGACGCTCTCTGCCAGGGTGACGCCGTCAGAAGTTATGATGGCGCCGCGCTGAACGTATGCACTTCTAGCAATGGTGTGGTTGTTGGTAGGAAGCGCCTGCAGTCTAGGAGCATCAATGACCATCAGGAAGGTCAAATTGCCGAGAAGAACGGTGAAGAAGAGAGTAAATACGGTAACCAAATTGGTGAGACGTTTTCCGAGAGCAACACGTCCCAGAACACCAGACTCTTCAGACTGCAGACCAAAGCCTCCACGGATGTGACTGCCATGCAGAACAGAGGAGGCGTGAGCTCCACCGGAAGAAATTTCAAGCCTCTGGGAATCAAGCACTTTTTTGCTTGGCTCAAGCTCTGTCTCGCGACCAGTTCCCTCATCACCCGCTCTGAGCAGCAGGGCAACAATGATAAAGCTGGAAAGAAGAGAGCTGCCGCCCTGGCTCATGAAGGGCAAGGTGACACCAGTTAAAGGCATGAGCTTAGTAACGCCTGCAACAATAAGGAAGGTCTGAAATGCCAAAACACTCGTAAGACCAGCTGCTGCAAAGGCAGATGAATCGGATTTTGCGCGAGCTGCTGTTGCAAGACCACGTACGGTGAGGAGCAGGAACAAGGTGATAATTGCCGCTCCGCCAAAGAGGCCCATCTCTTCAGCAATGGCCGAGAAAATAAAGTCGGACTCAACAATAGGGATAAGCGTAGGCATTCCCTTATCAATTCCGGTACCAGCAAGACCTCCATCTGCGATGGAATAGAGGGACTGGACTATTTGGTAACCGTCTCCAGCGGGGTCTTTGAAGGGGTCAAGCCAAATGTTGACACGAGTCTGAACGTGACCAAAGAAGTGGTAAAGCACCACGCCGCCAATGGCTAAGAGCGCAATACTGACAAAAACGTAGCTTACACGACCTGTTGCTACATAGAGCATGATGACAAAGAATACGAAGAAGAGCAGAGCGCTACCAAGGTCGCGTTCAAAAATAACAACAATCAGGCTGATGCCCCACATAACAAACAAGGGCAGCAGCATTTTGAAGCGAGGAATGCGGAAAGGTCCAAAAGAGCGCATGGAGACCGACAGGGCTTCTCGATTAAGTGCAAGATAAAATGCTAGGAAGAGCGTAATGGCAATCTTTGCAAGCTCGCCAGGCTGGAAGGTGAATGCGCCAAAAGAAATCCAGAGTTTTGCGCCGTAGCGATCCTGGCCAATAACAATGGGCAGAAGAAGCAGTATGACGCCGAGAATACCAATGGAGTATTTGTAGCGTGCTAACGCGTCAAGATTTCTAATGACCGCCAGCACCACAATCATCACAACAACAGAGATGAAGAGCCAAATGGTTTGATTAACTGCAAGATTTGGCGCAAGTCTGGTGACCATGGTGATGCCAATTCCCGAAAGTACAAACACAATGGGGAGAATGGCGGGGTCTGCTGCAGGAGCAAGGAACCTAATAGCAATGTGAGCCGCGGTAAATGCTGCAAAGAGACCAATAGGAACGGCCATTGTCTCAAGGCTGAGTGTTGAGCGAGCAGTAATCATGTACATGGCGTACAGCAGAAATACAGGGATTGCTCCTACAAACAGTAAGAAAAGTTCTGTATTACGCCTTAGTCCACCTGCTTTTTCCATTCCTACTCACCTCCCGAACTTGTTGTTGACGTTGTTGTTTCTGTTGTGGGTGTTCCGCCAGACTCAACGTCTTCTTTCTTTTTGACCGCTTTAGTGTTGGCGTCGTCAATTTGTTTGCGGTAATTCTCGACGGTGCTATGCGCTTCGTCCTCGTTTTTGACGCGGATTCCGTCGGCTAGTGAGTCTTGAACTGCGTCAGGCAAATCTTTTATTTCAATAGACGTAGTCTCAACAAGTGACGACATGTTTATGCCGGCGATTGTTGTAGGAATACCTCGATAAACGCCAACGGTAGTTCCATTAATTCCTAAGTACCACTCGCTGCTTACAAACAGGAAGAACACGGCAACAGTGGCGGCAAAGAGTGCAAGAAACGAAATAAACGTTGCTATGACGCCGCGGGTAAGGTGTTTTCTGGTTTGATCGGCTATGCCGTCGTCCAAGACATCGATGACAATAACGGTAATGTTGTCTGAGCCGCCATAGGTAAGAGCTGCGGAAACAAGGTTATCGGCAGCCTTTTGTGGCGTGACGTTAGAGACAGCAATGGCTTCAATCTCATCGTCGGGCACCATGCCGGAGAGACCATCGGAGCACAAGATGATGCGGTCACCATCAGATACTTCAAGCGAGAAATGATCTGCATACATGTCTGGATCAGAGCCAAGAGCTCGCGTAACTACCGAGCGAGAAGGGTGCGTGCGAGCCTCATCAGCGGTAATCTGACCAGAATCAATGAGCTCCTCAACATAGCTGTGGTCGTGAGTAATGCGGACCAGCGTGCCGTGATGAAGCAGGTAAATGCGAGAGTCACCAACATGAGCAACGGCCATCTGATTGCCCTCAATGAGGACAGCAGAGGCAGTGGAGCCCATGCCAGGTTTGCCAATACCCTTTGCAGGAGCATCAATAACTTCCTGGTTAGCAGCCTCAATTGCAGCGCCAAGACGGACATCGTCTGCGGTACTTGGTGCCTGTTCGGCAATAACCTTAACAGCAATGGAGCTTGCTACCTCACCGGCGGCGTGACCTCCCATACCATCGCAGATGGCAAAAAGGGGAGTGCGCAAAAGGAACGAGTCCTCGTTATGCTCGCGAACTAATCCCACGTCAGAGCGGGCGCCCCAAGAAATAAAGGTGTTAGAACCTGAAACTGCTTCTGCGTCGCCTCGACCGTCCAGTGGCAGCTCGCAGCGACCAGGAGCGCTGACGGGCTCTTGAGCAGGTGTATCAGAAATATGTGTTGTATCAGAAGAAACCATGAGCCTCTTATCGACGTCCAACACGCATAATCACATCGCCGACCTGGACTTCGTCTGTGTCGCGAAGCGTAACAGGCTGTTCGATGATGTGACCATTAACCATAGTTCCGTTTGTGGAACCAAGGTCTTCAAGCACCAGAGCGGGTCCCTGGATGGTAAAGCGGGCATGTGATGCAGAAACGTAAGGTTCGTCAATCACAATGTCAGAAGAAGGGGAGCGTCCAATAACAACGGGTCCCAAGATATCTACGTGCAGACCACGTAAGGACTTGACGCCCTTCTCGACATCAACGGACCAAATAGCTCCGTCTTTGCGCTGACCGCGGACAAGGCCAATGCCTGTGCGCATGACTGAGAACAGGAAGATGTACAGCAGGACAACAAGCAGAACGCGTCCTGCAAAGAGAATCAGATCAATCATTAGTTCTCCCGGAACTGAAGGTCCATAAGACCAATGGTAATGAGGTCTCCGTCGCGCAGAATTACCTCATCTACGTCGATATCGTTGACAAGCGTTCCGTTAGTGGAGTGCAAATCAGCAATGTGCCAATCGTGACCATCATAGGTCATCTCGGCGTGACGTCTTGAAACGTTAGGGTCGCGCAAAACAACGTCTGCTTGAGAGCGCTCACGACCAATGATGGCGCGAGGAGCCTCAACGCGATACGAACGACCGCTCTGGCGATCAATCAAAATACAGGTAGCATCCATGTTTGCGCGTGGTGTGCCTTGCAGATTGCGAGAAGAACGACCGCCCGCGCCGTTTAACTGGGCATCAAGGGAAGGCGTAATACGACGCTGTGTCATAGGGACAGGAGCTGCTGTTGGAATAGCTCCGTTTACAGGCAGGTCTGGAAGTCCGTTTGAGCCAGGAAGGACAGGCATAGGAGTGGACTCAGCTGCAGAAACAACAGGAATTGCGCCTTGGGCCTCAACAAAATCTGGTGGCATTACCGCAAGACCAGCGTCTGTACCAGCAAGATCGCCCAAAACCTCTGGAGTTGCATTTTCTGCGGCAACAGGACGGACCACGGACAGAGGGTCTGGCTCTGGCTGTGGTTCTGGCTGAACAGCGGCGTGGGAATTGTGCTGCTGAGGCATTTGAGCTGCAGCTCCTCCAACGCTGGAGTTTCCACCCAAGAACGCACGCTCTTCATTGCGCAGCTGGTCAAGGGTATTGCCGTCAACATTTTCTGCAAAGACAGCAAATTTTCCAGGCTTCAGAGAAGGGTCAACCATAAAACGAACAAGTGGCTGGCCTACAAATACATAATCTTTTTGCTGAGCCTGAGACGCCACGAAGTCAGAAACCTCTGCAGTTAGATCAGCATAAAGAGGACGCATCAGTGAATCATCTTGAGGAGCAACTAAAACGGTATATAGGGCAGGCGCAGTGTCTACACCATCAATCTCATACGTCTCACGTTCCATCTCTTTAGCTGCGCGTTTGGCAAGCTTCTTAAAAGAGAAAGGCTCTGCGTATCCCTGAGGTGCGGCACCAAAGACCGAACCAATACGGTTTTCAAAGTCACTAAGAAAGCTCATCTAATTCCTCGCCTTCCTGATCCGCTTGAAGTGGACCTATCAGGACAATTGCAATACATACAAGTACACATAAGAATACCGTAATTAATACAGAAACTATACTTTCAACTACCCAAAAATTGGGATTCTCCATCCAAGCTGCCCATATAAAGCCACCTGAAAGCAATGCGGCGCAGACAATTTGTCCAAAAACCGCCCATCCGCGCCGTCTTTTTTGGCTTATCAGCGATCCTAAAAGAGCAGATAGCGCGCAAGCCCCCAGACGAATCCAGAACGGAAGACCTGAGGCCAGTGAGGTGTAGTCATAGGCAAGAGGTGTTGCAGCAAAGCCAAAAGATATGCCTTTGATAAGCAGTGTTCCAAAGAGAAAGCTAAAAGCTCCTGTTAAAGTTGCAGGAAGAGGTCTCATGGTTGCAGAAACTAGTGCTGGAGCTGAAACCGGAGCAGGCAATAAGGAGCCCAAGAGGCAGTTAATGCTGCTGAATTTTGAGACTCTTCCCGCAAATGCCCACCAGATAACGCTCACCAAGGTTACGAGCGTCGCAAATGGAAATGAAGTGCTGGTAGGACTAATACTTGCCAAAGCGTACACCGCACATGCAATGACAAGTGCAGATCCTAAGGGCGTCCAAAGAGCGGCGGCCGCAGCTCCCACAAGAGAGCCAACCACAATAAACGTAAGTGATTCTGGGGCAATGAGCTGGAATAACTGGGCGAGAAGAACGCCGGTGACCAAGGCGGTTGTGCCACGCACGGCAGTCGAGGGCAGCCAGGGGAAGCGAATTGAGAGCGGAAGGTGCTTGACGTCCCACGTCTCGGTTTCCTCTTCTTCTGACTGTTCTACGAGGGCCTTGAGACTTTTCTCGCCCTGTTTTTCACTGCCAAGAGGAGTCACAATTTCTTGGGCAAATTCTAAGACGCTTCCTTGTCTCATCGATGGTTCAGGAGAAAGTGCCTGTGTTAGAGCGGCATCTACAGCAAACGGAACCTCGGGATCCTCTTTGAGCAGAGGAATCTTTGGGCCTTTGTACATGCGATCAAGGGACTCTTTAGCCGTTCTACCTGCAAATACATTGACACCCGTCAGCGCCTGCCTCAAAACAACAGCAAGCGAGAAAATATCAGCACGCTCGTCAACAAGCATGCCTTCAACCTGCTCAGGAGGCATGTAGCCAACCGTGCCACCTCGAGCGCCGCCATAACCAGCAGCTGAGGCAAGCGTTGCCATACCAAAATCAGCAAGTTTTACCGTGCCTTGACGGTCAATCATGATGTTTGTTGGCTTAATGTCCAGATGAAGCACACCATTTTCATGGGCATACTGAAGCGCCTTTGCAAGTGAAGAAACCATGTGAGCAGTCTCAGCGTAGGTGAGATAACCGCCTTCAACACGAGCTAGAAGCTCAGACAGATTAAGGCCATCAACAAATTCCATGACCAGGTAGGCGTAGTCGCCTTCAATTTCAAAATCGTGAACGGTCACAATGTTGGGGTGCGCTAGCAAACAGGCGGTTCTTGCCTCTGAAAGAGCCTCGTCAACAGTAGAAGCAAACACGCCAGGCGTCTCGGAAGCACCTAAAAGTGGCATACGTTTGATGGCGACGCGCCTCTGCAAACGAGTATCCCAGCAGGTACAGACGGTGCCGAAGCCTCCATTGCCCCTGCGAGCAAGAACGCGATATCGATCCAGCAAAATCTCTGGCTCAGCTGCAGGAGAGGCCTGCTGAGCAGAAGACGAGTGTATATATGTAGTTTGCGTGGTCTGTGACCGCGAGTCACTCACGGCAACCTCCTGTGTTTAAAGTGTGTTTGTCGGCCGTGACTGTCTATATTCTACCGCTGAAAAGAATTTTCTTATATATCTATTGTTTTTCCATGAGAAGAAAACAAAATGTTGTAGTATTATTCCCTAGCACGCGGGTGTGGCGGAATTGGCAGACGCGTACGGTTCAGGTCCGTATGAACGCAAGTTCATGGGGGTTCAAGTCCCTTCGCCCGCACCATTTACATTTAAAAAGCCCCTTCACGGGGCTTTTTTGTTGCCTATTTGTTGTCTGCCTCAAAGTCAGACCAGCCTTCTTGGTCTTCTCCAAAGAGATCCCAGTCATCCTCAGTCTTTTTGTGGTTGAAATACATCTTTTTAGTTTTGCGCTCCAGCACAAAAGAAATGACCAAAAAGAGCAGAATTCCACCAAGTACGAGGAACAACACACCGGTCTTATCGCCAAAAAGCCAGCCGACAAATGAGTTAATTGCGTCCATAATCGAGCTCCAGAACATGTGAAGGGTTAAGAATCTGAATACAAGTATATACTTGGTAAGCTATAAGAAAAAATGCACTGCCAAAAAAGTGTTGATTCAAGGAGAAGCTGCATGCTTGATATCAAATTTGTGCGCGAGAATCCCGACCTCGTAGATAAGTCTTGCGAGTCCAGGCAAAACGCCCATTGGGATCGCGAGAAATTCTTTGAGCTTGACGAGGAACGCAGAAGCGTAATTGCCGAGGTTGAGTCTCTTCAGGCAGAGCGTAACGCTGTTTCTAAGCAGATTGGCCTTCTTATGCGTGAGGGCAAGAAGGAAGAGGCTGAGGCAGCTAAAGAGCAGGTGGCAGCTAACAAAGATCGCATCGCAGAGCTTGATCAGCGTCGCGGAGAGGTTGAAGCAGAGCTCACGGCTCTTGTCGCAGCTATTCCAAACATTCCAGACGCATCGGTTCCTTACGGCAAGGATGATTCCGATAACCCTGAGGTCCGCAAGTGGGGAGAGCCAACTCAGTTTGATTTTGAGCCAAAGGCACACTGGGATCTTGGACCTGAGCTGGGCATGATTGACTTTGATCGTGGCGTAAAGCTTGCGGGAACTCGTTTTTATCTGCTTGGCGGCATGGGTGCTCGTATGGAGCGTGCGCTTATCAACTTCATGATTGATACGCACAACCAGGCAGGATTCAAAGAGTGGTGGCCACCAGTTATTACAAATCAGGATTCTCTGTTTGGTACTGGTCAGCTTCCTAAGTTTGAAGAGGACCTCTACCACGTTCAGCCTGATCTCTACCTGATTCCAACTGCTGAGGTTCAGCTTACCAACATTCACCGTGACGAGATTCTGGATGCATCTCAGCTTCCTCTGCTCTACACCGCATTTACCCCATGCTTCCGTGAGGAGGCAGGTTCAGCTGGTCGAGACACCCGTGGCATCATCCGCGTTCACCAGTTTGACAAGGTAGAGATGGTCAAGTTTGCAAAGCCCGAAGACTCCATGAATCAGCTTGAGTCCATGGTTCAGGAAGCCGAGAAAATCCTCCAGCTTCTGGGTCTTCCTTATCATGTGGTAACCCTCTGCACTGGTGACATTGGCTTCTCTGCATGCAAGTGCTACGATATTGAGGTTTGGCTCCCAAGCTATAACGCATACAAGGAGATTTCTTCCTGCTCCAACTGCTGGGATTTCCAGGCACGTCGTGCAAATATCCGCTATAAGGATCCAGCAGAGTTTAAGGGTACCCGTCTGGTTCATACGCTTAACGGCTCTGGTCTTGCGGTTGGTCGTACTATGGCTGCAATTATGGAGAATTATCAGAATGCAGACGGCTCCGTTACCGTACCTGAGGCGCTTCGTCCTTACATGGGTGGTATCGAGGTTATTCGCCCAGAATAGTTTCTCTTTTTAATCAAAACTGATTCAATTCTTGAAATGGTCTTCTACAGAATTGTGGAGACCATTTCTTTTAGTGATTTATAGAACGTATGTTCTATAAATCAGCTATACTTGTGGTTAGCAAAAGAAGAAAGAGGTGGCTATGAAAGGTTTGGTAGAGGTACAAAAAGATATTGTAGTACGGCAGTTTGTGCAGGGTAGTGCAGCAGAAATTGGATTTGGTCACAAAGAGTTCTATTCAGAAATCCATATAGCACCAGAGCAACTTGCAGCTTTAAGAAAATGGATTTCAGACCAAGGCAGGGTGGGTTTAAAAGACTTAAGTCCACAAGAATATCTTGAGGCCATCATGGCAGAAACATGCATGGCTGAGGTAATGGATGAGCTTGATGAAGCTGGCATTTCCTACCGTTATTTATATGCTAACTCTGCTGGTGAAGTAGCTTTAAGACCAGGTAGATAATAAAAAAGAGCTCCCGAAGGAGCTCCTAAGTTCAAGTGGTGCGGCGTATAGGATTCGAACCTATGACGCCCTGATTCGTAGTCAGGTCCTCTATCCAGCTGAGGTAACGCCGCGTGCAAGTAGATAGAATGCCATTTTCCAGTTGAAAATGCAAGACTAATCTTAGAAAAAGTTCTTCTTGGTAAGAAAAAAGCTCGTTGCAGAGATGCAACGAGCAGAAAATTCTGGCGGAGAGCTGGGGATTCGAACCCCAGATGGGCTTGGGGCCCATACTCGCTTAGCAGGCGAGCACCTTCGGCCTCTCGGTCAGCTCTCCAAAATGGGTGCTTGAGAATGATACCCCGAACTGGCGTCACTCACAATAAGACATTTTACAAAACATGTGAAAAATGCTCAACAACCACGTTTTTTCGGTGAGCGCGAAGTGTCTCCCAAGCAAAACGATTTGCAATTTGTACTGCGGAAAGAGGCTCATTCTCTTTTGTGAGGCCAACGCAATAAGCAAGAAAGCCAAGAATCTCTTCTGGTGTTTTTCCTTGGGATCTAAGGACACCAAGGTCTAGATCATGATTGCGTTTTGAAAGTCGCCTACCATCAGGCGCAACAAGTAAGGGGAGGTGAGCGTATACGGGATGAGAAAGACCAAGTACGTCTTGCAAATAAAGTTGTCTAGGAGTTGAGGAAAGAAGATCCGACCCTCTGACCACTTCAGTTATGCCCATATCAGCATCGTCTACTACTACGGCAAGCTGATAGGCAAAGACGCCATCTGCACGCTGAACAATGAAGTCTCCGCACGATTCAGCAAGGTTTTGTGATGTAGGACCATAAACCCTGTCTTCAAATGTGTAGATCGCATTAGGAACTTGCATACGTGTTGCTGGAATTTTATGGGCTGAAAGCTCTTCACGCTTAGATTGGCTGAGGTTGCGGCAAGTTCCTGCATAGACATACGTGCCATCACTTGCATGAGGAGCTTGTGCAGCGTGTAAGTCTACTCGGGAGCAAAAGCAGGGATACAAGAGTCCCTGCTGCCTCAAATCTAAAAGAGCTTCTTGGTAGAGCTCTGTGCGCTTGCTTTGGTAATACGGACCTTTGTCCCAAGTTAGTCCCAACCACTGTAAATCATCAAGGAGGAGGGAGGTGTATTGAGGATTATGAGCACGAATATCCAAGTCTTCAATGCGAAGAATAAAGCTGCCATTTTGGGAACGAACGCTGGCCCAAGCCATAAGAGCTGAGAAAACGTTACCCAGATGCATTCTTCCAGAAGGTGTGGGCGCAAATCTTCCAACGCAAGAACTCATTCTTAGAGATCTCCCGCATAGATATAGGCAAAGCCAAAGTCTTGTCCATCCGCTTTAATCGGAGCTTCATCTTTACAGGTAAGACCCTTGTGTTGGTAGAAACTAATGTCGCAGTCATCATCTGTTGCAAGGAAGTAATGCTTGGCTCCTTGTTCTTTCAAAAAATTGAGCATAAAGGAGAAGAGCATGCCGCCGACACCTTTTCCTTGAGCAGTAGGGCTTATGCAGAATAGTGTAATTTCCCACTTGGGAGTTTTGACTCCTTCATTCCAGTATTTGTGAATCAGGTTTGACTCGACGGCACCAAAGGCTTCATAGCCTTCAAAGTCTTTCTGGCTTAAGAGCTTTTTAGCTGTAATAGTTGAGGCATTTTCAAGCTCAATCCATTTCTGCTTATCTTCTGGGTCTTCTCCGTTGGAGCAGAAAATAAAGCCGAGAACTGTATTTCCGTGTTTTGCGACAAAGCGATGAGTTGAAACACTAATGTAATAAGAAATATCAATGGTAGCCAGAGACCTGCTGGTCTCTTTAGATTCATCGCCGTCCAGGTACCAGACGCGTTCAACGATTGAGATAAGTTCTGGTAAGTCAGCATCTTCGAAGGGGACTATGATTGGAGTATCGTCAGACATATGAAATAGTTCCTTTCATGCGTTTTTACAGCGGAAGATTATAGAATAGTTTCAAGTTTGTTTACATCTAGTACGTAGTGTTTTGCAGCTGATAGGCTGTAGGTGTTTCTGATAGCAAGTGTCAAACACAAAGGAGCGGCAATGGCTGAGGCCCCTATCAAACGTGCGCTAATCTCGGTAACAGACAAAACAGGTATTGTTGAATTTGCACAGGCTCTTACTAAAGAGTTTGGTGTAGAGGTAATTTCAACAGGTGGAACCGCAAAAATCCTCGAAGAGGCAGGCGTCCCCGTAATCCCCATCGAGTCCTATACCGGATTTCCAGAGATGATGGACGGCCGTGTCAAGACATTGCATCCTCGCGTTCACGGTGGCCTCTTATGTCGCAGAGATAATCCTGGTCACGTTGCAGATGCAGAGAACAATGGGATCGGCATGATTGACCTGGTCTGCGTTAACCTTTACGAGTTTGAGAAGACTGTAGCTGATCCATCTGTGACACTAGAAAATGCAATTGAGCACATCGATATTGGCGGACCTTCAATGCTCCGCTCTGCTGCAAAGAATAACGATTTTGTTACGGTTGTTGTTGATCCAGCAGATTATGGTCGTGTTCTTGATGAGATGCGTTCTTATGACGGTGCAACTACAAGGGCTTCTCGCCAGCAGCTTGCTTTGAAGGTATTCAAGACAACAGCCGCATACGATGGCGCTATTGCCGCATACCTTTCTGGTGTAGTTGAATCAGAGCAGAGTAAATTCCCAGAGACTTTGCTGGTAAAGGCAACAAAAGAGCAGGATCTTCGTTACGGAGAAAATCCTCAGCAGTCCGCAGCGTTTTACAAGATGCCTAGCGCTCCTGCGCACTCTCTAGCAAATGCTCAGCAGCTTCAGGGCAAGCCTTTGTCTTACAACAACCTACTTGATACTGATGCAGCTTGGGCAGCTGTTCGTGAGTTTGACGATCCATCAGTCATTATTTTGAAACACCAGAATCCTTGTGGTTCTGCAACAGCAGAAAATGTTGTTGAGGCATATGACCGAGCATTTGCTTGCGATCCACTTTCTGCCTTTGGTGGAATTATTGCAGTAAACAGAGAGGTTCCGCTGGAGTTTGTTGAGCACTTCGCAGACATCAATAAGCAGTTTGTTGAGGTTCTCATTGCACCAAGCTTCACAGAAGAGGCTCTTGAGCGCCTGTCAAAGAGAACAAATCTCCGCGTCTTAGCCACAGGCGGAATCGATAGAAGCCGTGAACTTGAAATGAGAACTGTTGACGGCGGACTGTTGGTGCAAGACCTTGATCATGCAGATGAAACCGCAGAGAGCTTTGAGGTTGTTACTAAGCGCCAACCAACCCCAGAAGAGCTGAATGATTTGGTATTTGCTTGGAAAGTTTGTAAGACCGTTAAGTCAAACGCTATTTTGGTTGCAAAAGATCAAGCCGGAATTGGTATGGGACCAGGCCAGCCAAACCGTGTTGACGCCGCTCTTCTCGCGTGCGAGCGAGCTGAAGCAGCTTGTGAACGCATGGGAATTGATTCAAAGAACCTTGTGGCTGCATCTGACGCGTTTTTCCCATTCCGAGATAACGTTGATACCTTGGCAGCCCATGGCGTAACAGCCATTATTCAGCCAGGTGGATCAGTCAGAGATGATGAGTCTATTGCTGCTTGTGATGAATATGGTATCGCAATGGTGTTTACAGGCAAGCGCCACTTTAGGCATTAACCTGCTAATTCGGGTTAGTAGTCCATTTTGAAAAAGTTGGGGGAGGACACTGTGGACCAGGAAGAGTTAGAAGCGGCTCAGAAGTTTGAGCTTGATAATCCAGAACTTGTTTGTCGTTGGAGACTGGCTGGAGGTGTTCTCCCTCTTGATAACAGGCATTTACGTGCGCTGAGCAGACGAGTTGTTGCTCAAAAAGATGTTTCTCCGCACTTGATTGCTTGGGCTAAGCAGCACATTGAGGGAACGCTCAAAGAGGGATCGCAAGAATATCCAGACGGCGTTCTTATGCTTTTGCTCGAAAGCAATGGTCAGGCCGCTATGACAGTTGGTCCTTACCAGTCTTTGGAAGAGAGCTCTGTTCTATCTCTTGCGGGCCGAGCAAGAATTTCACAGCGAGAAGAGCGGCAAACCCATTGCGCACCAGAAGTGCTTTGGCTGGTGAAGGACGGAAAGCTTATCGCAGGTATTTCAGAAGAAAGCGTTCAATCAGGAGCCACAAGTCTGGTACTTGATTTGGCACAAACCCTGCATGAGCCAACAAAGTTTAATCCAGACGTTATTGCCCAGGTATTTGATGGAACTGCCGAATTTGATGAAGCTTTCCTAACTTCGGATGAACATGGAATCGTATGTGCTTCTGATGCGCAAGGCAAGGTAGGAGAGCATTTCTTATTTGGTTACAAGAAACTTTGTGAAATCAAAGCTGCTAAGTAATCAAAAGAGATATGACGCTAAAGTACGGCTATTAAAAAGCACTCAACGTGCAGCAAGACTTCCGTGCGTTGAGTGCTTACGTAAAAATTTGTCTAATTTTCAGACAGATGGCTGCTTGCGTACTTGAATATTTTGTCGATTTACAAAAAAGTTGCACTTTAGTGTTATATTTATTTTGCAATTCCGCAGGTAGAAATTCCTACCTAAAAATAGGTATTTATTGACTCATATTTCTGATTTGTTTCATTGTTTTTTTGCGCAATAATAAAAGCATTATGCGACCGCTGCCGGCCGAACTATGAAACTTGTTTCCGTAGTCACCCAGGGTCTACAGCTTTATTTTGGATCGCACAGACGCATACTGTGAGAAATCACAGATTAGGCAAGGAGAGGAAATGGCAAGAAAGTTTAAGTCCATGGACGGTAACAACGCCGCGGCTTACGTGTCGTATGCGTTTACTGAGGTAGCGGGCATTTACCCAATTACCCCATCAAGTCCAATGGCAGACTATGTTGACCAGTGGTCCGCCCAGGGTGTAAAGAACATCTTTGGTACAACCGTTAAGGTTGTCGAGATGCAGTCCGAGGCTGGCGCAGCTGGTGCTGTTCACGGTTCTCTTGGTTCAGGCGCTCTGACCACTACCTACACCGCTTCTCAGGGCCTCTTGCTCATGCTTCCAAACATGTACAAGATTGCCGGCGAGCAGCTTCCTGGTGTTTTCCACGTCAGCGCACGTACCGTTGCAACCCATGCACTGAACATCTTTGGCGATCATTCAGACGTTATGTCTGCTCGCCAGACTGGCTTTGCACTTCTCGCAGAAGGCAACGTCCAGGAGGTTATGGATCTGGCTCCTGTTGCTCACCTCGCAGCAATCAAGGGCAAGGTTCCATTTGTTAACTTCTTCGACGGCTTCCGTACTTCTCACGAGATTCAGAAGGTTGCTGTTTGGGATTACGCTGATCTGGCTGAGATGTGCGACATGGACGCTGTCCAGGCATTCCGTGATCACGCACTGAACCCAGAGCATCCATCAAGCCGTGGTTCCCACGAGAACGGCGATATCTTCTTCCAGCACCGTGAGGCATGCAACGAGGTTTATAACCAGCTGCCAGCAGTTGTTGAAGACTACATGAACCAGATCAACGCTAAGCTTGGTACTGACTACGGTCTGTTCAACTACTACGGTGCAGAAGACGCTGACCGCGTTGTTATCTGCATGGGTTCCTTCTGCGATACCCTCGAAGAGGTTATCGACTACCTGAACGCTCATGGCGAGAAGGTCGGTCTGGTTAAGGTCCGTCTCTATCGTCCATTCTCTGTAAAGCACTTTGTTGATGTTCTTCCTGAGTCCGTCAAGAAGATTGCTGTTCTCGACCGCACCAAGGAGCCGGGTTCCGTTGGTGAGCCTCTCTACGAAGACGTTGTTTCTTCCCTTTATGAGGCTGGTCGTACAGGCATTAAGGTTGTTGGCGGTCGTTACGGCCTTGGTTCCAAGGACACCCCACCATCATCCGCATTCGCAATCTTCGAGGAGCTCAAGAAGGATGCTCCTCAGCGTGAGTTCACCATTGGTATTGTCGACGACGTTACTAACCTGTCTCTCCCAGAGGATCCTGAGGCTCCTAACACTGCAGCTGAGGGCACCATTGAGTGCAAGTTCTGGGGTATCGGCGGCGACGGTACCGTTGGTGCTAACAAGAACTCCATTAAGATTATTGGTGACCACACCGATAAATATGTTCAGGCATACTTCCAGTATGACTCCAAGAAGACCGGCGGTATCACCATCAGCCACCTGCGCTTCGGTGATCACAAGATCCGTTCTCCTTACTATGTCACTAAGGCAGACTTTGTTGCATGCCACGTTCCTGCATACATCATCAAGGGCTACAAGATGGTCCGCGACGTCAAGCCTGGCGGTACCTTCCTGGTTAACTGCCAGTGGGATGCAGAGGAGTTTGCACACCACCTGCCAGCAGAGGCAAAGCGCTACATTGCAAAGAACAACATCAATGTTTATCTGATCAATGCAATTGACCTTGCCAAGGAAATTGGTATGGGTAAGCGCACCAACACCATTCTTCAGTCCGCATTCTTTGCTCTTGCAAAGGTTCTCCCAGAGGCAGACGCACTTCAGTACATGAAGGATGCTGCAACTCACTCTTACCTGAAGAAGGGCCAGAACGTCGTCGATATGAACCACAAGGCAATCGACGCTGGTGCTACTGCATTTACTAAGATTGAGATTCCTGCTGATTGGGCTACTGCAGAGGATGCTCCAAGCACAATCACCCTTGAGGGCCGTGAGGCTCTGCTCAAGCAGGTTCGCGACATCATGACTCCAGTCTCTCGTATGGAGGGTGACGCACTTCCTGTTTCCGCATTTAAGAACCACGTTGATGGCCAGTTTGAGCTTGGTGCTGCTGCTTACGAGAAGCGTGGCATTGCTGTTGTTGTTCCTGAGTGGAACGTCGAGAAGTGCATTCAGTGTAACCAGTGCGCTTATGTCTGCCCACACGCAGTCATTCGTCCATTCGTCCTTACCGACGAAGAGGCTGCTGCTGCACCAGCACAGTCTCAGTTCAAGGATGCCGTTGGTCCTAAGGCTAAGGGCTACAAGTTTGAGATTGCTGTTTCTCAGCTCGACTGCACCGGTTGCTCCAACTGCGTCTACATCTGCCCTGCAGATGCTCTGACCATGAAGCCAATCGAGGAGCAGGTGTCCAAGCAGGAGATCTTTGACTACGCAGTCAACCACGTCTCCGAGAAGACCGAGCTTGTTGCTAACAACGTCAAGGCATCCCAGTTCAAGAAGCCTCTTCTTGAGTTCTCTGGTTCCTGCGCAGGCTGCGCTGAGACCAGCTACGGCCGCCTGATTACTCAGCTCTTCGGCGATCGTATGTTCATCTCCAACGCAACTGGCTGCTCTTCCATTTGGGGTAACCCAGCTTCTTGCTCACCATTTACTACCGATGCAAACGGCCACGGCCCAGCATGGAACAACTCCCTCTTTGAGGACAATGCAGAGCACGGTATGGGTCTGATGCTTGGTCACCAGGCACAGCAGAAGCGTCTCCTGGAGCTTGCTCAGCAGCTTGTCGATGAGGACGGCGCATCTCAGGACCTCAAGGATGCTGCTAAGGCATGGATTGAGTCCGTTAACGACGCAGCTCTCTCCAAGGAAGCTTCCAAGACTTTCGTAGTTGAGCTTGCTAAGTCTGATCTTCCAGCAGCTAAGGAAATCCTTGCTAACAAGAGCTTCCTCACCAAGAAGTCCTTCTGGATCTTCGGCGGCGACGGTTGGGCATACGACATCGGCTTCGGTGGCCTTGACCACGTTCTTGCTTCCGGCGAGGACATCAACGTCTTTGTCTTCGACACTGAGGTTTACTCCAACACCGGTGGTCAGTCCTCTAAGGCTTCCCGTCTTGGCCAGGTTGCACAGTTTGCTGCAGCTGGTAAGGACATCAAGCAGAAGAACCTTGCTGAGATTGCTATGACCTACGGTTACGTCTATGTTGCTCAGGTCTCCATGGGCGCAAACCTCCAGCAGACCCTCAAGGCAATTGCTGAGGCAGAGGCTTATCCAGGACCATCCCTCATCATCGGTTACTCCCCATGCGAGATGCACTCCATCAAGGGCGGTATGGCTCACGCACAGGAGGAGATGAAGAAGGCAGTCGAGACCGGCTACTGGAACCTCTATCGCTTCAACCCAGCTGCACCTGCAGGTAAGAAGTTCACGCTCGACTCCAAGGCACCTAAGGGTGGCTACCAGGAGTTCCTGATGAACGAGGCTCGTTACAGCCGACTCACCCGCGAGTTCCCAGAGCACGCAGAGAAGCTCTTCAAGGAGAACGAGGAAGCCGCAATGGCTCGCTACGATCACCTTGTACGCCTCTCCGAGCTCTACGCAGCAGAGAAGAAGGAGCAGCCTGAGGAGTAAGGCAACTTACTTTCACGTAGCTTCAGCCGGGCCAGGATATCCTGGCTCGGCTTTTTTATGCAGCATTTTTGGCGAGAGACCCTCTGTTCTTCAAGCTCTTCTCGCGAGGTGATAAACTAGAGAGACTTTGCTCACGATGGGAGTTACTGTGGCACAAAAAAAGAGCAGACTATTTCCTGTAGCTTTTCTCGCTGCTAAAGCAACGCTTGCAGCACTTAAATTGACTAACCATGAGGGCGGAACGCTGCCAGGCTTTATTGCCGAGGGCATTGATCCTGCATTTTTGGGAGACATTGCTAAGCCAGAGCAGATTGTCTTTATCACCGGCACAAACGGTAAGACAACTACCAATAACCTGCTCAATGATCTTCTCGCTGATAATGGCTATCAGACCGTTACCAACCGCGTTGGCGGCAATATTTCCAGCGGTTTTGCAAGCTCGTTTGCAAAGAACGCCACGTGGAGAGGCACTTCAAAGACTAAGCTTGCAGTTATGGAGTTTGATGAGCTCTCGGGACCTCGTATTTTCCCGTACCTGCAGCCTGATATTTTGTCCGTTACTAATCTGTTCCGCGATACGTTTTCTCGTAGTGCAACTCCAGATTACGTGTTTGACGTTATGGATAAGGGCATTCCTGCTTCAACTCATCTGATTTTGAACGCAGATGACATGATTAGCTGCAGACTTGCTCCTCAGTGCACTCATCGTACGTATTACTCCATCGCAAGGCTGGCAGAAGACACTGCAGAGCCAGTAGGCATTGTTTCGGACCTTACTGCATGCCCCAAATGCGGCGCCAAGCTCAAGTGGGATTATGCACACCTTAGGCATCTTGGCCATGCAACCTGCGAAGAGTGTGGCTATACCAACCCAACGCCTGACTACGAGGTTATTTCGGTTGATCCAGCAACCGGTAAGTTTGTGGTCAAGGAGCACTGCCACGAGGGCGCACCAACATACGAGTACAAGCTCAACAGCTACTCGATTGTTAACCTCTACAACCTGTTTGTAGCCATTGTTACCGCACGCGAGATGGGTCTTGCACCTGCAACTATCGCAGCGTCCTTGCAGCGCGTTAACATCGCTTCTTCCAGGTATAACGAGATTGACTACAACGGTCGTCGTCTTATCAGCATGGCCTCTAAGGGCGAGAATGACACGGCTACTTCCGTTACTATTGATATCCTGCGCAAACAGCCAGGTGATAAGGCAATCATCATCATGATTGCCGATGCATATATGGCAAAAGCAAAAGACCAGACAGAGTACATTGGCTGGTACTACCAGACTGACTTTGAGTTCTTGCAAGACCCAAGCGTTAAGCAGGTCATTATTTACGGTGATACGTCGCTTGACCTGCAGCTTAGGCTCAGGCTTGCGGATATTGATCCAGCTAAGACCTTTGTAGCAAACTCTCCAGAAGAGACAGCTGATCTGGTTGATCTTAATGCTTGCCAGCACGTTTTCTATGCACACGGCCTCTACAACGGCGGCATTGCTGATATCAGCAGAAACCGTATCATTGAGCGCTTGAAACAGATGGAGGCCTCCCATGAGTAATCCAGCAACTAAGATTGAGATTCTCTATCCAGAGTACGGTAACCAGGGTGGAGACAACGGAAACGCTCTCTACCTGGAGGCCTGCCTTCCAAAAGAGAACTTCGTATACACTTCTCACGCGGCAACGCCTTACTTTGTTGACAACACGCCGTCGGCAATCATCATGGGCGGCATGACAGAAGCCCAGCAAGAGCTTATTATTTCTCGCCTTATGCCTTACAAGGATAGGCTTGCAGAGCTGGCCGATCAGGGCGTTCCTATGCTGTTTGCCGGTAATGCTTCAGAGCTTTTTGGCCAGAAAATCGTCAATCCTGACGGCTCAGAGATTGAGGGCTTGGGTCTCTTCAATTTTGTGACCACTCGCTATATGCCCCAGCGTTTCCACGACGTTCAGGTGGGAGAGTTTGATCCTGGTAATGGCAAAGAGCCTTTTGTTGTTGTTGGCTTTAAGATGCAGTTCACACTCACCGAGGGAGATAACTCTAACTGCTACTTCCTTAAAAATAAGGTGGGTTTTGGCATCAATAAGGAAAGCAAGTTGGAAGGTTTCCGTCGTAAGAATGCTATTGCAACCTGGCTGATTGGTCCTCTGCTTCCTTTGAATCCTTATCTCACGCGTTGGATTTTGGATATGGCGGGTGAGGAAGACACTCCTCTTGCCTTTGAGGAAGAGGCTGTTGCCGCATATCAAAAGCACGCTCGCGAGATGGTCTATCCAGGAATGCACCTGCATTACTAGGTATATGTCTGCGCTGCTCATTTGCTCATGTATGCGTTTCGTCGTATCATGAACTAAGTTTTTAGAGTTAACAAGGGGATTGTTTTGCCACAGGTTTCTTCAGCTTATGCAACAAAACAGCGCGCTCAGCGCCTTGCACGTATCGGTATCATTGCAGCTCTTTATGCAGCACTTACTCTTGCAACCCTTCTCTTTTTGGGCGGTCTAGCCTGGGGTCCTGTGCAGTTCCGTATTTCAGAGGCAGTTGTTGTTCTTGCGCTCTTTACCGCTGATGCAATTCCAGGACTGACACTTGGTTGCGTCATTGCTAACCTTGCAAATATGGTTATTTCTGGCACAGCTGCATTGGGGCTGTTAGACGTAGTCTTTGGCTCCTTGGCAACTGCCCTTGGTGCATGGTTTACCTGGAAAAACAGGAAGAATGTACCACTTGCACTTCTAGGACCCGTGCTTGCAAATGCAGTAATCGTTTCTGCATATCTTCCCATTTTGCTTCAGGGCTTGGGATTCTACACAATTCCATTTACCACTATTGAACTTGATGGATCGTATCCTCTTATGTTCTTGTTTGGTTTTATCACCACAGGACTTGGAGAAGCCGTTGTCCTCTATGTACTAGGAGCTCCTTTGGCTCGCGCGCTTAAGCATTCGCCTTTGCCGCAGCAGCTTGCTTCTGAGGATTCTGCTGCAGAATCAGTCGGGAACTAGACACCCATGCAAAGACTTACTCAGTACATACATAGATCAACCAGGATAGTCCTGATTCTTCTTGCCTGTGTATTGCTGGGCCTGCTTTCTTGGAGCGTCATGGCAGACAACCTGTTTGCCGCTCTTGTTGCAGGCGGAGGACTTGCCACGGTCATTGTTCTTGGTGGCACTACCCAGCCTGGTAATGAGCACGCCAGGTCTCAAGCAACAGAGCGAACACTTGAGGTTGCCTCTAAGACACTCAAGACCTTACGCGGAGGCTTGTCGCAAGAAACAGCGCCAACTATCTGCACACTATTGCTTCCAGAAACTTCTGCAGCCGCAATTTCCATCACGGATACAGAATATGTATTGGGCTTTGAGGGAGATATTGCAACCTCGCATATGCCTGGTTCAAAAGTGGTTGGCCCTGCAACTGAGGTTCTGGAAAGTGGCCGCATGGAGACGTTTGTCTCGGTAGATAGCCGTCAGCAGGTACTACAAAGGCGCGGTGGCTTTGGCAATGGCGGCAGCTCCTTTGGCATCATTGTTCCGTTGATTGTTCAGGATCACACAGTTGGCACTATCAAGCTCTACTATCGTCGCGGTATTGAAATTGATCGTACGCAGCTTGCAATTGCTGAGGGACTGGGCGAGCTTCTCTCCACACAGCTTTCCTCGTATGAGCTTGATCGCCAGGCAGAGTTAACCGCTCGGGCTGAGGTCAAAGCCTTGCAGGCACAGATT
The DNA here is from genome assembly GCA_963509815.1 of uncultured Atopobium sp. Lineage (GTDB taxonomy): Bacteria > Actinomycetota > Coriobacteriia > Coriobacteriales > Atopobiaceae > Lancefieldella. The sequence goes on along the minus strand of CAUPCM010000003.1, from coordinate 29,194 downwards.
AATCCGCATTTCTTGTTCAACACGCTCAACACCATTGCATCTCTTACGCGTACAAACCCCAATAAGGCGCGAGACCTGCTTCGCGAGTTCTCTGTGTTTTATCGCCGTACGCTTGAGAGCTCTCAAGGTGCGCTCATTCCGCTTTCTCAGGAATTGACACAAACGCGCAGGTATTTGACAATTGAGAAGGCGCGTTTTGGAGAAGAACGTATTCAAGAGTCTGAGCATGTCGATGAGGGATGCGAAGATATTCAGGTACCGTCTTTTTTGATTCAGCCTATTGTCGAGAATGCCGTGAGGCACGCTATGAAAGATGAAGGTGCGCTTCATATTGACATCCACGTCGCACGCGACGAAGATGATATTCTTATATCTGTTGCTGATGATGGTCTTGGAATGGACGAAGAGACTGTTTCTCGCTTGCTTAATGGCCAAGGTCCTACCCCGCAGGATTCTTCGGGGAGAAACGGGGGCACGGGCATTGCCATTAAGAACGTAGCTGAGCGAGTTGAGCGCTTCTACGCCGCTGGATCTGGCATGGAAATCATGTCTAAGCCAGGCCAGGGTACGTGCGTGACACTCAAGCTTGCAGGTGCGGCTCTGCAGGCAACAGCATAGTAGTATCGGTTTTGCTTAACGCTGCGTTAGGTCGTTGGGAGTGAATGACATGCGTGCCATGATTGTTGATGACGAGGCTCCAGCCCGTTCTGAGCTCAGGTTCTTGCTTGAGGAGACCGGCCGTCTCGAGGAAATCATTGAGGCCACAAGTGCAAGGGATGCTGTCGAGAAACTCATGGAGTCTCGCGTTGAGGTTATGTTCCTTGATATCTCTATGCCTAAGACAAATGGAATGCAGCTTGCAGAGGCTCTTTACAAGTTGAAGAATCCTCCTCAGATTGTGTTTGTTACTGCATATAGTGAGTATGCACTAGACGCTTTTGGCGTTAATGCCGTTGATTACTTGATGAAGCCTGTTGAGACCGAGCGCCTTGAGCAGGCTCTTGATAAGGTTGAGGAGCGTCTGCGCCCTCAGTCTCCTATGGCAGCTATTGAGCGTATTCCTGTCATTAAGAGCGGCAGCAAGGTTCTTGTTCCTATTGATCAGATTCGCTTTATTGAGGCAAAAGACGATTATTCTTGCATCTACACAGAAGACGATCGCTTCTTGTCTACTATTTCTTTGCAAAAACTTGAAGAGCGCCTTGCTCCACACGGATTCTTCCGCATTCATCGTAGCTTTATCGTGAATCTTGAGTATGTTGACGATGTTGAGGTTATCTCTGCTGGTATCCTACAGTTGACTATTCAGGGATTTGAGGAGCGTCACATTTCGGTTTCACGTCGTCGTGTGGTTGCACTCAAGCGGGCACTGGGACTGTAGAAGCTCAAAGGGTTTCTCGCCAGAGGCTTAAAAGCGCACGTAGGAGTTAGGTATGGCACTTGTAAGGTTTGATGTAATTTCAGATACGCATGGGTATTTGTCATCTGAGTTGCTTGAAGCTCTGCAGGGCGCCAACTACATTGTGCATGCAGGGGATATTACCTCAAACGCTGATTATCAGATGCTCCAGAAGATTGCTCCGGTAAAGCTCTGCTTGGGTAATAATGACTTTTGCTACAACTATGGCCCCATGGTAAAGAAAAAGATTATTTTCTTTGCAGCTGGTCTTAAGTGGCAGGTATGCCACTATCGCGAGAGGCTTGACCTGGTTAAATGCAATATTGCTATCTGCGGTCACACGCATAAGCCTTTTGTACAGCGTGATGAGTGGACCAATACGCTGGTAATGAATCCAGGAAGTCCTACCTACCCACGCGGTCGCGAAGGTGCAACTATGGGACGCATTATTGTTGATGAAGAATCGGCCCAGGTAGTCAGCGCAGAGATTATTAGTCAGTCTTCGCTTGAGGTACTTTCTTCTTGTAAATAAGCGATGGAATCATCAGCTTGGTAAAAAGCACTAGCCATACAAGGGCAAGCGAGAAACCACCAATTACATCCGTGGCGTAGTGAACACCCAGATAAATTCTACTGACGCCAATCATAATGATGACGCCTGAAAATAGGGTGCACCAAATCCAACGCTGCAACTTATCTTTTTCGTAATGCCAGACAAGCCAAATGAGCAGGCCATAAAAAGCCATCGAGAACATCGAGTGGCCCGAAGGGAAGCTATAGCCAGTTTCAACTACCAGTCTAAAACCATCGGGACGAGGGCGCTGGACAATGGCCTTAAAGATAAGATCAACAATGACAACACCGCCAAGATTAATGGAGGCGAGCCTGCCAACACTTGGTCCTGGTGCAAACGCGGCAACCACAATAAGCATGACAATAACGGTGACAGGACTTGCAAGTCCAGAGAACCCTTCCATTATCTCAGTGAGAAGGGGAGTTCTTAGGTGGACAACAAAGAGCCTGTACGCAAAGTGATCAATGCCAATGACGTCTCCTTCAGAAACGTCAATCAACAGGAAAATAAAAATTGCTGAAGAAACAAGCAGAATGATGGTAGAAAGGCTAGAACGCAGGCGCTGTAGAAAAAGGCGCTTGCGAACTCCTGTTAAAAGTCCTGTCTTTTGAGCGTCAAGGCTTTTATCGGCCATTAGTTCTCCTTGTAACAAAAGGCGGCACGCCGATAGACGTACCGCCGCTTAGTTCAATGATAAGCCAGCGCAGCCGCGTGGCACACAAGAACTTACAGGTTAGCGTTGAGCTCAGAAACGAGGTCAGCCTTAGGAAGGTTGCCAACCATGGTGTGAACAGGCTCACCGTTCTTGAAGAGGATGAGAGTAGGGATGGAGACGATGCGGAAACGAGTTGCAAGATCTGCCTCGTCATCAACGTTTACCTTGTAAACGTCAAGCTTGTCTGCCATCTCATTGCCAACCTCCTCGACAACTGGACCAAGAGCACGGCAAGGACCGCACCAAGATGCCCAGAAATCAACAAGAACAGGCTTGTCTGCGTTTGCAAGAACAGAATCGAACTCTGCAGTAGTAAGCTGCTGTGCCATAACGAACCTCCAGTTACACACGGCCTTTAGGCCATTTAATTTCAAGCACTTAGCAAACTTATCCCCAAATTAGAAAAGTGTATACACATAACTTTATAGACTTGCTCAAATTGTGAATTACGTGCATAGTTGGCATATAAGAAAGAGGTGCGCATGCCAAGCGAAAGATCTATGCGAAAAGAAGCCTACATGGCAAAAACAACGCACGAGTTTGGAGATTTTGCTGCTCAGGGGGTGTGTATGGCAGGCAATGCTTTTGCAACGGTTTTGTTGGTAAAGGGACAAGAAGACTTTGAAGAGGTAGAACTTTCTGCACTTAAAGCTTCTTTAGAGCACCTAGGCTATGCTCCTGAGGCATGGGCTACCTTGCTTACCACAACAAAAACAGGCGATTCTATAAATCCCCAGCTTGTTAGGCAGGCGATAAGTGCTTTTAGCCCTGACACGGTACTCTTGGTAAATGATGCGGCAGTTACATCAGTGCGCGAGGCATACGCAGATGAGCTTGACCAGCTTACAACTGATGTTGAGAAGAACTTCTCGCCCCGTGCTCTTGTTCGTGTGTGTGGAATGCGCATGGTAAATCTTGATAATTTTGCTTTAGCGCTTGATGATCCTCATCAGAAGCAGATGCGCTGGGCTGCAATTAAACAGGTTCCACCTTTGGGAGAGCCTTATTAGTAATGATTTGTCGTATTTTTTACGAAAAACGACATTGTGACGGTTTATGAGCGTTGCTCAGACTATCCTTGAAGTAGTCAAAAGAAGGAGACTGGTATGGCATCACCTACAGCACCAAGCATTTTGCCTACTGACGCAACACAGACTAAAGCTTGGCAAGCACTTACAGAGCATTACGCCAACTTAAAAGATACTAAGGCTACGCTGAAGAAATGGTTTGCAGAAGACTCACAGCGTGCCAAGAATCTTACGTTTGAGCTAGATCAGTTCCATATTGATCTTTCTAAAAACCTTGCCACGCAAGAGACACTTGATCTTTTGTGTGACCTTGCAAAAGAAGTCAAGCTTGAAGAGCGTAGAGACGCTATGTATGCTGGCACACACATCAATACTACTGAAGACCGCGCAGTCCTTCATACAGCGCTTCGTCGTCCTGTCTCTGAAGCAGGTACGCTTATTGTTGACGGACAAGATGTTGTCACCGATGTTCACCAGACTTTGAACAAGATGTATGCCTTCTGTGACCGAGTTCGCTCGGGAGAGTGGAAGGGCGTTTCTGGCAAGCCTATCAAGACGGTTGTAAGCATTGGTATTGGTGGCTCTGATCTTGGTCCTGTTATGGTCTACGAGGCTCTGAAGCCTTTTGCAGACGCTGGTATTACTGCTCGCTTTGTCTCCAACATTGACCCTGTTGACCTTGGCGAGAAAACCGAGGATCTTGATCCAGAAACAACACTCTTCGTTATTGTTTCTAAGACCTTTACCACACTTGAAACACTTACCAATGCCCGTTGTGCTCGCACATGGCTTTTGGAAAAGCTTGCTGAGCAGGGCGTTATTGATGGCTCAGACGCTCAGAAAGCAGAGGCTATTCGTAAGCATTTTGTTGCTGTCTCTACTGCACTTGATCTGGTAGAAGACTTTGGCATTGACCCAGAGAATGCCTTTGGTTTCTGGAACTGGGTTGGCGGCCGTTATTCGGTTGATTCTGCAGTTGGCCTTGTGCTGGCTATTGTTTTTGGTCCACAGCGCTTTGCAGAATTCCTCAGTGGCTTTAATGCGGTTGATGAATACTTCAAGAACACTCCATTGAGACAAAATGTTGTTGCTCTCATGGGTCTCTTAAACGTTTGGTACGTTAATTTCTTTGGCGCAGCATCTCATGCCGTACTTCCATATAGTCAGTACCTGCATAGATTCCCTGCATATCTCCAGCAGCTCACCATGGAATCCAACGGCAAGTCTACTCGTTGGGATGGTACGGCGGTTACTTCAAAGACAGGCGAAATCTTCTGGGGAGAGGCTGGAACTAATGGTCAACATGCGTTCTACCAGCTTATCCATCAGGGAACCCAGATTATTCCTGCTGACTTTATTGCGTTTGTAAATACTGCCTTTGCCACCAAAGATGCAGACCTAGACGTCCATGAACTCTTCCTTTCCAATTTCTTTGCGCAGACTAAAGCGCTTGCTTTTGGTAAGACCGCTGATGAGGTCCGTGCTGAGGGAACGCCAGAGTGGATGGTTTCTGCACGCGTCTTTGAAGGAAATAGGCCAACTACTTCTATCTTTGGTAAAGAGCTTAATCCTCGTGCTATCGGTACACTTATTGCACTCTATGAGCACATTACCTTTGTTGAAGGTGTTGTGTGGGGCATTGATTCCTTTGATCAGTGGGGCGTAGAGCTTGGTAAACAGCTTGCAAAGCAGATTTTCCCTGCAATTCACAACGACGAAGAGCTGGCAAAGCAAGACGCTTCAACTCAGTCTCTTGTTGATTTCTATCGCAGGAACAGAACATAACACGTTACGTAACATAAAATTATTTTTTATTTCATGTTAAGAAGGTCATCTTGTATGGCCTTCTTTTTGTATTTCTAAAACTTAGTTTTGCGGAGTGTTGAGCGGATATTTCTTTACCTAATATTTGTAATACTGCTACTTTTATGTTCATATATGCTTAAAATTTCTGCATATTTATTTATGCTGGTAGAACACCTGTTCATCTAAAAGAAGCTAAATTAATTGAATATTTTAAATAAAGTTTAAAAAAAATAATACATCAAAAATATTAAAAATTTGCGAATGCCAATAGCGCATGTATACCTTTGTGTTATAACGGCTAGGCAAGTGACACCTGGCTTGGAATGTAAGTTTTGATGCATAACAAGTTACATAACAGGTTGGAAATTTGTGTTGGCGTAGTGCGGCTGTGATACAGCCGAAGTACAGCCACAGTGGAGATGTCTGGAATGGAGCGGTAATGAAGTACCTTTTGCTCGTAAGTCATGGAACGTTTGCACCAGGTCTGCATAGCGTAATGGACATGCTGATGGGACCCAGAGAAAACATTTTGAGCTACAGCATGGAAGATGGCGTGGGAGCAGCTGAATACAGAGAGAATTTGTCAAAAATTCTTGAGCCACTTACTGCTGACGACGAGGTTGTCGTTCTTGGTGACATTATCGGTGGATCTCCACTTACTAATGCGCTTGATCTTCTCGCCAAAAAAGGCCTGCTTTCTCATACCGTGGCTTTTAGTGGTGCCAATCTTCCCATGGCAATTGGTGCTTTGATGGCAATCGATGATGGCCTAAGTGGTGAAGCTCTTGTGTCATCAGTCCTGAATGAAGGAAAAAATGGCGTTAATCAGATCGTCCTAGCCCTTGAAGACGATGACGAGGAAGACCTTTAGTAATTACTGCAAGTGATCGTAGTTGCTTGCGTAAGAAATATGTTAGGAGAAAACATGATTTCATTTGTTCGTGTTGATGACCGCATGATTCATGGTCAGACAGTCACTCGTTGGGCCCTTGAGGTTCCTTGTGACGGAATCATTGCAGTAAATGATGCGGCTGCATCAAATCCTGTCCTCAAGTCTGCTTACAAGTCAGCAGCACCTGACAAGAAAGTATTTGTTTGGACATTTGATCACTTCAAAGAGAGCGCTCAGAAGGTTCTAGACAGCGATTCTCGTTATTTTCTTATTACTAAAAACCCAGTTGACATGAAGAAAATTCTTGTTGACTTTGGTTTTAAGCCAGGAATTAACACTGTCATTATCGGTCCTGGTAATGACCGTCCTGGTGCGGTAAAGCTGGGCAACAACCAGTCCTTTACTCAAGAAGAGGGACAGGCATTTGAGGATATAACCAAAGCTGGTTATACCGTTCAATTTGCTCTTCTTAAAGAAAAGGCAATTGGTGAGTGGCCTAAATTCCGCGAGAAGTTTGACGTAAAGTAGTATTCGGAAGGCGATTTTTATGGCAATTAATGCGTTTCAAGCTGCCCTTTTGGGTTTGTTTGCATGCCTTGCGTCACTACCTGGCATGGCTGGTACTACCGTAGGTAACTATACCCTCGGTCGTCCACTTGTTGCAGGTCTTGTCGTTGGTGTCATTCTTGGCGACGTCCAGACTGGCATTATTGTTGGTGCAGCAATCCAGTTGGTCTACATTGCACTCGTAACACCTGGTGGAACTGTTTCTGCTGATGTTCGTGCAGTTTCCTACATTGGTATTCCTCTAGCAATTCTTGCAATCAAGGCTTATGGTCTTGATCCAAGCTCTGTTGAGGCTGCATCTCAGGCAGCTGCTATTGGTGCAGCTGTTGGTACTCTTGGTACTGTTCTGTTCTACGGCACCGCTACCATGAACCTTGTATGGCAGGGTATTGGTTGGCGCGCAATGGAGAGCAAAGAGTGGGGTCGTATTAAGAAGACCATTCCAATGGTTGACTTTGTATTCCCTTGGGTTTCTCACATTCTTTTCTCGTTCATTCCAACATTCTTCATTTGCATGGCTGGCGAGAGCATGGTTGGCATCATGAAGGAATACCTTCCTATGAACGGTATCCCAATGATGACCCTCTTCACCGTTGGTACCCTTCTTCCTACCGTTGGTGTTGCAATTTTGTGCAAGCAGGTTATTACTAAGCCTCTTGATTGGGTAACTTTTGCCTTTGGCTTTATCCTTGCTGGCGCACTTGGCCTGAACCTCATTGTCTCTGCAGTCGTAGCAGTCTTCTTTGCTGTTCTTAACTATCAGCTTCAGCAGGCAAAGAATGTTCGTTTGGCTGCTGCAACATCAGGCAATGTAAGCGCAGACGATGAAGAAGAGGAGGATATTTAATCATGGCTGAAAAGAAAACCATTTCTCAGAAAGCACGTAATAAGTCTTTCTTGAGCTGGATTTACGGCAATCTTACCTGCTTCTCTCAGGAGCACATGCAGACATTTGGTTACCTTGCATCCATGCTTCCAATCGTTGACGAGCTTTACGATACTGATGACCAAAAGGTTGAGGCACTTTCTACCTATACAACCTTCTTTAATACCGAGCCACAGATTGGTTCTATGGTTGTTGGCTTGACCGCGTCTCTTGAAGAGGCTCGTGCAAACGGCGAGGCAATCGACGACGAGACCATCAATGGTCTTCGCGCTGGTCTTATGGGCCCTCTTGCTGGTCTTGGTGACTCCATTATCGTTGGTACCTTTATTCCAATTCTTCTTGGAATTGCACTTGGCCTTTCTAAGGGCGGCTCCGTTCTTGGCCCACTGTTCTATGTGGTGGTCTGGAACCTCATTATGTACTTCGGCATGAAGTTTGCTTACGATCAGGGCTATAGCCTGGGCTCTTCTGCTGTTGAGGCACTTGTTGGTCCTGAGTCCGAGGCTCTCCGTAGCTCCATTGTTATGATTGGTACTATGGTCATTGGCTCTGTTGCTGCTACATGGATTAACGTCACAACTTCTCTGAATATTGCTGGTGTTGACATTCAGACAACACTTAATGGCATCTTCCCTAAGGTATTGAACCTTCTGTTTGTATACCTTTGCTGGTGGTTGATGACTAAGAAGAAGCTCAGCCCAACAGTTGTTATGCTTATTCTTGTTGTTGTAGCACTTGTTGGCGTTGTTATTGGCGTCTTCAACCCAGGTCTGTCTTACTAATTTTTTGCGCAAAATCCTGTCTGGCGCAGAAAAGACAAACGTAATAAAGTGGCATCGTCATACGGCGATGCCACTTTTGATTGAGAGTTTTTATGAGCAAGAAAAACTATGTAGGAGCAGCTTCTCATTCACACGAGGATAACCCTTTGGTTGTCGAGGCTCGTATGCAGACAAAAGCTCTTGGAACACTAAGTGTTTATAGAAGAGCTGCTTATTCTGGTATTGCAATTGGAGCATGGCTTATATATCTCAGCGTGTACGGGAGTCTCTCTACAAGTTCTATGGCAACGGCTGTGCTCGTGGGCGGCATAGTTCTTCTCGTCATATCTGTTCCTATAGCTGGAATTTTGCATGTAGGTATCTCAAGAGGAAAAAAGAACGTCGAGAAGATCATCAAAGCAATTGAAAAAAATTCGTCAAAAAATGCATAGAAGCGATACGATCTGTGCAAAGATTTCTCTAATAGGGTAGAGTATCTACAGCGCATTGAGCGGGTGCGGATGACGTGACACCTCGAACCTGGTCAGGGTCGGGAGACAGCAGCCATAAGGGGTCACTCGCGGGCATCCGTTCCCACTCAATGCGCTTTTCTTAGGCATATCGTGTGTTTGCCGCGACATTTGTCACGACGATTGGACTTCGATGGGTTTTGTAAACTACATCATTGAGCTGCTTAGAGATCCTCGCGCATTTATTGCTTCAATGATTGCCACAGGCCCTCTTGCTGCGTACGGTTTTGTTTTTCTGATTGTTTTTATTGAGACCGGTGTAGTCTTTTTCCCATTTTTACCAGGTGATTCTCTGCTTTTTGCAGCAGGATTTTTTGCCCACAATGGCGGTTTTAATATTGTTTTGTTGCTTGTTATTACGTGGGCTGCCGCAATTCTTGGCGATCAGATGAACTTTATGATTGGCCACTTCTTTGGTCAAAAAATCATTGCTTCTGGAAAGGTCAAAGCACTTACTCCAGAGCATCTTGAGAAGACCCAGAAGTTTTTGGACAAGCATGGTCATCTTGCAATTTTCTTAGGGCGCTTCTTCCCCTTTATCCGCACGTTCGTTCCTTTTATTGCGGGTATGGGCGGTATGCACTGGCGCAACTTTGGCATCTATAACATTCTGGGCGGCCTAACCTGGTCCACGATGTTTGTACTTCTCGGCTATTTCTTTGGCGGCATTCCTGTAGTTCAGGAGCACTTTGAGCTGCTGATTGTAGGAATTGTTGCGGTCTCAATCATCCCCACAATTGTGGGAATTGTTCGTGGGCGCATGCATAAGGGCCAGAATAACAACGAAGAGGCTACTGAGTAAGAAGAAGATAAAGCGAAGTAAACGGCCTCTGTACTTCTCGTAATTTGATGATAGAAATCCCGTCAGGAAAGACTCGGCCTGACGGGATTATTTTTACTCTTTGGAGAGTTGGTAGGTATCAGTAAAGGTGACGGTCTGACCGTTTTCCGTGTGGGTGGAAATAAGCTGAGCTACCACGCTGTTATCAGCAATATCAAAAGTAACTTTCAACTGTGGTTTTTGAGCTGTGCTGAGGGACGTGCTAGAAGCAGAATGAGCATCCAGACTTGCATTGGTTAAATCTACCACTCCAGAAACCTGAATTTGATCTCCGATGGTTCCAGAAGTAGTCAGAGAGACAGATGCGTTCTTGAACTCAGTGTCACCTGGATACCAACGGTACGAGGTGTTAAGCGCTCCATGGTTGTGGACAACACCCTCTGCAGTACCCGTAAGTACCAGCTGATCTCGAGAAAAACCTGCAGACGTTACGGTCAGCGTTAAAGGATTAGTTCTGCCAGCGTAACAAGGACTGCCGCTACTGGCTTCACAGCTAACAAAGGTGCCCTTCCACGTTCCCACCAGTCCGTTGTAGTCGTACTTAAGTCCTGCCGAGGGACTGACTGTGTCTAGCGACCAGGTGCCCGTAGAGGCATCAAACGTAAATGAAGCCGTAATATCGCAGGTGAGCGAGCCATAGAAGGTTGGCGAAACACCTGACATTCTTACCCAGCAAGTCTGCTGTTCACGATCAAAACCCGCATCAAGAACAGTAAACGTTGCGCCAGAGAACTGCGAGCTATAAGAAATAGCTTCGTTTGGATTTTTTTCATCAAGCTTGGCTAGTACATCGCCGATGGCATCAAGGACTTTTGTTGTGGAAACACCTGAAGTTGCCTGGTAGGAGACAGATTGGGTCTCTTCGTCACCAATAGCGTTCCAACCCTGGGTATTTGCGTATCCTAACTTGGAAATCTTTGTGGCAGCAATTGCGTTACCCGTGTAGGTAAGGCGTACGACAGAGTTGGCGTAGCCTGTGGCGCCAAACTGAGCGGCATCGCTGGAGATTGCCGTGGTACTTCTGGTGCGAGAAACAACTTCAATGCCCGTAAGGAGTAAGGACTCATCAGCGTCATACTCGCCCGGAGTCCAAGCTGGGGCTTCGGCTCGTGTGCGAGCGTCAGCGATAACAGTATCTGTTGAAGGAACGTTGCTCACGCGAATAAAGAAGACGATAACCGCAGATAAAAGGGCAAGACTTAAGAGTGCAAGAATGCCAGAAAGCAAGCTGTAGCGGCGTACAAACCTAAAAAGCGCACGACGCCTACTGCGAAGATAGCTTGAGAACGTATCAGCAACATCTTTTATAGAGGTTGCATCATCGTCGGACGCTGCATCACTCGCGCTAGTAGCGCTTTTGGAAGGAACTTCGGCGGTTTTGGCCTCTGAGTGTTCGTGGTCGCTCTCTTCAAGCTCTTTGAGGCGAGCTTCTACCGCAGAAAGATCTTGCGTTAGAGCTGCATCGTTTACGATTTTCTCCAGGTCAGTTGTGCTGTCTGCATCGTTTTCAGAAGAGTCTTCATCTGAAGCTGAGTCATCCTTGTCCTCTTCGCCGTCTTCGTCTAGACCAGGGAAGATGGGGCTGACAATTTCCATGATGTAGTCTTCGTCAGCGGCAGCCATGTCAGCAGCAATAGGGTCGGTGACCTCTTCAAGCTCGTCGGTCTTCTCGCCAGCAGTGTCAGCTGCCTCAGCAGTCTGGGCATCAAGGGTCTTCTGATCAGAAGAGGTGTCCTCTGCAGCAGGCGTGTTATCTGGTTGTGAAGTTTTGTTCTTAGAAGTCATAGCGCCTCATTACCGTATGAACCTGCTGTAATTTTCTCACAATTACGTAACTTGTGTACCCTCATCCTGTGCAGATAGGGAGGTATCGGTTTAAAAACTGCCTAGTGGTGGTACACTTCTTTAGTTGAAATCTCACCTCGCAAGCAGCTTGCGCTACAGTTTGGCCGCAGGCTTATAAGCCAAGCGCGCACGAGGCACTTATCTTAGGAGCAAGAATGCGTGACAAGCTAGAAAAAATCGTCGAGGCCTATGCTGAGCTTGAGCAAAAGCTTGCAGACCCAGCTGTTGTCTCTGATCCAAAAGAGTATGCTCGCGTGGCAAAAGAGCACTCTAATCAGGCAGATTTGGTTGCTCACGCCAACAAGTACATCACTGCCCTTGATGACATCGAGGCTGCAAAAGAGCTTCTCAACGCTACTTCTGATCCAGAAGAAAAAGAGATGCTGCAGGAAGATATTGCTGCTAATGAAGAGATGCTTCCTCAGCTTGAGGATGAGATCAAGGTCATGCTGATTCCAGGCGATCCAAATGACGAGAAGGACACTATCGTTGAGATTCGCGCTGGTGTTGGTGGCGATGAGGCGGCAATCTTTGCAGGCGACCTCTTCAAGATGTATGAGCGTTTTGCCGAGGCTCGTGGTTGGAAGACAGAGGTTCTGTCAAGCTCACCTTCTGAGGCAGGCGGCTTCAAGACCATTGAGTTCAAGGTCACAGGCGATAAGGTCTATTCAGTTATGAAGTATGAATCCGGCGTTCACCGTGTTCAGCGCGTTCCTAAGACTGAGTCTCAGGGTCGTATTCAGACCTCAACCGCAACCGTTGCAGTTCTCCCAGAGGCTGACGAGATTGATATTCAGATAAACCAGGAAGACCTGCGTATTGATACCTACTGCGCATCCGGTCCTGGTGGTCAGTGCGTTAACACCACGTATTCTGCAGTTCGTATTACTCACCTGCCAACAAATACCGTTGTTCAGTCTCAGGATCAGCGTTCCCAGATTCAGAACCGCGAGGTCTGCATGCAGATGCTTCGTGCCCGTCTTTACGAGATGGAGCTTGAGCGTCAGCAGGCTGAGCAGGGCGCAGAGCGTCTTTCCCAGATTGGTCATGGTGCACGTTCCGAGAAGATCCGCACGTACAACCAGCCACAGGACCGCGTAACCGACCACCGCGTTGGCTTCAACGGCACCTACAACGGTGTTCTTCTTGGCGATACGCTGCCATCCGTAATTGAGGCTCTTGCTGCAGCGGAGCGTGCCGAGAAACTCGCTCAGGCTGTCTAAGGCGCAAACTTCATGACAGATGAAGCTTGGACAATCCAGAAAATTTTGACGTGGACTACTCAGCACCTGGACAAGAAGGGTGATGAGCATCCACGTCTTTCTGCAGAATGGCTCCTGTCCGCAGTGACAGGCCTTTCTCGCGTGCAGCTCTACACTAACTTTGACAAGCCGCTTTCTGCGGATGAGCGCGCTCGCATGCGTGAGGCTATTAAGCGCCGTGCCGAGGGTGAGCCGCTTCAGTACGTGACGGGCGAGATGCCCTTTAGGCACCTGGTTCTTACCTGTGAGCCTGGTGTGCTTATTCCACGACCAGAGACAGAAGTGCTGGTAGACGTTGCGCTCGAAGGCGTTGACGCGGCAACTCCAAACAATGACGGAGAAGTGCGCGTGCTTGAGGTTGGCGTTGGAACGGGCTGCATATCGCTCTCTATTGCCACTGAGCGCCCACAGACACGCGTCTATGCCACAGATCTTTCTCCTAAGGCAATTGCGCTGGCAACTCGTAACAGAGACGCCTTGGACCTCCAGGAGCGTGTGGAGCTCATTGAGTGTGACCTGGTAGAAGGTGTGCCTGCAGAGCTTGCACAGTCCTTCTCGGTATTGGTGTCTAATCCGCCGTACATTCCTACAAGCGTGCTTGAGCAGGAGGTGCCTGCCGAGGTCAAAGGCTTTGAGCCTGAGCTCGCGCTTGACGGGGGAGAGGACGGCCTTGACGTCTACAGGCGATTGCTCGAGGCGGCTCCTCGTATGCTTCTACCTGGAGGAATGCTTTGTGTTGAGCTCTACGAGGGGCACCTGGATAAGGCGGCACACCTTGCTGAACAGCAGGGAGTGTGGGAGTCTGTTGAGGTCAAAGAGGATCTGACGCACAGGCCGCGCATTCTTGTGGCGCATCTAGCAAAGTAGCACTTCAGACGCCTGGCGAGAAAATCTGTGTAACGCGTATCGCTGCGCATCAGACAACATCGCGCAGCACATAACATCGCGCCGCACACAACAAAGAGTTGAGGGTTTATGGGAGAGTACATCAAAGTTGATCAGATGAATCCAGATACATCTGTAGTTTCTTTAGCTGTTGAGGTAGCGCGTCGCGGTGGCGTACTTATCATGCCCACCGATTCTGTCTATGGCATTGGTGCCGCTGCTACTCCTCAAAACCCAGGTCATAAGCGTATCTTTGAGATTAAGCAGCGTCCTTCAACGCAGACGCTTCCCTGGCTTGTGGGCAGCAAATCTGACCTGCAGAAGTATGCGCACATCACACATGACTGGGCAAATAAGCTGGTAGAAGCCTATTGGCCAGGAGCTCTTACGCTGGTGGTTACCGCATCAGAGAACGTTCCCGATGAGTATGTCTTACCAGATAACAGGACCATTGCGCTTCGCATGCCCAACTCGCCGCTTGTGTGTCAGATTGCTGAGCAGCTTGGATCTCCTCTGGCAACTACCAGTGCAAATACGCACGGAGCTCCTTCTGCGGTTGATGGATGTGGTCTTGAGGCAGACCTTGTTGAGCAAGCGGATCTGACGCTTGATGGAGGTCCAGCACCTCTTGCTATTGCGTCTACCATTGTCGATTGCACAGGTGATGAGCCGCGCATTTTGCGCGAAGGCGCTATCGCAACCGAGGATATTCTCGCCACTGCGGGATTTGCAAAATAGATAAAAATCCTATCCCTTTTATGTGTTTTGGCCGCAGCTTTTGCCTGCATGCGGTACTCTCTATAGGAGTGAATTTTCTGAGGAGGATACGTATGCGTATTGCAGTTGGTTCCGATCACGCTGGCTTTATCCAGAAAGATCCTATCATTGAGCACATTAAGTCGCTTGGCCACGAGGTTTTGGACTTTGGTCCAGCAAATGACGACCGTGTCGATTACCCTGATTTTGCAGATAAGGTTGCTCGCGCAGTTGCAGCAGGCAAGGCAGACCGCGGCGTTCTGATTTGTGGCACTGGCATTGGTATTGCTATGACCGCTGATAAAGTCCCTGGTATTCGTGCAACTCCTGTTCAGACTGTTCAGTTTGCAGAACTTGCTCGCGAGCACAACAACGCAAACGTTATTGGTCTCTCTGGCCGATTCACTGATCTTGCTGTCAACGAGGCTATTGTGGACACCTTCCTGAGTACCGAGTTTGCAGGTGGCCGCCACACTGGACGTGTCGAGAAGATCATGCGTGAGGATGACCCTAACTTTAAGGGTGTTGACGCTGAGTAAGTAAACAGCACATAAACAGTGCTGCATAAGCAATACATACACAAACCTGCACGGAATGTACTGTCTAGGATAAAGTTGCAGACATTCAAATAAAACGCAGGTCAGGCTCTTGGAGGGAGCATTATGGCAGATTACGATGAGTCCAGACTTACGGTTGTTGACCACCCACTAGTTCAGCACAAGCTTCACATTCTTCGTGATAAGACAACCACTACCAAGCAGTTCCGCGAGCTTGTCAACGAGCTTGCAATTCTTGAGAGCTATGAGGCCATGCGCGATTTCCCACTTGAGGACGTTGAGGTAGAGACTCCTCTTGAGACCATGACTGCTAAGCGCATTGCTGGTAAGAAGGTTGCTATTATTCCAATTCTTCGTGCTGGCCTTGGTATGGTTGACGGCATTCTTGAGCTGGTTCCATCAGCTCGCGTTGGCCATGTTGGTATGTACCGTGATCCAGAGACTCATCTTCCTCACCAGTATTACTGCAAGTTCCCTGCAGACATTGAGAACCGTACCTGCCTGGTTGTTGACCCAATGCTGGCAACCGGCGGCTCTCTAACTGCCGCTATTCAGTTCCTGCGTGAGGCTGGCGTCAAGGATATTCGTTGCCTGACCATTGTTTCTTGCCCTGAGGGCGTCAAGGCAACTCTGGACTTTGACCCAGATGTACGCCTCTACACCTGCACCGTTGACCGTCAGCTGAGCCCAAATGCTTACATTCTCCCAGGCCTTGGCGACGCAGGTGACCGTATTTACGGCACCAAGTAAGAAGCTCATCGCTCTTCTCGCAATCTAATAGAGTTGCGAATACGTACGCTAGTACATGATCCAGTGTCCGCAGAACATGCGCACTGGATCATTTTTCTTTTCAGATCAGTGTTTTACGAGAAGAAATAACTGTTGATACATATCAAAAACTTTGCGAATAACAGGGAATATTGATACAACTATTTTTATCTGGACATAATTGTATCTTTCAAAGAAAAGCAACGTAACAGCAGTTTATTAGTGTTATAGTTGAATGAATCAATAACGGCAGCTAACACGAAATGTGTCAGTAATGTGAGAGTTTGAGCATAAGTCAATTATTTGATTTTGTAATCGTGACTATGCATTCATTTAGTGCTAGTATCGCCGTTCGTCGCAAATATGCACGCCGAGTGGTAGATAATATACTCCAAGTGGCATATTCTTGGCATCTTACGTTGCGTTTCAAGTATGCTGAGCAGTGACGGGCAATCTGAAATGGTTGCAGATTGTATGGGGAGGTTGAGACAGAGTGGATGTTCTTGCGCAGTTGCCAGCAGAGATGGCCGAGCTGCTCGAAAGTTTTTTGCCACACGCATTGGTTGGTAACACCACCTTTGGTTTCACGAACTACATTTTCTATTTCTTAATCGCTGCCGTGATTTTTCTGATTGTCTGCTTTAGGTTTAAGAAGAAGCAGGCAGAGAGCATTGCTCCTCAGGGACGCTTTGTTAATGGTGTTGAGTATCTGATTGAGTACATCAGAGATGACGTCTGCAAAGCTTCTCTTGGAGAAACGTGGCGCACACACTTCCCATTCTTGATTACCATGTTTATGTTTATTCTGATCAACAACATTATTGGCCTTATTCCTGGCGCACACCCAGGTACTGGCACCATTGGTGTCACCGCCGCTCTTGGTCTTTGCTCCCTTGGATACTTTATGTATGTAGGTGCAAAAAAGATGGGTGTTATTGGCTACATCTTGAGTCTTGCACCAAAGGGCGTTAATCCTGTTATCGCAGCAGTTATCTGGGTTATTGAGGTCTTCTCAACATTCCTTCGTCTGGTTACTCTGGCTGTCCGTCTGTTCTGCAACATGTATGCAGGTCACATCGTTATGGGTACGTTTGCAATTCTTGCATCTATGTACTTTATGCCAGCGATTGAGAACTTCTCCGCATCAACAGCCGCCCAGGCAGGATTTTCGATTTTCTGGATCTTGCTGTTGATTATCATTTACTTGGTAGAAACTATTGTTGCTTTCATTCAGGCATACGTTTTTACCCTACTCTCTACTGTCTACATCCAGCTGGTAGAGTCTGAACACTAAGCAAAACGCTTAGTTGGTGGCATTGCCACACTGTGGTGCCAAACGGCACAAAAGATGAAGTCATCTGAGCCCACGCTCAGTTGATGATAGGTATGTATATTGGTCGCCTTGAGAGGGGCGAGCGAAAAAGGAGGAATCGTGGGTATTTTCGGATATGCTCTTTGCGTTATGGGAGCAGCAATTTGTATTAGCGTCGTAGCAACGAGTGCCGCTAACAACATGGCTCGTCAGCCTGAGGTTCAGGGTCGTCTCTTCACAGTCTTTATTCTTGGCTGCGCATTCATCGAGGCACTTACCCTAATTGGCTTCGTTGTTACCTTGATGGTTAAGTAAATTACTGTTTGTAACAGCGAAAACGCTACGTTGGAGGAATGCATGAATACGATTTGTAAGGGAGTTAAAAAAGCCAGCACAGTAGGCGCAACTGCTGCTCTACTTGTGGCAATGGCTCCCTCAGTCGCACTTGCTGAAGAGGGTGCAAGTGGTGCCGATATTCTTCTTCCAAAGCCCGCTGAGTTTGTTCCTGCTCTGATTGCGTTTCTGATCATCTTTGCTGTTGTAGCAAAGTTTGTATGGCCTTCCGTTCTACGTATGCTTGACAAGCGTCAAGAGAAGATCCAAGGCGATCTGGACGCTGCAGCAAAGGCTCGCGAGGAAGCCAACAAGGATCGTGAAATCGCAGCAGCTGGTATCGACGCAGCTAAGCAGCAAGCAGACGAGATTGTTTCTGCTGCTAAGCGTGAGGGCGAAGAAGAGCGTGCTCGTATTATCGAGCAGGCAAAGGCAGAAGCTGTCGAGATTATTACTAAGGGTAAGGGCGTTGTAGAGTCTGAGCGTCGTCACGCCATGGCTGAGCTTTCTGATTCCGTTGTTGATCTTGCCGTCGATATTGCCGGAAAGATTATTGGCAACGAGCTTTCAGTAGAGCAGCAGCGTGCTCTTGCCGAAAAGTACCTTGCGGAAGTAGGTACTCCAGATGAGCACTAATAAAGACGATCAAGACAGAAAAGTAGAGGGCTATACCAGGGCACTCCTGGAGGCTGGCCGCGCAGAGGGTCGTGCAACTGCAGACCTTGTACAGGTGCAGCACGCAAAGAAGTTCTCTCCAGAAGTTCTTGAGACTCTTGGTGCTATGCAGGCGAGTGAGGATGTCAACCTTATCAATGATGTTGCCGCTACGTTCCAGGAGCTTCTTGAAGAAGAAGACAAGACACTTACAGTAACGGTAACTACTACAATGCCTCTTGATGATGAGTTACGTGCAAAGGTCACCGAGAAGCTCGAGAAGAACTTCAATACTCAGGTGTATCTTATTGAGCGTGTTAATCCCAAGATTTTGGGCGGCATTGTAGTTGAGGCACGTGATCATCGTTATGATGCATCGGTAAAGACACAGCTCACTCACATTAAGAGTAGGCTCTCTTCAGATCACGTTGAAAGTGAATTGTAATGACTGATAAGACCACTATACAGGAAGGAACGCTGAGCTCAGATGCCGTCATGGCACAGCTTAGAGAGCGCCTTTCTAAGGTCAATTCAACCGTATCCCAGCAAGAGGTATCTGCTGTTATTGAGGTAGCAGACGGTATTGCTCGTGTTGCTGGTCTACGCAGCGCTATGGCAGGCGAGTTGCTGGAGTTTACCAGCTCCGTTACGGGACACAGCGTATTCGGTCTTGCTCAGAACCTTGATGAAACTTCAGTCGGCGCTGTTTTGTTCGGCGAAGTTTCTGAGATTAAGGAAGGCGACGAGTGCCGTACAACCGGCCGCGTCATGGATATTCCAGCTGGTTTTGACATGCTTGGTCGTGTTGTTAACCCACTGGGCCAGCCTATTGATGGACTTGGCGCTATCCACGCTACACATCGTCGCCCTATTGAGTTCAAGGCTCCTGGCATCATGCAGCGTCAGCCTGTTTGCGAGCCAGTTCAGACTGGACTTCTGGCAATTGACGCTATGGTTCCTGTCGGCCGTGGTCAGCGTGAGTTGATCATTGGTGACCGTAAGACCGGTAAGACCGCTATCGCAATTGACGCAATCGTAAACCAGAAGAACACCGATATGGTTTGTATCTATGTCGCCATCGGTCAGAAGGCGTCTACAGTTGCAAACATCCGCGAGTCTCTTTCCCGCCATGGTGTTCTTGACAAGACCGTCATTGTTGCAGCTACCGCAGCCGATTCTGCTCCAATGCAGTACATTGCCCCTATGGCAGGCGCTGCTATTGGTGAGTTCTTTATGTATAACGATAAGGACGGCAAGCCTGCTGACAAAGACCATCCAGGCGGACACGTTCTTGTTGTTTACGATGACCTCTCTAAGCAGGCAGTTGCATACCGTCAGATGTCACTGACGCTTCATCGTCCACCAGGACGTGAGGCATATCCTGGTGATATTTTCTACCTGCACTCACGCTTGCTGGAGCGTGCATGTAAGCTCTCCGATGAAAACGGAGCAGGTTCTCTTACCGCACTTCCAATTATTGAGACGCAGGAAGGCGACGTTTCTGCATACATTCCTACAAACGTCATTTCCATTACAGACGGCCAGATTTATCTGCAGTCTAATCTCTTCTTCCAGGGCCAGCGCCCAGCAGTCGACGTAGGTATTTCTGTATCCCGCGTTGGTGGCGACGCTCAGGTCAAGGCAATGAAGCAGGTTGCAGGTACACTTCGTCTGGACCTTGCAAGTTATCGTGAGAAGCAGGCATTCTCGCAGTTCGGATCCGACTTGGATGCAACTACGCAGTACCAGCTCAACCACGGTGCTCATATGATGGAGCTTCTCAAGCAGCCACGTTATTCAGCTCTGGA
The DNA here is from genome assembly GCA_963509815.1 of uncultured Atopobium sp. Classification (GTDB taxonomy): domain Bacteria; phylum Actinomycetota; class Coriobacteriia; order Coriobacteriales; family Atopobiaceae; genus Lancefieldella. The sequence continues at coordinate 9,015 of CAUPCM010000003.1, read as the reverse complement.
CGTAGTAGACCAGATTTGCGCAATTTACGCTGCAAAAGAGAACTTCATTGATGACGTTGATCTTGAGAACGTTGCTCTCTTCCGTGATGGCCTTGCTCAGTACATGAGTGAGTATCACCCACAGCTCCGCAACTCTCTGCGCAACGGAAAGATTTCTGATGAGCAGGCAGAGCGCTTGAGTGATCACATTAAGCACTTCAAGGCTAAGTTCTTGGAAGAGCATCCAAACAAGGTTGTGGATGAGGCAGAAGCTAATTCAGACACACCAGGCTCTTTTGACGCAGTAACCCAGGGTTCATTGCAGGAGTAATTATCAATGGCGAACCTTCACGAAATATCGAGGCGTATGAGCTCCATCAGGAGCACCATGCAGATTACGCGCACGATGTCGATGATTTCGACAGCGCGTGTCCGCAAGGCACTTGATAGGGCCGAGGCTGCTTCGCCATATAAGGAAGCTATTACCCTTATGCTTGCAAATGTAGCAGGCGCTGGCTTTAATCCTAAGAAACAGCCTCTTCTTGCTACACATAAAGTCGAGAAGAACGTGCTGTTCTTAGTCATCGCATCTGACCGTGGCCTTGCAGGCGGATTTAACATCCTGCCTCAACGCGAGGTTGAGCATGAGATGGCACGTCTTAAGGCTAAGGGTGTGTCGTCCGAGATAATTACTTGCGGACGCAAGCCAACTGAGTACTTTACGTATAGAAATATCAAGCCCACCATGTCCTATGTAGGCATTTCCTCTGAGCCTACAGCAGACCAGGCTGATCGTATTGCCTCCTATATCATGGATGGCTATATCAAGGGTAAGATTGATCGTGTCGTAATCAAGTACTGGCATGCAAAGAACCGTGTTGACCAAGAGCAGGTTACAGAGCAACTTCTTCCTATTTCGCGCGATAAACTCACGATTCCTAATAAACCACGTACCGAAGAAGCCCTCTCACAGGTGAAGACGTATAACAAGAGTGAATATCAATTCTCGCCATCTGCTTCTCAGGTACTTGATTCGTTGATGCCCGCTTATATCAAGACGGTCATCTTCCACGCACTTCTTGATTCTGCTGCAGCCGAGCATGGTGCACGCCGTCGTGCAATGCAGTCTGCAACTGATAATGCTGAGAACGTCTTAGGCGCTCTTAGCCGTACGTACAATCGCGAACGCCAGGGCGCAATTACCACTGAGCTCAATGAGATTATCGGTGGTGCTGCAGCATTGGAGGATATGTAATGTCAGATATGCAAGTAGAGACTTCTTCCTTTGAGGAAGCTATTCTCAACAAGCGCAATCAGCACGTTGACGATGGCGTAATCGTTCGCGTAGTTGGACCAGTTGTCGACGTTAAGTTCGACGGACCTGTTCCAAGCATCTATACCGCACTGACGGTAGAGGATGACACGCCTGTTGGTCACGTCAGCACCGTTCTTGAGGTTGAGTCTCAGCTTCCCGGTGGTGTTGTTCGTACCGTCGCTATGTCGTCAACCGATGGTCTTCAGCGTAACCTTCGCGTTAAGGACACCGGCAAGCCAATGATGATGCCAGTAGGCGAGTCTACGCTGGGCCGCGTCTGGAACGTCATGGGTCAGCCAGTCGACGGTGGAGATATTCCTGAAGACGTTGAGTTTTATCCAATTCACCACCCAGCACCTCTCTTCGAAGAGCTCACTACTGAGACAGAGATTTTCGAGACGGGCATCAAGGCAATCGATCTTCTCGAGCCTTATGTTCGAGGCGGAAAGACTGGCCTCTTTGGTGGCGCTGGCGTTGGTAAGACCGTTCTGATTCAGGAGCTTATTAACAACCTGGCTCAGCAGCATGGTGGTACTTCCGTATTCACCGGCGTTGGAGAGCGTACTCGTGAGGGTACCGACCTCTTCCTCGAGATGACTGAGTCCGGCGTTATTAACAAGACCTGCCTAGTCTACGGTCAGATGAACGAGCCACCAGGAGCTCGTATGCGTGTTGCTCTTGCAGGCCTTACTACTGCAGAGTACTTCCGTGATCAGGGCCAGGATGTTCTGTTGTTCATCGACAACATCTTCCGCTTCTCTCAGGCAGGTTCTGAGGTTTCCGCACTTCTTGGTCGTATGCCTTCCGCAGTTGGTTACCAGCCAACCCTGGCTACAGAGATGGGCGAGCTTCAGGAGCGTATTACTTCCACCAAGGAAGGTTCTATTACTTCCGTACAGGCAGTTTACGTCCCTGCAGACGACCTTACTGACCCTGCTCCTGCTACAACCTTTACGCACTTGGATGCAACTACCGTTCTTTCTCGTGCTATTACCGAGCTTGGTATTTACCCAGCAGTTGACCCTCTGGCCAGCTCCAGTTCTGCTCTTGATCCATCCATTGTTGGTTCAGAGCACTACCGCGTTGCTATGGCAGTTCAGGAGACCCTGCAGGAGTACTCCGACCTTCAGGACATCATTGCAATTCTGGGTATGGACGAGCTTTCTGAGGAGCAGCAGCGCACCGTTGCTCGCGCCCGTAAGATTCAGCAGTTCCTCTCTCAGTCATTCCACGTTGCCGAGAAGTTCACTGGTAACCCTGGTGTGTACTGCACCGTTGAGGAGACTGTCCGCTCGTTTGCAGAGATTATTGACGGTAAGTGCGATGACCTTCCTGAGCAGGCATTCCGTTTTGCAGGCACCATCGAAGATGTTCGCGAGCGCGCTGCAAAGATGTCCGCTTCGGATAGCTCACAGAACTAGGATTTCTCATGGCTGAGTTGACTTGTCAGTTTGTCAGACCAGATAAGCTCCTTTACGAAGGAACCGTTGAAAGTCTGATTCTTGCTTCAGCAGATGGAGAGTATGGTGTGTGGCCAGGCCACGCACCAGAAATCATTGCGCTTGGCGATGGTGTTGTAAGACTGCACATGCCTCATCCAGAGAATGAAGAATCTATGACCAAGATAGTGATTTCTGGTGGATACGCAGAAATCGATCCAACAGGAGTCATTATCTTGGCAGATCATGCTCGTCGCGTTGATGACATTGATGCAGATGTTGTGCGCGAGACAAGAGATGACGTCATTGACCAGATGCTTTCTCTTCCAGAAGACGATAATCGTCGTGCCTACTACGAAAAAAAGATAGACTGGTGTAATCTACTTCTGAAGCAAGTGGTTGAGGAGTAAAATTCTCTCACTGTCGTTTTCGGAGGTTTATGGACGTCATAAAAGTAGTAGGTGGCCGTTCTGTCACAGGAGAGGTCACTGTAGAGGGTGCAAAAAACTCTGCCCTTAAATTGATGGCTGCAACCATCATGGCTCCTGGTGTTACTACACTCACTAACGTTCCTAATATTGCAGACGTTCACGTCATGGGCAAGGTGCTCAAGACGTTAGGCGCTCGCATTGAAGTCGTTGGTCTTCACGAGCTCAAAATTGATACCACAGATATTACAAGCTGGGAGACTCCTTACAGTCTTGTTGCACAGATGCGTGCATCAACTGCTGTTTTGGGTCCCCTTATTTCTCGTTTTGGCAAGGCTGTTGTGGCGATGCCAGGCGGTTGTAATATCGGTGCTCGCAAAATTGACATGCACATCCTGGGCCTCGAGGCTTTGGGTGTTGAATTTAAGGTTGAGCACGGCAATATTCACGCAAGCGCTCCTCACGGCATAACCGGCGAGACCGTTTCTTTAGCCTTTGCCTCCGTTGGCGCAACAGAAAACCTGATGATGGCATCAGTTTTTGCCAAGGGTGTAACGGTCATTGATAACGCAGCTCGTGAGCCAGAAATTGTTGACCTTGCTACTATGCTCAACAAAATGGGTGCCAACATTCAGGGTGCCGGATCTCCTGTTATTGAGATTCACGGCGTTACAGAGCTGCATCCTGTTGAGCATGAAGTTGTCGGCGACCGCATTGAGGCTGGTACCTTCCTGGCTATTGGCGCGCTTACTGGTGAGCCTATTACTGTTCACGGCTTCGAGCCAAATCACCTTGGCCTGGTACTTAAGAAGTATGAGCAGATGGGCATTACCATCGAGACCGGAGATAGGTGGGCAAGGGCTTCTCGCCAGCAAGATCTTAAAGCTATCGATATCCAGACGCTGCCATTCCCGGGTTTTCCAACAGACATGCAGGCACAGACCATGACGCTGCTTGCTCTGGCTAAGGGTACCTGCATCATTACAGAAAACGTCTTTGAGAATCGCTTTATGTTGGCGTCTGAGCTTTCTCGCATGGGAGCCGATATTACCATTGAGGGCCATCACGCTATTGTTCGCGGCGTCTCCGGCTTTGAGGGGGCGCAGGTCAAGTCACCAGATCTTCGTGGTGGTGCTGCGCTTGTTATGGCTGGTCTTGTGGCCGAGGGAGAAACAATCGTTTCTGCCATTCATCACATTGACCGCGGTTACGAAGGATTTGTCGAGAAACTCGTCACGCTGGGAGCAGATGCTCAGCGCACTACCATTCCAGACGACGACTTTATCGAAGGATAGTTTGTGTCAACTAAACCAAAGCATGCAAAACTGCTCGACAACGGGGCCGCACAGGGCGCTTCGGCTGACACTGCACAAAATACTGCTACGGGAAGTACCCAAGGTACTGCACCAAGCGCTGCAGCCAATACGTCGCAGAACGCTGCGGTTAGTAACTCTCCTTTTAGTCGCACGCAGGCAGAGGGCTACCACAAGCGTCGTAAGCGTGTCTTCAGAAAGCAGATGGTAGTCAGGTCGCTTCTGGGCGTTCTTGCTGCTGTTTTTGTTGCCGCTGTGGTGGGCGCAGGTATCTGGTATGCAAGCGTTCAGGCACAGCTCAATAACTCACAGGTCATTACTGCTGAGCTTCGTCAGACGCTTCAGGAGCCTTCTGCACCAAGCGACCCCTATTATATGCTGCTTCTAGGAACCGACGGTCGACCTGGCGAGACTGAATATCGTGCGGATTCCATTATTTTGGCGCGTGTTGACCCTATCCATAAGCGTGTGACTATGCTCTCTATTCCACGAGATACCCGTGTCTTGTGGAAGGGTTCTTACATGAAGATTAACGCCGTCCACTACTATGACGGCGCAAATGGCATGGTACAAGCTGTAAATGAACTGTGCGGCGTACATATTGCCCACTATGCAGAGGTCAACTTTGATGGTCTCGCAGGCATTACAGATGCTCTTGGTGGCGTAACCGTAAACGTTGAGCAGTACATGCGTGACACAGAGAACTTCAGCGACGTTGTTGAACTGTACCCTGGCGTTCAGAAACTGAACGGTGCTCAAGCACTCTTCTTTACTCGTGTTCGCTACGCTTTTGCAGACAGCGATTACACCCGCATGCGCCATCAGAGAACCTTCATCAAGGCTATGATTGCTCAGATTCTGAACACAGGAGACCCTGTAGCCATTGCAAATACTGTCAATTCAACAGCAAGCATGGTTATTACCGATCTATCTGTCTCAGACATTATTTCTTTGGGCACTCAGATGATTGGCATGAACACTGACAAGGATATCTATACGGCATACGTACCATCCGAGGGAACAGAAATTGATGGCCAGTCGTATGTTATTGCAGATAAAGATGCACTTGCAAAGATGATGAAAGTAATTGATGCAGGAGACGATCCATCTAGTTTAAACGGACAAACAGATGCCGAGGCAAATGCTGAGGCTGCCGAGAAAAGTTCAGAAGAGTCCTCAGAATCTTCAAACAGCTCTTCTCGCCAGTAAAACTAAGCGCCGTTTTTGGGTATCATTCAAGTGTTAGAAATATTTTCGTTGCGTAGCGCAACTGATTTTGCATGAAAAAGACTGTCAAGCAGTCGTCGGAGGAGATTTATGGCCAACGATAACGTACAAAACGACCACACACTGACAAAAGCCGGCGAGGACTATCTCGAGGCAATTTATCGAATTGCACTTGAGCAGCCAGATGACGATAAGAGCGTCCGCTCCGTTGATATTGCCGAGAGTCTTGATGTTTCCAAGGCAAGCGTCAACAAGGCACTGTCCCAGCTTAAAGAGCAGGACATGGTTGAGCAGAGCCGTTATGGTCGTGTCACGCTGACCAAAGAAGGCGAGGCAAATGCCCGTACCACATGGCGTGCTCACCGTGCGCTTCGCACCTTCCTTGAGGAGGACTTGGGTGTAGACACAGAGACTGCAGATGCAGAGGCTTGCCTTATGGAGCACTCACTTTCTGTAGACACGCTGGCTAAGCTCATTGAATTCCTTGAGAAGCGTGGAATTGAGATTCCAAGCAAGTAACGTAACCTGGCGCTTATGCAAGCTAGGTACGTATAAAAGCGCCTGTCATTTGAGTTTATCGGCGGCAAAACCGTCATTCTTACAAGCACACGTTAGGTGTGCAGAGCCAACAGGGCTCATAGGTGAAAGGCAAACACATGAAGGCAATTATCCCAGCAGCTGGTCTAGGTACGCGCTTTCTACCTGCAACAAAGGTAACCCCTAAAGAGCTGTTGCCTGTTTTGGATAAGCCCGTCATTCAGTACGTAGTAGAAGAGGCTCTTGAGCCAGAAGAGGTTGATGAGGTAATCATCATCAATTCTCGCGAGAAGCCACAGATTGAAACCTACTTTGCTGAAGACCAGAAGTTTGAGGCAGACCTTTCTTCTCGTGGAAAGCAAGACCTTGCCGAGAAGGTCCATGCAGCTTCTGCGCTTCCTGTTTCCTTTACCTATCAGGACAATCCTCGTGGCCTTGGCCATGCCGTGCTTTGTGCTGCAGACGGTGTAGGTGACCAGCCATTCTTTGTACTTCTCGGCGATTACTTTGTTCCAGACCGTCAGATGTGCATCCGCATGGCAGAGATTTCCAAGCAGCACAATGGCGCATCCGTCATTGCAGTTGCTCCAGTACCTGCAGATCAGGTGAATCGCTACGGTATTATCGCAGGTGAGTGCATCTCTTCTCCTTCAGATAACTCTGAGGGCGAGGGTGCTATTTGGAAGGTAACAGGCCTTGTCGAGAAGCCCCGTCCAGAGGACGCACCTTCTCACCTGTTTATTGTTGGTCGTTACCTGCTTTCTCCAAAGATTATGGAGCTCCTGGCAACTCAGGGTCCTGGCGCCGGCAACGAGATTCAGCTGACAGATGCAATGGAGCGCCTGCTTGCTGAGGAAGAGATGTATGCGCTGGTAATCGACGCGGAAGAGGGCTGCGATACCGGTACTCCTGCAGCTTGGGCAGCAACTAATGCTCGTATGGCACTCTCTGATCAGAGTTCTGCAGCAGCATTTAAAGAGGCGCTCGGCAGCTATGCCAACCGCATTGGATAAAAGACCCGACATACTCCGTTTTGGCAGCGATGGCTGGCAAGCCCGCTATGATAAAGGCTTTACCAGGGATAATGTAGTTAGACTTGCAGAGGCCCTTGGTACCGTCTGGTCAGAGGAGCTGCCTGGCGGTATTGTGTTTGTCGGCTTTGACACACGCTTTGAAGCAGATTCGTCTGCTCTTGAAGCCGCTGCAACATTGGCTTCCTTTGGTTTAGACGTGCGTGTGTCCGAGACTTTTTGCCCAACTCCATCTGTTTGCTGGGCCTGTGCACATCATAAAGATGTGGCTGGTGGCCTCATTATTTCTGCAACTGAGCTTTCCTGCGAATATTGCGGCATGATTATTCGCGCTGCTAATGGAGGTCCTGTTTCTCGCGATTTTCTTCAGCGCGTGGAATCCGCAACGCCGCTTGAGCCAACAGATCAGCGTGGAACTTTTACCACAATAGATATTGTGACGCCTTATAAAAGTGCGCTGCTTAATCAGATTAATGTGTCTGTTATCAAGGAGCTGCGTCCGAGCGTGGTAGTTGATCCTATGTATGGCGCGGCAACAGACCTGCTTGCCGACGTTCTTTCCGCATCCGGATGCGTTGTACATCAGATGCACCAAGGTCCTGTCAGGGATTTTGGTGGCATTCACCCACAACCAGCAGATCCTTGGGCTGATGAGTGCTCTTCGATGGTGGTAAGCCGCCATGCACAGCTGGGCCTTTTGGTTGATTGCGACGGAGACCGTGCTGCTGCTGTAGATGAGGCCGGCCGACTCCTGAGTCCACACGAGCTTATCCCGCTCATCACTCGCCATCTTGTACAAAACCACAAGCAAACTGGTCGAGTTGTTTCTACGTTAACCTGTTCCGCAACAGTGTCCAGGCAAGCAGCTCATCTTGGGCTGGAATCCGCAAGCGTGCCCGTTGGATTTGCTCGACTCTATTCAGAGATTGAGCAAGGAGACGTTCTTCTCGCCGCAGAGGAGTACGGTGGAATCTGTATTCCAAGTCATCTGTTGGAGCGAGACGGTCTGCTTGTGGCCCTGCTTGTCGTAGAAATGCTCGCGTACACCCATAAATCGCTTTCACAGCTTGTTGCTGAGGATGAGGCTGAGCTGGGTCGCATGTGCTATAGCAGGCGAGGAGTACGACTTGACGCCGCAGCTACACAAGCATTCAGAAACATTCTTCCAGGTCTTAATCCAGAAAACGTCGCAGGTAAAGTTCCTGTATCGGTAAGTCATGCCGATGGTCTTAAGCTTCAATTTAAAGATGATTCTTGGGTACTTATTCGCCCTTCTCGTATGGATGCCCTGGTACGCGTGTATTCTGAGGCTTCTAACGAGTCACTGCGCGATCAGCTCCTTGACGCAGCTTGCCAGATTGTAAAAGACGAGATATAGCCAAACAAAGCGTGTCGAGAAGTCCGTTTAAAAAGTCATCACAAAAGGCAGCGCAAGAACGCGTAAAAAGACACCACAAAAGGTAGCGTAAAGGCGCGTAAAAAGACAACGTCAAAATCGCGTAAAACTTGTACAAAGATAATGTCAAAAATGCGTAAAAAGCTAAAGTAAAAAGACAACACTATATATAGATGAAAAATAAGGGATTACCACAAGGATATATACGTAATTTGATGAGTAAAATACTCCCAGTTCACTAAAGACTGCGAATTGTGTAGAAATTGTGGAGGAATTAAGAAGATACAAAATCATCTTCACAAACGAGTCGTAAGTGCGTATAGTTATTCCCCGCGCCGCGCACCACGCAA
>CAUPCM010000002.1:0-124699 GCA_963509815.1 uncultured Atopobium sp. | reverse complement strand
CTCGCCCTGGTCGTAACTACTACACCGAGTTTGTTGAGCAGACTCCTGCAGACTCCGTTGTCCTCACCGTTGCTTGCGGTAAGTTCCGCTTCAACGACCTTGACCTGGGTACCATTGGTGGCATTCCTCGCATTCTTGACGTTGGTCAGTGCAACGACGCTTACGGTGCTGTTCAGATTGCAACTGCTCTTGCAAATGCATTTGACTGCGGCGTTAACGACCTGCCACTGAGCTTTGTTCTGTCTTGGTACGAGCAGAAGGCAGTTTGCGTCCTTCTGACGCTTCTGCACCTTGGCATCAAAAACATCAAGCTTGGACCAACCCTTCCTGCATTTGTCAGCCCTAACGTTCTTAACATCCTTGTTGAGAACTATGGTATTGGCCCAATCGGCGATGCTTCCGAGGATCTTGCTCAGATGCTTGCCTAATTGGCGAGAAACCCCTCTAGTCCTTTCCTTAAAACGCCTCCTAGCTATGTGCTGGGAGGTGTTTTTTGATCGTGGATTTTGTGGATCTAACTTGGTCGCTGCCAAAGTCAGATAAAGATCGATATTCTTCCTTTTGTTAAGGAGGGAAAGATGAAAAGACTAACAGTTAATGACCTAAAGAATCTTAGTAAATTAATTGATCCAAAAATACAAAATAGTCAAACTGTGTTTAAATGTTTTGCTCAAATTTGTGATAACTACGATAAGGTACCTTTAACTGAAATTGAATGCCCATCTATTAGCTGGAATGCTTTTGCATATGTCTTCTATATCATCAACTTAAAGCCTCTTAAAGCCCACAATGAATTATTGGCCGCAATTGCTATATATTCTTTCTTAAAAGTAAACGGCTATGACTTTAATCCTTCGCTACAGGATCTTCTAGCTCATATTGATCTATTAAAATCTCACCAATATTTTGCTAACGAATTTTGCTCATGGATCGAACTAGAAATCATGTAATAAAGCCTTAGCTCAAAATCTCTGTTTCAGCCATAAATTGATTAAAATGCCTTTCTAACTGCTTTTCATTTGGATAAGCTTCACGATAAACAGGCATATGCAACTGCTTTTTATTGAAATCAATATATTCGGTTTTATCCAGAAGCCTCGATAATCTAATGCGCTTACTATCGGGCTCAACTGAAAGTAAATGTGCATCAAAAAGAAGATGTAGATCAGACCTTAGAAGAATACCATTGGTAACCATTTGAGTTTTAGGTCCACGATATTGACCAATATGAGCTGCTTGTAAAACCTGAGGGACATCATTTCCAGAAATAGCGCATCTATTTGAATAGGCCTTTAGCAAGTTATTTCTAAACTGAGCTTGTCCTTGTCTGCGCACGGATTCTCTGAATTCCTTAATGCGCTCATCAGTGTCATCAATCTGCTCAAGCTGATTTTGAATCTCTGGCTTGAGTTCATCAAAACCTGCTGAAATAAAAGATGAATTATTAACTGTTTTGGCGTTAACCGGTCCATGGAGAGTAAACATTCCAGTAGCGCTGTTATAACGCTCCACAAACGCTAATCCCATCACTTTATATTTCTTATTTTTATCCTTGATAAATAAACCAATGGGAAGGCCGTCATTTAGGCAATTCATTAAAAGTGCGTTATACAACTTTGACTGTACTTGGTTTCCTTGAGTCTTAATATGCTCGCTGTACTCAATTGACCAGGTATCATCAGAATAGTAAATTGGCTCTCCATCTTCATAAAGACCATTACCATTTGAAGTATGAACTGAGAGTGCGTACTGCTTTAATCCATAAGAAACTTTGCTTTTAGACGGACTATAGATTCCGGAATCCCTAGAAATAGGAATTCCGCCAACAGTAAATCCTTTTTCTAGACGATGGGGGAGTTTATCAATTTCGCTATCTTCATGATCAATAAACCATTGATACGCAGGGACAAATTCTTTCGGAGCAATTTTAAATGCTCTTTCAAGGGTTGGATTAAAGATCATGCATTCTGTAATAGTCTGATCAAACATCCCAGTCTCCTCATAATCGACCTGTACAAACACTAAGTTTTTCTCGCCAATGTGTAAAGATCTTTAACCAAATTGCTTCACGAACTCCAAATATTCGATTTATTAAAGAACGTTCAAGAATGACGCTCTTCTCGATAACAGAATGTGGCATAATGCCACTGTCGAAGTAACAATTAATGTTAGTCATTAGTAGCATTTAACAGAGGGGTTTCTATGGCTAAAGTTGCAGTTATCGGTTGTACCCATGCAGGCGTTTTTGCCACTTCTTCAATCCTGGGCGCACACCCAGATTGGGAGGTTCACGTCTTTGAGCGCAATGACACGGTTTCTTTCCTGTCTTGCGGTATTGCTCTTTGGGTAGGTGACCACGTAAGCGATCCTAACAAGATGTTCTACAGCTCTCCAGAAGCCCTTGCAGAGGCTGGCGCTCACGTCCATATGACCACCAACGTCACTTCTGCAGACGTTAAGACCAAGCACGTTGCTTGGGAGGATCTCAAGACTGGCGAGACTTTTGAGGATGACTTTGATTATCTCGTAGTCACCACCGGCTCAAAGCCAATTGTTCCTCCACTGCCTGGTATTGACGGACCTCGCGTTCTTCAGTGCAAGAACTGGGCTGACGGTCGCCGCATTCACGACACCATGGCATCTTCCAAGTCCGCCATTGTCATCGGCGCTGGCTACATTGGCGCTGAGCTTGCAGAGCAACTCTCTGAGCGTCAGAAGGACGTCACACTCATTGACATGCTTCCTCGCGTTCTTGCAAAGAACTTTGATAAGGCAATCACCGAGCAGGTTGAGGATGCTTACAAAGAGCACGGCGTTACCCTCGCACTTGGCGAGAAGGTCATGAGCTTTGAGGACAATGGCGATTCCGTCACCGTTGTTACCGATAAGGGCTCCTACACTGCAGATTACGCAATTCTGGGCATTGGCTTCCTGCCTCGTACTGACCTCTTTGACGGCCAGCTTGATATGCTTCCTAACGGCGCCATCAAGGTTGATGAGTACATGCGCACCAGTGAGCCTGGCGTTTTTGCAGCTGGTGACTCCGCTTCCATTATCTTCAACGTCACTGGTAAAGAGGACTACATTCCACTGGCAACCAACGCTGTCCGCCAGGGTCTGCACGTTGGTCCCAACATGCTTGAGCCAACTGCTGCATACGCAGGTACTCAGGCTTCCAGCGCAGTTCAGCTCTACAACTACTCCATGGCTGCAGCAGGTCTCACCGTTGAGGGTGGCAAGGTTCGTGGCTATGAGTATGATTCCGTTTCCATCACCGAGAACTACCGTCCTGAGTTCATGCTGACCACCGAGCCAGTTACCGCTACGCTTGTCTGGGATCCAGAGACTCGCCTTATCAAGGGCGCACAGTTCTTCTCGACACATGACGATGTTGCTCAGGCAGCAAACGTTGTGTCCGTTGCAATTGCCGCTGGAATGACTATCGACAACCTTGCAGCAGTTGACCTTCTGTTCCAGCCAAACTTTACCAACCCAGTCAACTACATTGGCTCCGTTGCTATGGCTGCCTGCGCAAAGGCCAAGTAAGCTCCGCACATAATGCACAAAAGGGAAGGAAGTCGGTAGAGATGCCGGCTTCCTTCTTTGCTATCGAGCCCGAGTCTAGCTCGATGAATGTCTGTTTTGGGCGATCGTGCGCCTATCTTGAAACGATGCCTTGCTTGAAACGATGGCTTGCCTGAAGCGAAGGCTATCTTGGCTTTCTGCTCACTACGGCAATGTAGTTGAGGTCGTCAGCGTGATCGTTAAAGAACGTAAACATGCTGGTAAACATCTTAGTGTTCTCTGGCTTAAGGCCGTTTCTAATAACCCTTAGAGCACCATCAGCGCCTTCGTCCGCAATAAGTCCAGCCGGATTCATGAGTGTCATCTTGCCGTTCTTTGTTTCTGGGCAGAAACCTGCTGACTCAAAGAGATTCTTCCAACCTGCAAGAGTTAGAGGCTTTACGTTGACGTTAATGGTTCTTGAGAGCTCGTGGACCAACTCATCGTCTTCTTTGAGCAAAAGCACGTCATGGGTAAGGAGCACACCGCCTGGCTTTAGTACACGTGCGTACTCTTTAACCGCAGCCGTCTTCTGCTGATCAGAAAGCATGGTGAGCATAGCCTCGTTAATAACGACATCAAAGCTGTTATCAGGGTAGGAGAGGTCTGTAGCGTCTCCTTGTTCCACCGTTACATACTGCTCGATGTTATTTCTCGCGATATTTTCCTTTGTCTTAGGGAGTATGTCTGCATTGAGATCGATTGCGGTTACATGGCAGTGGAATCGCTTTACCAGCTCAACCGTAGTGGTGCCAATATTACAAGCCACCTCAAGAATTTGAGTTTCTGGCGTAATCTCTACTGAGTTAAGCAGCCAATTGGTTGCCTCAATACCTCCAGGGCGCAGTCTTGTCTTGCCCATACGGAGTAAAAACTCGTGACCAACTTCCATACTAAGACCCCCTTCATACTATGAAAGAAATTAAGTTAGCTTAATCTAACTAATACAAGTTAACCACATCATTACCTGCGAAAAAAGCCAAATTAATTGCTATTTTTGAAACAATTTCATAGGCGTTGGGTTATAAAACTTGTCACGGTAGGAGCGCGGCATACTTTGATAACTCATTCAAAGATTTACAGGAGTTAAACATGAGCAAGGCTACAACAAAGATGGCCATCGCGTTTGCCTTTAAAGAGCTGCTGCTAGAGAAGCCGCTAAACAAGATTACCGTTAATGATATTGCCGAGAAATGCGAGATGAACCGTCAAACGTTCTACTACCATTTTCACGACACGCTTGAACTTACCGAATGGATTTGTGAGCAAGACGCAGAGCGCGCACTCAAAGAAAATAAAACGTACGATACCTGGAAAGAGGGGTTTCTCGCCATCTTTGACATGATAAAAAAGGACAGGGCCTTTATCGTCAATATCTATCACAATGTGCCACAGGACTATTTATACAAATATTTGTATAAGGTTACCTATCAGCTTCTCTACGATGTGCTTGAGGAAAAAGCTGAGGGAATGGTTGTTAGGGAAGAGGATAAGATTTTTATCGCAAATTTTTATAAGTATGGTTTTGTGGGATTAGTGCTTGAGTGGATTGATGGGGGAATGACAGAAGATCCTAAAATCATTGTTGATAGGCTCAATTCTCTTATTCATGGGTCGTTTAATCACGCACTGACCAACGCTAAAAGAAACAAATAGCAATACGACAAAATAGTCTCTTTGTCGTGATTTTAAGCAATGTAAGCGGACTGTCACTTTATCGGACAGCCCGCTCTTTTTGTGCATTTTCTTTAGCAGTTTATAAGTTTATAGTGGACGCAAGGTAAGGGCGACTTACTAATTTTCGCAGGTAATTGATGCGGAATACTAAGGAGGAAGTTATGTATTACTCTGCTGGAACGTATGAATCGTTCGCTAAGCCAGAAAAGCCCAAAGATGCCGACAAAAAATCAGCCTATATCATTGGAACAGGACTTGCAGGTCTAGCTGCTGCGTTTTATCTTGTCCGCGATGGCCAAGTAAAGGGTACAAGAATTCACCTGCTCGAGAAGCTTGAGCTTGCAGGCGGAAGCTGCGATGGCCGCAAAGATGTAAGCAAGGGTTTCTACATGCGCGGTGGCCGCGAGATGGACAACCACTTTGAGTGCATGTGGGATATGTTCAGAGACGTTCCATCTATTGAAACACCTGGTGTCTCGGTACTTGATGAGTACTACTGGCTCAACAAGCACGATCCAAACTACTCTCTCTGTAGAGCTTCCGAGAAGTGCGGTAAAGACGCTCACACAGACAAGAAGTTCAAGCTTGATAAAGAGTCTTCACTTGCACTCGCAAAGCTGTTTATGACTCCCGAGAAGGACCTTGAGGACAAGAAGATTAGTGACGTACTTCCTGATTCTTTCTGGAACACTAACTTCTGGCTTTATTGGCAGACCATGTTTGCGTTCCAAAGGTGGTCCTCTGCTCTTGAGATGAAGCGCTATCTTTGCAGATTCTGTCACCATATTGACGGTCTGCCTGACTTTACTGCGCTGCGTTTTACCAAGTACAACCAGTATGAGAGCATGATTTTGCCACTGGTTAGGTATCTTGAGAATCACGGTGTAAGCGTTGACTACGGTATGGACGTCAAGAACGTCATCATCAACGACACCAATGGTAAAAAGGTAGCTACTCAAATTGTTTACGAGAAGAACGGCTCACAGCAAACCATTGATCTAACCGAAGACGATTTGGTGTTTATCACCAATGGCTGCTGCACCGATACCTCTTGCTATGGTGATCAAAATACTGCTCCTGACATCAGCAACGTTAGAAATGGCGTAGGGGAGTCCTGGGATCTGTGGAAGAACATTGCCGCTCAGGCCAAGCATGGTGAGTACGGCAATCCCGATAATTTCTGTAGTGACTTTGAGGCAACTAACTGGATGAGCGCTACTATCCAGACAAAAGACGAAGAGATAATCAAGAAGATTATTGGCGTCTGCAAGAGAGATCCAAGAGAAGGTAAGGTCACAACCGGCGGTATTGTAACCGTCAAGGATAGTACCGATAACTGGTACCTCTCGTGGACCATCAACCGTCAGCCACAGTTCAGAGCACAGGACAAGGACACCGTACTTATCTGGGTCTATGCACTGAGCACCAACAAACCTGGTAACTTTGTTAAGAAGGCTATGCGTAACTGCACCGGCGAGGAAGTGTGCCAGGAGTGGCTCTATCACATTGGTGTTCCAACCAAGAAGATTGAGGACTGGGCCAAGAACCGCTGCAACACAACTACGTGCTTCATGCCTTACATCAACGCATTCTTCCAGCCAAGAAAGGCTGAGGACAGGCCTCTGGTTGTCCCTGAGGGTTCTGTTAACTTTGCCTTTATTGGACAGTTTGCCGAGACTCCTCGCGACACCATCTTTACTACGGAATACTCAATCCGTACTGGTATGGAGTCTGTCTACTCGTTGATGGATGTTGATAGGGGCGTACCAGAGGTTTGGGGTTCTCAGTACGACATCAGAGAGCTTCTTAAGGCAACTTACTATGCCTTAGATAAGAAAACGCTTGATAAGGCGCCGCTCTCGTTCAAGGAGAAGATGCTCTTGAAGGTAGCTCTCAAGGCCGTCAAGGGCACTGATATTGAGCTACTGCTAAGGAACAGCGGGTTGATCAAGTAGAAGTGCGGAGAAAACCGCAGAGTCAAAACGATTGGCAACACGCGATTAAACACGTGTGAGTAACATAAAAGTGGCTGCATTTGACGTGTCATCTGCAGCCACTTTTTTACGATTCAGACATAACACTTAGAAATAAGACTATGTGTACTAGGTTGCATGCTCTGTAGACCTGTATCAATTAGCTAAAAATGTATGTGGCACAAACAGCGAGAAAACAAATTATAATTTGTAGGGACAAGAAAAATGTAATGGTTCTACATGCGACTTAAATCAAAATACAACACTATTTTGAGGAGATTATAAGATGAATGACTATATAAAATTAAATAAAGATAGATGGAATAAGGTAAACAATGACTATACCCAGCCATTGACGCATGAAGAATTAGAAGAAGCTAGAAATAGTCCAATTTCTGTTGCATTAACGGTTGGGAAAAAAGTTCCAACAGAATGGTTTGAAAAGGCCAACGGAAAAAAGATATTAGGCTTAGCTTGCGGTGGTGGACAACAGGGTCCCATTTTTGCTGCTAAAGGTTATGACGTAACCATAATGGATTTTTCTACATCTCAATTACAAAAAGATGAGATGGTTGCTAAAAGAGAAGGCCTAAAAATCAATACCGTTCAAGCTGATATGACAAAACCATTTCCTTTTGAAGATGAAACTTTCGATATTATTTTTAATCCGGTTTCGAATGTATACATTGAAGATCTAGAAAACATGTATAAAGAAGCGGCTCGTGTGTTGAAAAAGGGTGGGCTGTTAATGGTCGGCTTCATGAATCCTTGGACGTACATGTATGACGCTGACGTTGTATGGGACCAACCCGATGAGGAATTACTTTTAAAGTTTTCAATACCTTTTAATTCAAGAGAGCTTGAAGAAGAAGGCAAAATAACCATAGATCCAGAATATGGATATGAATTTAGCCATACCTTAGAAGCTCAAATTAGAGGACAACTTAAAAATGGCCTTGCTATGATCGATTTTTATGAGTCATGTGATAAAAGGAATCGATTATCACAGTATGGGAATGACTATATTGCCACGCTCTGCATCAAACTCTAATCCTATACAGCATGCTTCAAGACAGCCTGGACAACCTCAGAATCAAAGTCTCCCTGAGCCTCTGTAAGCGCCTCTAAGAGCTGAGCTACACCTTCCTCATACACGCTAGGCAACAGATACTTCGAGACAGCCTTAGCCTCGTCAGTTCCGTTTTCCATGCAGCATGAGTGATGAGCAATCTTAAGAAGATCAAGATCGTTTTCGGAATCGCCGCACACAATAACTTCTTCTGGCTTAAGACCTATAGTCTCAATGAGCTTCTCGAATCCCTGTGCCTTATTCCAACCACGATAATTGATGTCAAACCAACCAATATAGGGAGAAACCAACTCAACCTCTGGAACTGCACTGGTAACAGCCTCATAGATTTCTTGCGCGCGCTTTTCATCTTGGGGTAAGAGAAGACCTCCCGCATACATAGGGATATCTTTTGGAACGGACTGCGGACCAAGCCCTGGCACAAAAGTGTTAAACGAGGCTGCAAGATGATCTACTACCTCTTGAGTGGTATCAACTATTTTCCAACAAGAGGTAAATGACGTATCTAAAGGCTGCTCAAGCGGACCTTCTTGATAATACGTAAGCAAACAATCATCCATTGGAGAAATAACCTCGTAGATCTTCTCCATCATCTCGTAGGTAAATTGTTTGGTGAAAATGAGCTTGCCATTAAAGTAGAGAATCTTTCCACTTGAAAACACGCCAGTGTCTGTAAGGGAAACGTCAGACTTTAGATAAGAAAGCGCATCATATACAGGTCTTCCGGTAGAAAGTCCAAATGCAATACCTGCGGCTTTAAGATTATTAATTGCCTGATGAGTTCTTTCTGAAATAGCCGGAGTGTCAGCGGGTTTTAACGTTTGGTCCATATCGGAAAGAACAAGCTTAATCATCAGGGCTCCCAAGATACGTGTGCTAAATGAGTGTTTTGTTAATTCTACCAGCAAGAGTAGGGGAATGCGTAAAAATAGCCGTTATTATTACGTTATTGAAATAATGCTACGAGACGGTAGAGGGTCCATGAATATTTACGACCACTTTGCTCACGAGGATGAATATCCAGAGCTCAACATAGAGGCAATGTCTCAGAGACTTGCAAAGGCGCTGTCTTTTAAGACGGTGTATACCGACGCAGAGACAACCGATTGGTCTCAGTTTGACGGTCTTCAGCAGCACATTGTTGATAGCTTCCCGTATGTTATGACCGCGGCCTCTAACGTTGAAGTGGTAGGCCACTCGCTCCTCATTGAGATTCCAGGATCCAATCAAGAGCTCCCTGCATTGATGCTTATTGCTCACCAGGACGTTGTTCCTGTTGTTCCTGGTACAGAAGACACATGGACGCATGATCCCTTTGGTGGAGATGTCGACGACACGTACGTTTGGGGACGTGGTGCGCTTGATATCAAAGACATGCTTATGGGAGAGCTTGAGGCACTTGAGTATCTGCTTTCACAGGGCTTCTCGCCAAGGCGCTCTATCTACCTGGCATTTGGTGAGGACGAGGAGGTCTTGAGTCACGGCGCCACCAGGCTTGCAGAGGTCATGGCCTCGCGAGAAATGCGTGCAGCTTGCCTCCTGGACGAGGGCACCACTACGTTTTTTGATGGCAGCGCTTACGGTGCGCCCGAGGCTACCGTGGCCGACATCTGTATCTCGCAAAAGGGCTTCTTGAACGTTAAACTTACTGCGACTGGTCACGGCGGACATTCCTCTAATCCGTTTGGTGGAACTTCGCTTGAGCATTTGAGCTGCGCACTTGCCGCTCTTTCTAAGGCTAAACCTCAACCTGAGCTTAATGACATTGTTAAAGAAACCTTCAAGGTTCTTGCGCCAGAAATCACCGAAGAACCTTTTGCTTCGCTGGTACATGACGTAGATGCCAATTCAGATAAGATTGCTCTTGCCGCAGCTCAGATCAAAGAGCTTTATCCGTTTGTAACCACCACGTACGCTTTCAACATGCTTGAGGGTTCAAGTAGTGCGGCTAACGTTATGCCTGGTAATGTCAGCGCAACTATCAACATAAGGCTGCTTCCTGGTGTAAGCGTTGAAGAAACCGTTGAACACATCAAACAAGTAGTAGCCCAAGTTAACCCTTATATTGAGGTTGAAGCTTTACACTCAACTCCAGCAGGAAGAATTGATTCTCCAACTTGTGCTGGCTACCAAGAGCTCAAGGCCATTATGGAACACTATCATCCAGGTGTTACCTTTGTCCCGTCATTTGTGTGCGGTGGTACCGATTCTGTCCGATATGAGGGAATTTGCGATTCCATTCTGCGTATTTGTCCGTTTAGGCCAACACCAGAAGATGAGGCAAATGGCGTCCATGGCATTGATGAGCGCATCGAGAAACGCGTGTATGCTCAGGGTGTCCGCGTTCTTGTGTCCTTTGTTAAACAAATGTGCGAATAATTTGCTATCGCGCAACTTACGTTAAAATAGACGCATGTTATGTTCTACAAAAAGGGGAGTGAAACGTTGCAAACTAGGCAGCAGCTAGCTAATCAAGTAGCATCCCAAATTAAAGAAGCAGCAGACGCCGATGCAGCAAAGGCGCAGGCAGAGGGAACTATTACTGATCCAGTAGGTAGTTCTAACAACCCTTCCAACGCTATTTTTACTGTTGCAAACGTCATTACTTTTTGCAGGTTGATTCTTACGATTGTCTTTCTTGTGCTTTTCTCAACAGGTGGAAATCGTTGGGTAGCACTTGGCTGTTATGTAACTGCAGCTGTCACTGACTTCCTTGACGGCCAGATTGCTCGTAGAACGCAAACCGTGAGCTGGCTGGGAAAAATCATGGATCCTATCATGGACCGAGTCCTTCTTATCACAGGCGTTCTTGGTCTCTTGATTATTGGTGAGCTTCCTCTCTGGATTCCACTCTTTGTTATTGGACGAGATATTTACCTTACTCTTGGCGCACTTGCTGTGCGCAAATTCCGCAGGCGTCCTATTGATGTTGTCTTTGTAGGTAAAACTGCAACTGCCTTTTTGATGACTGGTTTTAGTCTGCTTCTTCTGGGCATTCCAGTTGTATCCGGTCTGGGCCTAGTAAACGTCAGCTGGCTTCCAGGTCTTAACTCTGAGAGCAGCGCACTGGGTATCTTCTTTGTGTATATAGGAATTGTTTTCTCGGCAATTACTGCAATTGTTTATACTGGTGAAGCGGCTAAAATAGTTAAAGATAGTAAAAACACTCAAGCATAAGTTAGGTTGTTTATGACTTTCCTTAAGCACAACCATGTTTCTTTGCGCCAGCTCTCTGATAAGACGCTGGCTTTTCTTGTTAGCTTGCTGCTTGTTTTTGTTTTAGCTGCTCCTTTTGCTCCCGCAACTACGGTTTTGGCAGAAAATACCTCTTCTAACAAGTCTTCTGTAACAGATGAGCCAAAACTTACTGAAGCAACTACCGCCATTGTTACTGACGCTCAAGGAAACGTTCTCTGGAGCAAAAATCCAGATCAAGAGCTTCCTATGGCATCCATTACCAAGGTTATGACCGCAATTGTTGCGCTTGATTCGGGCGTCAATCTTGATGAGCCCTGCAAGATCTCCGTTCCAGATCTTGAAGAGGGATCGCAAGTAGCGGGCTTGACCTCGGACGATACTCCCACACTTAGACAGCTCATTATGATGATGCTGGTGTATTCGGCAAACGATGCGGCTTATAACATTGCCATTAACGTATCTGGCTCTCAGCAGGCCTTTGTTGATCAAATGAACAAGAAAGCCGCTGAAATTGGCATGACTCACACGCAATTTCAGAACCCACATGGCCTCGATGCTGATGGCCACTATTCAACGGCGCGAGACCTTGCTCTGATGGGACGCTATGCGCGCGAGCACTATCCACTCATCGCAAGCGCAGTGCACACCAGGTCATACACTATAACGGTAGGAGGGGAGCAGCGTACGTTCCACTCAACCGATGACCTTATGGACTCCTACCGCGGTCTTCTCGGCATTAAAACAGGCGCTGAAGACTCTGGTACTGCCTTCTTGGGCGCTTCAAAGCGCGGAAACATTACGCTCTACACCTGCGTGCTTGGTTGCGAGACTACGCAAGGTCGTTTTGACGATACCGCCATTCTGATGAACTGGGCTTATCGCAATTACAATCGCGTAATCATCCAGCGAACTGACCAGATTGTGCAGATTCGTACGAGCGAGGACAACTTCTTGCTCTCTGCAGTGGTTAAACCATCAACTTCTACCACGTATATGGCATGGCCTGGCTCTAAAGACTTTACCTACCAGACGTCCATACTTTCTCCTAACTATCCTGTAGCCAATAACCAGATGGTTTCTTCAACTGACTGGTCTCAGGATTCCGCGCAGGTAGGCACCACCATGACCCAGGCGCATCTTACGCTTTGGACTATTCCGGCCTACAACCTCTTTGACCTGTATTCGGTTGCTCCGTATCTCTTTGGGAGAAACTAATGTCTGAGCAGAAACGCTCTATCCTTCATACCGAGCTTGAGTATCTTGGTGCACAATTCTCAACCTCAACTGAAGGCTTTAACTTAGCCCAGTCTTTCTATGGCGAGAAGCCCCTTGAGGAGGCTCTGAGAGACTGTGCTCTTGTTGACCTGAGCGGTATCAGCTACACACTGGTAAGTGGAGCGGTGGCTCAAAATTTTGTTGAAGCCGTCTTTGCAGGTAGACAGCTTGAGGTAGGAGAGACTTCGTTTGAGTGCGCTCTCACAGGAGACGGATCTTTGTCTTCCATTGGTCTTCTCGCCAGATCTGGGCAAAACGAGTACGTGGTACTTGATGCTTCTGAGCGCTCACTTGTCCTAGAAGAGTGGCTTTCCATCATTGCATCTGTCGAGCAAAACGGCGTAGCTCCTTATGCTGAGGTGTCGTTAGACGATGCAACTCCGCTACTCACGCCACTTCTTCTTGCTGGTAAAAAGGCAAAAAAGGTGCTCATGGATTATCTGGGTGAACAACAACTCCCAGAAGACTCTAAACTATGTAACCTTATGCTTGACCAGACAATCCCAGCTCTTGTAGCCAATGTTTCAACCAAGAAAGTTCCTGCATATCTGGTTATGGTTCCACCGGTGCATACGGTAATTCTTTTTAGGAGCCTGCTCTCTTTTGAGATGGTTCATCCTCTTGGACATAAGCAACTCATTGAGGGCCTTACAACATATCTTCCATGGTTTTCAGAACTTGCAACTAACACTAAAGTAGTATTAGCTAAAGATAAACTTGAAGGTTGGGGTTTGCTTAGAGCCTCTGCTGATTTCATTGGTGCAAGGGGAGATCTTCTATGAAATATGCAATCAATGCAGTAGGTGTTCCAGCTCCTATGGGACCATACTCGCAGGGTACTACAGCGGGAAGATTAGTCTTTGTAACTGGTCAAATTGCAGTTTCTGCAGAAGACCCAAAGAACCTTATTGACGGTGGAATTGAAGAGCAAACTACCCGTGTCATCCATCTTGCTCAGTCAATTCTGGCAGAGGCAGGCTGCACGCTTTCTGATGTAGCTCAGACAACTATCTACCTTGCTGATATAAATGATTTACCTAAGGTAAATGAGATTTATAGGCAGTACTTTGTTCTTCCTGCACCTGGTCGAGCAGTTGTTGAAGTTTCTGCGTTGCCACTTGGTGCGCTCATCGAAATGGACTGCATTGCGTGTCGTTAAGCGTTATTATTATGATGTAACCAAATTAAGGAGAAACCATGTCAACTGACGACATCAAACAGCAGTCACCAGACTCAACAGAGATTTTCCGCATGCCATCAGCTGACGCTACGGTTCCAGACCTTATGGCTCAACAAAAGCCTGCTCATCCTGTACTTACAATTGTTAAGGGACCACAGACTGGTCAAACTTTTGAGCTCAATCTCCCACAGATTTCTCTTGGTAGAGACCCAAAGAGCAGCGTTTTCTTGAATGACATGACAGTTTCTAGAAATCATGCCACCATTGATCTTTCAAATCTTGCGCTTGGTTACGCAACTATTGAGGACCTTGATTCTCTCAATGGTACCTGGGTTGATGGCGCCATCATTAACAAAGCTACACTGCGTGATGGTTCAACCATTCAGATTGGCACCTTCCGCATGGTCTTTCACACCAGTAGAGTTTCAGCTTAAGGTTAAAGGATAGCTTTATGGCTGATTCAGGCTTTCTTACCATTGGTAAAGTAGTCAAGAAATTACAGACTCTCTATCCTGACTTGAGTGTTTCTAAAGTTAGATATCTGCAGGATGAGGGCTTGCTTACTCCTACCAGAACTGCTGGTGGTTATCGTCTGTATTCCCAGAAAGACGTTAAGCGACTTGAGACTATTCTGTATTTGCAGAAAAGCCGTTTTATGCCGCTCTCAGTTATTAAAGAAGAGCTTGATAGACAAGATAAAAACCCTGAAGCTGAACAACAGGTCCAGAGTCAGACTGACGAAGCTAGCGTATCTGATGCTCAGGCTACACCTGAAGCTCAAAGTTCTTCTCGCCAGGCTCAACCTCAGCTTGATGGAAAGCAAGTGTCTCAGGCTATTCTTGGTGCCACACATGCTGATGCTATTGTGGTACCTGTAGATGATCCTGAGGTTGTTCAGAAATATCACGCTATTGATCGCATTCCAGAAATTGTGGGATGCTCTGTAGGCTTTGTACGCCAGCTTTCTGAAGCAGGAGTTATTACCTTAAAGCGTTCTCCTCATGGTAGAGATCTTGTAGACGGTAAGGACCTTACGCTCATCCGTCTTTGTAACGAGCTTCGCCACTTTGGTTTTGAGCCCAAAAACCTGCGTCAATACGTTATGGCCGCAAACCGAGAGTCTAGTATGTTTGCTAAGTCACTAGTCGTATACGCCAAAAAAGGCGGGGGAGTTGAAGTTGACCATACTGACGAGACTCGCCAGAAGTTTATGGCCGCTCTGACCCGCATGTTAGGCCTTACCAATGCGGTCAGAAATGAACTTATCACCAAATTAGTTCGTGAATCTTTTAAGGATATGCACTTAGACGAGTAATCTAGGTATATATAACTATTCATTGATTTTGATTTGAATGTGAGGACATTGTGTCTACGTATGATTATGAGAGTCATATCATTAGCATTCCTGATTATCCAGAGCCAGGCGTTATCTTTAAAGATGTAACTCCACTTTTTAAAGATCCTGAGTGCTTCCACGCAGTTGTTGATGACATTGCAGAGCACTTTGCTGATGCAGGAATCACCAAGGTTATTGGTGCTGAGGCTCGTGGTTTTCTTGTTGGAACCCCTGTAGCCTACAAACTGGGTGCAGGCTTTGTTCCTGCTCGTAAGCCAGGCAAGCTGCCTCGTGAGGTCTACGCACAGGCTTATGACCTGGAGTACGGTACCAGCGAGCTTCAGATTCACACCGATGCTCTTACCCCAGATGACGTGGTTCTTATTGCTGATGACCTGGTTGCTACTGGTGGCACCTGCGTTGCTTGTGCACAACTTGCCGAGAAGGCCGGTGCAAAAGTAGCTGGCTTTGCATTTGCGCTTGAGCTTTGCTATCTGCACCCAAGGGAAATTATTGGCAAGTGCTTTGACCAAGAGGTCTACACCCTCATTAAGGTTCAATAAGCATAATTGGATTCATTAGACTATACAAAGAACAAGCTATTTCATCTATAAAGACTTTTGTTTTTACAGTTTACTAGGCTGACAAGACTGCATACTTGTCAGCCTTTTTACTCATCCAGGTGAACTTGTATACAATTCATAATATTTCTCCATAAATGCAGGTCAAATACAAATTTATGCAATGATATTTACCTATTCCACATCAAATAACTGCACAAATAGTCTTTTGAATTTGTATGAGATGCCATTTTCGGGGTAAACTATTCAAATACTCGATAGGGTAGCTTCCCGTTTCACGGGTTTCTCGCTAAGAAATCGTCGAGTTGACTTTGATTTTTTATCAAATGAGCTATCCTAGATGGCAAAGCAAAGCAACACGTTGCCCAATTGATTTCGTGCTTTGCGGAAGGAGCTTTTATGTCACAGCGCCGATCTTTCACAAGACGAGACGCTCTCTTATTTGCAGGTCTTGGTGTAGCTGCTACGCTGCTTACCCCAGCCAAGCTATTCGCAGACCCACAAAGCGATCTTGAGGCCGCATCTGCCCAGTTAGACTCTCTTGGTGCAGCTCTTGCAGAGGCCATGGATAACCTTAACGAGAAAACCTATGCACTTGACGCTACCAATAACAAGATTGGTGAGGTTCAGGAGCAGATTGCAGAGACTACAGACCAGCTCAATAAGCAGCGTCTTGTCCTTTCTGCAGCCATGAAGAGTGCTTATAAGGCAGGCCCACAGGAGACTTTGGACTTCCTCCTTGGAGCATCTAGCCCAGAGGACTTTGTCAGCCGCGTCTACTATATGGACCGCACCAGCAAGCAGGAGGCTGACTCCATCAATACCGTCAAATCTCTTGGTGACCAGCTTCAGGCTCAACAGCAAGAACTTGAAGCAGAGCAAGAAAATCTCCAATCTCAGATTTCTGAAATGAAGACTACTGCTGATGACCTCCAAAATCAGGTTGCTGAGGCAAAGAGTTACTATGACTCTCTTGACGCTGAGGTAAAAGCTCAGCTTGCTGCTCAGGAGGCTGCAGCAGCTAATAACAACGTTGCTTACGCAATCGAGACAGTTACTCGCGAGACTCCTTCTAACAGCTCAGAGTCTAACGATAGCTCCTCTAGCGATTCCAGCTCCAGCTCCTCAAGTTCCAGCTCTTCTAGCTCCAGCTCTTCTAGCTCCTCTAGCTCTAGCAGCTCCAGTAGCTCCAACAGCAGTTCTAATTCTGGTGGTGGGTCATCATACTCCGGCGGTGGCGGTGGCTACCCAGCTGCAGGCGGTGGCGTTGCTACAGCTTATGCATGTATCGGCTATCCATACGTTTGGGGTGGAGCTTCTCCTTCTTCCGGCTTTGACTGTGGTGGCCTGGTCTATTACTGCTTCCTCGGCTACCGTGCAGGTACCGCAGGAACCATTGGCCGTGCTATTCGCGCTGCTGGTAACTGGCATGATTCCCTAGATGAACTCAACTATGGAGATATCGTTTTCACACGTCCTGGTTATGAGCATGTTGGAATTTACATTGGCGGCGGTCGTATGATTCACGCTGCTAACGAGTCTCTTGGTGTATGCGAAGGGTCTGTTTACGCATTCTATGGTGGAGGACCATTCTCAGGCTAACCAATAGCCAAGCGCACGTCCTCTGCTTTGTACAATTTCTCGTACAAACTTTTAACTATACGCACGTAAAGTCGTACAATATCCAAGTACGCTTTACGTGCTTTTTTATTAACCATAGACTGCTAGGGGAGATTGTGGCGCTTCATCTCAAACATAAGACAAACATTATTGAACGTCACTTTTCTCGTAGATTTCAGGTAGCCCTTATTGGAGAAGGCCTGCTTGTTGGCCTTCTGGGTGGCGGCGTAGTCACGCTGTATCGCCTTTGTCTTTCTTTTGCAGAAGCTCAAATGCGCTCCATTACTCAATCAATCGCAGGTAATTGGCCTTATATAGCTCTCTGGTTTGGTGTTCTGTTTATTCTTATGGTGGCTGTTTGCCTGCTCATGAAGTTTGAACCCTATACTGCTGGCTCTGGAATCCCTCAGACCAATGCTGAGGTCATGGGATCTGCCGATATGCCTTGGTATCGAGTTCTTCCTGTTAAGTTTATCCAAGGCGTCCTGGTGGCTTTTGGTGGCCTTTCTATGGGTCGAGAAGGTCCATCAGTCCAGTTGGGTGCTGTTTCTGGTAAAGCGGTCTCAAAGTTCCTCAAGCGTAAAAGGGGAGAAGAACGTCTTCTGGTAACCTGTGGCGCAGCTGCGGGTATGTCAGCCGCTTTTCATGCCCCTCTCACCGGTACACTTTTTGCTATCGAAGAGATTCAGAAAGAGTTTCATGCTCCACTGATTATCTCGGCAATGACCGCATCAGTAGGCGCTGACTTTCTGGTTTCTAACGTCCTTGGCATGAAGCCAGTTCTTCAGCTTCCATACGTGGCACCGCTACCTCATGTCGACTTTGCATTTGTTCTTATCGTCGGTTTTATCTGTGGTTTATTAGGAGCTCTCCACAATAAGGGAATGTTCTTTGCCCAGGGACTCTACAAAAAGATAACTAAGTTTGTGCCTTTCTCAAGGCTTATTATTCCATTCATGCTGGCAGGAATTATGGCCTTTACCTGGCCAGACCTTCTTTGCGGTGGCGACGCCATTATCGAGAAAATCAAAGAGCCGGCAACACTTACCGAGCTCATGGTTATAGCGCTTTTGCTGGGCAAATATTTCTTTACTACAACATGTTTTGCTGCTGGAACGCCTGGCGGAACTCTCTTTCCAATGGTTGTAATGGGAACACTTGTTGGAACACTGTTTGCCCTGGTAGCTACCCATATTTTTGGTATTCCCATGGCGTATGCTCCAAACTTCATTGCCATGGGCGTCGCAGGCATTTTTGCTGGAGCTGTAAGAGCGCCTGTAACCGGAGTAGTGCTTATTTTTGAGCTCACAGGGTCTCTCGAGGCTCTTATGGCCATGTCAGCAGTTGCAATCGTGTCCTATGTAACCGCAAATATCCTGCGTGTCGACCCATTCTACGAGCATCTACTCGCACAATTCTTAGCTTCTCAGCAAGGGGAGTCTAAACCAACACTGGATTCTGGCGAGAAAATCCTTCATGAGTTCACCATTGGTCAAGGAAGCCCTGTTGAGGGCAAATTGCTCCAAGATATCCCATGGCCAGACAAAGTGAGGGTTGTAACTATTGATCGTGCGGGCTTGGAGATTATTCCAACCGGTCAAACAGAACTGATGGCGCTTGATAAGATTCTTGTCATTTTTGATGAAATGTACGAGAGCGATGTCATGATTAAATTAAATGTCATGACTGACTCATCGGTGTAGCGTGCATTGCAAACGTACTAACAACACAAAGGAGAGGGGCTCAAAATCCTTCTCCTTTTTCTCTAATTCATTAGTTTACATAATATCGATTATCAGACTTTTATATACTATTATATAAACAGCATCAACTGCAATAGTATACAGAGCCTCAACCACATTATTATTACCCAGAAAATGAGCCTCTGAGAGCCTTTCTAAGCCACGATATTAATTGCTTATGAGTAATTACACCCATAGCTCCAGAAACTATACTTAATGACATGATAAATTTGATGATTTTTCAATTTGATAAGTTGGCGACAATACTGAATCTTTTATTTATAAAATAGTTTTCTTTGTGTATCGTTCTAAAATTTATTTTTAGAGCTGAACGTATTTTTATAATTACACATGTTGATAAATCATCTTGAAATAATTTAATAACAGAGCTTTATATTCAATGTATTGATAGTAGAAAATTACACAGCTTAATGCTTCATTGTATGCTTTTAGTCTTTTACTCCCCTTTTATATATAAAATAAGCAATCTACCTGCATAAATATGATAAATAGGCAGGTAGATTAGGTAAAATATTTATATCTAACAATTTGTAGTAACATCGTGCGCGTGATGGCAAAGGGACCAAGCAAGGCCCGACGTATTGCAGGCGTTAAGCGACTCCGGCACAGGCTCTTGGTCAGAGCTTATCGGCAACGAGCTCATGCGCGTCTCTGCCCCGTCGTTTTTTCAAGTCAACACCAAAGGTGCCGAGAAGCTCGTGGAGCTGGTACTCTCCGCGCTTGACGTGCGGGATAGCGAT
Source organism: uncultured Atopobium sp. (assembly GCA_963509815.1). Lineage (GTDB taxonomy): Bacteria > Actinomycetota > Coriobacteriia > Coriobacteriales > Atopobiaceae > Lancefieldella. The sequence goes on along the minus strand of CAUPCM010000002.1, from coordinate 104,702 downwards.
GAGGCCATGGATCTCTACTGCGGTGCCGGTACGTTTACGCTGCCGCTTGCCCGTCGCGCCGGATTTGTCTCTGCGGTTGAATCATACGGTCCGGCTGTGCGCGACCTGCGGCGCAATCTGGAGGATGTCGGTTTAAGTAACGTTGATGCCATCGGTGGGGATGCGGGACAATCGTTTTCCGACACCGACGCTGATGTTATCGTAGTTGACCCGCCGCGTGCAGGACTTGCTCCTGATGCTGTAAAGCAGCTCTCTGAGCAGAGTGCTCGTGCAATCGCCTATGTCTCATGTGATCCGGCTACCCTTGCGTGTGACCTGCGCCGCTTTGTTGCTGCAGGAACGTTTAAGCCCGTAAGCGTCACACCCGTTGATCTTTCCCCCAAACATTTCATGTGGAGAATGTAGTATTGCTTGCTCACAAGACTCCAGACAATCATATCCACGTAAAAGTAGAGTTTGATAGAGGGAAAGAAAAGGTATCACTTGGCGAAATAGTAAAAAGAGTAGATGTCAACAAGAAGGAAACGTTCGCTGTAAAAAATCACACATTTGTCTAATGTCTGAGACTCACGGTACAATGAGCTGGAAAAGGAGGTCAATTAGCGTATGGCGGAAGAAGAAAGAAAAACACTATTTCTATCTCGCATATGAAGAGCTACGAATTGTCGCGAATAGCATGGTTCATTGTAAAAACAGGCTAATCCATAAGAGCAAACACACTGACTACATCGATGAAATGATTACGAAGGTTATCTCATTTGATAAAAAAGATCAAAATAAAGTATAGTCTCGATAATGAAATAAAATGAACCCCCTAGAAGTTTTAAAGAAAAAAGGAGGCAAGGATGATGTGTGTATGTGTTCCATATTCAGAAGTTAAATTGCAGATACAGCAACAGCTAAAGAGAAAATCGATAGTTCCGGTTTTGGGTTCTGGATTTACAAGGGATTGCCCTAGTCAAGGAGGTAAAGTACCTTCCGGTGACGATTATAAGAATTATATGATAGACTGTATAATGAAAAAACGTGGATTTGATGAATCCAAAAGAACCAACTATGAAAAAAACAATTTTCAGAAATATCTACAATCTACCATAGAATTATCCCAAATGGAGAGCAGAGAAAGTATTTAAGGAAAAATTTCACAAGAGTTGAATTGTCCGAGGATAAAAGGAAATTTCTCACTATCAATTGGCCATATGTTTATACGTTAAATACTGATGATGCAATTGAGAATAATAGTAGGTATTCTAATGTTGTTAGCTCTAATAGAAAAGTCTGGGACGATGTTTTTGAGAGCGAAAAATGTACAATTAAGCTGCATGGTGATATAAATGATATTTTGACATATGCAGACTCAAAATGTGAAATTTTTGATCTTCCGCAGTATGTTCAAAGTTTATATGACAACAGAATTCTCTTGGATAAATTGAAACATGATTATGAGTTTTTAAATTTAATATATATTGGGTGTAGCCTTTCAAACGAGATCGATTTATTATCAGTTGCTTCAAAAGCCGCAATTAATGGGAATCGTTATTATTGCACTGACATACAACCCGATGAAGATAATCTTTTGATGTTGTCTGCATATGGAATTACTCATTGTGTAATTTTTGATTCTTATGATGCGATATATACTGAGCTGGTAGCTTCTGCAGAAGAGGCTGCAAAAATTAAAAAAAGTGACTTAGATGATTATAAAACATTTAAATTCGAAGAGTTACTGAATGGATTTGATACAAATAAAGCATATCTATTTCATGGGAAGACTTTAATTGACAGAAAAAGACAAGCGATTCTTCCTGCCTTTTTTATTTCGAGAGAGATTACAGATGAATTAGCGAAAAATATAAAAAGTAGAGGAACTCAAATTTTAGTAGGTTCTGGATGCAGTGGAAAGACATATGTTACGATTGATCTTGCCAGGAGAATCGTTGACAGGGAGGTCTTTGTATTTCAGTCTCGAGATCAGATAAGCGATGATGCTTTTTCATTATTGCTTGACAGGGAGAGTTGTTTGATAATCGCAGATAGCAAGGCGCTCTCTGTGGAACAGGTGGAAAGCATCATTAAAAGTGATTTAGAAAGAGTTAAGAGACAAAATTCCTTTGTTATTGTAGAAAATAAAAGTAATCGTGATTTATATAGTCTTCTCTCTCTTTTGAGGATAAAAGCGGTAATTAAGAAAAATGAATTGATTCCATATGAGTTAAAAAATAGGTTAACTGAAAAAGAAAACAAAGAACTGAATGAAAAACTAGTTCAATCATCGTTCAGTATTTTTTCTAGAAACAAGTCAATTTCTGACAATATTATTGATATAAGTACACGATTAATCCAGAAAAGCCAATTTTACAAAGTTGTTCCAAGAATGGGAAATGTAAAAGAAGTTGCATGTTTAATCGTTTTAGCAACGATGGAAAAGATATATTCAAAAGATGTAGTTATTTTGAATCTTGAAGAAGAATTTGTTTTACAGAAGAAAAAAGCATTTCCTTTAATTGAAGACGAAGTAACATGGGATTTTGAAATAAGTGAAGGTAATAATTCTCCAATGAAATATGTGGTGAATGCAGAATTTTGGTTGTTTAATCAACTGGATAGTTTTGCAAAAACAAATTCTGGGCGAGAAAAGGTAATCGAAGCTTATCGGTATATTATTCAGAAAATAATAGAGCATTATGGAAAGCCGAATTTAAAGTTTGGGGAAAGAAATGCACGGTATAAGGAGTACATTTTATTTGATAATATTAATCAAATTTTTGCTTCTCAGGGGAATACGCTAATACGAGAAATATATGAAGCTCTTAATGATTTATTATCAACTGATCCCAATTATCTTCATCAAAGAGCTAAATGTTATATTAGATCTTCGTATATAACAAAAAACATTGAAGAGAAAAAACAATGGTTAATTAAGGCTCAACGAGATGCAAGTTCATCACATAAAATATTTGAGGAACGTTATTCTGCGAGTGGGAATGAAAAAGTACAAATCTCTTCAGCACATGCGCTATACACGGTTGCACTTACATTGTGTCATTTAGCAAAACTGGCGGACTATAAAGATTTAAAGTTGAATGAGAAAGCTATCGAAAACTTGTATCTAGCTTTGTCTTCTCCATACAATTCAATGGAATTCATAAAGCAAGACAGGAATTATAACTATGACAATGTTATCGGAAAGACGATTACAACATTAACTGCAAACCCATCTTTGATTTCAGATAAAAAATCACGGATGAATGTGGCAGAACTAATGAGAATTCAAATAGCAGGAAATTCTTAGCTTATAAGGAAATGCATAACAGAAACGACATTCTTGCTGTCAGGGATAAGCTAGCCGGGCCAATTAGGCAAAGAATGCGGAGAAAAGACATATGGAAAAACAAGCACTTCTCGCCCAATGGCTTCATGAACAAGAAATTGCTCATATCAAGGGATGGGATTTCTCCCATATTAGGAACAGATATAAAGAAGAGGATGATCTTCCATGGGACTTTGGAAGTATCATCAAATCCTATCTACACGATACTGATTATCTATTAGATATGGAAACGGGTGGTGGAGAATTTCTTTTGTCTTTTCTCACCAATCCTAAACAGACTGCAGCAATTGAAGGTTATGCTCCAAACATCAAACTGTGTGAAGAGAGACTCCTTCCTTTAGGGATAGACTTTAAGGCAGCTGACGGAGGAGATGAGCTTCCGTTTGAAGATGATTACTTTGATCTTGTTACCAACAGACACGGTAAATACAACATACAAGAACTAAAAAGAATTCTTAAAAATGGAGGTATGTTTCTTACGCAACAGGTTGGCGCTGAGAATGACAGAGACCTGGTAGAGCTTCTACTAGGAGATATCGATCTTCCCTTTCCTAAAGCTTATTTAAGTATTGCCAGACAAGAATTCATAAATAATGGATTTGACATTATTGAGGAAGCTGAAGCCTATATGCCCATAGAATTTTATGATGTAGGTGCTCTTGTTTGGTTTGCAAGAATCATTGACTGGGAATTCCCATACTTTGAAGTCAAAAAATACCAAGAGAACCTCTTTAAAGCTCAGAAAATTATTGAGCAAGATGGCGTAATCAAGGGAAAAATTCATCGATACTACTTTGTGGCGAGGAAAAAGTAATATATCAAGACAAATTTAGGAGACTATCAAAGAAAGAAAAGAAAACTATGAAAGTAGAAAAAGAACTATCAGAAATGTCTCTGAACGAATTATGGGAGTTTTTTCCAATATTTCTTGTCGAACACAATGACAAATGGGATGCATTTTATAGTGAAATGGAAGCCAAGCTGCAATATATTTTACCTAAACACTCTATAGAGAGGATTAGTCATATTGGTAGTACCGCAGTTCCTGGAATATGGACAAAAGATATAGTCGACGTTCTTGTTGAAATTTCAATGGATTCTAATATCGAATATATTGCTCAACTTATCGAGCGTAGCGGGCTTCTGCGAATGTCAACGGAAGATTACAGAATATCTTTGAACTCTGGTTATACTAAAAATGGGTTTGCCGATAAGGTCTTTCATATTCATCTTCGATATGTCGGAGATAACGATGAACTGTATTTTCGAGATTACCTGAAAGACCATCCACAGATTGCAAAAGAATACGAAACTTTGAAATTGGTTTTATGGAAACAATTTGAACACAATAGAGATGCTTATACAGAAGCTAAAACAAAGTTCATTAAAAAATGGACTACTGTAGCGAAGAGTGATTACGCTGGACGTTATTGACTAGAAGAACAAAATGCAGTCATAGATTTTCGGAGACAGCCATGAGAATTGAACATATCGCATTGTATGTAAACGATATAGAGGGTGCCCAACAGTTTTTTGTAAAGTACTTTGGAGCAACATCTAGCGACGGCTATCATAATCCTCAAACAGATTTTCGCTCGTACTTCCTCTCCTTCGATAGTGGCACACGACTCGAAATCATGAATAAACCTAAAATGTCAGATTTACCAAAAGAGATCAACCGCACAGGATACGCTCATATTGCATTTAGTGTCGGAAGTAAAGAAAAGGTAGATACCCTCACTGCAGAGTTAAAAGCAGACGGCTATGAAGTCATCAGCGGGCCAAGAACAACCGGAGATGGCTATTATGAAAGTTGCATTATTGCCCTTGAAGACAATCAAATTGAAATTACGGTTTAACTAAAACATGTCTCAACTTCTCATATAAGAGTAAAATTCTATCGAGAAAAATCCAATGCTCTTTCATGCTCGTCTATCAAATTTGAATGGATAATATCTGATATGAAGAAAACAATTTGGGATTGGTATGCCCCTTTCTATCGCCAATCCATGCTTCCTGATAAAAAAGCATATCAATGGATGTACGACCGTATCTCACACGTTGTAAAAGACAAAACTGTTCTCGAAATTGCAACTGGACCCGGGCTTATAGCAAAACACATTGCCTTCGCAGCAAAAAGCATCACTGCAACAGATTATTCTGCCGATATGATTAAAGAGGCTCAAAAGGACATGTATCCAGAAAACCTCACCTTTGAAATTGCAGATGCTACTTGTCTCCCCTATGCAAACCAGTCCTTTGATGTCGTTGTCATTGCAAATGCACTGCACATCATGGAGCACTCGGACAAAGCCTTACAAGAGATAAGACGTGTCTTAAAAAACGGAGGCATGCTAATTGCTCCAAACTTTGTCAATCATGCTGAAGTTAATACGCTCTGGAAAGCTTTTCTTAAAATCATCGGTGTTAGTTTTAAGCACCATTGGACAGAAGAGACTTATCCTCAGTATCTCGAATCACAAGGATGGAAAATAGAGTTTTCTAAAACTATTGTAGCTAGACTCCCTCTATGTTATGTCGAATGCAGTTAAAAAAATAATACAGACCACTTATAAATAATGTATTCTTTTAATAAATTATATCAATCAAATGTATGTTCTCTCAAAAGGACTCACCGTGGATGACAAGCTACAGATACAGCCCGGAACAGCACAAGAAACACTTATTATCCCACTTTATGCCCGAAAGAAATGTGGTGACAAGTTTCCTGAACTCTACGCAGACCCTGCAGCAACAGAAATTTGTAACAGATTAAATTATGATTTTTCAGAACTCAATAAGAAATATGACACAACGTTCTATGAATTTGGCGCACTTGAAGGTGCCATGCGACAGCTCGACATGATGTATGAAATAAACGATTACCTCAGAAACCATCCAAATGCCTCAATCGTATGTCTTGGGTGTGGACTCGATCTTGACGCCAGGAGATGTGGAAACCAACAAAACAAAATATTCAATGTGGACTTTCCGGATGTTATTGCCATGCGAGAAGAACTGGCAGGCACAAATCCAAGAGAAACAAACATTGTCTCCGACTTGACAAATCTCTCTTGGATGGATCAAGTTGATGCACGCAATGGCGCTGTTTTTTACGCAGCAGGCGTCTTTCACTATTTGAAAAAAGAAGATGTTAAAGCCATTGTCTTAAAAATGACTGAGCTTTTTCCTGGATGTAGACTCGTCTTTGATGCGGTTGGAACTTTAGGCTACAAACTCATGATGAGAGTCATCCTAAAAAAGCATGGAATGAATGATTTTGGCAATCTGTTTTACACCAATAATGCAGTAAAAGATCTCTCCTCCTGGTCAGATAAGATTTCCATTTCATCCAAAGGATACATGCTGGGTTATTACGATATGAAATTACCAAGTATCAAAGGTATTCATCGTCTTCTGGCGAACATCGGAGACAATATAATGCATATGCAGATTATTAAGATAGAATTGCTGTATTAAAAGGAATAGAAAGCTCAATTGTCTCAAGGAGTTACATGAAAATCGCCCTTATAAAACCAAGCGAGAAAACCAAAGCACAGCTCTTTGACATGCTTGAAGAATGGACACAAGACATTGAGACAAACCATGCAAACTCTTCTCCCCGAAGAATTTTTCTGTATGACTATCATGATTTTGAGCAGTATGTAGAGCACTTGAAATCCAAAGAGGCGACCTCAGACGGACGGGTTCCGAGCACAACCCTCTTTTGCTTTGACTGTGATAGAAACATCTTTGTTGGAGCAGTTGATATCCGCCATTACCTCAATGAAGGACTTCTGTTAAGTGGCGGACACATTGGAGACGGTATCCGCCCAAGTGAAAGAAGAAAGGGATATGCAACAGCAATGATTGCTCTTGCACTCAAAGAATGTAAGAAACTAGGGATTGATCGCGTTTTAATGTGCTGCCGCAAGGACAATATTGGCTCGGCAAAGTCCATTATCAATAACGGTGGAATCCTGGAAAATGAAGTCTTTGATGAGGACGGTGTTCTCACTCAAAGATATTGGATTGCTGTTTAGAGGTTCTTCTCACTTGTCTACAAGGCTTAATATACATTGAAAAGGATTTATGCATCCATATTCCACATGAAACAAAGGAGAGCCTAATGATTCAAGACGAGCTCTTTGCACTTCAAGATACAGAATATGCCGCTTTTCAAAGTAAACTCATACCCACTGTTCCAAAAGAATCCATCATTGGTGTGCGCGTCCCTCAGCTCAGGAAGCTTGCTAAAAGGCTTGGGAAAAGTAAAGAAGCTCAAGAGTTTCTTCTCACCCTCCCACATGCCTACTATGACGAAAACATGCTGCACAGCCTACTTGTTTCCGAGATTAAAGACTTTGACGACTGTATCTCAGCGATTGATGTATTTCTTCCTTATGTCGATAACTGGGCCGTGTGTGACATCTTGTCGCCGCGGGTTTTCAAAAAGAATCGCACACGTCTTTTAACCGAAATTCCAAGGTGGGCATCTTCGAGTCATGTATATACCTGTCGCTTTGGTATAGAGATGCTTATGACCCATTTTCTTGATGAAGATTTTGACTCAAAATACCTTGAGATTCCTGCGCAAATTCACTCAGACGAATACTACGTTAACATGATGATTGCTTGGTTCTTTGCAACGGCTCTAGCCAAACAATGGGACTCTACACTACCCTATCTTGAAACCAAAAAGCTGGACACATGGGTGTTTAATAAAACGATTCAAAAAGCATGTGAAAGCTACCGAATTACTAAAGAACAAAAAACTTATCTTAGAAGTTTGAAATAATACTTTGAAAATAGCTAATGTAACTTTTTTAGTAGTCTATCTAAATATTTAGGGGATCGAATAGCTCGATCCCCTATCAAATATGAAATAAAAAATTAGCCCTCAACAGGCTGTCCAAGATACGACGCAACAGAAGTTGCGGCAATGGCACCGTCTGCTGCTGCAGTAATAATCTGACGCAGTGGCTTCTTATTAAGATCTCCTGCAGTGAAGAGACCAGGTGTCTTAGTAGCCATGCGCTCGTCAGCAAGGACATATCCCTGCTCATCAAGGTCTACAAGGTCTGTCAGAAGCTCAGTAGAAGGAACGCGACCTACCAAGACAAAGACACCAAAGCTACCCTCATCGAAGGTCTCTGTAGTCTCTTCTCCCGTCTGGTTATTGCGGAAGGTTATGGAAGTAAGTAAATCATTACCATCAACTGCAGTAATGCTGGTTAGATAACGAATCTCTGTCTTAGGATTCTCCTCAAACTGTTTAATTGCAGTAGCGTTTGCTCTTAGATGATCTTTACGGACGATAAGAGTTACTTTGTCAGCAAAACGAGCTAGGAACTGTGACTCCTCCACAGCGGTGTTACCACCACCAATAACAAATACCTGCTTACCACGATAGAACATGCCATCACAAGTAGCGCAGTAAGAAACACCCTTGCCGGTAAATTTCTCTTCGTTGGTAAATCCAGCATGACGAGGATTAGCACCGCCCGAAACAATGACAGCCTTTGCGTGATAAGTGCCTTCAGAGGTCTCTAACACAAAGAGATTAGTCTCTGAATCTTTAACAATCGAAAGGACATTAGCCATAACAATCTCTGCGCCGAGGTCTGTAGCCTGCTTCTGAAGAGTGTCTGTAATAGTGAAGCCATCAGTGTTTGGCATGCCAGGGTAATTCTCAACCTCAGTTGTAGTGATAACCTGACCACCAACGGCCTGTTTCTCTAGAACAACGGTATCGAGAAGAGCGCGTTTTGCATAAATTGCAGCTGAAAGTCCCGCAGGACCACCGCCAACAATAACAAGGTCTTTAGTAATAACGTCTGCCATGATTGGCTCCAATCGTATAAATCGTAACTGGCCTTGTTATACCCTACTGATGACAATCATTATCAGTTATCTCTTAAGAATAGATTGTACACAATCTATTCACAAATAGAAAAGGAGGCGCGACAAGACCTCCATCTTGAACGCGCCTCCTCTAGTACTACAAACTAGTTAACAATAATGAAGTAAGCAACAAACGCAAGAGTTGCAACCCACATTAAAGGCTTAATCTTCTTAACGTTACCGGTTACAAGAGCAACGACAACATAGAAGATGAAACCAAAACCAATGCCATCAGAAATTGAGTAAGTCATTGGAATACCAGCGATAACCATGAATGCTGGGAAGCCCTCAAGAAGATCGTTCCAATCAATCTCGGTAACCTCAGACATCATCAGGAAGCCGACAAGAACCAGTGCGCCGCAGGTAGCTGCAGAACTGACGATAGAAATGAGAGGTGCAATGAATGCTGCTGCAATAAAGAGCAGACCGGTGAAAATAGAAGAAAGACCAGTACGACCGCCGTCAGCAGCGCCGGATGCGGACTCGATGAATGTGGTAATGGAAGAAGCACCAAAGAAACCACCTGCAGCTGCAGCAGCAGAGTCAACAATGAGGATCTGCTTGATGTCCTTAACGTTGCCGTCCTCAGTGAGGAAGTCTCCCTGCTTAGCAATAGCCATAGCAGAACCCATGGTATCGAAGAAGTCGGACATCATCAAAGAGAATGCAAAGACGAGAAGAACTGGAGTTGTCAGTGCCTTAACAATACCCATAACACCAGCACTATCGGTCAAGAATGGTGCGCCAAAGGTAGAGAAATCAAGGCCAGAAACAATGCCTGTAGGGCTTGCGGTAACACCAAGAGGAATACCAGCAAGTACGGCAAGAATAATGCCGATAAGCAGGGAGCCCTTAACACGAGCAGAGTAAAGAACAACTGTTGCAACAATGGAAATTACACCAACGATAAAGGTTGGAGAGAAGATATCGCCAAGAGCAACAAGTGTGGACTCATTAGCAACGATAATACCGCTGTTCTTGAGACCAATCATAGCAATAAAAAGACCTAGGCCAACAGAGATTGCGTGGCGTAGGTTTACAGGGATTGCATCCATGATTGCTTCACGAAGGCCGCAGAGAACTAAAAGAAGAATAGCAATTCCTTCAATGAAGATAACTGCCATTGATGCGTGCCAATCTCCACCAGTAATTGGAGTGAGAGAGAAAGCTACAACAGCGTTTACACCCATACCAGATGCGCAAGCAAGTGGACGGTTAGAGAAAAGACCCATCAAAATGGTCATAATGCCGCCACCAAGACAGGTAGCAGTAATAGCTGCCGAAACTGGAACTCCTGCAGCAGCGAGAAGAGCTGGGTTTACTGCAATAATGTATGCCATTGCGAGGAATGTTGTAATTCCAGCCCTAAACTCTTGAGCGGGATTACTGCCACGCTCAGCTACCTTAAAGAACTTCTCCATTAAGCTCTTCCTTCCTAAAGAGGCTTTTCCTTTATGCAAGCGCTGAAGCGCTTATCACCAAAATAAGAAATTACTGAACCCCGCTTGAACCAAAACCGCCTGCACCGCGATCAGTCTGATCAAGCTCATCAACCTCAACAAGCTGTACAACAGGGACCTGTTGAATCACAAGCTGCGCAATACGCTCACCGCGCTCAATATGAATAGTTTCTTTGCTATCAAGGTTAATGGCACAAACCTTAAGCTCACCGCGATAATGAGCATCAATAAGGCCTGGAGTATTTGCCATAGAAAGACCCTTTTTAAGTGCGAGGCCGCTTCTAGGCTGAACAAATCCTGCGTATCCATCAGGGATTGCAATAGCTAAACCAGTGGAAATAAGTTTGCGCTCAAAAGGAGCAAGATCAACATCTTCAGCACTTCTAAGATCTAATCCAGCGTCTCCTGTATAGGCGTACGAAGGTAGTTCAACAGTAGGATCAAGGCGTTTAATAGGTAGCTGGATGTCAAAATTGCTCATTAATTCAGGCTCCTTAATTCTGCGCTAAATTCATCAACATCTTTGAAGTCTCTATAGACAGAAGCAAACCTAATGTATGCAACTTTATCGAGCATAACTAGGTTTTTAAGCACAATGCTTCCAAGGTCTTCAGATTTAATCTCGTATTGACCCTTATCTCTAATCTGAGACTCAATACCATCAATAAAATGATCAAGAGAAGCAACAGAGATATCTCTCTTTACTGTTGCAGCAACAAGACCTCTCATAAGCTTCTGTCTATCAAAAGGCTCCTTGTGACCGTCTTTCTTAACAACGGTGATAGGAATCTCTTCTAAGCGCTCATAGGTTGTAAAACGAAACTTACAGGACATGCACTCGCGACGCCTTCTAATAGCATCGTTATTCTCAGATGAACGAGAATCAATAACCTTTGACTCTTCGTGACCGCATTTTGGACAACGCATGGAATCCCCTTTTTTCGTATAAAAGGAAGATACCATTTTACGCAGGTATTGACTGCTATCAACGCAGAATTCTGAGAGAAATTTACATAAATATTTACTATTTAGATACAGAAGGAATCTCTAAGGTTTGTCCAGCTCTTAAAAGAGAAGAATCGAGATTATTTCTTTCTCTAATCCAACTTACTTGCTGCTCTGTGGAGACGCCCTCAATTGGATTGCTCTCTGCAATTGACCACAACGTATCATTGCTCTGAACGGTAATTGTTTGTGAAGCGCTATCCATTACAGATGTAGCAAATGAATTAAGGGCAGTTGTGCGAAGGAAGGAAACCGCAAACATCAGAATAAATGATGCGGTAACAATAAGACCTGCAATAAAAGCCTCTTTGTTGGTCAGCGTCTTTACGTAAGAGACTTCCTCAAGCTGAGATGCAACGGAACCCTTCTTTGCGCCGCCTTCAATAACCTTGAATGCAGGCTTATAAGAAGCAAGTGCTGAAGTGCCATTTACCTGATACATCTTTGACTGATACATACGCCTCATATCATTTCCTTCCGTAATAGTTTTTACGGAACTAGTTATATCTAATACACCGGACAAAAAGTCATGTCCGAACGTTTGTACTAATAATATGTAGTACATTTGTTCGTGTCAAGAAAAAAATAGAACATTCGTTTGATTAATTTTTAGAACACGTGTATTATTACTAAAAAGAAAAAGGAGGCTCATATGCCAAAGGGCAAACTCAGCAAGCGTCAGGCAGCAATTTATGAATACATCTGTTCCTACACAGATCAACACGGCTATCCCCCTTCAGTAAGAGAGATTGGTGCTGCTGTTAATCTTGCGTCTCCTTCAACTGTCCATATGCATCTAAAGGTCCTGGAGCAGTTTGGCCTTATTGATAGAGACCCAAAGAAGCCTCGTACTATGAAGATTGTTCCCCAGGCTTCTAACACTTCTGACGCAGCAAAGCTTGCTCCCGTTACTCAAGACGTAGCTAATAATGTCATTAGTCTTCCTCTTGTAGGACGTGTTGCTGCAGGCACACCTATTCTTGCTGAGCAAAACGTTGAGGAATCTCTATCTCTTCCAACAAGCATTGTTGGAGATTCAAGCTCTTTCATTCTTCGCGTACGTGGAGAATCAATGATTAACGCTGGTATTTTTGATGGCGATTATATTGTTGTAAAAGAGCAGCAAGATGCCCATGACGGAGAAATCGTTGTTGCTCTCATTGATGATTCTGCAACAGTTAAAACGTTCTACAGAGAAAACGATCGCATTCGTCTTCAACCAGAAAATGACTTTATGGAGCCAATCTACGTACAAAATCCTGTCATTTTAGGTAGGGTTACTGCACTTATTAGATCAATCTCTTAGTCGTATTATGGGTGCTGAGTTAAGACAAACTAAAGGGAGAATAACGTTTTTTGACACTATACGAGGTATCTCAGTAGTATCAATGATACTGTTTCACTTTACCTATGATTTGTTTTTTATCTCTCATATTAAGCTTACGTGGTTTACTCCTTTAGTCATGCAAATTTGGGTGCCTTCAATTTCGTATCCTTTCATTTTTATTGCTGGCTGCATGTGTGCTTTTTCAAAAAATTCTTTTAAACGAGCAGGAGTTTACGGTCTTGTTGCTCTTGCAATATTCGCAGCTACCACCTTTGCGAATATTGATACTCCTATTAACTTTGGAATCTTCTTCTGTATGGCTTCATGCACTTTTGTAGAAGCCCTTATTTCACGTTTCGCTATTCCGCCCAAAGGGTATGCAGCGGCAATTCTTTTTCTTTTGTTATTTGTTATCTGCATTCCAATTTCTGCAGGTCACATCGGTTTAGGTAACACGATTTTCTCGTTACCAAAAGAGTTGTATCAAACACCGTATTTAGCCTGGGCGGGATTTCCTTCTCCATCTTTTTCATCTGGAGATTACTATCCATTGCTCCCCTATTTGTTCTTGTATCTAAGTGGAGCAGCATTTAACAGACAGCTCAAGGCAGAAAGATATCCTAACTGGATGAAAACATTTTCCCTTCCCCTTATAACAGAGATGGGAAAACATTCACTTATCGTTTATATTTTGCACCAACCAATTTTGCTGCTCATTGCCTTATTCGTCAGTCAGAATATCGTCCTCTGACACCACATAAGGCTCTAAAAGTGCCTGCATATAGGTATCGGCTTTAACTGATAGCAAAAGACCTTCAGCAACGTATTGCTCGTGTAGAAGCTGACATCTCTCGTGAACGGACTTAACTAGAGCGCCTTTGTTGAACGGAATAAGTGCACTAACCACCTTGTCGCCGGCGCTAGCTATTTCTTGAATCTTATGGAGAAGGCCGTTAATACCCATACCTTCCTGAGCAGAAATAAATACAGCTTCTGGATAGAGTGCTCTGAGCATTTGAAGCTCTTGGTCATCAAGTAGGTCTACCTTGTTTAATACAAGAATCTGATCGCTTTTATCAGCCTCGATGTCTTTCAAAATACTACGAACAACTGCTATTTCTTTAGAAAGATTCTTATCAGTTGCATCTGCAACCAACAGAAGAAGATCTGCTTCTTGAGCCTCTACCAGTGTAGATTTAAAAGACTCAATCAGATTAGTTGGAAGCTTTTGAATAAATCCAACAGTATCCGTAAGAACAATCTTTCTGCCTTCATCAAGAGAAAGCGCTCTAGTAGTTGGATCAAGCGTTGCAAAGAGTTCGTCTTTTGCATATACATCCGCGCCTGTGAGTTGATTCAAAAGCGTTGATTTACCAGCATTGGTATATCCAACAAGTGAGACACTAAACGTTCCAGAATTCCACCTGGACTTAGACTGAACTTCTCGCCTTTGGCTGAGCTGCTTGAGCTCATTTTTTAAGGTTGAAATGCGCTTTCTAATAAGACGACGGTCAACCTCAAGCTGGCTCTCGCCTTGGCCAAATCGGCTACCAATGCCGCCACGAGTTTGCTCACCTACCAGGTGACTCCACATGCCACGAAGCCTTGGAAGTACGTACTGAAGCTGTGCAAGTTGAACCTGAAGTCGTCCTTCCTTGGTTCGCGCGTGAATACCAAAAATATCAAGAATGAGCGCTGTTCGGTCAATGACTTTAACAGGCTCGCCAAGTAATTTTTCTAGATTAGATTGCTGAGAAGGTGTGAGCTCATCATCAAAGATGACGACGTCAGTATTGGTGTTTCTTACCAGAGAAACAAGTTCCTCAGTTTTACCTTTGCCAATGAAAGTCTTAGGGATAGGTGCATCAAGTTTTTGCGTAAGACGCATAAAGACTTCAGCGCCGTCAGTTTGCGTCAGACGCTCAAGCTCGTCCATTGATTCTTCAAGCGACCAATCGCTTTTACCGCAATCAACGCCTACAAGAATTGCTCGTTCAACTTTTGGAGCAGTTGAAAATGGAACAAAACGACCCATAAACTCCCCATCTAAGACAAGGTAAATACGTTAGTTTTTGATGTGTCCTACTGGCATTGTACGTCAGCATGCTGCACAAGAATCAGCTCGAGCGCATCCTTGGCTGTAAGTTGGTCCATATCAAGCCACCTGACTCGACCATCGCGTTTAAGCCAAGAAATCTGTCGTTTTGCATACTGTCTGGTGTGCTGCTTAATAAGCTCACGCGTTTGTTCAAGCGACTGTTCACCAGCAAAATATGCAAAAAACTCTTTGTAGCCAATTGCCTGACCAGCCGTGCAATTTTCAGAGAGACCGGACTCTATAAGTGCTTGGACCTCTTCGACAAGCCCTTGCTCAAACATAAGGTTAACTCGGAGGTTTATTCGCTCATAAAGACGCTGACGGTCCATCATAAGACCCCATATCTGGGCGTCAAAGTACGGTGTGTGAGCCTTTAGGCCCTCATGATGAGTTGCATACGTCTTGCCCTCTTCCAAGAGCTCTAAAGCCCTTACAACGCGTCGTACGTTATTTGGATGGATAAGCTCTGCACTTGCTGCATCTTTTGTGGCGAGAAGTTCGTGCAAGCCCTCAGTACCAAGCTCTACTGCAAGCTTTTCATAACGAGTACGTACAGGAGACTCGATTGAACCTGAGGGAAACTCCATCTGATCAATAATCGAATCAAGATAAAGGCCGGTTCCGCCACAGAATACAGGTGTTTTACCGGCATCAATGAGCTTATGGGCTTCTGCGCGCGCCGCAGTCTGAAACATTTGGACAGAATATTCTTCTGAAATGTTGGCACAATCTACCATGAGAAGAGGAACTTCTCGCTCCTCAACAGGAGTTTTAGCAGTGCCAATATCCATGCCACGATAAACCTGCATTGCATCAACAGAAATGACAGAGGTCTCAAGCTTCTTAGCTACCAGCTCAGACAAGGAGCTTTTGCCTGAAGCCGTAGGGCCTACAATACAGATTACCGAGCCGTGAGAGCTCATCGTGGATCAGACTCCATGGTTCCACGTAAATACCAGGTACGAGCCTCATCAATATGAACATCAACAATTTTGCCGATAAGGTCTTCTGGCGTATAGCCCTCTGGCAAATTGAAGTGCACGGTTTGGTTCTTCTCGCTATGTCCCACCATGACAGTATCATCGCGTTTGGAAGTGCCTTCTACAAGAACTGCCTGCGTAGTATTCAAATCTACCTGGTTAGCGTCATGCGCCTGCTGAGCAACAAGCTCGGCAAGTCTGTCAAAGCGCTCCTGAATGACCTCGTGAGGCGTGTTGTCCTCGTATTTTGCTGCGGGAGTACCTGGACGCTTAGAGTAAATAAAGGTGTACGCAGAAGAGTAACCAGCCTCTTTGACTAAAGAAAGCGTATCTTCAAAGTCTTCCTCGGTCTCTCCTGGGAAGCCCACAATAATGTCAGTTGAAAGCGCCAAACCTGGGATAGCCGCACGAAGGCGAGAAACCACGTCTAAGTACTCTTCTCGTGTATAGCTGCGGTTCATCTTCTTGAGAACGCGTGTGGATCCGCTTTGAACCGCAAGATGAAGGTGAGGCATTACAGCTGGAGTTTCTTTCATAGCCGCAATAGTCTCATCAGTAAGATCTTTTGGATTTGACGAGGTAAAACGAATGCGCTCAACACCTGTCTGACCAACCGCACGTAAAAGCTCCGCAAAACGAGGCTTGCCGTAAAGGTCGCGACCATACGAGTTAACGTTTTGACCAAGCAGAGTAATCTCGCGGACGCCATCTGCAACAAGACGCTCGCACTCACCAATAACAGCCTCAAAGGTGCGACTGCGCTCGCGGCCACGAACGTAAGGAACAATGCAATACGTGCAGAAATTGTTGCAGCCAGTCATGATAGGCACCCAAGCGTGATACTGCTGAGCACGGTTACTTGGCAGGTCTGTGGAAAAGCCCTTGCCTTCCTCAGAAGTGTCTACGGCTACACGGTCATTCTCGCCCCTAAATGCGCTGGTGAGAAGTGCTGGCAAGCTTGCAAGTGCGCTGGTACCAAACACAACGTCAACGGCTGGAACCTTTTCACGGAGCTTCTCGCCATCGCGCTGCGCAATACAGCCGCCAATAGCAACAATACGCTTGCCAGATGGAGGTGTTGGAGCACTGACCATAGAAGAAGCCTGACCGTAGAGGCGCTGATCAGCGTTCTCGCGAACACTACAGGTCATAAAGATGACAATATCTGCGTCATCGGTATCTGAAACCTCATTGCAGCCACAAGCCTCAAGCAGACCAGAGACTCGCTCTGTATCGTGCAGATTCATCTGGCAGCCAAAAGTTTTGATGTGATATGTTTTTCCTACGAGCTCGGAATTTTCAATCATGCTTAAAGTACCTCGTTATACTCAGTGGAACTAACAGCCGGAGTCTGCGTATCAGGGGCAGACAGTGTATGGACATAAATGGCAATTTTAATTGCAGTTCTACTCTCCCCTGCAATCTCGATATCAGAAAACGTTGGAGCACAGGTGATGTCCAGACCGCAAGGAATCAAGAAGCCACGCGCAATAGCAACAGCTTTGATGCCCTGGTTAACTGCACCAGCACCAATGCACTGGAGCATAACAGGTTCATTATCTTTAACCAGTCCCGCAATAGCTCCTGCTACAGAAGCTGGTGAAGACTTACTTGAAACTTTAAGCAAACCCATGAGTGCTCCAATTATTGTGCGTTTGTTCTACTCTTGCGACTCAATATCAAAAGTCACAACAATTTTGTTTTTACTTACACGAACACGAGGCTCAGACGTCAAAGAAACGTAGTATTTCTCGGACAACTCAGCAAAACTCTGCTCCATTTTGCGAGAAAAGCTGCTGATATCAGCCTTACTCATCTTGAGGCCTCGATGGTCTTTCATCAGATCAATTTCGCGAGAAACCCCTTCAGGTTCAACAGTGTGGCTGACCTGTGCATACACACTACGCAAAGGCTTAATCTGCTCAGCAATAATTCTGTGAGCAGTTCTATCTGACATTGAAAGACCAAGAGACTTACAAACCTCAGAAAGCTCTGTTGCATCCGCTGCAGCCCTGAAGCGCTCGAGAACAGGAACGTTTTCAAAGCCTTCAACAAAAAGCAGGTCAGCGATATCAAGCGTCTGCGCAATTCTGCGACGAGCAGTAGCTGCAATCTCTGCAGCAGAGCCCAGCATTACCTCGCACGAGCCTTTAACCTCAAGCGCAAAGTCACAGCAGGCACGAATAATGTTATGAGGACCTTTAACGGTCGTTTTGAGTCCGTCCTCATTCAAACCACAAGTTGGCCAAGTAGACTGATCTACTCGCTCAGAAATTTTAGTAGTGTCTACCACAATCTGTATAACAGAGCCAAGTCCTGGAGCAGAAGCCACAACCTGAGCTGATTCACAGTTTTCTTTGATGGAGTAGAGAGCCATGCCTCGACCATGTATTCCCCAACGGTCCATATGCATGCTCTCAAGCTTTGAAGTTACACGAGCTTCAAAGATTTTCTCCTGCATGTCTTTTGGAATACCCTGACCATCATCAAATATGGTGATAGTTCTGAGCGCACCCTCTTTTGAGGTTGCAACATAAATGTGACGAGCACCAGCATCGCGAGAATTACGTAAGAGCTCGATAACAATATCTTCTACCGAACGGATATCGTGTTTTGCCTGTCTACGCTCTGCTTCTGCTACGCGTAAAC
Organism: uncultured Atopobium sp.; assembly: GCA_963509815.1. Lineage (GTDB taxonomy): Bacteria > Actinomycetota > Coriobacteriia > Coriobacteriales > Atopobiaceae > Lancefieldella. Next base: position 85,948 of record CAUPCM010000002.1, on the reverse strand, counting down.
GAACGTACCCCGCGCCGAGGGATTCCTCGACACGGAGTGCGCGTTCACCTCCCATGGAGGCGACAAAACCTGTTAAGTCAGTAGAAGTGGCTGCCATAAATTACTTAGCAACGTCTACAGCACGAGACTCGCGAATAACAACAACGCGGACCTGTCCTGGGTATTCCATCTCATCCTCAATTTGCTTAGCAATATCGTGAGCAAGAACAGTTGCCTCGGAATCGCTAATCATCTGAGGCTCAACCATAACGTGAAGCTCACGGCCAGCCTGCATTGCATACGTACGCTCAACGCCCTCATGTGCGTTAGAGATAGCCTCAAGCTTCTCAAGGCGCTTGATGTAGTTCTCAGCGGACTCGCGACGAGCGCCAGGACGTGCAGCAGAAATAGCGTCTGCAGCCATAACAAGCATGTCAAGAACAGTATTTGGCTCAATATCAGCGTGGTGAGCCTCAATAGCGTGAACAATCTCTGGACGCTCACCGTAACGACGAGCAAGATCTGCACCAATTACAGCGTGTGGACCCTCAACCTCGTGGTCAATTGCCTTACCAAGGTCATGGAGCAGACCAGCACGCTTTGCTGGAGCAGGCTCAAGACCAAGCTCTTCAGCCATAATGCCGCAAAGTACTGCAACCTGGACAGAGTGAGCAAGAACATTCTGACCGTAAGAGGTGCGGTAACGGAGCTTACCAAGAGTTTTAACAATCTCTGGATGAAGATCGTGAATACCACAATCAAATGCAGCCTGTTCACCAGCCTCAAGAACGCGCTCATTTACGAGGGCTTCTGCCTTCTTGTAGAGCTCCTCAATACGTGCTGGATGAATACGACCATCTGCAATGAGGTTCTCAAGTGCAACGCGAGCAGTCTCACGACGAACAGGATCAAAACTTGAAAGAACTACAGTCTCTGGAGTGTCATCAATAACAAGAGAAACGCCAGATACCTGCTCAAACGTACGAATGTTACGACCCTCACGACCAATAATCCTACCCTTTAGGTCATCGGATGGAATATGAACGGAAGTAACGGTAATCTCAGAAGCCTGATCTGCAGCAACACGCTGAATAGCAGTAGAAATAATCTCACGAGCAGTTTTATCTGCTTGTGCACGAACGCGCTGCTCAGACTCACGAAGAATCATAGCCTCATCGCGAACACTTTCTGAACGAACGCGAGCCAAAAGCTCATCATGAGCCTCATCTTTTGTAAGAGCTGCAATGCGCTCAAGCTCTTGAGACTGCTGAGAAACAAGAGAATCCAAATCATTCTTACGACGATCAAGCTGACCCTGAAGGCTGGAGAGCTGATGCTCACGCTTCTCTAGTGCGTCAGTGCGGTGGTCAAGAGACTCTTCACGCTGAAGAATACGATTCTCCATGCTACGGAGCTCACTCTTACGCTTCTTCTCTTCTGCTTCTGCTGCCTGCTTAAGCTGAAGAACTTCTTCCTTAGCCTCAAGAACAGCCTCTTTTTTAACAGTTTCTGCCTGGCGAGCTGCTTCAGAAGCAATGCGATCTGCATTAGTTTGAGCATCTTTTAACTGCTGCTCTGCAGTTTTAATCTTTGAATTACTAATGTTAGAGAGCACGCCGTATGCAAGGCCTACTCCCACAAGAAGGCAAATAATGCCTACTGCTGCTAATTCCATACCTACTCCTCAAATGGCGATTACAAAAGTGTTCAGGAGACTTTAGACACAACAGTGTCTAAAGAACCCGCCATGAGCAGGGTTCATTGGCTGGTCATGCCACATGCAGAGATAGATCAAGTGTATGAGATACCTACTGTATACGTGACGCTGGTTGCCCAGCGGAAATGAGCCTTTTCACGGCATATTTATCGTATAGAGCATTGTAACTTTTGTCAATAAATAGCAGGTAGGAAAAGTAAAACACACCAATACAACAGACTTATAAGCTAAGCAAATGTATTCACTCAGATGGAGCGTTCTCGTTTAAAATCTTTTTAGCAACTGATGAAGCTATAGAAAATGAGTATCCCTTAGTTGCCAGAAACCTCACCAGTTTCTCATAATCATTTTTTCCGGATAGATGTTTTCTTTGAGCTAAAGAGTACGCAACTTCAAATTCATCTACATCAGAAAAATATGTATCAGGCCATCCAGAGAGTGTCTCAACTTCGATTCCCTTTTTTGAAATCTCAGTTTTAATTTTAAGAGGACCCCAACCTTGAGAGATTTTAGACCGTATATAGACATCCGCGAATCGACTGTCATTAACTAAGCCAACTTCAACGGCTCTCTGCACTGCAGCATCTCTGACATTCTTCTGATAACCATCAAGCATGAGTTTTTTCTGAAGCTCTGCTGTAGAGTAATCTCTTTTTACAATCAGCGCCTCAATGCGAGCTTTAATACACTGAGTTGAAATCTCTTTAACCTCATACAAAAACTCATTGCGAGAAGAAGGCGTAAAAACACCATCTTTCTCTTTACTCAAAAGAGTTCGAGCTACTGTTGGAGGAACAAAGAATTCCTCTGTTCCTCCAACTTCAGTTTCTAAAATAATCTTTGCCTTGGGCTTTGCTTGACCAAGAACTGCTTGTTTCTTTTGTGGAAGCTCAATTGTCCAAGAAATCTCTGACATTATTCAGCAGAATCTTCCGTTGCAACTGGAGTGCCAACTTCAGAATCTTCATCAAATACAAGACCACATGCAACTCGTACTTTATGATCAATCTCTTCCATAAGGTCTGGATTAGCCGTAAGGAAAGCTTTAGCTGCTTCTCTACCCTGGCCAAGACGCTCGCCCTCATAGGTGAACCAAGCACCAGACTTGTTAACAATCTCAAAGTCAACAGCCATATCAAGAATGGAGCCCTCTTTAGAGATGCCCTGGCCATACATAATGTCAAACTCAGCAACCTTAAAAGGTGGAGCAACCTTGTTCTTTACAACCTTAACGCGAACACGGTTACCAACGTTTTCTCCGTTAACCTTAATGCTGTCAACACGGCGAATATCCATGCGGACAGTGGAGAAGAACTTAAGAGCCCTACCACCGGAAGTGGTCTCTGGGCTTCCAAACATAACACCAATCTTCTCTCTAAGTTGGTTAATGAAAATACAGAGCGTATTAGATTTAGAAAGAGAGCCTGCTAATTTACGGAGAGCCTGACTCATAAGACGAGCCTGAAGACCAACGCTAGAATCGCCGATTTCTCCCTCAATCTCTGCACGAGGAACAAGAGCAGCAACGGAGTCTACAACTACAACATCAATTGCGCCTGAGCGAACAAGCATGTCACAGATCTCTAGAGCCTGCTCACCAGTATCTGGCTGAGAAATAAGAACGTCATCAATATCAACACCAATACGAGCCGCATAGCCTGGGTCCAGTGCGTGCTCTGCGTCAATAAAAGCTACAACGCCACCTAATGCCTGGGCTTCTGCAAGAATTTCTAGGGAAAGAGTTGTCTTACCAGAAGACTCTGGACCATAAATCTCTACGATACGACCGCGAGGAACGCCGCCAATACCCAGTGCGGCATCAAGAGCAAGTGAGCCAGTGGGAATAGCCTGAATATCAAAGGCAGGACCACCCTCACCTAAACGCATAATTGCGCCTGCGCCAAATTTCTTCTCGATTTCTGCTGTAGTTGAAGAGATAACCTCATCTCTCTCATCACCAGTAGTACGAGCCTTAATCTCTTTTGAAACGGACTTTTTAGCCATGGGAACTCCTTGCTCTTTTTGTTACTAGAATATTATAAGAACAGACGTTCTATGTCAACGTCAAACATATACTCTATAGAGGTAATTTGTCAGAATTCTTACCTCTCTTTTTCTACTTTTGAGCAGCAAATTTCTTCTGAATTATCAATTTGTCTGTATAAGTCCTGCAAAGCCGCATAAAAAAGAAGTCCAAAACTGATTTGTTTTGGACTTCCCTATTAAAATCGGATTTTAAGCCTTCACAATTGCTTCATGAATTAATTGCAAAGCTTGTAAAACTGCAGCTTCTCGCACCTGTTCTCTATTGCCAGAAAAATGCTTACAAACCGTATGGGTAAAGTTATTACTGGAAATACCAAACCAAACCGTTCCAACTGGCTTACCAGGCTCTTCTCCTGTTGGACCAGCTATTCCAGTAACAGAAACTGCAATGTCTGATCCAATAACTTCTCTAACGCCTGAAGCCATCTGAGCAGCACAGGGTTCAGAAACAGCACCAAGGGACGGCTCTTCAAAGATATCCTTTGAGACGCCCAATACCTTCTGCTTAATCTCAATGGTGTAGCTCACAACAGAGCCTTTAAGCACACTTGATGAACCAGAGATGGCGGTAAGTGCACCTGCAATAAGTCCTCCCGTACAAGACTCGGCAGAAGCAACTGTAAGACCAGCCTCAAGAGCCTCTGAAACAACTTGTTGAGCTTCTGCAAGAACTTCAGATGAAAACATATGAATCACAACTTTTCGGTTCGCATGCAAACGTTTGGTATGAAAACATACCTATCGTATAGACTTATGGCGCCTCAGAGAGACGCCATCTTGTTAAACTTCAGCAATGTATTGCCAAGACTTTACAAAGTAGTCAATTCCTGACCAGGCCGTTAGAACTACTGCAACCCACATAGATGCGTTAAAGATAAAGAGCAAAACATCCTGAATCATTCCACCAGGAATACTAGGCAGAAAGAGTAAACCGCAGATGGCAACCATAGTTGTTGCGGTCTTCCATTTACCCAAGTCAGAAGCAGCAATAACAACTCCCTTTGAAGCAACAACCATTCTAAGACCCGATACCAAAAACTCTCGTGCAACAATCACTAAGAGCACCCAAGGAGAAACCATGTGCCACTCAAGGAGTACAAAAAGAGCTACAACAACAGCGAGTTTATCGGCAATTGGATCTAAGAACTTACCAAAGGTAGTGACTTCATTTCTACTGCGCGCAAGATAGCCATCAAGCTTATCGGTCAAAGAAATGACAACATAGCCGATAAAGACAACAAAAGCTCCAAGGTTAAAACCAGGTGTTGCCAGAGAATCAGCCAGAGATACGCCTAAAAGCTGTGCAAGGAGAAGCCAAAAGGGTACCAGCACTACTCGAGCGCAGGTAACAATATTTGCAGGTGTCCAAATTGTCTTTGATGACATGACCTATCCCCAACTAAACGGTTTTCTCGCCAAACTGCGTGTCTGTAGCGTCTACAATCTCGCCAATCATTTCATAGCAGAAAGAATCTACCAGGTCACAAAGGACAATGTCTCCAACCGCGGCCTCTCCCTCTGCAATGTGAACAGCGCCATCACAGTCAGGAGCCTGGAACCACGTGTGGCCGATAAGCTCAGTGCCCTCGTCAGATTCTTCGATTCCGTCAATAATGACTTCACAACGCTCACCAACGTGGCGTGCGGTTGCCGCAAAGCCAAGCTGTTCAACAAGGTCAAGCAGGCGCTGTGTGCGCTCAATCTTTACCTCGTCAGGAACCTGATCAGACATCTTTGTGCCTAAAGTTCCCTCTTCTGGCGAATAAGTAAAGACAGACGTGTAGTCAAACTCCTGCTCCTGAATAAAGTCATAGAGCTCGTCTGATTCTTCGTCGGTCTCACCTGGGAAGCCACACATTCCGGTAGTACGAAGAACCATGCCAGGAATCTCTGTTCTGAGGCGATCAAAAAGCTCACGAAGCTCCTGCGTAGATCCGGAGCGACCCATGCGCTTAAGAATACGCTCGTTGCAGTGCTGAATTGGAATGTCAATGTAAGGTAGAACTTCAGGCGTATCACGAATGGTGCTGATAAGCTCATCGGTCATGCCTTCTGGCTGCAGATACAAAACGCGAATCCAGCCCTTATAAGGACGGACTACCTCAGCAACCTGCTGCATAAGCTTAGCAAGTGTTGGAATCTGACCTTCCTCTGTGTCAGGCATATCAGAGCCCCAAATGCCGGTGTCCTGGCCAATCAAAATGACCTCACGAACACCGCCCTCCATCAGCTCATGAACCTCTTGAAGGATCTCTTCAGCAGGTCTTGAGTGATAGTGGCCACGAATATACGGAATAGCACAGAAAGTGCAGAATCTATCACAGCCCTCAGAAATCTTTACAAACGCACTAGCGCCATCAATGGTGCGCAGCATGCCGTGAGCAGCAACAATAGACTGCGTAGGCTCGGGAATATTCAGAACGTCTGCAACAACGCTGACGATGCCATCTTCTTGATCTGCGGGAACAAAAGCAGCAACCTCAGGAAGCTGCTCATTAAGCTCTGCTCCGTAACGAGAAGGAACGCAGCCACACATAATAATGGGCAGCTTACGCACTCCCTCAGAAGCGCCTTCGGCAATCTCAAGGGTAGCCTCAATAGACTCCTCTGTTGCTGAAGCCAAGAATGAACAGGTGTTGATAATTGCAACGTCTGCTGAGTCTGGATCTGCAACTTCACCAAAACCAGAGGCTAAAAGACGTGCACGCATGCGATCTGTATCAACCTCGTTTTTAGCGCATCCTAACGTGATGTATAGGACGTTGTAGCCCCTATCGATAGTTGTTGAACTGGAGGGGCTGGCCATAGTCTTTCTCCTTAAGGCTTGCAATCACAGACTGAAGAACATCGCGAGAAGCGCTAGAAACACGCAGCTTATCGCCCTCAACGGTTGCCTTAGCCTTAACTTTCATATCACGAATATCTTTAGCAATCTTCTTGGCAGTCTCCTGGTCAATTCCAGAAACAATAGAACCAATCTGACGAACGGTAGAACCTGCTGCAGGAATGGGGTCTCCCCAACGAATAGCAGTAAGATCAATTCCGCGCTTTACCAGCTTGGAGCCAAGAACATCCCTAACCTGAGATGCAACAAAATCTGCAGGAGCTTCAATAGTGAACTTGCCCTCTTTCTTAGAGAGCTCAAGTGTTGCACCAGAATCTTTTAGATCATAGCGCTGGGTAAGCTCACGAGCTGCCTGCTGAAATGCATTATCAACTTCCATCATGTCTACTTCAGACACAACGTCAAAGCTTGATTCTTTAGCCATTTCCCCTCCATAGTACCTGGGCGAGAAGAACTTCTCGCCCTATGGCGTTTAGTTATTTGAATTGCTGTTGGAATTCTGGTTGTTAGTGGTACCAGTAGTTCCGCTAGTTGTACTTGTTGACGTGCTGTTTGTTTGAGTTCCTGAAGCGTTTGTACCGTTAGCATCAGCAGGCTTAGTACCCTGAATGGTCAAGGTGCCAATACCAGAAGCATTTGCGTCAAATGGCTTAGCAGTACCGTTAACAGTTACCGCAACAGCACCAGGTGTACCTGCAAGAACGTTCATGGAATCAGTGACGGTGTATGTCTGAGACCATGGACCGGTAATAGCGTCAGCCTCAACACTCTTGCCGTCGACCGTAATCTCAACCCAGCTGGTCTGACCATCAGCAACCGTAACCACTACGGTAGTCTGCTTAGGAGTCTCTTCCTTCTTTGGCTCAGTTGTAGTGGTGCTCTTAGAAGCATCAGTAGAATCCTTCTTAGAGGTGTCCGTGTTGCTGTTTGTAGTAGTGGAATTCTTTGAAGAATCAGTTGTTGAATTATTAACGCTTACCGTTTTAGTTGTAGTAGGCGTAGTGCGAGCTGTCATGCAGGAACGAACGCTAAACAGCAAAACGGCAGTAATAATCACAACAACAAGAGCAAACACGGTAGCAATGGTGCGGCCCGTATCAGAGAAATAATTCTGAAGTGCTCCCATAACGCCTGGTCTTTGAGGAGCGCGACGTTGCTGAGCAGCAGCGCTAGATGGCTGGCGACGGCGAACATTAGGCCTATCTACCTGCGCAATGTTTCTTGAACCACGACGACCAGAGATAGTTGACGCGCGCTCGTAAGGAGCAGTTACGTTGTCATAACGAAGATCATCGGTGTAATCGCTTGGAGCAACAGTTCTTCTGGTTACATCGTCTTTGTAAGCTGGCATGCTGACACCCGCAATGCCGACGCGCTTGCGCTGAACGCCCCCACGCGTGCGGCTTGCCATGGTCTTCTGGCGAGAAGCCTCTTCAATACCGGCGTTGTATGCATGACCTGTGGCGTAGCGAGAATATGAGTAGCCGCCAGCGTCCTCTTCAGATGCCTGAGCACCCAGAGGCACACCGGTTTGCCTAGAGCGAACACCAGACGTGGTTGCAAAGGCGCCCATATCGCCAGCCGGTCCTCCCGATGTGGGGAGAAGACCGTGGTACTGTACGTATGCCTTTGGCCTGCTACCGGACTCGTTTACGACGTCATAACCAGCAATACCACGGCCAGACTGGGTATCGCGCGTACGACGGCGCAGCTCATGAGAATAGGTGCCGTTTTCAAACTCGTAGCTCTCTTCCTGGAAGAGGTCTACGATCTCACGTGGATTAAGTCCTAGATAGCGAGCATACGAAGAAAGCATGCCCTGAGCATAACCACTCTGCGGCATGTTCTTAAAATCGCCTTCCTCAAAAGCAATAAGTGCCTGCTCTTTGAGGCGAAGAATTTTTGATGCTTGCGTGATAGAAAGTCCGAGTTGACGTCGACGTTCTACGAGCATCTCACTAAAACGAGGGCGTGGCATGCTTACTCTACCTCCCTATAGGCAGCGTCTTGAACTTTGAGCTCTTCAAGAGCTTCTTTATCAATAAGAACTTCTCGAGGCTTTGATCCGTTAGCTGGACCAACGACACCCTTTGCCTCAAGCATATCCATAATTCTACCAGCACGAGCATATCCAACAGAGAGCGCTCTTTGCAAACTAGATGTAGAACCTAGCTGAGAATCCACAATAATGCGCGCAGCTTCCCAAATAAGCGGATCGTCTGCCTGTGCCATACCGCCAACTCCCCCAACGCCATCAGCCTGCGTTGGAGTTGCAACGGTCAAGATATTGTCGTGATATTCAGCCACGCGCTGAGTGCGGATGTACTTAACGGTCTCTTCGATTTCCTCGTCAGAGACCCAGCAACCCTGTGCACGATTAGGCTTCTTGCCACGGAGTTTAACCAGCATATCACCCTTGCCCAGAAGCTGCTCAGCGCCCTTTTGATCCAGAATAATGCGGGAGTTCAAAGAGTTATCAACGGAGAGTGCAACGCGGTTATCAATGTTTGCGCGGATCAGACCAGTTACAACGTCTGCGGAAGGACGCTGTGTTGCAACAATCAGGTGAATACCTGCAGCACGACCAAGCTGAGCAATACGGACAATGGAAGACTCAACGTCTTTGCCCGCAACCATCATAAGGTCGGCAAGCTCGTCGATGACAATAACAAAGTACGGCATGTGCTTTGGAGGATTCTCCATGTCAGCGTACTTATCGCCATCAACATTTCTGTTGTACGTCTTAATGTCACGAACCTTGTAGTGCTCAAATACCTTCAGGCGGCGCTCCATTTCGGTGACGCCCCACTGAAGCGCACTTGCTGCCTGCCTTGGCTCGGTAACAACTGGAACATACAGGTGAGGAAGGCCAGCGTAACCCGTAAACTCAACGCGCTTTGGGTCAACCATAATAAGGCGGACCTGCTCAGGAGTTGCACGCATAAGCATAGACATAACAATAGCGTTGAGCAGGACAGACTTACCAGAACCGGTAGTACCTGCTACCAGCAAGTGAGGAAGGCTGGCAAGATCAACAACAATTGGCTTGCCCTCAGAATCGCGACCAAAAGCGCACTCAAGAGGACCACCCTTTGCAAAGGGCAGAACGTCAGCCAAGTTGACTGCCTGGGCTTTCTCGTTAGGAATCTCAATACCAACCAAAGAGGTACCAGGGATTGGTGCAAAAATACGAACAGACTTTGCAGCAAGTGAAAGCGCAATATCGTCCTCAAGATTAGTAATCTTGTTGACGCGCTCGCCCTCGCCCATCGAAATCTTAAATGTAGTAACAGAAGGACCGGCGGTCCAGCCAACTACCTGGCTGGAGAGGCCAAACTCCTCAAGCGTAGCCTGGAGTCTCTGAGCAGTAGCTTCGAGCTCATCATCGCTAACGGCAGAAGTAGCCGAGTTCTTGTTTGTCTTCAGAATGCTAAATGGTGGCAGCTCGTACGACTCATCGTCGTCGCCAGGCCTTTTGAGCTGGTCTGGTGTGGCGAGAAAATCGGGCGTAGTTTTAGCCTTACTCTTAGGTTTAGCCTGTTTTGTTGTAGGAGCAACCTCGGCTACAGCGGCATCGTTTTTCTCGACAACTGCATCATCTGGCTGGTCTTTCTTCTTAGAACGCAGCTTATTCTTAGCCTTATCAATGAGCGTAGTAGGAGCATCTCCTGCATCCTCTTGCGCCTCTTCTTCCTCGTAAAGACGGGCATCACGCTTAATAACAGAAGTCTTGCGATTGCCCAGATAGGTGGTCTCCCCTTCACCAGTCTCATCAAAGAGAGAAGACTGGTTGTTTGCGCCACGTCTACCCTGCTTCTTTGCAGGCTGTGGAGCATTTGCAGCGTAGAGCGCCTCTTCTTTTGCAAGAGCACGTTCTTCTTTACGGTAGCGATGATTCTCACGCGCTTCATCCAGGCGGAAGCTTACGCGCTCAACCATGTCAGAAATGGAGAAGCCGCAGATAACAACACCGGCAATAATAAAGCCAACCAAAAGGACATTGCCCACCACGCGGCCAACAAAGCGCAGCAAAACCCAAGCGATACCGCCGCCCACATAACCGCCGGCAGCCTCTAGGACTTTTGTGCCCAAAAGCATATCTGGAGCAGCCTCGGCACCTGGGAAGTTAAGTGAAATAAGAGCAAGGGCAGCAAGAACGTCCAGCGTTAGACCAATAGCAATACGCGTAGAGATTCCCTGATCATCACGCATAAAGAAGGTCATAGCAAAGACAAATACTGCAATGGGAAAAAGTAGCGCTCCTGTACCAAAACAGAGCTTGAGCCCATGACCCATTGCGCTGGTAATAACAGCGTTAGAAGGGACAATAATGGACAAAAACATGGCAATTGCAACCACTGCAAGAACAACACCAATGATGTCATTCTGCAGAGGACTGAGTCCTGCCTGCTGTGATGAGGCGGCGTTGCGGGAATTCCTTTTTGCTGCGTTTGAAGTGCGTTTAGAGGGCATTCGGCTTATACCTCCATAATGACCGGAATAACCATTGGTCGAGTACGAGTTTTGCTCCAAAGGAAGTTAGAAAGAGCATTGCGTACGCTCTTTCTCATAGCTTCAATATTTGCACCTTCGGACTTTGACGCCTTCTCAATTGAGTTCTTAACAAGATTCTGTGCATCGTTCATAAGCTCATCATCGTCAGCAAATGAAACACCGCGGCCAGAAATCTCAACGACACCAGGCTTGAGATTGCGACCAACAAGGGTTACCACTGCAGTAACAATGCCATCCTGAGAAAGACGCTGACGATCGCGCAGGACAACAGGGTTAGCGTCGGTAACAGAGAGACCATCAACGTAAACAACACCAGACTCTACCGTCTGACCACGGGTAACCTTGCCGTTTCTCATCTCAAGTGTGTCGCCGTTATCCAGAATGAAAATACGGTTAGCAGGAACACCCATCTGCTGAGCAAGCTCTGCATGAGCACGCAGGTGAACAGCTTCACCGTGGACTGGCATGAAGTTCTTTGGGCGAGCCATACCAAGCATAAGCTTGAGCTCTTCCTGGCTTCCATGACCAGAAACGTGAACAAGTGCCTTTGATTTGTCGTAAATCTCGCAGCCAATCTTTGAGAGCGAGTTGATGATGGACTGAACGCTCTTCTCGTTACCTGGAACTGGCGTTGCGGAGATGATAACAGTGTCCTGAGGACGAATGGAAAGCGACTTGTGCTCTCCGTTTGCCATGCGTGCCAAAGCACTCAGAGGCTCTCCTTGGGAACCGGTGCACAGAACAACAATGCGATCATCTGCGAGTTTATCAACATCGTACGCATCAATGATGTCTTTGTCTGCGATGTTGAGGTAACCAAGCTCACGCGCAACCTTGGTGTTGGTAATCATAGAGCGACCGGTAACAACCACCTTACGCTTTACCGCAACAGAGGCATCGCACACCTGCTGCAGGCGGTGAATGTGGCTTGAGAACGAGGCAACAAAGACGCGACCAGTTGCATTCTTGATGATGTGACGAAGCGCCGCACCAACAGAAGCCTCGGATGGAGTCATACCAGGGCGATTAGCGTTGGTTGAGTCAGACAACAGCAGGTCAAGACCCTCGGAGCCAAACTTGGTGATAGCGGCGTAGTTTGGACGCACGCCATCAATTGGAGTCTGATCAAGCTTAAAGTCACCAGAGTGAATAAGCGTTCCTGCAGGAGTCTTCATATGAATACCAAAAGCAGCAGGAATAGAGTGAGTCATCGAGAAGAACGTGATGTCAAAGGCGCCAAGCTGGACCTTTGAACCATCAGTAACCTCACGAAGCTTAGTACCCACAATCTTGTGCTCAGCAAGCTTACCTTCAATAAAGCCAAGCGAGAGCTTGCTGGAATAAATTGGCACCTTACGAGTAAGATCCATAAGCAGGTACGGAAGAGCACCAATGTGATCCTCGTGACCGTGGGTAATCAAAATGCCACGGAGCTTATCTTCATTTTCTAGTACATAGGTGTAGTCTGGCAAAACTAGGTCAATACCAGGCTGTTCGTCATCTGGGAACATTAAACCAGCATCAACAAGTACCATATCATTACCGTATTCAAAAACGGTCATGTTCTTGCCAATGCCATCAAGTCCGCCCATAGGAATGACTTTAAGAGCTGGGTCTTTCTTAGGCATTAAAACGGTTTCCTTTCAAAAACTTTCTATGACAGACGCAACCCAAAGGGCCGTCTATAAGACTTTTTGCAAAATCTACATGTTGTTTAATTATATAAAAAATCTGCACGTATTACGCTATATATTCCCAAAGAATCAAAATCTCAACAGAATAACAAGAGAGCTCCGACATACATCGAAACTCTCTTCAATACCTCATGTTTTATAAGGTCTCGCGTGGCGAGAAACCCATTGAGTTTGAGCGTAGCTTATGCGTCGTGATGACGGCGTGGCTGTCTGCGCTCAGAGTTGCCGTTGTCGTTCTGACGACGTGGACGGCGCTCCTCGCGCTCCTTCTTTGAAGCGCCCTGTGGTGCCTCTGGCTTATCAAGACGGTCAAGAGAAATCTTACCCTTCTCGTCTACCTCAAGGACCTGAACCTTGACCTCATCGCCAACGGCCAGGACATCCTCGATCTTCTCGACACGTCCCTGTGCAACGCGGGAAATGTGAAGCAGACCATCTTTGCCAGGAAGAAGCTCAACAAAAGCACCGAATGGCTGAAGACCAACTACGCGGCCAGTGTACTCCTCGCCTACCTCTGGAACCTTAACAATAGCCTTGATGCGCTCTGCAGCAGCCTCAGCAGCACCATTGGTACCAGCAATAAAGACGGTGCCATCCTCCTGGATGTCAACGGTTGCGCCCGTATCCTCCTGGATACCGCGGATAACCTTGCCACCAGAGCCGATGACGTCGCGAATCTTATCAGTTGGAATGGAAAGCGAGATGATCTGTGGAGCGGTCTCTTTGGTCTCAGTACGAGGTGCAGGAATCTGCTCGAGCATCTTGTTCAAGATGAACATACGGCCCTCTTGAGCCTGAAGAAGTGCGCTGCGCAGAATCTCTGGAGTAAGGCCGGTTGCCTTGTTGTCCATCTGCATTGCAGTAATACCCTTGGTGGTACCGCAGACCTTGAAGTCCATGTCGCCAAGGAAGTCCTCAAGACCCTGGATATCGGTAAGAACAACAGTCTTGCCGTTCTCCTGGATAAGACCCATTGCAACACCAGAAACAGGACGCTTCAGAGGAACGCCTGCATCCATAAGGGAAAGCGTAGAACCACAGGTAGAAGCCATGGAAGAAGAACCATTGGACTCCATTACCTCAGAGACAACGCGGATGGTGTAAGGGAACTCTTCCTCAGAAGGAATAACAGGCAGAAGTGCACGCTCTGCAAGAGCTCCGTGACCAATCTCACGGCGCTTTGGGCTGCCCATACGGCCAGTCTCACCGGTGCAGAATGGTGGGAAGTTGTAGTGGTGAATGTAGCGCTTGCCGTCCATTGGCTCAATGGTGTCAAGACGCTGCCACTCGTTGAGCATGCCAAGTGTACAAATGGAGAGAACCTGGGTCTGACCACGCTGGAAAAGACCAGAACCGTGAACAAGTGGCAGGTAGTCAGGCTTGACCATGATTGGACGAATCTCGTTAGCCACACGGCCGTCAACACGCTCGCCAGTCTCAACAACCATGACGCGCATTGCGTGCTTCTCAAGTGCCTTGAGCTCAACCGCAATAGCACGGCTCCAAAGCTCCTGCTCCTCCTCGGTGAACTGAGCCTTGATCTCATCCATCAGGTCAGCAACCTTCTGCATGCGGGACTGCTTGTCAGCATCCTTAAGAGCAGCGCTCATCTGGTCGTAGTAGGCAAAGATGCGGTCGTGGACCTCAGCGATGGGCTCGTCAAGGATGTACTCGCGCTTAACGATAGGACCGTTAACCTCTTCCCACTTAGCAATGAACTTCTTCTGCTCCTCGCAGAATGCTGCAATTGCCTCCTGGCCAAATGCCATAGCAGAGAGCATATCCTCTTCGGAGATCTCGTCTGCGCCAGCCTCAAGCATGGAAATGAAGGTTGAAGAGCCGCCAAGCTCAAGATCAAGATCAGAGTGATCGCGCTCTTCGTAGGTTGGGTTAACCAGGAACTCACCGGTATCAGCGTTGCGACCAATACGGACGCACGCAAGTGGTCCCTCAAAAGGAACGCCACCAACAGCCAGAGCAGCAGATGCACCCATGACAGAGATGGTATCAACAGCGTTTACCTGATCGGCAACAAGAGAAGTTGCAACAATCTGAACCTCATTGCGGAAACCTTCTGGGAAGGAAGGACGCAGAGGACGGTCAATCATACGAGCAGTAAGGGTTGCCTTCTCGGATGGACGAGCCTCGCGCTTGAGGTATCCGCCAGGAACGCGACCAACTGCGTACATTTTCTCAATAAAATCAACAGTCAGTGGGAAGAAGTCGTAATCCTTACGCTCCTTAGAAACCACTGCAGTGAGAAGTACGGTGGAATCGCCGCACTTAACGATACAGGCACCTGTTGCCTGCTTTGCGAGCTCACCAGCCTCAAGGGTGTAGTGCTTACCGTAGAGGTCAAATTCGTGAGTTACTTTAGTCATTTCTTTCCTCTTCTATCTCCGTTTGCCCCATTGCAAACGGGCCTCAAACATAAAGGGCGCCAGACGGCGCCCTAAAAAGCCAACTTACTGGATGTTGTCGCGGATACCCAGGGAAGCAATAAGAGTACGGTACTCTTCAATGTCGTTCGACTTGATGTAAGAAAGAAGACGACGACGCTTACCAACGAGCATCAGAAGACCACGACGAGTGTGGAAGTCCTTCTGGTGGGACTTCATGTGGTCGGTGAGCTGACGAATACGCTCAGTAAGAAGAGCAACCTGAACCTGTGCGGAACCGGAGTCCTTCTCGTCCTTGCCGTACTGCTTGATGAGCTCAGCCTTACGATCCTTAGTTACTGCCATAATAAACCGCCTTTCGCGTTGAATACTCCTTGTACTGAGAAGGTAGCCGGCAGTGACTAGCCCCTAAGAACAAGGAAATAACCTACAAGAGGATACCAGTTACTGGTGAACTTTGCTAGTAAAAATACACTTCAGCTAGATACTGAGCAAAAATTCAAATGCTTTAAGGCGCGCCTCAAGGTGTGTAGCCGCCCAAATATGCGCGCTAGTGAGCAAAAAGAGCGCAGTTTCTGGAGCAATCTCAGCAGCAACAAGCTGGTCAAAGGTAAGTTTTAGAAGCGAAGACAACCACGAGAGCTCAAGTGGAGTTACCTCAATGGCGCCCTCAATCTCATGCGCACAACTTCCACACAATGCACCACCAGCAGCTGGCGAGAAGTACGTCATGGCTTCATCTCCACAGGCAATGCATGATTCCAGCTCTGGGCGCCAGCCTTCGTGTGCCAAAACCTTAAACACGTAAGCGGCAACGACAAGATCTAAGCGTTTCTCGTCATCTACTTCTTCGCAGGCCCTGAGAGCGCGAGAAAGCAGCGGATAGAGAAACGCGTCCTCAATGCCATCAATGCACGAAAAGCGTGCAACTTCGCAGATAGCTGACGCGGCTGCTACCTTAGAAAGATCTCCGCGGAGTGTGGCATGTGGCTCAAGCAAGGTTGCCTCGGACAAGATGTCAAGCGAGCGACCTTCTGCCAGCAGTACGTCTAGCTCACAAAACAGTTCAACGCGAGCAGCAAAGCGGCCGCCTGGCTTTCTAGCGCCCTTGGCGACAGCGCGACGCTCTTCTCCTGAATCGGAAAGCATGGTTAAGATGAGATCTTGCTCAGCAAGTTTTGTTCTATCAAGCACAATTGCTTTAAGACGAGAGGTCTTTCTACCAGGCACAACTAGTCCTCAGTTGAGTAACCTAGGCGCTTAATCTCATTGGCATCACGTCTCCAGAGAGGCTGAACGCGCACCTGCAGGTCAAGATAAACCTTGCGACCAAACAGTTTCTCCAAGTCTTTTCTAGCCTCAACGCCAACGCGCTTGATCATAGAGCCGCCCTGGCCAACTACAATGCCCTTTTGTCCTTCTCGCTCAACCAAAATAGTGGCAGAAATAGATAAATGTCCGTCCGTTGCTACCTCATAGGAATCACAAACAACGGCAACGGAATGGGGAACCTCTTGACGAAGATTCAACAAGAGCTTCTCGCGAACAAACTCTGCTACCAGGTCTTCTGGCAATGCGTCAGTCTCCATATCCTCTGGGAACCACATAGGACCCTCAGGAAGATGTTCTGAAACAAGCGCAATAAATGCCTGGATATTGAAGTCTTCTGGAGCAGAAACAACAAGCACGTCATCAAAATTTGCAAGAGCCTGTGCGGCCTCAAGCTGCTCTGTTACTTGCTCTGGAGTTGCAATATCAGCCTTGGTAATAACCAGCAGCTTAAAGGCGGCATGCGCCTGCTCAACATGATTGGCAACCCATTCATCTCCACGACCAACAGGCTTGGTAGCATCAATCAAAAAAGCAATGACATCAGCGTCGTTGAGTTCTCCCAATGCTGCCTTATTGAGCTCTTTTCCAAGAGCATCTTTAGGCTTGTGAAGGCCTGGAGTATCTACAATGACAAGCTGGGAGTTATCTCCGTTTACCACTGCTCTAAAGCGACGACGCGTAGTCTGGGCAACAGGGCTTGCGATAGCTACTTTCTGGCCCATGCAAGCGTTCAACAGTGTGGACTTACCAACACTAGGACGACCAACTAAAGCAACAAAGCCGCTCCTAAAGGGAGTGGACTCAGATGAAGTGTTTTCAGAAACTGAATTGGCGGTCATATGTCCTCCAACTTACCAATGAAAAATTGCACGCGAGAAAATCAAAAGTCCTATAAGAGCTGCGGTAATGCTAATACAGCATGAAGCAGCCGCAGCAATATCTTTTGCTTTACCGGCCATAGGATGAAACTCAGGAGAAACCAGGTCAACCACAGTTTCTATTGCCGTGTTAAGGAGCTCTGTGGTTAAAACCGCACCAATACACGCAAGGACAAGCGCCCAGCTTACGGCATCTAAGCCAACAAACAATCCCGCGAACACGGTCAATACAGCAGCAACTGACATACGGCGCAGGTTTGCCTCTTGAGCAAACGCTTGACGTGCGCCCTGTAGCGCAAAAAGAAGACCGCGCTTAAAGCTTGGATGTCTGCCCTTAGATCCCGGAATCATTACTCGTCAATCCCCTCACGGTGGCGAGTCAACACAACTGGCTCAATAGTCCTATCCGTTGAAAGCAGAGCCACAAGAGCGTCTTCACGAGCCTCCATAACCTCTGCCTCATCGTCTTCAATGTGGTCGTATCCAAGCAGGTGAAGCATGGCGTGTACGAGCATGAGCCTAAACTCATCTGCCTCCGTAGTGCCATATTCTTTTGCCTGACGTGCAATAAAGTTAGGAGCCAGAATAATATCACCCAGCTCACACATCTCACCAGGAGCTAAATCTGGATCATCTGGACGTTCTACCTCAAGTGAGATAACGTCTGTGGGCGCATTTTTTTCTCGCCACTCAAGATTTACCTGCTGAATCTCTTCATCGCTGACAATAGAAATGGACACGGTGCAGGGGCGCTCCACGCCCTCTTCAGAGAGTACAAGGTTGCAATCGGCTTCAATCTCTTCTACAGAAATTGGGCACGCGACGCCTTCTTCGATCACAATGTCGTACTCGTTAACCACGTCACTCCCCTAGCTGTTTCTTCTCATACGCAGTGTATGCATCAACTATCTTACCAACCAACGTGTGGCGAACAATATCATTTCTATCTAAATCAACAAAAGCAACGTCTTCCAAGTTACCCAACACCTGTCGAGCAACGTCCAGACCACTTCTTCCCACAAGGTCTCGCTGCGTTGCATCACCAGTAATAACAAATTTTGACGAGAAACCCAGGCGAGTCAGAAACATTTTCATCTGCTCAGGCGTGGTATTTTGCGCCTCATCCAAAATGACAAACGCATCATTCATGGTACGACCACGCATAAATGCAAGCGGAGCAATCTCAACAATTCCCTGTTCAATAAGGTTATTTGCATACTCCATGGAGGTCATATCAAAGAGGGCGTCATAGAGCGGCCTAATGTAGGGATCAAGCTTCTCTTGAAGTGTTCCCGGGAGAAAACCAAGAGACTCTCCCGCCTCTACAACAGGTCTTACCAGCACAATTCTGCTAATTTGCTGAGATGTTAAAGCAGCAAGTGCCATAGCAACTGCCAGATACGTTTTACCAGTTCCCGCAGGGCCAATGCCAAAGGTAATGGAGTTGTTTGCTATTGCCTTGGTATATGCAATTTGACCTTGCGTTTTAGGCTGAATAGCTTTTCCCTTATGGGTAACAAACAGTGTGCGAGTTCCTGTTTGCTCTAAGCTGGCATTTCTTTTTGTACTATCAAGCAACAACTTTACATCTTCAAGCGTTGGCTTAGAGCCTGATTCAACCATTTGAATCAGGCGAGAAAAAATAAGTGTTAGTTGCTCAATTTCTTGAGAAGTTCCTGACAAAAAGATAGCTTTGCCTCTGATTGAAATAAGAGCTGCACACGACGCTTCAATTTCTCTGAGCAAACTATCAGCTGGACCCGTGAGATACAGAGGATCCACTGAATCAGGAATAGTTAAGCGAATCTGTGTTGGCTCCATGTTCCCCCAATTTACAAACGAGTAGCTTTTAGCGTTCCATTAGGTAAAACGTCGTCAAAGCGCATAGCAATGAGTTCATCAAGCTCAATAGTAGAATCAACCTGAACATCAAAAAGACCGCCAGAAATTCCCCTACCAGGATACTGTACCACCACATTATCGCAGGTACCAACAAGCTTCTTAGCAGCATCAAAGCGCATGGCATTACCCAAATCACGCATTTTCTTAGCGCGCTCAGCCATCACCTTTGGATCTACCTGATTTGGAGCGGTTGCCGCAGGAGTTCCAGGTCGTTTGGAATACCTAAATACGTGCATCTTTGAAAAGCCCATCTGACGACAGAACTCAAACGACTCTTCAAATTCTTTATCGGTTTCTCCAGGAAAACCAACAATCAGGTCTGTTCCTAAAGCGATAGTAGGCATCACCGAACGAGCTTCCTCAACAGCATTGCGATAAAGCTCTGTCCTATACACCCTGCCCATACGCGCAAGCGTAGCATCACATCCAGATTGAAGACAGATATGCAAAAAAGGTGCAATTCTTCCGTTGGAAGCGGCAATAACCTCTACCAAACGAGTATTCACATCTGGTGGCTCAAGAGAAGAAAGCCTTAGACGGCCTACCTCGGTTTTTTCAAGCACATACTCGAGAAGATCTGGAAGCCTGAGGGTTTTCTCGCCCTCATCCTCAAGTTGAGCTTTATAGCTGCCAAGGTTAATTCCCGTAAGAACAACCTCTTGAGCTCCCCTGCTCATAGCATCTTTTACCTGTGAAACAACCTCACGAGGATCAAGGGATTTTCCCGCACCGCGCGCCTTCCAGACAATGCAAAAGGTACAACGATTATCGCAACCGTCTTGAATTTTGATACCAGGGCGCGTGCGGCCTGTTGGAGTTGGCTTGGAGATAATAAGTCCGTCATCGCTTACGGATTCTGGAGCAAAGCCTAGCTCTTCAAGAACTTTATCTGCAACTTTGTCCTTCTCGGGCTCTACCACAACGTTAGGAGCAAGAGAGGCAAGCTCGTCAGCAAAAAGACTTGCAACACAACCCGTTGCAACAACAAGAGGAGCTCCTGGCATAAGCGCTGCTTTACGCACAGCTTTTCTCGTCTTAGCCTCGGCTTCTGCAGTGACAGCACAGGTGTTGATAACAATTGCTTGAGCTTCATCCTCTTCAACAATGCGACACCCCATACGGAGCAGAGAGTCTGCCATTAAATCAAGCTCAACGCGATTAACCCTACATCCAAGATTTATGAGCGCAATTCCATGAGCCATTAGCGCCTCTTCTTGGAAGCCTTTTTGGCTTTCTTGTCTTTATGATTAGAGGAATCTTTGTCTTCAGATTGGGTGGCGTGTGACTCATCTTGAGTATCTTGAGCTGAGTTTTGTTTGCGCTCATCAATAAGTGAGGTGAGAGTTTCCAACTGATCTTTAGTCAATCCAGTTGAAGTCTCAATGTGAACCAGAACGTAAAGGTTGCCACGAGCCTTAGTGTGCAAACGAGGCATACCTTTACCAGCAACACTCAGTTGCTGACCGTACTTACAGCCTGCTGGAATAGAAATCTCAATAGTTTCATCTTTGATAATACCGTCAATGGTCACGGTAGTACCAACAATTGCCTCAAGGGAATCAACGCTCACTGAGGTAAAGAGGTCGTCTCCCCTACGCTCAAAATCTTTATGCTGGGAAACCTCAATGGTTACGATAAGGTCACCAGAGATATCACCTCTGACGCCTGCTTCACCTTTACCGGCAAGAGAGATTGATTGGCCAGAATGAACACCTGCTGGAATTTCAACAGAAACACGCTCATGATCAGGCGTTCTTCCCTGACCTCCACAGGTCTCACAGGCATGCTCAACTTTCTTGCCTGTTCCTTGGCACTCTGGACATACGGTCTGAGACTGCATCTGACCAAAGACGGTATTTTGAACCTGAACTACCGTACCCGTACCGTGACAGCGTGGGCAGTCTTCAATTTTTCCACCCTCACCAAGGCCGGTGCCATTACAGTCATCACAGGTAGAAAGTCTGTTATACGAGATAGTTTTTGTAACACCCGCAGCAGCCTCTTCCAAAGTGATAGAGAGTCTAATTCCCATATCACTACCACGAGTACGCTGAGCAGCGCCACGACCACCATGGCCGCCGCCAAAGAAGGAGTCAAAGATATCTCCAAAGCCACCAAAACCACCGCCAAAGATATCTGACATATCCACATAGCCGCCACCAAAACCGGATGGACCATTAGGATCACCATAACGGTCATAGTTGGCACGCTTTTGCTCATCTGACAGCACAGAATAAGCTTCGTTTACCTCTTTAAACTTCTCTTCTGCATGAGGATCATCAGAAACATCAGGGTGCAGCTTTCTTGCCAGCTTTAGAAAAGCTCGCTTGATTGTTTTTTGGTCTGCATCACGAGCAACACCTAAGAGCTCGTAGAAGTCTTTCTTCTCTGCCACGCTTACTAACTCTCCCCTTGTAAAACCTAAAACTTAAATTCCCATATAGCCGACATGGCCTAATCCGGCCGTACAAGCATACAAAGTCATAATAATAATTGAGTAGAAGGCACCGTTGATAATTCCCGAAACAAAGGCATTTGCAAAACTTCTCCACCAGCCAGCATTCATCTTGACGCCATCTGCAAAAACGTTTCTCACGCCAAATATCAAAAGCGGGATCAACACAATGGCAAATAGTGGTGAGCGTAAATTAAGCGCCACAAACACAAGAAGCATTGCAGTTATACCTGTGATACGAGCTCCCGCGCGTTGGCGGAACGTCAACTGCTCTGAAGGAACCTTAATATTTACGATAAAATCACCAGTTGCAGAACCATTTGTTCCTGCATTTCCCATTCCAGGTACTCTGATCTGGTCACCATCATGTGAATTAGCTGGTACATCAACCATAATTTCGCTTGCAGACAAAACACGTCCAGAACCACCACAAACGTCGCATGGGTCCTGTACAACGTGTCCAGCGCCTTCACACTCTGGACAGTCAACTCTAAACTTGCCTACTCCAAAAATGGAAGAAAGATCAATGTCAATATGGCCCGTTCCGTGGCAGGTAGGACAGGTAGTTGCCTCAGCCTTATGCTGAGATCCCTTACCAGCACAAGCATCACAAGTAACAAAGCGCTGATACGTGATGCCTTTCTTAACGCCATTTTTAGCGTCTGTATCATTCAGCGTTAAGTCGTAGACAATATCTGCGCCAGTCTGAGGCTTGTATGCACGAGAGCGCTTTTGAGATCCAGTGGTCCAATTATTAAAGTTGATATCACCAAACGGGAAGCCGCCCTCAAAAGGAGAACCCCCATAGGCAGATCCGCCAGGATAACCAGAAGGACCATAGCCGCCACCATAGAAAGAGCCACTTCTCATTGCGTCATAACGACGGCGTTTCTCGGCATCTGACAGAACAGCATATGCCTCAGAAACCTCTTTAAAACGTTCTTCAGCATCGGGCTCTTTATTGATGTCTGGATGAAGCTTACGAGCTTTAGTTTGAAAAGCTTTTCTAATTTCTTCAGCTGTCGCGGACTCAGAGACACCAAGGATGGCGTAATAGTCCTTCTCGTTCATTGCAGCCATGAAATCTCTCCGATTCAACCCGTTACAACTTATGATTATAAGAACAGTTGAAAGTGTACCCACATGTTTTTAACTTAATGCAACCAAATCCCATTAAGAATATTCGTTAACTACATACATGAAAAATCGACATACTATCGAATGTGTTCATGACTTTTTCAAACTGCAAATGAAGAAAATTATCAAATGTTTACTTATGATATTCCCGTATTTTAAATGCATACTTAGTTAATAAATCTTTCGAATAGATTTTTTTACCTTTTGAATCTCTAACTTCTTTCCAAAGAACAGAAGCCACCTTTAATTTATTAGAATAGTTATAGCTATTTTCATCTGCACAAAAATCTTTTAAAAATTGATTCCACTGACAAGCCGAATTATCGTATTTCGCATAATCTAAATCACCATAATATACATTTAACAAATCCCTGATTGTAAATGCACTATTGTTCTCTCTCTTAACTTTTCTCCAAGCAGCAGCCATATCAGCAGTAAATTTAAATGGTGAAACTTTTGTTAAAGAAGAAAAATATTCTCTAAACTTTGAATTAAATGAGAAGCCACACTCAAGCAATGACGAATTTAAAGTAACAATTTTTTTATTGACTTTTTTATTCTTTGTAAGTCTTTTCTTAATCAAATTACCTTTAAAATACTGCTCAATAATATTATTGAGCTCTTGTTTTGTACCTCTATATTCCAAACCTAAAGACTTACATATTTGCATAAGTTCTTCACGATACCAGTAATACTTAATAAACTCATCAAAAGATGTAATATCATCAAAATTAGGTCTTTTTTCTCCCATTCTTCAATCCTTTTCTTATTTTTCAATTATTTTGAAACATCAAGTAAATACTAACTACATCAAATAAATTTTTCTAACATTATCTTAAATCCCAAAGACGTCCATAGAGCTCGTTTCCAAGCAGCCAGCCCTTCTCGGTAGGCCTGTACGTAGTTTTATCCTTAGAATCTTCGTTATTGACGCATTCTAGCAGCTCATCATGCAAACAGGAGTCAAGCACTTTTTGCATCGATGGCGCTCCAAATACTCGTTCAGACTCATTCAATAGCGCAGGCGAAATTGGTTCCATAAGGCGAGCATGCAGCATCAAATCTTCTGCCACAGCTTCTCTATGAGTCAAAAATTCAACATCAAACTCTGTCGAGAAGAGCGATGCACCTTCAGCAATTTTTCTTGGAGGATCAAGGACCACCAATCGTGCGCGAGCAGCGTCTTGTGGACGCGCAGGTAAGAAAGTATTTTGCTCCGCAAGCATATCGTACTCAGGCGCGGTGAGCATGCTTGCAGCGCTGGTACCAAGACCAAGGTACGACTCCCCTGTCCAGTACATCTTATTGTGCTTACAGCTCTTCTGATTGCGAGCATAACTTGCTACCTCGTAGCGAACAAATCCCGCCGCTTGAAGCGTCTTTGAAGCAGCTTGCATTCGATCTGCCTGCACGTCATAGGCGTTCCATGGAGTGTCTTTATCTTGGGTTTGTTTAGCCAACGCCGTACCGTCTTCAATAGTGAGTGGATAAACGCTCACATGATCTACTCCAAGCGAGATAAACCTTGAGAGCGAATACTCCCAGGAAATCTCTGTTTGCTCAGGAATAGCACACATGAGGTCAACAGACACGTTGTAACCACGCTCTTTTGCGGCTAAAACCTTGTCATACGCGAGGTCTGCCGAGTGAATTCTGCCAAGCCTCTTAAGCTCGTTATCGTTAAAGCTTTGAACTCCCAAAGAAATTCTCGTCACTCCGCCTTTAGAGAGATTAGCAAGAAGATCATCAGATAGTGAGTCTGGATTTGCTTCCATGCTGAACTCACTAGGCTGCGTAAGAGACAAGACGTGCTGCGCCAAATCCACTGCATTTTGACCAAGCAAGCTTGGCGTTCCGCCGCCTATATAAACTGTTTTTGTAGCTGCTAACAAACCAAGTTGAGCGGCTTCATCTAGCTGATGTTTTAGAGCTTTAACGTAATTATTCATGCGATTATCGTCTTGTCTTGTGGACCAAGAAGAAAAATCGCAATAGAAGCATTTTTGTGCACAAAACGGGATATGCAAGTAAAGTGCAGGAGTGATCGTTTGGTTGTATTTAGACTGCCAGGAATCCACAACAGATCACTAGCTCATAGGTAGATTGTGCTCAGGAGATTCTTGCTCACTATCAAGCTGCTTGACGGTTTCTTTAATCTCTAGTGCAAGATCAATAAAATCCTGGGCCGTAACGCACTTTACTGACTTTCCACGCCAATAGGCTGCGTTTGGAATACCTCTAAAATACCAGGTAGAGAGGCTTCTAGCGCGAGCAATATGAATGTGGGCAGCATCAAGCAACTTTACGTGCATCATAAAAGATGCAAGCATTTGATCAAGCGTTGGGACAAGCACAGGTTGACCCTCAACTAAAGCTTGAGTGTTTTTAAATATCCATGGATTTCCATACGTTCCACGAGCAATCATTACAGCCGTCACACCTGTCTCTGTAAGAGCATGAGCTGCTGCTTCAGCAGAGAGCATGTCGCCAGAGCCTATGACCGGAATAGAGACGGCGTCGCAAACCCTATTAACTGTCTCCCACTCTGCCTGACCACGATACATCTGGGTAGCAAAGCGACCGTGAATAGCAACGGCAGATGCTCCAGCAGCCTCCATGGCGCGAGCAAACTCAGATGCCACTTCCTCATCCTGACGTCTACCACGCCTAATCTTTACAGTAACAGGTACGTTAACCTCAGACAGACAAGCCTTAACCAAATCTGCAGCAAGCTCTGGGGTGTCCAGAAGGGCTGAACCCTCCCCTTTTTTAACCACCTTAGGAACAGGACAAGCCATATTGATATCGATAAGAGCCAGCTTATCCCCTAAACGCTCACTAATCTGAGCTGCTGCTTCTTTAAACTGATCTGGCTTTGAACCAAAGAGTTGAACAGCAATATCAGGCTCTGTTGCAAGAGGCTCTACAAGCTCCCAGGTTTTCTCGCCACCGTAATGAATTCCTGCAACAGAAACCATTTCTGAATACGCAAGACCTGCTCCGCCAGCTCGAGCCATAGTGCGATACACACCATCGCTGACGCCAGCCATAGGAGCCATAAGCACTGGATTTGCAGACAGGCGCTCCTTGAGTGAAGTACCTGACGCAAAAGGAATAATGCGAGAAGAAAGACCAGCTTCAGGGGCGCAGGTTGCAATAATAGTTTGGAGCGATTCCACAGATACCTTCTACTCGTCATCAACCTTGAGAACAGCCAAGAACGCCTCTTGAGGTACTTCGACTGAGCCAATCTGCTTCATGCGCTTCTTACCCTCTTTTTGCTTTTCAAGCAGCTTGCGCTTTCTTGAAATGTCGCCGCCGTAGCACTTAGCTAAGACGTCCTTTCTACGTGCGCGAACGGTAGAGCGAGAAATGATTTTATTGCCAATAGCACCCTGAATAGGAACCTCAAAAAGCTGCTGCGGAATGATGCCTTTGAGCCTGTCGCAAAGGCCGCGAGCAAGGTCATATGCTTTGTCTTTGTGAACAATAAACGAGAGCGCATCAACAACGTCTCCAGCAAGCAAGATATCAAGCTTAACCAGGTCAGAAGTGCGATACGAATCAAACTCATAGTCAAGTGAGGCATAGCCTTTAGTTCTACTCTTAAGCTGATCAAAGAAGTCCAAGATAAGCTCAGCCAGAGGAATACTAAAGATCATCTCAACGGACTTGTCAGACAAATACACCATGTCCTCAGATACGCCACGGTGATCAACAACAAGCTGCATAACCGTGCCAACAAACTCGGGAGGCACAATAATTTTTGCCTTGAGGTACGGCTCATCAATGCGGTCAATCTTGGTGACCTCTGGAAGATCTTGAGGACTGGTAATCTCAATCATAGTTCCATCAGTCTTGTAGACGTGATAGTCAACAGATGGACTGGTAGCAATCAAGTCAAGGTCAAACTCACGCTCAAGACGTTCTTTAACAACTTCCATGTGGAGAAGGCCCAAAAATCCTACTCTGAAGCCAAATCCCAAAGCCACAGAAGTCTCAGGTGACCACGTAAGTGACGGATCGTTAACGTGCAGCTTATCAAGTGCATCACGGAGGTTCTCGTACTGCTTGTTATCTACGGGGAAAAGACCGGTAAATACCATCGGTTTTGCCTCGCGATAACCCGGCAGTGGCTCTGCGCATGGATTTTGCTTATAGGTAAGCGTATCTCCAACACGAACAGCTTCAGGGTCTTTGAGGCCAGTTACCACATAGCCAACTTCACCAACAGAAAGCTGGTCAACAGCCATCTCAAGAGGTCTCTTGGCTCCAACTTCCTCAACAAGAAAAGGCGTAGAGCCCTGCATCATAAGGAGCTGGTCGCCGGCTTTGATTGAGCCATCAAAAACACGTACTGTAGCTACAACACCTCTGAACTGGTCAAAGTACGAGTCAAGGATAAGCGCCTTAAGAGGTGCCGTAGAATCTCCCTTTGGAGGAGAAACCAGGTACACCAAAGCCTCAAGAAGCTCATGGATGCCCTCGCCAGTCTTGCCGGAAACGCATACGGCATCATCAGCTGGGATTGCAAGAACATCCTCAATTTCTGCACGAACCTCTTCTGGACGAGCAGACGGAAGATCAATCTTGTTGATTGCAGGAACAATATCCAGGTTGGCGTTCATGGCCAGCATGGCGTTTGAGACAGTCTGTGCCTCAACGCCTTGCGTTGCATCAACAACCAGCACTGCACCCTCACAAGCAGCCAAAGACCTTGAGACCTCATAGGTAAAGTCAACGTGGCCTGGGGTGTCAATCAGGTTGAACTGATAGCGCTCTCCATCATCTGCGTCATACATGACGCGGACGGCGTTTGATTTGATGGTAATTCCACGCTCACGTTCAATGTCCATAGTGTCCAAGAGCTGTGACTCCATATCGCGTTCTTCAACGGTATGAGTAAGCTCCAAAATGCGGTCACTGATGGTAGATTTACCGTGATCGATGTGCGCAACAATAGAGAAGTTGCGAATATGTGAAGTATCCTGTGTATTCATAAGGAAAATAATAGCGTAAACTACCCCCTTCGTGCTATACTTCAACAGCTGCCTCAAACGTGTCTCAGCGAAGAGGCCTCACATAGTAAACACCGAAAGGAACCGCACGTGGCTAACATCAAGTCTCAGAAGAAGCGTATTCTCACCGCTGAGAAGGCACGCCAGCGCAACAAGGCTGTCCGTTCCGAGCTTAAGACTGCTATTAAGGCAGTTCGCACTGCTGTTGAGGCAGGCCAGCTTGAGGACGCACAGGTTGCAGCTAACAAGGCATCCCGCCTTCTTGACAAGGCTGCTTCTAAGGGCATCGTACACAAGAATCAGGCTGCTCAGCGTAAGAGCGGCATTCAGAAGCTTGTTAACACCCTTAAGTAGTTCTTATCTACTTTTAAACTTTTTAAAACGGACTCCTTGGAGTCCGTTTTTTCTTACCTTAATTCTTTGAATCTACACATTTGCGACACCACACAGAGCAAAGATAAGCTTGGTCATTGTGGTTGTTTTATCTTCTCCACTCTTAAGACCACGCTCTGCATCTGCACAGAGGCTCAAAATATGCTCAAGCTCGCCATCAGCAAATTGGCGTGCCCACCGTGCATAATTTCTTACTTGCCAGTCCTGCTTACCTAAAACTGGGGCAATTTCCCGTTCTGTACCGCGCTTAACCATAGACCTAGCGCAAGTGAGTTCTCTTACACGTCCAGTCATAAGCGACAGATTACCAATAGCTCCCGACTCATCCATCTGACTGTAAAGCTCCAAAGCCTTTTGAGCATTTCTCGCTGACAAACTGTCGAGAAAATCCCACGGCTTGACCTCAACTACTCGTGCAACATGAGTTTCTACAAACTGAATGTCAATTGCACCAGGATGACCTAGGAGAGCTGCTAGGGATTTAACTTGAGAATCAAGCATGGTGGTATTATCGCCAACACGACTTACAAGCTCATTGGCCACATTAATTGGAATTTGTAGTCCGTACTTTCTTCCAAGATCCCCTATATATTTAGGCAATTCTTTTCTAGAAATTGCACCACAATTAATAACTGCAAGCTTACCTAACGCATCAACTGCTTTATAAAGCCTTGTAGTTTTTGCTAGCGTCTGTGCAGAAAGCATCAGTGTAGTAGTTGGATTGGGATTTTTTAGATACTCCACAAGAGCTTCCGATACAGACTTAGGCAATTTACCAGCATCATCAATAACAACAATTCGCCTAAAATCACCCATAGGAAGTGTTTGAGCAGAAGACAAAACAGATTCTGGAGTCAACTCAGCGCTTACAGAAATCTCATCAAGGTTAAAGGTAATAAAGCTCTGGTTAAGACGGCTTTTAAGCTTATCAATAGCCCTTGCACGCTTCATCTCATCAGGGCCAACAGCCAAATATGCAGCTAGTAACTTAGCCTGCTCCGCCATCTTTTTCCTCCTCTAAATCTGTATCTACTTTAGCATGTTGCACGCTCACCCTAGGTCCATGTTCCCCAGGAAATACAGTGACGTCTCCATAATCTTTTGTGCAATAAAATCTTGCACCAACACCCTCTAAGATATCCACTGCTTCCTGTTTAGGATGTCCATATCGATTATTCTTTCCAGCACTTGCAACCGCTACCTCTGGTTTTAGCGCACGAGCAGTTTCTGGATAAAGTGACTTTGCTGCTCCATGATGTCCAACTTTCAAAAAATCGATATCGCCGACATCACCCGATGTCACCGTTTCTTTTGTTTGATCTCTTTCAGCGTCTCCCGTTAAAAGAGTAGTTAAAGTATTTTGCCCGTCGTTATACGTTACGTACAGCTCAACCGACGCATTATTAGCTTCTTTAGCTTTATATCCCCTATGTGGCCACACCACCCGGACATGAAAGCGACCTACATCAAACTCATCACCATATAAAACTTCATAAGAACCACTACCAGAAATCCTCTGAATGGCTTTTTGTAACTCAGGCTTTTCTTGCTTTGTTATTCCTTCTCCAACTAATACCCGACCCGCCTTTACCGAGCCAACCATATACCTCACGCCACCAGCATGGTCCTCATCAAGATGTGTAAGCAAAATTGCATCAAGATATGAAATATGTTGTCGCTCCAAAGCATCGTTAACTACATCTCCCACGCTTGTATCTACAAGCAGGGAGTGCGCACCATCACTCAGCAATATGGCATCTCCTTGACCAATATCCATCACACAAATTCTTGTTGGCGAGAAAAACCTCCAGTAGATGCTTAAACCCAAAATAAGCATAACTACCATTGCACATATACCAACTAAAACTGACCTTTTCCCCTTAGGCCAAAACACGTATAGAGTCACCATTGCCGCAAACACAAGCAATGAAACTATCCAACTCATATCAGTTAACGACACACTTGCAAAGAATCTTTCAGATATAAAAGAAGCGAGGATCTCTACAAGCTGACCAAGAGAATCCACTAGAAAAAGAGCAATATCTTGAGCTGGCTTAAAGCCACCAAAAACAATTACTCCAATTCCAAATAGGCTCAGAAGAGAAAACAAGCTTGTAATCAATGCGCTTGAAAGAGGTGCGAGTAATGAAAAATGGCCAAAGTACACGCAGGAAATTGGAAGACACGAAAGCTGAGCAACGGTTGTGGCACACATAGTGTTACGTACATGAGAAAACGGTTTTCTAAGAACCTTCTGTATTTTTCCATAGCCAGATAAGTGAAAGGCAATTTTTGCATAGTACTGAGCTAGACCACCATATATATTCATTCCAAAAATACAAGCTAGTGACAAGGTAAAAGCAATGTTTACGCTCAGCTGTGGATCAACACAGAGCATGAGTAAAGCCAGAGTAGAAACAGCAGATAGCGTGTGTTGTTTTCTGCCAACACATTGCATAACGTATTTTTGTTCAACAAGAAGTATTGCCCTTATTGCAGACGCGGGTAATCCACAGAAAAGTGCGTAACTACTGAGTAGAAATAAATTTAATACTCCTCTCAAAAGTGGTTTTAACGTCAACTTTTTAAGCAAAGCATCAATAAAGGTAGAGAGAATTACCATGTGACAACTAGATATAGCTATAAGGTGCATAAGACCACAGCGCATAAATATCCGAGGAATGTTAAAGCTATACAAGCTAGGTCTATAGGCACAAAGGCCACACGCAGCCAATGCTCGACCAAAGCTCAGCTCTGGCTGAAGTTGAGAAATGCAGCTTTCTCTAAATTGAGCAACTTCCCCAACAATTCCCTCTTCATAGGTTTTTGAATTTACCTTGGTTATCTGAATTGAACCAAGTACTCCTCTCTTAAATTGTTCGTCTGAAAACTCTTTGTCTTTATATCGAGTAAATCTACCTTCACAGCACAGATGCGTTTCTCGTAAGATTGGTTCTTTGGCATGTATGCCAACAGACCCGATACAGCCACCTTGGTAAAAGACAGACGCCTGACCAGTCCATGCATGATTTTTGTAGACTAAATCTCTTGAGACAACTAGTTCAAAATCATGTACGGAAGTTGACTCTAAAAGATTCACTGACGCCCTTTGACTGTCGTATATAAAGGAAGACCTGATAAAAATAATTACAAGTAAGAGTAAAACTACCCCAACAGTCATAATGCTGGTATGCGCATGCTTTACATACCAAAATCCTAAAGCAGTCACCGCACTGATTCCTAGAATATGAATCAGAACAGTATCGAGCGTTGCGCTTTTTGCAATAAAAACTTGAAGCCATAAGCAGACAAAAAGCAAGGTACAAAGGCTATATGGAATAAAAGGGCGAGAAGGCTGCTCCATCGTCTTAGACACGAATATTGTCCTTAAGCTGATCAAACTTTTTCTGACCAATACCAGAAACGCGCATCAAATCTTCAGTTGTCTTAAAGGGTCCATTCTTTTGTCTGTCTGCAACAATTCGCTTAGCCAATCCTTCTCCAACGCCTTTAAGCTTGGTAAATTCTTCTACGGTTGCTCGATTAATATCTACAATTGTCTTTTTGTCACTTTTCTTATCTGTCTGCTTATTGCTTGTAGCTTTATTTTGCTCTGGCTGCAAAATCTCTGGCGGCGCCTCTTCTCCCTTTCGAGGAATATAAATTTTTTGACCATCTTCTACAGGAGACGCTAGATTAATGCCTTGGCTGTTGGCATCTTCAGTCAAGCCTCCTGCTATTTGAATTGCGTCGTTTACACGTGGATTTACCATCTGAAGCGCATAAAGACCAGGTGATTTAACAGCCCCATCAACATGAACCATCATCTGAGGAGACGCTTCTTTAATCTTATGGTCATCTCCTGGTTGTTCTGCAGTCTTATCCTCTTGCGTGTGCTGTGGATTTTCCGCAACAATCGCTCCCTGTGTAGAGCTTGCTTGATTATGTGACCTATCAAAAGACTCTGATGTTCCAGCACTTATCATCCCAATAAATACAACTACTGAAACAATACCTAGGACAACCACAGCAATAACCGCTAAGAGTTGCTGCTTAGAGAGGTTAAACCTTCTCATCAATTTATTAATTATTTGAGTGCGGTTATTTGAAATCTGAGCCATACAATCACCTCAGATTTATATTCAACTATTAGGTTTATAAGAAACACGACTTTTAAATATTTATCTAGTGATCTTGTCATAAAACTGCTGGTAATCTGACACAGTTATAAACAATTTGCAGATAAGTGAAGCAAACTGAAATCAACAAAATTGTCCTGAATAAGATTATCAATCCACTCGCATAAAAAATCCGCCCCTTCACGGGACGGATTCTTAAAATGCATCTAAGCAAAGCCATCAAAGCCTTTGAACTGCAGAAATATCCTAGTCAGTAATAAACTCTGCAGGAGCAAGCTCTTTATGACGAGCGGCAAGTGTTTTTGGTGGCTTATATGAAGGACACTGACTAAAGTCAACGTACTCAATATGCTGCATAAGGTCATCAATCATGGCTTCATGATCAAAAGAATTCCATGCCTCAAGAACTTCTCGCATTCTTGCATGAGTCTCAGGACGACGAGGCATAAACAGTGTGCAGCAATCAGGAGCCGTCTGCGTTGAGATATCAAACGTATTGATGTCTTGGGCACGACGGATGATTTCTTGCTTGTCAGAGCCAATCAGAGGCCTCAAAACAGGTATAGCAACGGCCTCGTTGACAGCAGCAATGTTATCAAGCGTCTGAGAAGCAACTTGGCCAAGTGACTCACCAGTTACCAGCGCTTTAGCGCCTTCAAGCTCTGCAATCTTCTGCGCAATGATGTACATCACACGACGATACATAATGACACGAAGAGCCTGTGGAACAGCAAGAGAAATCTCACGCTGATGCTCGCCAAAAGGCACAACATACATTCTGCCAATAAGACCAGCAGGTTCAAGCGCCTCAATAATATCCTGACACAGATATTCGCTGGTATCGGAAGTCATAGGGCGGCCAGAGAAGTGAACGGGAATAACCGTAGCGCCCCTGCGACCAACCATCCATGTTGCAACAGGAGAATCAATACCGCTTGAAAGAAGCGATACTACTTTGCCAGCGGTGCCAACAGGAAGACCGCCAACGCCGTGAATAGACGCAGCGTAAACATATGCGTTTCCCTGAACAACATGCACATAGACCGTCATATCTGGATTATGCATCTGAACTTTTTTATCAGGGAAATTCTCGCAAAGCACTGCGCCTACAAGCTGGTTAATCTCAATAGAATGTTTTGGATAAACCGTTGAGGAGCGACGAGCATGTACTTTAAACGTAGTAAAGTCACCGGACTCCCCCAGTGCCTTCACGGCAGCGTTACAAAACTCCTGCTCATCTAAGCCACAGCGATACGCCAAAGAAGCGCGAGCTACACCGGGAACCTGGGCCACGGCATGTTGCAGCTCTTCAGTTGCTTGTTTATCAGTGGTTTCTACAAGAAGGTAGCCAGAAATGCGAGAAACCCCCGCCACTGGAAAGTGTCGGAGGGCTCGTCGCAAATTTGTTACCAACTGATTTTCAAAAGTGGATCGGTTCTTACCCTTTAAACCAATTTCGTGGTAGTGAACCAGACATACTCTTTCAGTCATAACTCTTAGTAAACGATGGTGTTCTCGCCCTTAATTGCCTCGTCAAAAGACTCTTTAACAAAGCCAAGGGTACCGTCGTTAATCTCTTTCATAGCAATAGAGACAGAATCTTTACCACTTGCAACAGTAGTAATGTCATCAAAATCCTGAACAGCGGTTACACGCAGGTGCTGACCGTGAAGCATGTTGTTAATATCGCAAGCACGCTTAGAAGCAAGAGAGCAAAGCAAGAATGGATTCTGCTCAGTCTTCTGAAGCAGGCTGTCAATCTCAGGCTTAATAACAGACATTAAAGCTGACCTCCGTCTGATTCATAGTCATCAAAAACTTCCTCAAGCTTGCTTAAAGCAGTCTCAAGGTTGTCGTTCACAATGCAAACAGTATAGTCGTTTGCATACTCCATTTCACGTGACGCATTAGAAAGTCTTGTAGAAATGGTCTTCTCGTCTTCTGTGCCACGGCCTCTAAGGCGCTGCTCAAGCTCTTCAAATGAAGGTGGCTTAATAAAAACGAGAATGGCGTTGGGATATTGTTTGTGGACCATAAGTCCACCCTGAACGTCAATCTCTAGAACAACAGACTGACCTGCAGAAATCAGGCGATCAACCTCGGATTTAAGCGTGCCATAGCAATAGCCATGAACATGAGCCCACTCAAGGAATTCACCAGCATCAACGCGCTTTTTAAATTCTTCATCGGAGAGAAAATGATACGCAACTCCATCGACTTCTCCTGATCGTGGAGAGCGTGTAGTAGCCGAAACCGTCAGGCCTAGGTTTGGACGCTTGTCCCTCAAAAGAGAGACAAGCGTTCCTTTTCCTACACCTGACGGTCCAGATACTACAAAAAGTTTGGCTGAACGAACCACTACTTGGTCAGTGCCTCGAGAAGCTGCTCACGCTGACGAGCGCCAAGGCCCTTAACGCGGCGAGTTGCGGAAATTCCGAGCTCGTCCATAATCTTTGCTGCCTTTGCCTTGCCATAGCCAGGAAGGGACTCGATAAGAGCGGAAACCTTCATACGCTCAGCAATAGGATCGGTAGAATCAAGGACCTCTTTAAGGGAGACCTTACCAGTCTTAACCTTCTCGCGAAGCTCTGCGCGAGCGTGACGAGCCTGAGCTGCCTTCTCAAGTGCTGCCTTGCGCTGCTCATCGGTAAGTGTAGGTAGAGCCATTATTCCTCCAAACATCGTTTTCGTACGTCATATACGAAACTCAATTTAATGTGCCTTTTGCACTTCAGCAAAATAGTTTGCCACATAACACGTTATTTACAAGGGGTTTTTTAATATTTCGGCATTAAAAACCACCTGTTCACCATAATTCCAAAAACTTTTTGTTAATTTTTAAGCTCAGAAACGATGGCTTCAAATGCTTCGACTGGATCGTTTGCGCAGGTAATTGGCCTACCAACTACCAATTTGCTTGCTCCAGCCTTAATTGCTGCTGAAGGTGTGGAAATTCTGACTTGGTCGCCTTTCTCGGCACCTTCTGGACGTACTCCGGGGGTCACGATGAGTGCATTTGGCCCCAAAAGCTCTCTCATTTCCTGTGCTTCCTGAGGCGAGCAGACAATTCCGTCAGCACCTGCGTTGTAAGAAAGAGAAGCCAAACGAGCAACCTCGTCCTTAATGGAGCCGTCTACACCAATGGAATGGAGTGCATCCTCGTCCATGCTAGTAAGGACAGAAATGGCCACTAACTTGGTGCGGCCGGACTCATCAACTCCACGCTCTGCGGCAGCCTCTTCTGCACCTTCACGGCCAGCAGCAATCATCTGAGCGGTTCCCAGTCCGTGGATGGAAAGGATGTCTGCGCCAGAGAGCGATGCAGAGTGGACAGCGCCCTTAACCTGGAATGGAATGTCATGCACCTTGAGGTCAAGGAACACCTTGAAGCCGCGAGCATGCATCTCGTCTACCATCGAAGGTCCATAGCGATAAAAGAGCGTCATGCCAACCTTAACCCAGCGTGCGTGGCCGGCGAGAAGATCGGTGAGCTCCAAAGCCCTTTCTCTTGTGCAATCAAGCGCAACAATAACGGCGTCGCGTGCCTGCTCGTCTGTTAGCATTCAACAGCTCCAATCAGCTCGTGGATGTCAGATACACCCTGGGACTTTGCCCAGTCAGTAAGCTCGTTCAGAATACGTGGAGCGCACATTGGGTCGTAAAGATTTGCTGAACCAACAGAAACAGCCGTAGCGCCTGCCAGAATAAACTCTGCAGCGTCCTCGCCCGTTTCTACGCCACCAACACCGCAAATAGGAATAGAGACCGCTTGTGCGCACTCCCAGACCATGCGGACAGCAGCATTGTGGCAGAGAGGGCCACTGAGGCCTCCTGTTGGCTTAGAAAGCCTGCTCTTTCTGGTGTGAACATTAATTGACATACCAGGGATGGAGTTGATGAGCGTAAGTCCATCAGCGCCTTCAGCCTCAAAAGCCTTGCCAATCTCGGCAACATTGACAGGAGCCATCTTGACCAAGATAGGTAGCTTTGTCAGAGGACGAACTGCTTTCATAATCTCTGTGGCCTGCTCAGGAGTGCCGCCCAGGGGTTTGCCGCCCTTCTCGAGATTTGGGCAGCTTACGTTAAGCTCAATAGCTGAAATATGTGGATTAAGCTCTTCAAGGCGCTCGACAACATCAATCATCTCTTGGACAGAATGTGCAGCCATCTGCATGATAACGCGCGTACCACGGCCTTCAAGATCCTTCATGTAGTCATCGGTATGGGCGATAAAATCGTCCACTCCAGGGTTAGCAAGACCAACGCTATTCATCATGCCGCCGTTGAGCTCGCACATACGAGGAGCAGGGTTTCCTTCCCAGGGAACGCGAGCAACGCCCTTCATAGTAATTGCGCCAAGCAGGGAGACGTCGTAGAAGCCCTCAAATTGCCAGCCATAACCAAAGGTGCCCGCAGCGGTATTGATAGGGTTTTTCATCTGGATGCCGCCCAGATTGACGGCCATTTTTACCTGATCTACCATGCGATCTCCTTTGCCTCAAAGACAGGTCCAACCATGCAAGCAGACGCATAGCCGCCCTTAGCAAGTGGGACATTGCAGGTATTACATGCACCAAAAGCGCAGCTCATCATACGCTCCATAGAAACCTGGCAGGCAACGTTATGGGCAATTGCAAGCTTGGCCACGCTTCTCATCATAGGCTCAGGACCGCAGGTATACACGGCATCCCAAACACCTTGGCTCAAAGGCTCCTCCAAAGCTGCTGTTACAAAACCCTTGATGCCTTTGGAGCCATCATCTGTTGTAACATACACATTCTGTGCGCCTAGCGCGAGAAAGTCCTCTTCTCCAAAGAGTCTCTCGGCAGTCTGTACACCAATGACCACATCAAACGCAACACCAAGCTCAGTAAGCTTGCGCGCTGCAGCGATGATTGGCGTGATGCCCACACCGCCTGCTACCAGTATACTTCTCTTGCTTGAAGCGTTA
Organism: uncultured Atopobium sp.; assembly: GCA_963509815.1. Taxonomy (GTDB): domain Bacteria; phylum Actinomycetota; class Coriobacteriia; order Coriobacteriales; family Atopobiaceae; genus Lancefieldella. Next base: position 48,548 of record CAUPCM010000002.1, on the reverse strand, counting down.
AAGCGCCAGGGACGACCGCACGGAGCTGTCATGTCACTGGTGTCCCCTGGCTTCATCTGAGAAAGCCTGCGCGTGCCCTCGCCCACTGTTGCGTAGATAAGCTCCAGTGTATCGGTTGCTTTATCAGCTAGCGAGAAGGACAGTGGAATGCGAAGAATATGGCGCTTATCGCCTGGTACGTTGACGTTTACAAACTGACCAGGTTCCAAGGACTTACAAAGACCTGGTACCTCGAGTTGAGCTCTATACAGATTCTGGGCAACCTGGGTATTGCTCAGAACTGTAAAGTCAAATACCTGTACATTTCCACGTAGTGGCATTACTTTTCCCCTCCAGGAACAACTACCACATTGGCAAGAACGCGCTTGCCGTCAACAAACACATCAGTTGCAACGCCATAAAGCTCAGCGCCAATAAAGGCCGAGTTCTTAGACTTGCTCTCAAAATACTCTGGCGTAATCTGAACCTTCTTTTCTGGGTCAAAAAGGGTTAGGTCAGCCTTATAGCCTGCAGCAATCTTAACGGGTTCAAGGCGCAGAATACGACGAGGATTCACGGCCATAGCGCGGACAAGACCAGTGTAAGAAAGTTTGTTGGTGCGCACCATATTGGTGATCATCAGAGGCAGCGAGGTCTCAAGACCAATGCATCCAAAGTAAGAGATTTCCCACTCACAGTCCTTCTCGTGAGCTGCATGAGGTGCATGGTCGGTAACAATGCAATCAACCGTACCATCTGCAACAGCAGCCTGAAGTGCAAGTGCATCCTCAGCGGTTCTGAGTGGCGGATTCATCTTAAGGTTGGTGTTATATGTATCAGTGATGTCATCCTCAGACAAGAAGAGATGGTGAGGGCAAACCTCTGCGGTAACCGGCAGACCTTCCTTCTTGGCGGCGCGTACCAGCTCTGCTCCCCTGCCCGTTGAAATGTGACAGATGTGCAGAGGACAGCCAGTAAGTCGGCAAAGATCAATATCTCTGGAAATCTCCAGCTCCTCGCCAAGTGCCGGCCAACCAAACATACCGAGGCGCGTGCTTGCGCGGCCCTCATTGACAACGCCACCAGCACTGATGGATTCAATCTCACAGTGAGCGGCAACAACGCGATCAAACTGGGAAACGTACTCCATAACGGTACGCATCATACCAGCACTTTGAACGCCGTGCCCATCGTCAGAAAACGCAGAGGCGCCCTCGTCAACCATGTTGCCAATCTCAGCAAGCTCTTGTCCCTTAGAACCCTTAGTCAAAGCACCCATGGGACGCACGTGAATGAGGCCAACCTCATTACCGCGGTCAATCTGGAAGCGAATAGCTGGTCCGTTATCGGTAACAGGATTGGTATTTGGCATAGTAGCAACGTCAGTGAAACCACCATGAACCGCGGCTCTAGAGCCTGTTTCGATGGTCTCCTTGTACTCAAAGCCAGGATCTCTAAAGTGAACGTGCATGTCAACAAGGCCAGGTGTCAGTACTTTACCCTTTGCTTCAATTACAATATCGCCCACTTGAGGTTTAACCGTTGCTGCAACTTCATCAATGGTTTCTCCGTCAATACGAACATCCATTACCGCATCAAGATTAAGCTGTGGGTCAACAACGCGTGCACCCTTAAGCAGAAATGCCATTAAAGTCTCCTCCCAGAAGCAAATACATTTCGGCCATGCGCGTTAAAACGCCTGCATTGACCTGGTCAAGAATACGAGAGCGAACACAATCGGCCACCTCGCTGTTAATTTCCATGCCACGGTTCATAGGACCTGGGTGGCAAATAATTGCTTCGGGCTTCATCAGCTTGCTGCGGCGCTCATCAAGACCCCAAAGCCTGTTATACTCACGGCGAGAAGGAATAGGAGCTCCTTCCATACGCTCCAGCTGCACACGAAGCATATACACGACGTCTACATCTCCAATGACTTCATCAAAGTGCGAAGTCTGATAACAGTCAAACCAACTTGGATCATCTACGTGGAATGTTGGAGGACCGACCAAAACCACCTCTGCCCCCATAGTTTTAAGTGCTGGCACCAAAGAACCAACAACGCGACTGTGAGAAAGATCACCGACAATAGCAACCTTAAGACCATCAAGATGTCCAAAGTTCTTGCGGATAGTATAGAGGTCAAGCATTGCCTGAGTTGGGTGCTGATGCTTACCGTCGCCAGCATTGATGACAACGGCATCAGTATTCTCAGTAATCTTCTGTGGTGTTCCTGCAAGTCTTGCACGACAGATGAACATATCAACGTTCATGGCGTCGATAGTCTGAATAGTATCTGCCAGCGATTCACCCTTAACAACAGATGAAGTTGAGCCTCCCATATTTAGAGCATCAGCAGAGAGACGCTTCTCGGCAAGTTCAAATGAGGAACGAGTCCTGGTAGAAGGTTCCAAAAAAAGATTTACGATGGTACGACCACGAAGTGCTGGCACTTTTTTGATGTCTCTGTTGTTCACAGCCTCAAATGACTGAGCGGTATCAAGAATCTGCTGGATATCATCATGAGTCAGACTGTTTGTATCAATCAAATGTTTAACTGAAAGCATTAGTTTTCTCCCTCAATAAAAGGATTAGAGTAGTCAGCTTCATACAACAAAACACAGTCCTGACCATCAATTTCTTTAACATTTAAACTGACTACCTGGCACTTTGATGAAGGAATGTTCTTTCCTACATAGTCAGGTCTAATGGGAAGCTCGCGACGTCCACGGTCAACTACCACAGCTAGCTGAACACGTTCAGGACGACCGTAATCAATAAGAGCATCAAGGGCTGCCCTGATAGTTCTTCCAGTCTGAAGAACGTCATCTACCAGCACAATACTTGTGCCCGAAATATCAAAATCAATATTAGTTGCGTGGAGTACTGGTGCAATATTTCTTCTAAAATCATCGCGATAAAAGCTGATATCAAGTGAGCCAACTTTTGGCTTACATCCAGTAAAACTCAAAATCTTTTCCGCAAGACGAGAAGCCAAAACTTCTCCACGTCGAATAATGCCTACCAGAACAACGTTTTCAATTGAATTGTTATTCTCAACAATTTCGTGAGCAATTCGTGTAAGCATGCGGTCCAAGGACTTCTCATCCACAATAAGAGAGTATGAACCTTCTTGAGCCATAGCGCCTCCAATAAAAAAGATACCTCACATGACTAGGCACAAGGTATCCAAAAGGCAAAAATATGACTATGAGCCTTACGGGTATCTCGTACCACATTTAAAGACACACATATTGTACTCGTATAGGACCTAATTTAAGGTTAGAAATTTTAATTATCTCTTGAGATGCTCGTAAGCTTCACAAACTTCATCTACAGGACCAAGCATGCGCTGTTTACCTTTCTCAATCCAAATGGCGCGGTCACAAATGCGTTGGACCAGGTCAATAGAGTGAGAAACCAGAAGAACCGTAACATTATTTGAAGCAACCAACTCTTTGATGCGATTCTCGCACTTTTGCTGGAAGAGAAAATCTCCTACCGAGAGCGTCTCATCAACAATAAGCAGGTCGGGCTCTGTGACCGTAGCAATTGCAAAAGCAATACGTGCCACCATACCCGACGAGTAATTCTTGAGTGGCATATCCATAAAGCCCTCAAGCTCAGCAAACTCAACAATCTGATCAAAGTGCGAGTCAATAAATTCCTTTTTGTAACCAAGAAGAGCGCCGTTAAGATAGATATTCTCTTTAGCGGTTAGCTCCATGTCAAAACCTGCGCCAAGCTCAATAAGCGGTGCAATAGTACCCTTGACCTCGCAGGTTCCCTTAGAAGGCTCAAGTACGCCTGCAATAATTTTGAGCATGGTGGACTTGCCGGAGCCGTTTGTACCCACCAGACCAAAAGCCTCGCCACGCTTAACCTCAAACGAAATGTCATCAAGGGCCTTGAACTCTTTGAAAGCAACCTCGCCGCGTGCAAAGGCAATAAAGTACTCTTTCAGCGAGTTAAACTGCTCCGAAGCAATATTAAAAATCTCCGAAACACCATTTACCGCAACAACAGTTTCTGCATCTTCAGAAGGAAGTGGCGGGCGCATAAAATCGTCATCACCTGCAACTACCACCCAAGCGGTAACCGTCTGAGGATTATTAAGACTATCAAATGCATCAATATAAAGATGGTAGCGACCAGGCTCGGTAAACGTAAATGTCCACGAAGTGTCTGTAATTGAGCCACCAAACTGATGCTCCGTGGTATCCCAAAAGCCCTCGTCCCAACGATCATACAGGCTCCACACATAGTTGAATCTGAAACCCTCAGGGTTTGCACCAATAATTTTAGGAGTTGCAGTTACCGTCTCTCCTGCACGAATCTCGTGCGTATCTAAGGAAACCTGAACTGACCAGCCTAATTCTTTATTTGGTGACTCAGACATACAACTCCTCTAATCAACTATTGCCTGAACAGTATAGCTGATTATGGCGAGAAACCCGACTTTTTAAGAGACTTCCCTACTTCTGTGGTGCTGCTGTGGTAGTACGAACAATGAGCTTTGGAGCAATTCTGATTGCTTCGGGTTCATATCCAAGCTCAGATGCACGAATTGCATGCTCAAGTGCAACACGTCCGCGCTCTAGTAGGTTAAAGCGAACGGTTGTCAGCGAGAAGTTAGGCAGATAGTTCTCAAGAGAGTCATCAACACCAACAATGCTCACGTCTTCCGGCACACTCAGTCCCACTTCTTCAAATGCCGCAATGATACCTAGTGCCATCTGGTCGTTGGCTGCATAGACCGCAGTAAAATCACGAGTCTCTCGCAGTTTTTTACCAATTTCATAGCCGCTGTTAGCAGTCCAGTCACCAGCAAGTGGCTCAACAATCTCCAGACCATACTCAGACATGGCGTCTCGCCAGCCCTTCTCGCGAAATTGCGAGTCAATGGAGTATGAAGGGCCTGCTACAAAACGGATTTTGCGGTGACCAAGCTCATAGAGGTGGTCAATAACAAGCTTTGAACAACCATACTGATCTGAGTCAACAGTGGTGCAGTAAGGGTGTTCATGCATAGTAAGAAGAACTGTTCCAAGGCCTGGTTGCGGTACAAATGATTCAAAGTCTGACGCCATAAGACTCATGCTAATAATCATGCCGTCAACGGGAAGATTGGACATACGATGAGAAATGTCCTGAAGGCATAAGCCGTCGTCGGAGCCTTTCTCAATCATCGTAATTGCATATTCATGCTCACGAGCTGCAGAAACAATGCCATCAAGCGTGGCTAAGTTACCAAACTCGCGAATGTCATACAGGCAAAGTCCCACCGATTGATACGAGCCTGACCTCAACGACCTACCCGCAAAGCTTGGCCTAAAGCCCATAGACTCCATTGCAGCCTGGACTTTTTCTCGCGTGGCCTTGCTGACGTTCTGAGCGCCATTAGCAACACGAGAAACGGTCTGCTGAGAAACACCAGCAACTTGCGCAATATCAGCCATTGAAACAGAGCGCTTATTTGAGCTAGAACTATGCGAGCAAGTCACGAATTCCTCCGATTATCTGCTTGTTTACGTACTCATACTAACAGGCAGATTGGCATAACGCGATGAAATTGCATATATAGCAGCAAATTAAACGCTCACGGTAAAAAAAGAACCGTTCGGCGAGAAGGACTTTTGACCTGCGCTCTAACCGTTTGCCCCCGCAAAAATACCACTGACTGAAAACTTAATAATTTCCTGTTAGTTCGTTATGAGTACGTTAACATAGTAGGGGTAATGCACTATGAGTGGTATCTCGGAGGTATCCGATGATTGATGTTCGACCTTTTGATAGTTTTGTTAACTCCCCTGCTGCGCTTACCTATACGATTCGCGGCGCTCATTCAGCAGTTAAATTGAGCAATTTTGGTGCAACCATTCTTGGCATTTCTGTACCAGATATCTATGGAACGCAAGTAGATGTAGTTCTTGGCTATGGCTTGTTTGACTTGTATTTAGATAACCCCGCCTGCTTTGGCGCTTCCATTGGACCCTCTGCCAATCGAACTGATAAAGCAGAAATCCCGCTAAATGGAGTTGTCTATCACCTTCCCAAAAACAACGGTCCAGACAATCAAAATAACCTGCACACTGATCTGGTCGCTGGTATCCATAAGCGCATTTGGCAGGCAGAAATCGATGAAGCGCATAATACGGTAGTCTTCAGCATTGACCTGGTAGATGGAGAATATGGACTACCAGGTAACCGTCATATCACCGCTACATATATGCTTGTTGAAGAAGCTGCACAGTCAACGGTAAATCTTACGTATACCTGTACTACCGATGCTGCAACATTTGTAAACATGACTAACCATGTGTACTTTAACCTCAACGGTCATGATTCTGGAGATGTTCTTGGTCACCAACTTACTATCCAAGCAGATTCATATCTACCCTTACGAGACGACTCGGTTTCTGCAGGAACCATAGATCCTGTTGCAGGAACTCCTTTTGATTTCCGCACACCTAAAACCATTGGCAAAGATCTTGACGCAGATAATGAGCAGCTCAACATTGCTCGTGGCTATGATCACTGCTTTGCCATTAATAACTATGAAAACGGGCAGCTACGCCCCGCCCTTCTCGCCACATCAGAAAGCGGACGCTCACTAGAAATTCAAATTACCGCTCCTGGTGCTCATCTGTATACCGGCAACTGGCTTGACGAGGCGCGCGCAAAAGATGGCGCCATCTATAAGCCTAAGGCTGGTTTTGCATTTGAGAGCGAGTTTTATCCAGATTGTGCACACCATGCAGAGTGGCCTCAGCCTACCTGCACGCCTGAGCAGCCTTACAGCTCGCAAATTGTTTATCGATTCTTTTAAGGTACCTGTAGCTTCACAGCACTAAAGGGAAAGGAACACCATGGCTCACACGTTTGACGAGAAAACCACAGCTCAGCTCAATCGCGCAAAAGAGCACTTTGAGCAAATGTTTGGAAAAGCTGACCGCTATCTTGCGGTACACGCGCCTGGTCGCTCCGAGATTGCAGGAAACCACACAGACCACGAAGGCGGTCATGTCATTGCTGGCGCCCTAGATGTTGCCATTGATGCAATTTGCGCCCCTAACAACCTGGGCGTTATTCGTGTGGCCAGCGTGGGATATGATCCTTTTGAGGTTGACTACACAAATCTAGAGCCCACCGAAGCTGAGTATCTCAGCACTAAGGCTATTGTTCGCGGTATGGCAGCAAACCTGGTCAAACTTGGTTTTGAGCCATCCGGCTTTGACATGGCAGTAGTAAGCAATGTTCCTGGTGGCGGCGGACTTTCTTCCTCTGCTGCGTTTGAGGCTGCAGCTGGCCGTGCAATGGAAGCACTCTGGGAAGGTGGCAGCGAGATTTCTGCTGTTAAACTTGCCCAGATGAGCCAAAACACAGAAAACGTTTACTTTGGTAAGCCATGCGGTCTTATGGATCAGCTGGCTGTTTGCCTTGGCGGCCTTGCCTTCATGAACTTTGAAGATCCCGCAGAGCCCAGGGCAGAAAAGCTGGACCTTAACTTTGAGGATTACGGCTATGCTCTCTGCCTTGTTGATGTTGGCTGCGATCACGTTGCCTTCACAGATGAATATGCTGCTGTACCTGTTGAGATGCAGAAAGTTGCCGCAGCCTTTGGCAAGACTCGCCTCTCTGAGGTTCCCGTTGAAGAATTCCAAGCTCGCGTCAATGAGCTGCGAGAAGATCTTGGAGACCGCGCTCTTCTCCGCGCTATTCACTACTGGTATGAGAATGACCTGGTAGACAAGAGATGGGCAGATCTTCAGAACTCTGATATTGAGTCCTTTATTGCACTCACCAACGCTTCCGGCGCAAGTTCCGGTATGTACCTACAGAACGTTTCTACTTCTGGCTCGTATCAGCCGGCTATGCTTGCCCTTGGCTTGGCCGAGAGCATCTTAAAAGGCTCTGGCGCCGTTCGCATTCACGGCGGCGGTTTTGGCGGCTCTATCCAGTGCTTTGTTCCTCTCGCCCTTGTCGAGACCTTCATCGCACAGATGAACCAGTGGTTTGGCGAAGGCGCTTGCCGCCACTACGCCATCTCTGACCAGGGAGCTTGTGCACAATGGCTGTAGCAGATAACGAGAGCGCACTGTGCATTCAGCAACTTGTTGCGTATGCATGCGAGCGCGGACTTATTCAAACTGAGGATCTGACCTGGTGCTATAACGCGCTGCTGGATATGCTCTCGTACGAGGGTCCTGCTCCCGTTAAGTCTTGGGAGAAGATTGACCTGGCGGCGTTTGATCTTGAGCAGACGCTAGCCGAGCTTGCCCGTCTAGCTGTTTCTCATGGACTTGCCGAGAACACCCAAAGCGGCGAAGACTCTTTTGCCATGCGCGTTATGGGCCTTCTGTTGCCAAAGCCTTCCGAGGTCGCACGCCATTTCAACGAGTTGTACGCTTCTGAGGAACCTCGCGCTGCAACTGACTGGTTCTACACGCTCTGCTGCGATGCTGGCTATGTCAGAAGAAGCGCCATTGCTAGAAACATAACTTGGACTACGCCAACTACTTGGGGAAACCTTGAGATTACCATCAACCTCTCCAAGCCAGAAAAAGATCCTCGTGAGATTGCCGCAGCTAAAACGGCTCAAAACACTTCTGGCGAGAAGTACCCCGCGTGCCAGCTCTGCCTGGATAACGAGGGCTACTCCGGACGCGGCGCTTCGTCTGGCGCGGGTGCTCATCCCGCCAGGCAGAACCTGCGCATCATCCCCATTGAGCTCAATCAGCATCGTTGGGGATTCCAGTACAGCCCATACGCGTACTTCAACGAGCACTGCATTGCCATGAATTCGGATCATATTCCTATGCACATTGATCACGAGGCACTCGTTAATCTCTTCGACTTTGTGGACAGATTCCCCCACTACTTTATTGGCTCCAATGCCGACCTGCCTATTGTGGGCGGATCGATCCTCTCGCACGATCACTACCAGGGCGGACGCTACGAGTTCCCTATGATGTGTGCGGAAGTTTCAGAAGAGTTTGAGCTCAAGCAGTTCCCCGAGGTAGCGGGCGCAATTCTTAAGTGGCCGCTCTCCGTTCTCCGCCTCTCCTCCACCAGTCGAGAAGAAGCGCTCAAGGCTGCGGAGTTTATCATCTCTGCATGGCGCGGCTATACCGACGAGTCTGTCTCTGTTTACGCACAAACTGATGGCGAGCCTCACAACACGGTTACCCCCGTTGTTCGCAAGCTTGAAGATGGCACCTACGAGGTCTTTCTTGCATTGCGCTGCAACATTACCAGTGAAAAGCATCCGCTTGGCATCTTCCATCCACACGCTGAGTATCATCACATCAAGAAAGAGAATATCGGCCTCATCGAGGTCATGGGCCTTGCCGTACTTCCACCTCGTCTTGTGCCAGAGCTCAACAAGGTTCAGTCGGTTATGGAGCAGTGCCTGGCAAATGACAAGAAAGCCAATGCTGTCTATGGTCAGCTGACCACGGACTCTACTACCATCTCTCACGCTGACTGGGCGCGCCAGATTTATGCCAAGTTGCTTGAACAGGGTGACGGATCCAGCAAGGACGCCTCTTCCCTCTCGTCCGAGCAGCTCAAGAAGTACATCTACGATGAGGTTGGCATTGTCTTCTCGCACGTCCTAGAAGACGCCGGCGTATTCAAGTGGGACGAAGAAGGACGAGCCGCGCAACATCGCTTCCTTGAGTCTCTGTAGTCGCTGCATCCAAAGATTCACACGCAGCTTACAGCGAACCGCATGTCACAATCGCATAAATCACCCAGCAAGAGGGCCGAGAAGATCGGTCCTCTTGTTTTTTACCGCCAAACCAGCAGCCTGCGACAGTTAAAAAACGTATAAGCACCGTAGAGACGGATATTCTGTTGGATGTGGAATCTGATTAACTCTTCTAGCACACCTATGTCGGATAATCTGTCGGAAATAGCTCCGCTCAATGCTCTGACCACACATATAACTGATAATCTGCATGTATCGAGAAACCCGAGCACACCAAAGTCAAATAATCTGTCGATAGTTAACATATTTTCTGACATAGGTGTGTTATTTCTCTCTAAATCTGCAGATTATCAGCCTTAGGTGTGCTTTTCTCGCCGATTTTTGCAGATTATCTGTCATAGGTGTGGTGCGAAAATCATAAAAAGACATATGTCCGAAGAGATACCTTAGTTTACCTGCTGCTTTGTAATTTTCCCGTAAAGCCACTTTTCCTTAACGTGCAGGCACCGTTTTTGCCGAAAAAAGAGGCGTCTACGTAAGTAGACGCCTCGAAACTTGCACGTAGTAGTGCGCTTTTCCGCTCGTCGCGCGTTTCCGCACTTGCGGGCGTTACAGTCCGCGATGCGTGACGCGCGGTGCAGAAGTGCCAGCTACTTCTTCTGGACGTACTTCAAGCAGTCAAGGGTGACAGCGGTCAGAATAATGACGCCCGAGAAGACAAACTGAAGGTTGGTGTCGATACCAAGAATGGTCAGTGCATAAGTCAGTGCGGTGAAAATAAGAACACCCACGGTAACGCCGGAGATCTTACCAATACCACCGGTGAACGAAACGCCACCAACAACGCAGGCTGCGATTGCGTCCATGTCCCAACCCTGACCATAAGCTGCAGAGCCGGAGCCGACCATACGCATGCACTCGAGCCATGAACCAAATCCATAGAGGATACCAGCCATGACAAAGGCGCCAACCATAACTCTAAAGACCGAGATACCAGAAACAGCTGCTGCCTCAGGGTTTCCACCTACTGCATAGAGGTTCTTACCAAAGGTGGTCTTGTTCCAGATGAACCAAACAATAGCGATTGCTGCGATTGCCCACAAAATGATGGATGGGAATTTACCAATTCGTGGAATGACCATATCAGGAATGGATGGCTCGATAGCGCCGAACGAAACACCCTTTGTTGCATAGGTAACAATACCAAAGATAATCAGCATGTTAGCCATGGTCGAGATGAATGGGTGCATCTTAAACTTAGCGGTAAAGAAGCCAGCGATACTGGTAAAGCAGGTGCACAGGACAATACAGGTAACCAGAGCCATGATGATTCTGACAGGAATTGGAACGCCAGTAAGATCAAACGTGATACCAAAGACCTGGCCGGTATTAATACCCTGGTGCATGATGATGGTTGAAGCGGTCATGCCCATACCAACCATACGACCAATAGACAGGTCAGTACCAGTAAGCAGAATCAATCCAGCTACACCAAGAGCCAGGAACATTCGAGGCGATGCCTGCTGAAGAATGTTGATGACGTTGGAGTATGTCAAAAGCTGAGTGCCCTTGACTGCTGGGGTAATGATACAAAGGGCAATAAATACCAGGAGAATAACGATGTACAGACCGTTCTGAAGCAAGAATGAACGGGTGTTAAAGGTGTACTTGTAGTTCTCCCACTTCTGAGCCTGAGACTCCAGTGGAGTGAACTTAGACATCCTGAGAAGGTCGATGAGGTGATACTCATGACTAAATGCATTATGAGCGCGGTCTTTGATGCGCTGAAGATCCTTCTGATAGTTGACCTTAGCATCAAACTGACGGTTCTTATAGACGTACTTCTCGTCCTTGATTTCCTGAGCATCAGAAGTCTTGCTGACAGCCTCTTCATGCTCCTTCTTGAGGCGCTCAAGAGCAGCAGCGTAATTCTGCTTAGCCTGCTCCTTCTCTACGGCACAGCTTGCCTTAACTGGCTCAAGATATTCGCTCTTGTAGTGCTCCTTGAGATACGCCTCGGCCTCTGCAATAAGCTTGGAGACCTGAGCGCTGTTCTCGGACTCAACCTTCTTGGCAAGCTCCAGCTCAGCCTTGTAGCCCTCAATAAGCGTGTTGCGCTCTTCAGCAGAGATAGACTTATCGCGCTTTGTTGACTCAATAGCGCTCAGTGTTGAAATTACTTTGTTGGTACCATTTGCGCGAAGCTCATCAATCTGAGCCTGAATGGAACCAATCTTCTGATCAATAGGCTTTAGCAGCTCTTTTTCCTGCTCGGCCGTCAGAACAGATCCACCTGTTTTTGGCATTTGTATCATCCTCTCCTACAGGTACTTTGCGCTGAGGCGCAGGAGTTCTTCTTGATTTGTCTCGTTGGTATTTACGATGCCCGAGAGCCTGCCGTTGGACATAACGCCAATACGGTTGGTAATTCCCAAAATCTCTGGCATCTCCGAAGAGACTACGATAATAGTGGTACCGCTCTTAGCCATGTCAATAATGAGCTGGTAGATCTCATATTTAGCACCAACATCAATACCACGAGTAGGCTCGTCCATCAGGAAAACCTGAGGATAGCGCTCGAGCCACTTACCAAAAATGACCTTCTGCTGGTTGCCACCAGAAAGACTTGAAATCAAGTCTGATGGACCCTGAGCCTTGGTGTTCATAACCTTGAGCTCGTTGACGGTAGCCTTAGTCATCTTAGGATCAGAAAGGATTGGACCAGACTTGTACTGGTTCAAGTTTGCAATGGTTGTGTTAAACGTCAAATCGCCCTTAAGGAATAGGCCGTTTGCCTTGCGCTCCTCGGTAATCATGGCAAAGCCGTGATCCATTGCCTCTGCAGCTGTCGAGAAGTTCATAAGGTGCCCGTTGACATAGACACGACCTGCAGCTCTGGTTCTTACACCAAAGATTGTTTCCAGAAGCTCTGTTCTACCAGCGCCGACAAGACCATACAGACCAAAGATCTCGCCCTTCCTTACGTCAAAAGTGACGTCTTGAAGGTATGGCTCGTATTTAGTTGAAAGGTGCTGAATAGAAAGATACGTCTTACCAGGTGTATTAGTAACATCTGGGAAGCGATTTTCAAGTGAGCGGCCAACCATTGCAGAGATAAGTTCATTCATGTTGGTCTCATCAGAGCGCTTGGTCATAACAAGCTTACCGTCACGAAGAACTGAAATGTCGTCGCAAATCTCAAAGATCTCATCCATCTTGTGAGAGATGTAGACCAGTGAAATTCCCTGCTCTTTGAGCATACGAATCATCTCAAAGAGTTTCTCGACCTCTTGAGTCATAAGCGAAGAAGTAGGCTCATCAAGAACAATAATCTTAGCGTTGTAAGAAATTGCCTTTGCAATCTCGCACATCTGACGCTGAGATACTGACATGTTCTTCATAGGCTGAGTTAGATCAACCGTCATGCCCAGACGCCTAAAGAGCTCGTTTGCTTCTTTTTTCATGCGTCCCTCGTCGACAACACCCATTGCATTAACGGGATAGCGACCAAGGAACAAGTTATCTACAACATTTCTATCAAGGCACTGGTTAAGCTCCTGATGAACCATTGCGACGCCATTCTCAAGTGCGTCTTTTGGTCCAGAGAAATTAACCTCTTTGCCGTCAAGAAATATCTTGCCTTCATCTTTTTGATACGTACCAAACAGGCACTTCATCATGGTAGATTTGCCTGCGCCGTTCTCTCCCATAAGACCCATAACGGTTCCACGGCGTACGTTCATTGAAATGTGATCCAGAACGCGGTTACGTCCAAAGGACTTGCTCATTCCATCAATTGTTAGAACGATATCGTTTTCTGTATCTGCCATGTAATCACCCCTTATCTCGCTAAGTTATTGCGCTTATTCGCGAGAACACCGGAGGAGAGCAGGTGTCTCCCCTCCGGTATTGTTTCGTGCTATCGACTACTTAATTACTTAAGCAGCTGGGTATAGGAAGAACCGTTGTCGGTCTTAACCATGTTGAATGCAAATGCATCGTACTCGTCAGGGTTGCCAAGACGGTTGGTAATGTTGGACTCAGTCTGGCCATCGCCTGCGATGAACTCAACGTTGAGGTTGAGCAGTGGAGCATACTTCTTGAGCAGTGGTACATAGGTTGAGCCAAGGAAGTTATCGCCAGAATTGTAGGTGTTGAGCCAAACCTTCTTCTCTGGGTGCTTGTCTGCGCTCAGCTGCTTAGAAGCCTCTGGATAGGTAGTGGTTGCGTCAAGGTTGTCCTTGTAGTTCTCAGCGGTAACTGCAAGGTTGAGAGCGTAGTAAGAACGCTGGTCTGCAACATACTTGTAGTCCTTGGAGTCAATCTTGTTGCCAGCGTCGTCTGCGGACTCAATGCCGGTGTTGATGTCAGCGCCGTCAAGAGCGTTGCGGAGCAGGCGGAGAGTCAGGTAAGCCTGAACATCTGGGTGCTGGGAAATGGTGCCTGCATAGCCGTCAGCAATAGCTGCAACAGCGTCAGAGTTAGCGTCGTAACCAAAGGTTGGGACCTTCTGAGCCTTGGACCATGCGTTGAAGATGGACATACCCATACCGTCGTTGTTGGAAACAACAACATCAATCTGATCACCGAAGGAAGAAGACCAAGCAGCAATTGCGTTACCAGCGGTTGCAGCATCCCATGTTGCACCAGCGGTATTCTTCATCTCCTGAGAAGCAAGCTCACGGATGGTGTAGGACTTGCCGCCTACCTCAAGCTTGCCGTCCTGAACAACAGAAGCGGAGCCATCGGTGTTGGTGCCTACTGGATCGGAAATAATCTTGCCGTCCTTCTCGATGCCAGTACCAAGTGCCTTACGGACACCACGAGTACGAGCGATAGAGTCATTGTGACCAATGTCACCAATTGCAAGAACGTAACCAATGATGCCATCCTTGTTGCGATCAAGCTCAGCTGCGTGAGCCTTGATGTAATCAAGAACCATCTGGCCCTGGAGCTCTGCACCCTGAACTGCATCAAAGCCAACGTAATAGGTGTCTTTGTTGAAGTTAAGAGTGTTTGTATCAAGCTCACCGGTTGAGCTGTTAGAAGGCTGACGGTTGAAGAAGACAACAGGCTTATCCTTGTTCTCTACCTTTGCATCTTTAGCGCCTTCCTCTTTTTTCTCGCTAGGTGCGCAAGCTGCAAGAACGCTAGATCCACCAACGCTAAGAACGCCTAGACCACAGAACTTTAGAAAACTGCGACGAGACACATCCATAGTAGTGACCTTTCTCATTTGTTATGCCTTTTGCATAACACTGACCTTAATGAGTACGTTAACAAATCTCATCACAGCTCTTTATGAGATGTCGCTCAACGGTTGCAGAAATACCGTAAGCGTTATGTTTTGTACCTTTTACGGTGTCAATTTTGAAGTTTTTGAGGATAAATAAAGAAAAAGCGGTCAAATGACCAAATTGTCGAGAAAATCGTCCTCTTCAAATCAGCATATAAAAATCTGCCTAATGCGAGAAAAGCAGAACGGTTCTTCAAACAAAAAAGACCAGGCATTGCCTGGTCTTGAAAATTCTGGCTCCCCGAGCAGGATTTGAACCTGCGACACGCTGATTAACAGTCAGCTGCGCTACCGCTGCGCCATCGGGGAATATGTGTGCTTCTCAGCGGTGTTTAAGTATAGAGAGACATTCCAAACCATGCAAGCATTATTTAGAAAAAATTTATTCAAATTCCTCTTGCACAATCTCACACACTTAAACCAAGAAGCTACTCCTCCATGTAGTCCTTAAGACGACCGGACCTAGAAGGATGACGAAGCTTTGCCAAGGTCTTGGACTCAATCTGACGAATACGCTCACGCGTGACGCCAAACTCCTTGCCTACCTCTTCAAGGGTACGAGGATGACCGTCCTCAAGACCAAAGCGGAACTTAATAACCTTACGCTCACGATCAGCAAGGCCGTCAAGAACCTGCTCAAGCTGCTCACGAAGCATTGAATCAGAAGCTGCATCTGGTGGAGCAACAGCAGTAGAGTCCTCAATAAAGTCTCCAAGCTGGGAATCTTCTTCTTCACCAATAGGCGTCTCAAGAGAGACGGGCTCCTGGCTAATCTTCTGAATCTCGCGGACACGATCAGGAGACATGCCCATTTCTGCGCCAATCTCCTCTGGAGAAGGATCTCTACCAAGATCTTGCAGAAGCTGACGCTGAACACGGATGAGCTTATTGATGGTCTCTACCATGTGAACAGGAATACGAATGGTACGTGCCTGGTCTGCAATAGCACGGGTAATTGCCTGACGAATCCACCATGTAGCATATGTTGAGAACTTAAAGCCCTTGGTGTAGTCGAACTTCTCGACAGCACGAATAAGGCCCAGGTTACCTTCCTGGATAAGATCGAGGAACAGCATGCCACGGCCAACATAGCGCTTAGCAATTGAGACGACAAGACGAAGGTTTGCAGAGATAAGCTGCTGCTTAGCGTCAAGTCCTACGGACTCAATACGCATAAGGCGACGCTGCTCTGCACGGTTGAGCTCGATGAGACCATCCTCAAAGTCCTCTAGCTTCTGTGAAGCTGCAGTGCCTGCCTCAATCTTCATAGCAAGGTGTACCTCTTCTGATGCAGTAAGCAGGTCTACCTTACCAATCTCTTTAAGATACATGCGGACAGGATCGCCGGTAAGCATAACTGTGGTGGTATCTGAGCGACGAGCGCGAGCGCGAGAAGAACGTTTTGGCTTGGAGACTTTTGCCTTAGAAACAGAGCGGAGAGCCTCTTTAACCTCACGCGCCTCATTTACGGCATCAAAATCTTCATCATCTTCATCATCAAAATCAGATGAATCATCCAAGTCATCATCGGACGAAAAATCATCCTCTACGGCGTCATCTTCAATAGCGAAAGAAACGGTTGCTTCAGATGCGGTAGTAATCTCTACACCTTTAACGCGCAGCGAATCGTACAAATCAGAAAGCTCATCATCGTTAACGTCAACGTCACGAATGGCAACCTGAATATCGTCTTCGCTGATACTACCGTTAGACTTTGAAGAACTTACCAGATCATCAACAATTTTAGTAAGCTCATCTGAGAGTTTGACCTCTTCATTTGCCTTTTTTGCAGCCACAAATATCCTTTCGATAGATTAGCGCAAATCTTTATACCCAAAAGTTTCTCTACCTAATCAAACTACTCATTTTAATTTATAAAAAATCAGATGAGTAGTATCCCCATAAAATGCGTATTTTTACTGTCCTGAAGTTAGCCTCTTGCCTAGCTCAAGCGCTCGTGTCTGAAGCTCCTGCGCAGCAGCAAGTTGCTCTTCAGCAAGTGTTCCGCTTGAAGACTCCCCTGCATAAGAACTGGAGCGCAGATTTGATCGAATTTCTCGCAATTTGCGCTGTACCGAGTAGTAGTCAACAGTATCCACAATAAACTCAAGTGAGCGACGCGTATCGGAGTTACCCTCAGATATCACGCGACCAGAAGAAAGAATAGCTGCCGCATTTGGCTCAACAGCCGTAGCTGCGGCAACTACCTGTGCTGGCGTAGCGCCCTCTGGAGTAGCAAGCATGGCCCATGCCATGGTTTGATGACGAGCATCGGCCCAGACAAAGTCTGCAATACGGTCTTGATACTCTCGCACTAAAGACAAGTTTGTTGCCATAGCACTTAAGAGCTCAAGCTCTGAGTTAACCTGCCTGCGATCTTCTGCGGAGAGACTCTGTGAGCCTCGTGGCTCATACGTATCAGCAGAAACACTATACGCTGAAGAATCATCATATGGTGGCGTCTCATCATACGGTAGAACATCATCATATGAAGGACCTTCGGCATAAGCTGGAGCTTTAGCAGCTGAGTTATACGAAGAGGTGTGGGCACTCTTCTGAGGTTGTTTGCGTGCCATCTTTGACGTGCGCGAATCTGCCGCGTCATCTTGAATAGGCGCGGCCTTAATTGCGCGCTTTGCTTCCTCGACATCAATATGAAGCAAATCTGACACACGAAGTGCATACTCGCTCAGCAGCACCGATGTCTTAAGCGGGGCCAACAGAGACGCTAAAGCCTCAAGCGCTTTGACTCGACCACCGGGTACAGATAAGTCAAACTGAGCTGTTGTGGCATCAAAGACAAAGTCCATAAGCGGACGAGCTGCATCTAAGATAGGACGTAGCTTATCTGCACCTGATTCGGCGAGAAACTCCATGGGGTCCTGATTATTTGGCAAAACAACGCAAAGAAACGCTGCGGTTGTTTTATCGATAAATTTAATGGCACGAGCAGCAGCGTGTTGACCTGCAGCATCACCGTCAAACATGCAAATGATTTTGCGTGCACGCTGGCGATCGATGAGTTTGACGTGCTCAGACGTAAATGCAGTGCCTAAAGCTGCCACAGTGTTGGTAAAACCAACCTCATGCATGGCAATAACGTCAGTGTAGCCCTCGCAAATAATGGCCTCGGACTGGGCAGCAATAGTCTCTTTTGCAACATCGTAGGCAAAGAGGTGCTTACCTTTATTGAAGACAGAAGTGTCCCTGGTATTAAGGTACTTAGGAGCGTTTTCTACCTTTTTAGTAATTCGACCGCCAAAAGCAATAGTTCTTCCCTGCTCATCATGAATAGGAAACATCACTCGATCATAGAACCAGTCGCTGATGCGACCGTTACGCTCGACAGCAAGGTTTGCAGCAATCATCTCTTGCGTGGTATAGCCACATTTACGCAGGTGCGCTACAAGCGCACCTCTACCAGGTGCATATCCCAGCTTCCAGCGCTTGCAGACAGCCGCTCCAAATCCGCGACCAGAGAGATACGCACGCGCCGCCTCAGGACCTTCTCCCCTTCCGCGCATAAGCATGGAGTGGAAGTAATTCTCGGCCTCGGTAAGGCACTCAATTAAGCGATTCTTGCGGGGACCCTTAGAAACATGAGCCTCTTCTGAAAGGGTAATACCTGCTTTATCGGCAAGATATCTGATAGCGTCAGGAAAATCTAGGTTTTCTCGCTTCATGACATAGCTAAAGACGTCTCCACCTTCGGAGCAAGCGCCAAAGCAGTGCCAGAGACCCGTAGAAGGATTTATCTTGAATGAAGGGCTTTTTTCTTGGTGGAAAGGACAGCATCCCCAATAGTCCTGACCTCGGGGTTTTAGCTCAACTGTCTCGGAAACAAGCGTGACAAAATCTGTGGCTTGTCTTACGCGCTCTTTATCTTCGTCAGTTATCATCTTCCACCTCCCCGCTTCCTAAGTTATATGAAGTCGTACCCAGATTCTGGGCTACCCAGTCTATATTTCCACGAACGGCACACTTGAGCTCTTCAAGCGAATCAAATTTTTTAGATTCCCTCAGTCTCTTCACAAATACCGTCTGAACCTCTGAATCATATAAATTACCGCTAAAACCTAGGAGGTTAGCTTCAAGTAAAGGTCCTGTTTGAGACTGAAATGACGGAGCTTTTCCCACATTAACCGCAGCGGGCCATGCTGTTGCGCCGTGAACCACATAGCACGCATACACGCCGTCTTGAGGAATGCAATCACGCAGGTCAAGCGAAACATTTGCCGTTGGAAAGCCAAAACCAGTACCCTGGCCTCGACCGTGCTTGACTACGCCGCTCACAAAGTGCCAGCGGCCCAACAGGCTTGCGGCATCCTCAACTTTACCCTGCTCAAGCAAGTCCCTAATACGAGTTGCAGAGATTTTCTGTCCACCTGAGCAAAAGAGCTCATGGGCGTGAACTGCAAAGCCATGCTTATGCCCAAGCGAGGTGAGCAACGCGCTTCCTTCAGCTCCTTGTGCGCCCAGACCAAAGTCAGAACCCACATGAACAGACGCAGCCGAGACACTTGGAAGCAACTTGTCCTCAACGTATTGCGTAGCGCTCAATGCCGCAAACTCGCGGGTAAAGTGATGCACCAAGATGCCATCCACTCCCCATGCAGCAAGTGCGCGAAGCCTGTCTTCTCCCGAGAGCAACCGCCGAGGAGACCCATCAAACAGCACCTCAACAGGGTCTGGCAGAAACGTCACAGCCACAAGTGGTACATTGCGAGCTTCGGCGTCCTTTTTTGCGCTGGCGAGAAGCCCTTGGTGGCCCTCATGAAGTCC
Source organism: uncultured Atopobium sp. (assembly GCA_963509815.1). GTDB lineage: Bacteria > Actinomycetota > Coriobacteriia > Coriobacteriales > Atopobiaceae > Lancefieldella. Next base: position 28,779 of record CAUPCM010000002.1, on the reverse strand, counting down.
GTCAAAGACACCAAGCACGCACACGCAAGGTTGCTTGTAGCAGTCAGAACGCAATGTATAGAAGTCGGCATCACCAAGCTCACGTGGAGCCGGCAACTCACTTCCATACAAAATGGATTCTGCTATGCGCTCTACCTTGTTCAACGTGCATCCTTACTTACACAAAATACCTTGAGAAAAGTTTGTCTGGCAGACAAGACAGGAGCCCTGCCTTAACCAAATTCCTACGAGAGCATCATTCCACACAAGGCTGACCAGCGAGTTATGAGCAATCTCAGAGAGATCTTCCGGAATACCAAAACGTTTTCCAACCTCAACACACTTGTATTCTGCTGCAGTCAACCTGTGCACAGGGTATCCCAGAACCTCAGTTGGATTAAGGCGTTTAGTTTCAAGCACCTGAGCTGGGCTTTGTTCAAGCTCTTCTAATAAAGCGCAGCTCCCAAGTGTGATTGGACCAGAGAACGTCCTTCTCAGACCACTAATATGTGCCTCTGTGCCAAGAGACTGACCAAGGTCTCGAGCAATACTTCTAATGTAGGTGCCTTTTGAAACGTCAAACGCAACCGTCCATACCAGTGATTCATCCGTAGTAGAAGGTTTGCGCACTGCCAAAAGAGTAGCGTCGTAAATAGAGACTCTACGAGCTGCAAGCTCTGGCGTCTTACCTTCACGAACAAGCTGATATGCACGTTTGCCATCAACTGAGATTGCAGAAACTGCAGGTGGAAGCTGGTCTACCGTACCCACCAGCTTTGCGCATGCAGCGCGAGCAAACTCTTCATCGCACAGATTTTCTGGAACAGCAGCAGTGGCTACGACCTGACCGTCTGCATCATCGGTTGAGGTACGAGCCCCAAACGAAATGTCGGCTACATATCCCTTACGGTCAAGCGTCAGAAGGCCCAAAAGCTTTGTAGCAAGTCCAATGCCCACTACCAGCACGCCGCTTGCATTAGGATCCAAAGTGCCTGCGTGTCCCACGCGTTTTTCGCCAAATGCACGACGAACACGAGAAACCACGTCATGGCTGGTCAACCCAAGCGGCTTGTCAACAGCAATAAGTGCGTTAATTCCACTAGCTCCTCGCTTCACCTATGACTCCTTGTCAAGCGCGAGAAGATCAATAAGCAGAGGAACTATCTGGGTAAATACGTCGTCAATGGTGCCTTCAGCGGTAAAGCCTGCAGCAGCAGTGTGTCCGCCGCCACCCATTTGACGTGCAACACCAGAGATATCTAGCTGAGATTTGGAGCGCAGGTTGCCACGAACTTTTCCGCCGTCAACCTCTTTGAGGAAGAGGGCAATTTCTGTTCCCTCAACGCAACGTACAATATCTACCAGGCCATCCATCTCGGCAAGAGGAACTCCTGATGCAGAAAGATCTGCGGTAGTAACGTAGCTGTAGGCAACACGACCCTCACCAAAAGTGCGGATGCGACCCATAACCTTTGCGGCAAGGTGAAGGTAAGCCAAGCGGTCACTCTGGTAGACATGAAGCGCAATCTGAGATGGAGAAGCACCTGCTTCTACCAGCAAACTTGCAACCTCAAAAGCCTCGCCGTCAGCGTTTTGGTACTGGAAACGACCAGTATCAGTTACCAGGGCGCACATAAGGCATTGTGCCTCTGAGGGAACAAGCTCTGCACCCAAATGACAGGCAAACTCGGTGATAATGACACCGGTTGCTGCTGCATCAGGACGCACAAGACCTGCATTCCAATACACGTTGTTGTATGGGTGATGGTCAAGCACTGCTACCGTCTTAGAACGGCTCATCAGTGCTTCTGCATCAGCCAAACGTCCTGCAGTAGATAGGTCTACGCAGATAAAAAGGTCTGGAGTACCCTCGTACTTATTTGCAGGCACAAAGCTGTCAGTACCAGCAAGAAACTTGTAAATACGTGGTACTTCCCCATCAGCATCTGCCAAAAGATTAGTGACAGTTTTGCTAGGCCATCTTCTCTGAATAATGGAAGAAAGTGCTAATCCAGAGCCAATAGCATCTCCGTCAGGAGAAGTATGTGCGCAAACAACGATTGACGAGGCTTGCTCGATAAGGGCAATAACCTCGTCAAACTCTGGACGACTGACTTTTGTATTCAGTGACGTCACTTACTTACGCCTCCTCGTTAGAATTCTCTTCATCAGAAGCTAGAGGGTATCCAAACTCGTCTTTCTCGACACCAAGAGTTGGTGGAACTACCTCAAGCGCCTGAGCAATGCGCTCAGCCTCGTCGGTAGTGGTATCAATCTTGAAATCAAGCTCAGGGGTAACACGCCAGTTCAGCGCATGACCCAAAAGCGAGCGAATCCTACCCTTTGCACGCTTGAGAGCTGCGAGGACCTTCTCGTAGCGATCAGGCTCACAGCTTACATACGCGCGCATAAAGGACTTATCAACCGAGACCTCACAGCTTGTGACGGTCACAAGCTGGAGATCAGGGTCGGAAATCTCAAATAAAAGGATCCAGCTGAGCTTTTCTCGAGCAATCTCATTAGTACGACGAGAAAACTGATTTTGTTTCATGCTGTCCCTTCTTACTCGGTACGAGCCACCTGCTCAATGCGATAGCCCTCAAGCTGGTCGCCAGGCTTGATGTCCTGGAAGTTCTCAAGGCCAATACCGCATTCATAGCCGGATTTAACGCTCTTAACGTCGTCTTTGAAGCGCCTAAGCGATGCAATCTTTCCGTCGTAGACAACAAAGCCGTCACGGATGAGTCGGATGTTATCGTCGCGAGAAATCTCGCCCTCAGAAATCATGCAGCCTGCAGCAATACCAACCTTAGGAACCTTGAAGGTATCACGGACCTCAGCAACGCCAGTCTGGACTTCCTGCTCAGTTGGCTTAAGCATACCAATACGAGCAGCGTCAATCTCTTCGATTGCCTTGTAGATGACGCTATAGGTTCTAATCTCAACGCCTACGCGCTCTGCAGCAAGTTTGGCCTTTGCATCTGGACGGACACCAAAGCCAATGATGATTGCGTTGGATGCATCAGCGAGAACAACGTCGGTCTCGGTGATTCCACCAACAGCAGAGTGAATGGTGCTGATACGAACCTCGGACTGGTCCATCTTATCCAAGGAGTCCTGGAGAGCCTCGATGGAGCCCTGAACATCAGCCTTGATGATAAGGTTGAGTTCCTTGACGTCACGGTCAGCCATGGTGTCAAAGAGGTTCTCAAGGGTAACGTGCTTAACACGGTTCTGCTCTTCAATACGAGCCTTAAGAGCACGCTGGTCAGCAAGCTCTCGAGCGTCGCGCTCCTCCTGGAAGACGCGGAACTCATCGCCTGCGCCAGGAACGGTCTGCAGACCAAGAATCTCAACTGCGTCAGAAGGACCTGCGGTAGTGACTGCGTTGCCCTTAGGATCAAGCATTGCGCGGACGCGACCAAAGGCCATACCAGCAACAAGAGCGTCGCCAATGTGGAGCGTACCGCGGGTAACCAAAACAGTAGCAACAGAACCGCGACCACGGTCAAGCTTAGCCTCAAGAACGTTACCAGACGCAAAGGTGTCTGGGTTTGCCTTCAGCTCAAGGACATCTGCCTGCAAAAGAATGGTCTCGAGAAGATCGTCGATGCCCAAATTCTGCTTAGCGGAGATGTCAACAAACATGTTCTGTCCGCCCCACTCCTCAGGAATAACACCGTACTCGGTGAGCTCCTGACGAACACGAGTAGGATCTGCGCCTGGCTTATCAATCTTGTTGACTGCAACAACAATTGGAACACCAGCAGCCTTTGCGTGGTTAATAGACTCAATGGTCTGAGGCATAACGCCGTCGTCTGCAGCAACAATCAAGATGACAATATCGGTGACCTTTGCACCACGAGCACGCATAGCGGTAAAGGTCTCGTGACCTGGGGTATCGATGAAGGTAATCTCACGGCCGTTAATGGTGACCTGAGAAGCACCGATTGCCTGAGTAATACCGCCGGCCTCGCCAGCTGCAACGCCAGTGTGACGGATTGCGTCCAGAAGCGATGTCTTACCGTGGTCAACGTGACCCATGACGGTAACCACTGGAGGACGTGGCTTCAAATCCTTAGGATCATCGTAGAAGGTAAAGGAATTCTCCTCTTCCTTGGACATAATCTTAATCTGGCGACCAAGGTCATCAGCAACAATCTCAATAAGCTCATCAGACATAGTCTCGGTAAGCGTCAGAGGGTTGCCAAGCAGGAACAGGCGCTTAATGATGTCATTTGCAGGAACACCAAGAAGCTCAGCAAGCTCAGAGACAGTAGAGCCCTGAGGAACCTTTACGGTATCAAGCTGGGAAATATCCTGGTCATTTGCAAGTGCTTCCTCAATACGCTGCTCCATAGCAGCCTCTGCAGCCTGCTTCTGACGACGCTCTTTACGCTTTTTACGGCGACCAGTGGATTCACGACTTGCCTCTTCAATAGCAACGCGAGCCTCATCCAAAACGCGGCTTCTGTTGTAAGCTTCAGCCTCACGCGCCATACGGCTATAACGGTCTTCTCCGTCATCTCCGCCACGACGGTTCTTCTTACGCTTACCATTTGGGCGCTCATCAGACATGGAGGCATCATCGCGCTCCTTCTTGAAATTATGACGAGAAGGAGCACCACTTGCCTCGCTTGCATTAGCGCGAGCGTGGTTTCTAGGTCCCTTCTCGGCCTTCTTCTGAGCAGCGGACTCTGCAGCCTGCTGTTTCAAAACCTCTTCCTGCTGAGCAATCTGATCAAGCAGGTTATTGAAGGAAGGAGCGGCCTTAGGAGCAGTGTCCTTTACGCGATTACGCTCAGCCTCTTCGGCCTCAAAACGCTTCTTCTCTTCCTCAGCGCGGCGGCGCTCCTCTTCTTTCTTACGAGCAGCCTCTTCTTTTGCGCGCTTCTTCTCTTCTTCAGCACGCTCAGCCTCACGCCTTGCCTCTGCAGCAAGACGCTCAGCCTCTGCTACCTCTGCAGCAGCCTTTGCCTCTTTGGCAGCAGCCTCTTCCTCGGCAGCCTTCTGAGCTGCGATTTCAGCGGCACGAGCCTCCATAATAGGCTGGAGTTTCTTACGAACAATAGAAATATATGCGTCTTCAAGCGTAGAAGAAGCAGACTTTGCAGGAATCTTCATGTCCGCAAGATGCTCGAGCAATTCTTTGCTCTGCATACCATATTCTTTGGCAAGGTCATGTACACGCATTTTTGCCATATATGAAAACCTTCCGGTTGACGGGATAGTTACAGGTAGTTGCCTAGATCAGTGAGTCTGGATCGGAAGAAATCTCTGCATTCTCCATGTCATCATGAATACCGCAGAAATCAGAGCCAGGTCTTGCCATATTGCGGCAAGGAGTTCCGTTAGGGCTCACATACTTGCAACGATGAGCAATCTCTTCCTCATCAACAGTCTCTTCAACAACCTCAGGAAGGTTGTTCAGAATGCTTGCAGCAAGGGACTCGTTCTTGATGTCAATGTGAAGACCAGTCAGACGAGCAGCAAGACGAGCGTTCTGACCCTCTTTACCAATCGCCAAAGACAGCTGGTCATCAGGAACAATAACGGTTGCGTGTCCCGTAGCGCCATCAACAATAACGCGAGAAACGCGTGCAGGTGAAAGCGCGGATGCAACGCAACGTGCAGCATCGTCAAACCAAGGCACAACGTCAACGCGCTCTCCACGAAGCTCAGAAACTACGGTACGAACACGGCTGCCCTTAGGACCAACGCAAGCACCAACTGGATCAAGGCGCTCGTCAACGGAAGAAACAGCAATCTTAGAACGGACGCCGGCCTCACGAGCAATGGAGCGAATGCTTACAACACCGTCATAAACCTCTGGGACCTCAAGCTCAAAGAGGCGACGGATAAGATCTGGATGAGTACGAGAAACAACAATTGGTGGACGCTGGCGCTCACCACGAACTGCTGGCTGAGTTGCATTAGGATCACGGACGTCAACGATAATTGCCTTGATGCGCTGGTTGTGAAGGTAGCGCTCGCCTGCTGGACGCTCATCGCGCTCATCAGGGAAACGGCGCTGGTCAAAGTGTGGAAGCTCTGCTTCAACACCCTCACGAATCTTAATGATGGTGAAATCAGGAGTGGACTGAAGAACAGTACCAGTGATGATGTCACCAATACGACCGCGGAACTCATCATAAATCTGTGCACGAGCAGCGTTGCGTACAAGTGTCTTGATCTCTGCCTTAGCATGTTGAGCAGCAATACGGCTTGTGTCTGGAGGAGTTACGTCTACCTCATCAAACTCTGTGTACTCACCAGTCTCCTCGTCTGGCTCACCCTTAGGAACAAGCTCATAGACATAGACACGGCCAGTAGCCCTATCAATGGTGACACGAGCGCCAAAATCAAGATGGAGGACGTCAGCATAGCTTTTTGCCAGAGACTGCTCCAAACGGTCCAGCAGATACAACTCATCGATGTGCTTCTCCTGGCAAAGCAACATCAAAGCTTCCATCATTTCAGATGCCATGAATAATCCTCTCTATCTACTTCTTGGCTGAGGCCGAGAAATCAAAAACTGGTTTAATAACGCACTTCTTTAACTCAGACAGATCAACGGTACAGACCTCATCTTCTGTCTGGATTGAGATTGTTGTACCCTCAATACCCAAGAGTTTGCCAGTAAATTTACGGCGCCCCTCTGTGGCAGTAGTCTGAAGCTGAATCTCTTCTCCCGCAAAGCGCTCAAAGTCTTTTGCACGACGAAGTGGACGTGCCATTCCTGGAGAAGAAACCTCCAAGGTAAATGATGCTGGGAAAGGATCAAGCTCATCGATGGTATCTGAGATCCATGAAGTTTCTTGAGCAACTTCATCAAGAGAAATGGTCTCTGCCTTCTCATCATCATGGTCAATTCTTACTCTGACCACAGGATTCTTTGAAGAACCAACAATCTCAACATCAACAATATCAATGTGGTGATTGAGTGCAGCCTGCTCTAGTGCGGACAAGATTTTCTGTGTTGCACCTTCGTTTTGCATTTGACCTCCTCATCTACATACAGAAAGGAAGCGGGGTCAAAACTCAACCCCACTTCCAACTAATAACAACTACGTTTAGAGATATCTTACGAGATAAAGGGCTTCTCGTCAAGTGTTTTTGCTGTTAGGCAACGATATTCACAAGTCGTCCCTTAACTACAATGACTTTTCTAATCTCTTTGCCCTCAAGCTGATCAGCAATAGCCTCAGTTGCGGCTGCAGTGAGTTCTTCCTCAGAAGCATCGGCAGAAACCTCAATACGAGCGCGAACCTTACCCTTGAGCTGAACAGCAATCTCTACGGTATTGCTCTTTGCCTGCTCTGGGTCAAACTCTGGCCAAGGCTGGTGGTAGACAGGAGTGTCTTTGCCCAGAGCCTCATGGCTGAGCTCCTCTGCCCAGTGAGGAATGATTGGAGCCAGCATAGCTACCACATCATTAGCAACCTTGTAGCAAAGTGCTGTATCTCTGGACTCTGCAGGCACCTCGTTGATATAGGCGCTTGCTGCATTAACCAGCTCCATGACTGCAGAAATTGCAGTGTTGAACTGGCCCTTATCAAATTCGGTGGTGCAGCGGATTCCCATAGCATTGAGGACACGCTTGAGCTCAAGTGACTGAGGGTCCAAGGTGGTGTGGTCGAGTACGGCAGAAGCATCAGCGGTACGAGAGAGCTCCCATACCACACGCCATGCACGCTTAATAAAGCGGTTTGCACCTGCAACGACCTTCTCGTCCCAGTCAAAATCCTTCTCTGGTGGAGCAACAAAGAGAATGGCAAGGCGCATAGTATCTGCACCATAAGGCTCAATGACAGAGCTTGGAGGTACCACGTTACCCTTTGACTTTGACATGGTGTCGCCGTGCTCATCCTTGACCATGCCCTGAGTCATCAAGTTCTTAAATGGCTCGTCGATGTCAATCATGCCCAGGTCACGAAGGACCTTAGTAAAGAAGCGAGAATACAGAAGGTGCAGAATTGCGTGCTCAATGCCACCAATGTAGTTATCTACTGGCATCCAGCGGTCCACGGACTCTTTGGAGAATGGGAGCTCGGTGTTGTGTGGATCGCAGTAGCGCAAATAGTACCAGCTAGAGCAGGTAAAGGTGTCCATGGTATCAGTGATACGCTTTGCAGGCTTGCCGCACTTTGGACAGGTGGTCTCTACAAACTCCTTGCACTCAGCAAGCGTGTCTCCTGCTGCCAGATCAAGATTATCTGGAAGCATGACAGGAAGCTGATCATAAGGAACAGGAACGTCTCCGCAGCAATCACAGTGAATCATAGGAATTGGATTGCCCCAATAGCGCTGCCTGGAAATGAGCCAGTCACGAAGACGGAACTGGACAGTTCTGCGACCAACGTTGTGCTCAGTCAGATAAGTAACAACAGCCTCTTCTGCCTCGGAATGTTTACCACCACGGAGGCCGGTAAAAGGACCAGACTGGACGAGAATACCCACGGTATCCATTGGTCCGTCCCAGTCAACAGAGGTTACCTTGTAATCAGAAACTCCCTTGAGCTCCCCATAGATATCAGTTCCCTCTTCACAGATGATAGGAACAATAGGCAGGTCATACTTCTTTGCAAAGTCAAAATCGCGTTTATCGCCTGATGGAACGCCCATAACAGCGCCGGTACCATAGTCGAGAAGGACGTAGTCAGCAACCCAAATTGGTACGGTCTGTCCGGTAACAGGGTTAATTGCGTAACGGCCCGTGAATACACCGTGTTTCTCGCGATCGGTGCCCTGGCGATCAATGGAAGAGACCTTTACAGCCTCCTCATGAAGGGCGTCAAAAGCAGCCTTGTACTCTGAATCCCCTACCAGCTCAGCAGCAAGCTTAGACTCTGGTGGGAGCAGCATGAAGGTGCAGCCATAGATGGTATCTGCACGAGTGGTAAAGACAGTCATCTTGGTATCAGTTGGTGTGACACCATCAGCATCTGCCAAGGTAAAGTCAATCTCTGCGCCCTCAGAGCGGCCAATCCAGTTTGCCTGCATAGCGCGAACGCGCTCTGGCCAACCCTCAAGCTGGTCAAGATCGTCAAGAAGCTCCTGGGCGTAATCAGTGATACGCAGGTACCACTGAGAGAGCTCGCGTTTCTCTGGAACCGTGCCACAGCGCCAGCATTTGCCGTTAACTACCTGCTCGTTTGCAAGAACAGTTTTGTCGTTAGGACACCAGTTAACAGGACTTGTTGCGCGATATACCAGGCCCTTCTCAAGCATCTTGAGGAAAATCCACTGACCCCACTTGTAGTACTCAGAGTCACAGGTGTTAAACATGCGGTCTTTGTCGTAAGCAAAGCCCATGCGGAACATGGTTTTTACAGCCTGATCAATATTTTTATGTGTCCACACAGAAGGCTGAGTATTATGCTTAATAGCAGCATTTTCTGCAGGAAGACCAAAAGCATCAAAGCCCATTGGATGCAAGACATCAAAGCCACGCATACGGGCCTGACGAGCCATAGCATCGCCAATGGTGTAGTTACGAGCATGACCCATGTGAAGATCGCCCGAAGGATAAGGGAACATCTCTAGAACGTATTTTTTAGGCCTTGAGCTGTCCTCTTCTGTCTTGTAAAGATTCTGCTCTTCCCAGACGCGCTGCCACTTAGTTTCAATGGCCTCAGCATCATAGGCAGGAAAATCACCTGTATCGGTTACGTTCTGTACTTCCTCGTTTTCCACGAGTTCCCCTTTCTTATAGCGATGCGTCACCAAGCAAAATACTTGGTGACGCCAGTAGTCCATAAATCCTGTAAGCTACGAACGGAAATTGTAGCTGACCTGCTGGTTTGAGTCTTTCAGCAAGACGTCGTGTGCGCCACCCTCAACAATAGAAGTTGAAGAGACAAGCGTAATCTTTGCCTTATCGCGAAGTTCTGGAATATCAAGAGCGCCACAGTTGCACATAGTGGACTTGACCTTCAGAAGCGAAGCCTCAACGCCGTCCTTCAGAGGACCTGCGTATGGAACGTACGAGTCAACGCCCTCAACAAAGGAAAGGCCACGCTTGTTGCCGCCAAGGTCATAGCGCTGCCAGTTACGAGCACGAGCAGAGCCTTCGCCCCAGTACTCCTTCATGTAGGAGCCGTTAACAATAACGCGATCTGATGGACTCTCATCAAAGCGAGCAAAGTAACGACCAAGCATCATGAAGTCAGAACCCATAGCAAGAGCCAAAGTCATGTGATAGTCGTAGACAATTCCACCGTCAGAGCAGATTGGAATATAGATGCCAGTCTCCTCAAAGTACTCATCACGAGCGCGAGCAACATCAATGACAGAGGTTGCCTGACCACGACCAATGCCCTTCTGCTCACGAGTAATGCAGATAGAACCGCCGCCGATACCAATCTTGATAAAGTCAGCGCCAGCCTCTGCTAAGAAGCGGAAACCCTCAGCATCTACAACGTTACCTGCGCCAATCTTGACGGAATCACCGTAAGTTGCACGAACCCACTCAAGCGTGCGCTTCTGCCACTCGGAATAACCCTCAGAAGAGTCAATGCATAAAACATCAGTACCTGCCTCAACAAGCAGAGGAACGCGGGTTTCATAGTCACGAGTATTAATACCAGCGCCAACCATGTAACGCTTAGAGTCATCAAGAAGCTCATCTGGAGCAGACTTGTGGGAATCATAATCCTTGCGGAATACAAGGCTAACCAGGTGACCGTTCTTATCGACAATAGGAAGGGCGTTGAGCTTGTTGTCCCAGATAAGGTCATTTGCCTCTTTAAGGGTGGTGTCCTCAGCTGCGGTAATGAGCTTATCAGCTGGGGTCATAAACTCTGAAACCAGCTTAGAGCGATCGTCGCGAGAAGGACGATAATCACGAGAGGTAACAATACCTACGAGCTTACCGCGAGAAGTGCCGTCATCAGTGACAGGCATGGTGGAGTGACCAGTCTTCTCTTTAAGATCAAGCACGTCACCAAGGGTCATCTCTGGAGTAAGGGTTGAGTCAGAAACAACAAAGCCTGCCTTGTAGCTCTTAACCTCTCGAACCATCTGAGCCTCATCCTCAGCGGACTGAGAGCCATAAATAAAGGCAATGCCGCCCTGCTGGGCCAAGGCAATTGCCAGACGAGGACCAGAAACTGACTGCATTACTGCAGATACCATAGGAATGTTGAGCTCAATTGCGCTTTTCTCGCCACGCTTAAACTTAACAAGAGGAGTCTTCAAAGAAACATTTGCAGGGATGTTCTCGGCTGATGAATAGCCAGGAACCAAAAGATACTCAGAAAAGGTATGTGATTCGCCTTCGAAGAACTTTGCCATTGCTTTTGGCTCCCTCCTGACCTACCGGTCATGCTCAACGTGTTTTGGCATTGTACCACCAGTGGAGCTAATTATTTAATTTGAACTCCCACTTGAAGCAATAACATCCTCAAAGTTAACAGCAATGTCATGTTTTGTAGGAACCCACTCAACCTTTTTAAACAAAGCTGCAACGGTAATAGGGATATACGTCATCATAAAAATGGGAAACGTAAAGAGATTGGTAAAAATACGCCATTTCTTCTTTACGTGGAAATGCTTGTACTCCGAGATGGTGGTGATAAGCGCCAAAATAAAGAAGACCACGTACATCGAGAAAACCGTCATGACCAAAGATCCCACGCTCATAGCAATCTCTGCATCGGTGGCAACAAAGCCGTGGCTCAAATAACCAACCAGCAGGTAGGTACCATTAATAAAGGCCGAGAGCAGTGTCAAAATCATGCCTGGCGCAATGGTCATGAGCATATCGTATGAAGCAAACTGACCCTTAAAAATACCTTTAATCAGGTCAAAGCCATACGAGAAGAACACCTGGTAGAAGCCTTTTGTCCAACGCATACGCTGTGTCCACGATGCCTTGAAAGTCAAAGGCTGTTCATCAAAGAATTCTGCAGGTGCATAACCAATTTGAATATTGTGAGCACTGCAGAACGTGGAGAACTGAATATCTTCTGTAAGGGTGTGGAAATCCCATCCATGCATGCCTTTAATAATGCGAGAAGAAACCATCCAGCCGGAACCAGAAACAGCGCAGCTAGTACCCATCATCATACGGGCGTTATTCAAGAACTTTGCCTCGCGCATAAACCAGGTAGCGTATGCAGAGCTTACCCAGCTGGAATCAAAATTCTTTGAGTTTCTATAGCTAGTGCAGACAAGATATCCTGCATCAAAAGCCTGATTCATAATTTTTAAGTAGCTTGGAGAAACCAGGTTATCGGCGTCCATAATAATGAAAGCCTCGTATTTGTCGCCGTACTCATTAAGAATGCGGTCAAAGCCGTAATCCATAACCCAGCTCTTACCTTTACGAGCAAGGTCATTACGCTCCCAAGTAATTGCTCCAGCTTTTCTTGCCTCTTCAGCTGTTTTATCAGTACAGGCGTCTGCAACAACAAAGACATCCATAAGCTCTCGAGGATAATCCTGAGAAAGAATAGACCTGACAAGGTTGCCAATAACTGGCTCTTCATTGTGGGCAGCAATAAAGAAGGCATAACGGTGCTGTTTTTTTGCCTCTGGAAGCTTTACCTCACCTTTAACTAAGACACGAAGAATGTACACAATCTGATAGAAGTATGCGAGCGTAAAGAAAAGCCAGATAATAAAGTTAAAAACAACAATTGGTGTGATACCGAGTCTGTTAAATTGCAATGGCATATAACCCTACGCTCCAAACTCAAGGCAAATATGTTTTATCAGCCAAAATCTCTCAATAAACAATTACCTTACAATTTTAGCGCAATGGAAGGGTCAAAGCGTCCATGCCTTTGAATCCATTTTTTCTCCCCCATCAACGCACATGCAATTGGCCATCTTGGATATCGAGAAGAACGTCTGCTTCTTGATCTAGTTCATCAGAGTGCATAATCACCACGACAGTCCGACTACCTTTGAGGTTGGCGAGATATCTACAAAGCCTCTGAGCTGTTGGCGCATCTAAATTTTGTAGAGGTTCATCCAAAACAAGTGCTCCTTGTTTTCTGGATAGAGCTCTCAAAAGACCAATTTTTTGTCGCTCGCCCAAAGAAACAGACTCTTCTTTTCCGTCAAAAGCATGAGTCTCAAGAGAAGAGAAATCGAGCAAGTTGTAAACCGCACGATCAATCTTTTCTCCAAACATATTGTCAGCAAGGCTTCCTTCTACAAGAGGTACCGGACGAGCAAAACGAGAACAGTCCTTAAGATCATCCGAAAGCTCTATATCACCACTGAATAGTGATGGATCAGAGCAGCCTGCCAAAAGATCCACGAAAGAAGACTTGCCTGAGCCATTGGAACCTTTTACCACCACGAGAGATTCTTGTGGAATGCTGAGGGCTTGTGTATGGAAAAGTTCTGGTCCTTCTGAAGTAGCTAAAAGAGTTCCCTCTCCTATCTTTACAGCTGGTTTAAGTGAAGAGTTCCAAATCTTCTCATAACCTGAAGGCTCTTGGGATTCTTTGAAAGTATTTTGTAGGCGCTCAAGATGAACTTTATTTGCTTTTACAAACATGATTGACTGAAAAAGTTCCGCTAGAGGATTCTGAATCAATGCGCAAAGTTGATATGAAATAAAAATATCTCCTACAGATGCAGCATGAATCTGATACATTTCAATGGTTAGGGCAAGCATAATAATCTGCAGTAGAGAGCACATACTGCTTGGAATCTTCTCATTCAGTCCCTCATTAAACCGATATTTTTTTATAAAATCCAAGTACCTTGAACCGATGTCATGATATCTCTCTTTATAAAAGACGTCAGCTCGAGCAATATTGATAGCTCTTTTATTTTCTACGATGCGTTTTGATTCGTTCAAATATCTATCTTGAGCTGGAATAATATTTCGCTGTAAATCTGCAATACGCTTGGCTGGAACCCTTGTCACAAGAAATAAGATAGGAATATAGGTAAGCACTACGATGAAATATACATAATTGGTAATAAGAAGCGCTAATAAAATCACTGCAATACATCCGACAGAACTCAAAATGGCAATATTCACAGCACTATATACAGATCCATACATGGTCGCAGAACTGCTTAAAAGGTTCATGTAGTAGCCTTTTTCATGTTTTTTATAGACACGGGCCGGCATCGCAATAACCCTTTGTATAACCTGCGTAGTACAACTCATTCTTTGGATAATCGCCGCACGCACAGGAAACCATCCTTTAAATGTAAGAACAAGGACTGCTGATACGAGAGAAAGAAATAGTACCCCCACAAAAGCAATCGTTTTACCAGTCATCCAAGAGTCTTGAGAAACGGCGCTCACTATTGAGCCTAAGGCCAAGCTCGCAGCTACAGAAAGAGCAGTTGATAATACTGATCCTACTATTAAAAAGACATTTTTCTTTGTAATGACAAGAGATGAAGGTACATTGAACTTATATTTGGTTTGTGTATTCATTATTGTCTTTTCTCCCACATCAACGCACGTGCAATTGGCCATCTTGGATATCGAGAAGAACGTCTGCTTCTTGATCTAGTTCATCAGAGTGCATAATCACCACGACAGTCCGACTACCTTTGAGGTTGGCGAGATATCTACAAAGCCTCTGAGCTGTTGGCGCATCTAAATTTTGTAGAGGTTCATCCAAAACAAGTGCTCCTTGTTTTCTGGATAGAGCTCTCAAAAGACCAATTTTTTGTCGCTCGCCCAAAGAAACAGACTCTTCTTTTCCGTCAAAAGCATGAGTCTCAAGAGAAGAGAAATCGAGCAAGTTGTAAACCGCACGATCAATCTTTTCTCCAAACATATTGTCAGCAAGGCTTCCTTCTACAAGAGGTACCGGACGAGCAAAACGAGAACAGTCCTTAAGATCATCCGAAAGCTCTATATCACCACTGAATAGTGATGGATCAGAGCAGCCTGCCAAAAGATCCACGAAAGAAGACTTGCCTGAGCCATTGGAACCTTTTACCACCACGAGAGATTCTTGTGGAATGCTGAGGGCTTGTGTATGGAAAAGTTCTGGTCCTTCTGAAGTAGCTAAAAGAGTTCCCTCTCCTATCTTTACAGCTGGTTTAAGTGAAGAGTTCCAAATCTTCTCATAACCTGAAGGCTCTTGGGATTCTTCCTCGTGCTCAAGATAAACATCAATATCCGCTTTTGCAGCAAGATATGAGCTTTTAACAGAACAAACCGTATCAAGCGGTTCGCTCAATACTGACAAAATCAGATAGGCGGCTAAAATCTCTCCAACACTCATCTGACCTATAGAAAGCAGCATAACACCTGTTATTATGGCTACGACTTGCGTGAAATTTGAAAGCGCTGATGGAAGGTTCTTTGATAAAGCACTAAAAAAACTACTTCTTTTTACATAGAGAAAATACTCATCATTAGCTGCCTCATAAGCATTTTCAAAATAACTCTCTGCTCGTAGCACATTAATCGAAAACTTTTCCTCAATTATGCGCCTACCGATATCCAGCCAGCCTTCTCGTTTTTTCATTGACTCGGTCAAAATCTCGTTTGTTTTCTTGCTTGGATAATCAATAATCACCAAGTAAAAAGGGATATAAAGCAAGACAAGCAAACCAATCCATGGATTTACCGTAAACGCCGCAATGGCTAAAACAATAACTGCTAAAAGACCACCTAAAAACTCAACACTTACTGCAATTTGAACACCACTGAAGACAAAGGCCGCCATAGTGACTACATTAAGATAGTGTCCGGTTTTCTTTTTTGAAAAAACACGAAGCGACATCTTTAAGAATTCCGATATCGCTACCTCAGAACTAGCAATCGCAGCTTCTAAATTGAGCTTTTGTGGAATCCAAATAGTGAGAAAAAAGCTTAAGCAAAGCGTTACAAGCGAAAGTAGCAACAACAACCCTAGCTTTTGCCAAATACCGTCAGCAGCTTGCACATTAAGCATACTATCGATTAAATCGCCTGTATAAATACCCAGCATTGCAACAGCAATATATCCAATTGCCAAACCAAAGGCAGCTAGAAGCATATGTTTTCGTATAACAAATAAGTGAGAGAGACGATTATTCATACTCATCATCCCTTCCAAAACATTAATTACCTGCACTTGTAAAATAAGCACTTAATGGGCTCTTTAAGCTTAAATGCGGGTTTCTCGTATAAAATTGCGTTATCACCCTATAATTTGACGCAGGAAAATATCGTTGAAAGGCTGATTATGAGCGAAAAGCGACTAACTCAAGCACTTCAAAATATACTTGCCAATGGGAATTCTCTTGCTCAAGGTGGCGCTTCAAATGTCATTTTGAGTGCACACTACGAAACAGAAGAGTCTGTTAACCCTCATATCAGAGGATTTTTTACACTCACTTCTGCTTTTGATTTAGCAAATTTAGGCCAATTTTCTACAAAACCTTATGGAGACGACATTGTGAGTCTCTCAATACTTGCTCGTAAAAACTATTTTGGAAGTTTTCTTTTCTTTCTAATGCCTTCATCAGAAGATTTCTTTACTTTTACTACAAACCTTATATCAAATAAAAATACACTGCCAAAACAAGTTCATCCAGCTGATATTGAACAAATTTATACACTTTATACTCAAATTATCATTACCTATTCCGAAAGAAAACCAAATTGGGAGGCTATTGTTACCTCCTTACTTGTAACTCTTATTACCTGCCTCTCTCCTGATGCTCACTATACGTTCACACCAGGGAACACTAATGAGACGATCGCTCTTATCCTTAATGAAATTACTGCACATTCAGAAAGTATTACACTTGCTAAGCTTTCAGAAAAATACTCATATACACCAACTTATCTTTCTGAACTTCTCAGACAAAAATGTGGCAAAACTTTTTCTGAACTTGTTTTAGAACAAAGAATGGAACGAGCAAAAACGCTGTTAATTCATACCAAATTACCTGTCTCTACTATTTCTTCAATGATTGGCTATGGAGGAACAACAGAGTTTTATAGGAAATTTAAGGACTACTTTTCTCTTACACCACGTGAAATGAGAAGCGAAACTTTTTAGTCATATTACAACTGTGGACAAATCTCTTCTCCTACAGAAGTCCTACCCATAGACATAGCGCTTTGAGAAAGTAGGGCCTCTTGCAGGTCTTTTGGTAGTGTGTCTGCTATCACGATATTCTCGCCCGTAAAAGGGTGCTCAAACTGAACGTGCCAGGAGTGTAAAAACTGCCTGTTAAGTCCAAGGTTAAGGCTTGTATCTTTTTTACCGTAGAGCTGATCGCCGACAACAGGATGACCAATGTGGCGCATGTGAACTCTAATCTGGTGCGTGCGGCCTGTATAGAGATGACATTCAAGAAGCGAGTAGCCCTCGCCTTTTCTACCTGCTTCAAAGCGCTCAAGCGTTCTGAAGGTGGTAATGGCCTCTCGTGCGCCGGGCGCGTCTGATACGGTCATTTTGAGGCGGTCTCGCGTTGAGCGTGCAATGCCCGTTTCAATGGTGCCAGAATCGTGGGCAACATAGCCTTGTACCAGCACAATATAGCGGCGGTCAAGCACGCGCAGCCTAATGAGGTCCTGAAGAGCCTTTTGCGCCTCGTCTGATTTTGCTGCCAGCATAAGACCAGAGGTGTCCATATCAAGACGATGCACAATACCGGGACGTTCTTCTCCCTGAAGCATTCCTAGATGCTCGTAGCCACAGTGAGCCACCAGAGCGTTTGCCAGAGTGTCATCAACATGGCTAGGAGATGGATGACAGACAAGACCAATCTGCTTTGAGAGCACTATGAGGTACTGGTCCTCAAAGCGGATATCAAGCGGAATATCTGGATTTGGGCGCAAAAGTCCTGTTTGAGGCTCTGCGTCTGGAAGCGATACCAAAAGCCTATCGCCCAACATAAGTTTTTCTGACTTAGACGTAGCAAGCGTAGCGTTGATGGTTACTCTTCCCTCTTCTACAAGCTTTGCGCAGGCACTTCTTGAGGGAAGTGTATCTTGGGCAGAAAGGAACGCATCTAATCTGACGCCGTCCCCTTCTGGTCCAACTAGTATGTCAACAATACGCTCATTCATTGCCACTACCCTGCTGTTGCTTTTTGTCCCAGATTATCCAGTACACAAAAGCAATAAGAATGCCACAGGTCACAAAGATATCCGCCACATTAAAGACAGCAAAATTAATAAACGTTGTAGCAAAGAAATCTGTAACCTGACCATATAAAACACGGTCAATAGCGTTACCAATTCCGCCACCTGCGACGCCTCCCAAAAGCGCAATAAGCGGCAACGGGAGGTTCTTCTCGCGAACTACAAACCCCACAAGAGCGGCAATAACCACGGCAGTAAGAGCCACAAAAAAGAGAGCGTTTCCAGAGCCCACAGAAAATGCCGCTCCAGTGTTGCTCACGTGAAAGAGCTCCATAACACCAGGGATAAACGGTATTGCAGTTCCCTCTGGAATTGAGGTTCTTACCCAAAGCTTGGTTACCTGGTCAAGCACGCAGGCAACAGCGCCCGCCCCGCAGAGAACTGCAAGGCGGGTCACGAGCGTGTGAGTTGTATGTTGTTGCTGGTCAGTATTCATTTACGCAACAACGTCGTGGCAGCGGTGGCAGAGGTGATCCTCGCCAAGCTCGCGATAATTCCAGCAACGGTCGCAGCGCTCACCGTTTGCAGGATAGACGCTTACGCTCAGCTCAGTGCCCTCGGAGACGGTAACCTCAGAGCAGACAAATGCCTCAGCAAAGTCAAGACCAGCGTGAGAGATAGATGCGGCCTGCTCAGCGGTAAGTGTGACTTCTGCACGTGTAGCCTGCGTGGTTTTCTCGGTAACTACGCCCGCCTCAAGAGCTGTCTCGTATGCCTTGGTGTAGGCGGCGCGAGCATCAACCAGTACCTGATATGCAGGAAGCAGTGAGGTGTACTCTTCGGTGGTCATAGGAGCCTTATACCAGTCGAGAAGTGCGGCGTACTTCTGGCCATCACGCATAGACTCTGGCAGGAACTGCATAGCCTCATCAGTGGTGTAAACCAGGATTGGCTGCAGGTCATGAACAAGCATGGAGAGAATCTCTGCCCAAACAGTCTGAGCGCTTCTGCGTGTTGCAGAATCTGCAGCATCGCAGTACATACGGTCCTTAGTTGCGTTCAAATAACCATTGGAAAGCTCAATGATGTAATCGTAGAGGGTACGGAAGACATTGTTGAAGCGATATCCCTCGTAAGCCTCGGTGACTGCAGCATGAACTTCGCACATACGGGCAAGAACAAGACGGTCGTACTCTTCAAGGTCTGCTACAGCAACTGCATCGGTAGCAGGATCAAACTGACCCTCAAGCTCGCCAAGAAGGAAGCGCAGGGTGTTTCTGAACCTACGATATGCGTCGCCTACCTGCGAAAGAATGGCGTCATCGCAAGGAACGTCAGTTGAAGTATCAACGGAAGCAACCCAAAGACGCAGGACGTCTGCACCGCGCTCAGCGCAAACGGCGTTTGGATCAATGACGTTGCCCAAAGACTTACTCATCTTGCGTCCCTGACCATCAAGCGTAAAGCCCTGTGAAACAACAGACTTGTAAGGAGCAACGCCGTAAGCACCAACAGAAGTCATAAGAGAACTCATAAACCAACCGCGGTGCTGGTCGGAGCCCTCAAGATACATATCAGCTGGGAACTTGAGGTTTGGACGGTGTTTGCAAACAGCAGTATGAGAAACACCAGAATCCCACCAAACGTCCAGAATGTCCTTGTTTGCCTTGAGATTGTGGCCGCCACACTTAGGACAGACGCAAGCGTCTCCTAAATAGGTCTTAGGATCGTCGGTAAACCAAGCATCAGAGCCCTTCTCGCGGAAAAGCTTGATGACAGCGTCAAGTGTCTGGTCATTGATAACGGTTTCGCCGCAATCCTCGCAGGTGAAAGCAGGGATTGGAACACCCCAGTTACGCTGCCTGGAAATGCACCAGTCAGGGCGGCCTTCAACCATAGAACCAATACGCTTTACCGCGTTTGCAGGATAGAACTTAACCTTTGTAAGCTCCTCTGCTGCCTGCTGACGTAGACCAGTCTTATCCATGGAGACAAACCACTGGCTTGTTGCACGGAAGATAACAGGCTCTTTACAACGCCAGCAGTGTGGATAGCTGTGGGTAATCTCTTCTGCAAGAATGAGCGTTCCACGGTCTTTGAGCCACTGAACAATGACAGGATTAGCCTCATTGACCTCCATACCAGAGAAGGGGCCACCAGTGCCCTGACCGTCACCTTTGAAGAAGTGACCGTCATCATCAACAGGCATAGTCTGTGGAATATCAAAGCGAACACCAGCGTTATAGTCGTCTACACCGTGACCAGGCGCAGAGTGAACAACACCAGTACCGTCGTCAAGGGTGACGTACTCTGCATAGATAAACTTACCGGTGTTACCAAGATCGCCAAAGATTGGCTGCTTGTACTCATTACCTGCAAGCTCAACACCAGTTCTCTTCCAGGTGTTGCCCTCTGAGTCCTGTGCAAGCTTCCAATCGGTATAACCAAACTTGGTAGCAGCCTTCTCTGCAAGAGCCTCAGCAACAATCTCTATGTGTCCATCAGGAAGCTCAAGACCAACATAGTTTGCTTCTGGATGCAGAATGACTGCCTCGTCAGCAGGCATAGTCCATGGAGTTGTAGTCCAGATGTCTACCCAGGTCTTACCTGCATAAGCCTCAAGACCCTCAGGAACAGTAGTTAGCTCAAAGCGAACAAAGATTGCAGTAGAGGTGACATCGTGATACTCAATCTCTGCCTCAGAGAGAGCAGTGTGATCATGAGTACACCAGTGAACAGGCTTGGTGCCTCTGTACACAGAACCCTTGTCATAGATGGCCTTGAAAATCTCAACGTCTGTAGCGTCGTAATCATTGACGTAAGTGAGATAAGGATTGTCCCACTCACCTAACACACCAAGGCGCTTAAAGCCCTGACGCTGGGTATCTACCTGCTCAACCGCCATCTTGCGGCAGAGCTCACGGATCTTCTCGGTAGACAGCTGATTGAACTTTTCTGTGCCAAGCATCTGCTCAACCTTGTGCTCGATTGGCTGACCATGGCAGTCCCAACCAGGAACATAAGGGGTCTGGAAGCCCTGCATAGCCTTATAGCGGTTGATGATGTCCTTAGAAATCTTATTCTGAGCGTGACCCAGGTGAATAGGACCGTTTGCATAAGGAGGTCCGTCATGAAGGACAAACTTGTCATGTCCCTCATTCTTCTTCATCAGTAGTTCATAGACGTTGTTTTGGTCCCAATCAGCCAAACGCTGAGGCTCGTTCTGCGCAAGTGATGCACGCATAGGAAAGCCTGTATTTGGCAGGTTGGTGGTCTTTTTGTACTCGTTTGCCATCAAGCACAACCTTTCTGGGCACAAATAAAGCGCCCGTCCCTCACAGCTGGGACGAAGCGCCACAATACACTTCGTTGTAACCACCCAGCGACGGATATGTCCGTTTACTCGGCTGGCCTGTCACGGCGACCATTTCCGGCAGCATCTACTAGTACAAAATGCTTGTACGTTTGAACTGCAGCTCCGAGGTGATGTTCACACGGACGCAAATGCGGACTTCCACCAACTCCGCTCGCTTGAGATTTGCGCTACCCAGCTACTGTCCTCATCACAGCTTGTGTAAGTAATACTACCACGTCTTGTACTCATTGAACTAAGTAATACGTACGCGTAAACCGTTTTTAACAAATTACGTGAAATTCAATTTTTAAAATTTTGTAGAAATAAAAAATGAAGAGTGGGTACAACAATTCCAATATCTAAGTGAGCTCATATCACATTTGAGCCAAACAGGTAAAGGGACGTGTATGGCAGATAACGATAACAAGCACCGTAGATCTATGTCGATGCTACTCTATATTGCAGTAGCCATCTTTGTATATCTCCTGCTTAGCAACACATTATTACCAGGACTTCTGCGTCAACAGGTACAAACTGTCTCGTACAGTGAGTTCCTTAACAAGATTGACAACAATGAAGTTACCAAGGTAGACCTTAATACGGGCAGCAGAAACATTAGGTTCACAACTGGCTCTGGAGATTCCGAGAAGGTCTTTGAGACTACGCAGTTCCCTAATGATTCAACGCTGGTTCAGACGCTTAGAGATCACAAAGTTGATTTCTCGGCTTCTATTCCTGACAACTCTACAAATATGCTGCTCTATGCCCTTATTCAGTATGGCATTCCTCTTGTTCTCTTCTTTGGCATTGGCTACTTTATTAACCGTTCCCTTAAACGCGCCATGGGTGACGACGGTCCTTCCATGAACTTTGGTGGCGGCTTTGGTGGTCTAGGCGGCAATCTTGGTCGCTCAAGCGCTAAAGAAATTAAGGGAGAAGACACAGGTATTACGTTCAAAGACGTTGCTGGTCAAGAAGAAGCTAAAGAATCTATGCAAGAGATTGTTAGCTTCCTTAAGACCCCTGATAAATACAAAGAGATTGGCGCTCGCTGCCCTCGTGGCGCCTTGCTTGTAGGCCCTCCAGGTACTGGTAAGACCCTCATTGCTAAGGCAGTCGCTGGTGAGGCTGGCGTTCCTTTCTTCCAGATTGCTGGCTCTGAGTTTGTTGAGATGTTTGTTGGACGCGGTGCTGCAAAAGTACGCGACCTCTTCAAGCAGGCAAATGAAAAGGCCCCTTGCATCATCTTTATTGACGAGATTGATGCGGTTGGTAAGCGCCGTGATGCTTCTCTCAACTCCAACGATGAGCGTGAGCAAACCTTAAACCAGCTGCTCTCTGAGATGGACGGCTTTGATAACCACAAGGGCATTGTTGTTCTTGCAGCAACCAACCGCCCTGAGACCTTGGACAAGGCACTTCTGCGTCCTGGCCGTTTTGACCGCCGTATTCCTGTTGAGCTTCCAGACCTTAAGGGTCGTGAGGCAGTTCTTCAGATTCACGCCAATGATGTAAAGATGGAGCCAGGCGTTGACCTCTCTATTATTGCTAAGTCCACACCAGGCGCATCTGGTGCAGACCTCGCAAACATCATCAACGAGGCAGCTCTTCGTGCTGTTCGCTTTGGTCGTCGTCGTGTTACCACCGAAGACCTTGCTGAGTCTGTTGACGTTGTTATTGCCGGCGCTAAGAAGAAGAACACTGTTCTTTCTGAGCACGAGAAGGACGTTGTAGCCTATCACGAGACTGGCCATGCAATTGTTGGTGCCATCCAGAAAAACGATGCTCCTGTTACCAAGATCACCATTGTTCCTCGTACTGGTGGAGCTCTTGGCTTTACCATGCAGGTTGAGGATGATGAGCGTTATCTGATGAGCAAGAGCCAAGCTATGGATGAGATTGCCGTTCTCTGTGGTGGACGCGCTGCTGAAGAGCTTATCTTTGGCGAGATGACCAATGGTGCTTCCAACGATATTGAGCGTGCAACAGCTATTGCTCGCGCTATGGTCACGCAGTACGGCATGTCTGACAAACTTGGCATGGTCACCCTTAGCCAGCAGCAAAGCCGCTATCTTGGCGGTGGCTCTTCCCTCACCTGTTCTGAGGCAACAGCTGAAGAGATTGATGCCGAGGTCAGGCGCATTGTTGAAGAAGGTCACCAGCGCGCACTCCAGACACTTAAGGAGAACCGCTTCAAGCTGCATGAGATTGCTCACTACCTGCAAAAGAAGGAAACAATCACCGGCGAGGAGTTCATGAATATCCTCAAGCGCGAGAATACCTTTGCGCCAGTAGTTGAGAACATCAACGAAGAGGGTTCCACTACTCCTTCAGCAGAGTAATCTTTTCTCATAAGCAAAGTTAAACGGCCGCCTACACTTGTAGGTGGCCGTTTTTTGCGCCGTATAAATCTTGCACCGTATATAAAGGGCGCTCTATCCAAGCTATCGGGCAAAGAGCTCCCAAAAAGCAACAGCAGATGACGCCGCAACGTTCAAAGAGTCCACCTGATGTGACATGGGAATAATGGTAGTAACATCACAGGCCGCAATAGTTTTATTATCAAGTCCATAGCCTTCACTACCAAAGAACAGCGCGGCTTTTTTGCCTTCTACCAGCTCTTTATTTAAAGGTACTGCACAATCTGTAAGCGCAAGAGCGCACGTAGTAAAAGAATGAGCTTTAAGCTTTTCTATAAGATCTAGCGATGTTGTTTCTTCATCCAGGCGAGCCCAAGGCACATTAAGAACCGTTCCCATAGAAACGCGCAGAACTCGTCTTGAGAGGTTGTCAGCACATTTAGCTGTCAAAATAACAGCGTCTACATTAAGAGCTGCGGCTGACCTAAAGACTGCGCCTACGTTATTAACGTCAACCAAGTCTTCCAAAACGGCAATGTGCTTAGAGGTGTTAAGAATCTCTTCTAACGCTACACCTTGTGGCCTTCTCATAGCGCAGAGCACTCCTCTATTCATCTTATAGCCAATGAGCTGCGTAAGTTGCTCATCTGGGAGAATGAAAATGGGAGTGTTGTCTGACAGAGGACGGAACTTCTCGACAATTTGCAAAATATTGTCTGTATGAGAAGTATTTGCAAGAAAAGATAATGGTCTACAACCTGCAGCAAGTGCAGTCTCAATCACAAAATGTGACTCACAAATCATGACACCGCGGGACGGATCAAGACGATTACGAAGCTGGTTGTCAGTCAGTCGAGCATACACATCAAGACGATGGTCGTCAGATGAATCTATATGAATGACCGGATATGTTGCCATAAATAACGTACCTCTCGCCTCTTGATAGACAGTATTCTCTCACTCTTGAGGCAAGAGCAGTACAAACGCATCATAATTTTTATACAGTACTATTAACTCTAGTTGGTGACATACGCTATTGCTCCCCTTGCAATTAAAAAATAATTATTTCTAAATGTCGTATATATTACTCCAGTTTTGTTCTTCTCCTGTGGAAAATAATTCCACGTAAGTTCCATAAAATATGTGGTGAATATGCACTACACTAAATAAATGTGTCTTTGACTCATTTACAGAAAGTCTGTTTGTCAAAACACACTGATTCTTGCTGTGTAACTTCGTATTTTTATAAGGAGTGCTCCTTGGCTAAGCACTTTGCAAAAAGCTCTGCTTCTCATACCGCTAACCTACAACCTCTTTCCTCAGAGGAAGCTACAAAGAAAGCACCTTCTCTTAAAGACTCAGTACCAAGCCTCGGCGATACTGATATGTACGTTGCTCTCAATGAAGAGCAGATAAAAGCCAATCAGCTCAATGATTCTTCACAAGCTACAGAAGCCCCAGGAGAGCAAGCAGATGATTTAACTGTCATTGCTCCCCTTGATAGCGCAGAGCTTGGAGAAAAAGAAGAGGCTCCCGTTGTTCACAAGAAACACCAGTGGTGGAAGATACCTGCAGTACTTGTTGGTATTCTCGCCCTTGTGTATGTGGGTGGAGCAATCTTCTTTAACTTCTTCTTTATGCCTCAAACCAGCATTTATGGTAAGGACTACTCCTTAAAACCAGCTTCAGATTTACAGGCATCTAGAGCAAATGAGGCCTCAAATTACTCCGTCCAAGTCTCTGGAAACGGCGTAGATTTAACCATCAAGGCCTCTGACATTGATTTGAAGTACGACGCAGCAGGATATGCTCGCGATGCTATTAGCCAGCAGAATCCTTGGATGTGGCCACTGGAGCTTAATCGTAGCAGGTCCTTGAGCCCACACGCTACCGCTTCGTACGATACAAGCAAGGCAGACGCACTTTTTAACCAAAGAATTGAACAAGCAAAAGAATCTACTCATACTCTTGAAAATAATGGCATCACTTACGATAGCTCTTCTAAAAAGTTTATTTTTGCTGACGATGCTATTGCTACAAGGCTCTCGCTTGAGGGTATCCATAAAGACATGCAAACCGCTTTTGATACTCTAAGCACTACCGTACAGCTTGGCCCAGAAAGCCTCATAAGTGCAGAAGACCTTGATACTGCCTTGAAGACAGCTAATTCATACGTCGCTTCTGCAGTTGATTTGATGCTGGGTGATTCTGCTGCATATCAGCTTGATCAAGACACCATTGCTAGCTGGATTAAGTTTGATGAGAATCTCTCTATTTCATTTGATACAGACGCCATTACCAAATGGGTCAACGAGACACTTGCTCCTGCAGTAGACACTCGTGGAACTTCAAGAACCTATAAGCGCTGGGATGGAAAAGAATTCACTACAAAGGCCGCTGGTGCATACGGTTGGGTTATTGATAATGACGCTGCTGTAAAAGCCATCTCTGACGGCCTGTCCGCTGGTCAGGCAACAAAGATTGAACTGCCTACAAAACAGTCGGCCGATACATTTACTAAACAGGGCGAGCAGGACTGGGGCGGTCGTTATATTGACGTTGACCTTACCACTCAGCATGCTGTTCTTTATGGTGATGATGGAACAATTCTCTGGGAAGCCGATGTAGTAACAGGCATCCCCGATGGACATCACAATACTCCAGAAGGAGTCTGGTATATTACCAGCCACATTAGAGACGCTCGTCTCCTGGGACCAAACGACGAGTCAGGTCGTCCAGGATGGGATACAAAGGTTGATTTCTGGCTTGGTGTAAAGGGTCAAGAAGCTGGCTTCCACAACGCTCCATGGAGAAGTACGTTTGGTGGAAATATTTATAAAACTGGTGGTAGTCATGGTTGCATTAACCTAAGCTATGAAAACGCTCAGAAACTCTTTGATATTGCCAAAGACGGAGATCCTGTTATCATTCACTACTAGGTTTTTCTTAGAGAATAAAATTATGCACACTTCAGAAAATAATTCTGAAGTGTGCATTTTTTTGCCTTACAAAAGATCTACAGCACGCTCTTTGTTTGCCATAAAATCAAGATACTCTGAACCTAAGCGAGAAGTGATCAATGAACTGGCAGAAGGAAATTTGCTGGCTGCTTTAACAAAACCATAGTCTCCTGTTCCGTAATTAAATGTCGCAAGTATATTATCAGACAGAAAGGTTCCTCCACCTTCTGTATTGTATTCATAGTAGGAGACGGCAGGTAATTTGCGACTGCTCATAGCTTGTAGAATATAAGCAGTCCCATAAAGAATATATTGATCAAAATTTTGTGATGAGAGAGAAACTGAATATAAAGCGGCATCTTGCTCGATTGTTCCAATGATTTCTCCATTAACACTTACAACCCACGAAATGCCACCGTCTAATAATTCATTGTTTTTCTCTACAACTGATAAAATTGGACCAGATATATACACGTCGTTTAAATTGCAAGTATGGGTCCTATATTCCCCAGACTCAAACTTTTCATATGAGAAAATATTATCAGCTGATTGCTCCCGTATAAATTCTGCAGCTTCATGT
This sequence comes from uncultured Atopobium sp., assembly GCA_963509815.1. Taxonomy (GTDB): domain Bacteria; phylum Actinomycetota; class Coriobacteriia; order Coriobacteriales; family Atopobiaceae; genus Lancefieldella. The sequence goes on along the minus strand of CAUPCM010000002.1, from coordinate 1,529 downwards.
TTTAAAAAATCAAGATTTCGTTCTTTAACCGCTTCGGGTCTAAACCAAATACATATGAATACACATGCCACAATCACTGCGCTGATAGTTATATACAATTTTTTCTTACCATGTGACATGTCTAATCGCCTCACTTGTATTGAATGTAAATCGAAAACGTGCTCTTAGGAAAATCCTATAAAAGATCTACAACACGCTCTTTGTTTGCCATAAAATCAAGATACTCTGAACCTAAGCGAGAAGTGATCAATGAACTGGCGGAAGGAAAATCAGAATCACTTTGTCTAATACCAATATTAGTAATATTGTTATACGCATGTGAACCTAATAGTCCGTCTGATAGAAACAATTGTCCACCACTTGCATTTTGAACACTCCACTTTATGACGGGTAATCCTCGTGTATGCATTTCTTCAAGTAAAGGAACGTTCATTTGATACATGCTTTGATTGATAGAAAATCCAAAATTTGTAAGTATTGAAAAAATATATATATCCTGATCAACAACTGCTACCAACTTGTTATTCCTACTGATGGCCCACAAGAGTCCTGTTGTTGCAATATCTCCATTTTCCATTTTTGTAGCGCATAAAATAGGACCTGATATCTCAAGATCTTCGATGCTATCTATCTTCAAATAGTTATACTCTGGCCCCAGTTCTTCACTGTAATCATTAAATGTGTTGAGCTGACTAGCAACACATTGTGCAGCCGATTTCTTTAAATTTGTTATCTGAAGTGATGATACATTTTTTGGTTTATAGAACACTATTAGGCCTATTATCAGCCCAGCTGACAACAATACTATGCCTACAATAACTCTTTTCCTACGCTGCATCATCAGTCACCTCATCATTACCGAATAATAATGAAACTAACTAGAAGCTATTGTAACAATTGTTTACTCTTTAATCGTTTTAACTTTATAACCAAAATAATAAATATGGCCTAGCCAAACAATGACAAGGACAATGCTGCCAACAAGAACGCCTTTTATAAGCATGGCAATAAGGCCTACAGCCATGACTAAAGTTACCGTGACAAGAATGCGCACTTTAGTCTTAACAGTCATCCCTTTTCCAGCTTTAAAATCAGCAAGGTTATTTTGGAAAAGCTTTGTATTAAGTAGCCAATTATTAAGTCGATCGGATGATTTTGCAAAGCAAAATGCTGCGAGCGCTAAAAATGGAACAGTAGGCAAAATAGGAAGTACTACGCCAATTACGGCAAGCGCCAAACTTATACATCCTAATACAACAAAGGTAATACGCTTAATTGACATAATTACTCCCTACTGCTTTTGAAAGAGTTTACCATGTTTAACAAAATGCAGTAGGGATATTACTCAAACCAAAGTATTTCTTATATAAAAATATTTATTGGTAAAGCCTAGAAACGTGGCATTTGGCCTCCGCCAAAGCCCATATTCTTCATCATGGACTCCATTGCGCGGCGGCCTTTCTTTGCATTACCGCCCTGAGTCATAGCCTTCATCTTGCCCATCATCTTATTCATCTCTCCCCACTGAC
>CAUPCM010000001.1:0-161815 GCA_963509815.1 uncultured Atopobium sp. | reverse complement strand
CGCTATCAGCAGGTGCACCAATCCACTTCTTTGTTACTGGAACAGAAACCTTGCCTTCGATGGTATTGGTAACCGTGAGCTCAGTAGCTGAAGAACCAGAGTAAGAGGTGGTGTAGTGAGCAATTGGGTCTTCCTTAACGGTGTACTCAATCTCGTGACCAGCGGTGTAACGTGGTAGGCCGTTGAAGATGTGAGACCAATTGTTACCTGCATTCAGATCAAACTCATCCACCTGAGTGCCATCAGCATAGAGCCTGACGTGGACACTAGCAGGACGCAGACCCTGAGCATTCTCGTTGTCAACCCAAACCTTCTTAACTGGGATGCTTAAAGCCTCAGGAGCGTGCTGGTTTGTAATCTCATAGCCGTTGATGCTGGTGGTGTAGTCAGGTACTGCGTCCTCAGAAACGGTGTAGGTAATCTCTGTGTTGCCATTGGACTTTATTTCAATCTTGGACAAAGACTTTGAAATCACACTATATTGCGCACAATTAATGCTACTAAGTGCGTAGATTTAACTTCATTTACGCTAGCGAGAAAAACGTGTACACCACGCCATTTTGTTTTCCATTTCCTACATACTCCTTCAAAAAAATTGGCTGGCGTATACGCGTCAGCCAAAAATCAATCATCGGTCAGTGCTTTCTCCAAAAATGATACTGGAATGAGTACATATCAACAATAAACAGACATCCCTATGAATAAATAATCAAATTAACTCCACAGTTTTCTTCACGTTTGAAGCTAGGAGCAGTCTTCAGCGAGCAACTAAAGCTGTTGGGTTTCTCGTCAAAATGTTGTCAATACAACAAACAAATGCAATAAACAAACGTAAAATAGAATTACTACTAAGCAATCTGCAGGTAAAATTAAACAAACTGCTGTTGGACACTATGGGAGAGTCGTGCCAGAACGAGCCTACATTTCCAGATCAACTCACCTGATGGGCGCGACTATCACCATCTCTTTATTGCCACCTTCCAATGATACGCAGGCAGAACACACCGCAGAGCAGCTACAAAGCTCGAAGGCAAACTGCCTTGCAGAGCAACTACTTGATAACGTCTTTGAACTCCTTAACATCTACAACCAGCGGTTTAGCGCAAATGATGCCAATTCCGAGCTTATGCAAGTTAATCAAGCGGCAGGCAAACATCCTGTCTCCGTTGACCCCGAGTTGTTTGAGCTCATTCAAATTGGTAAGGAGCAAAGCCTTCTACCTGCAAGTCATTTAAATATTGCCATTGGCCCTCTGGTACAAACTTGGCGAATCGGCTTTGCAGACGCTCGCATTCCAAATAACGCTGAGGTCGCGCACGCGTTGTCGCTTACCGATCCACAGCTCATTGCATTAGACCCCGTGAGCTGCACCGTGTTTCTCGCCAAAGAGGGCATGAAGCTGGATCTGGGGTGCTTGGCCAAAGGCTACATCGCCGACAAAATTGCAGATTATCTGAAAAGTCAGCACGTTATGTCCGCCCTTATCAACCTTGGCGGTAACATTAAGACAATTGGCGCCAATGTGCTCGCGAACAGGCCGTGGCAGATTGGCATCCAGAATCCGCGACAACCGCGAGGCACCAACCTTGCTGTGCTGCCTATTTGCAACCAGTCCATGGTGACCTCCGGTACCTACGAAAGGAAACTGCAGATAAACGAGCGCACCTATCACCACATTCTTGACCGCAAGACGGGCTATCCAGTTGACACGCAACTTGCGAGCATCACGATTATCTCGGACAACTCGCTTGATGGAGAAATTTGGACCACGCGCCTTTATGGCGAGAAGCCCCGTCAGCTCCTTGCCCGTGTGGAACAAGAAAAAGACATCGAGGCGCTCATAGTAACCACTGATAATCGCGTATATTATTCGTCGGGAATCTCGCCTGAGTTCCTTGCGTAATTCAGAAAGGAAGTTTGATGCTTAACTTTGTTGGCCTTATTGGCACCAATTCAAAAGAGTCAAATAACCGAAGACTCCTGCAGTTTATGCAGAAGCACTTTGCCGACAAGGCCTCCATTGAGCTGGTGGAAATCGACAACATTCCCCTGTTCAACAAGCCCGCAAAGATGAAGGTCCCCGAGGTTGTCTCCGAGCTTGCAAAGAAAATTGAGGCCGCCGACGGCGTCATCATCGCAACCCCAGAGTACGACCACTCCATTCCAGCGGTCCTGCAAAACGCGCTTGCTTGGCTGTCCTACGGCATCTTCCCTATGGTCAACAAGCCAGTCATGATTGTCGGCGCATCCCTGGGCACGCTCGGATCTTCTCGCGCACAACTTCAGCTACGCCAAATTCTGGATGCTCCCGAGCTCAAAGCCGCAATCATGCCAGGCTCCGAGTTCCTTCTTGGCCGAGCTCAGCAAGCATTTGACGAGAAGGGCAGCTTGAAGGACAAGGCTACCGTCAAGAAGCTTGACCTGCTCTTTGACGATTTCCGTCTGTTTGTGAAACTCAACGAGAAAATGGCCGCATCGCGCGAACTTCTCCGCAAAGAGGCCGAGAACTTTGACTGGGAAAACCTGTAGGCCTGGAAGGAACTACTACTATGAAATTTGTCGGAATCGTCGGTTCAAATGCGGAGATTTCCTATAACCGAAAGCTTCTGCACTTCATCAAAAAGCACTTTGCCAAGCAGTTTGAGCTTGAGATCCTTGAGATTGATAACATTCCCCTGTTTAACCAGGACCTCAAGTGGGATGAGAACTTCCAGCTCCGTCTGCTGTACAACAAGATTACTCGAGCTGACGGAGTCATTATTTCTACGCCCGAGCACAACCACACCATCTCACCTGCGCTGAAGAGCGTTATCGAGTGGCTCTCCTACGACGTGCATCCGTTTGAGAACAAGCCTGTCATGATTGTTGGCGCTTCTTACTACGACCAGGGAACTTCTCGCGCGCAAGTGCATCTGCGCAAGATTTTGGACGCTCCGGGCGTTAACGCATACGTTTTGCCTGGTAACGAGTTCCTTCTTGGAAAAGCTAAGCAGGCCTTTGACGAAGACGGCAACATTATCGACGAGCGCACCGTCAGCTTCCTGGGCCTTTGCCTGGATAACTTTGTCAAATACGTAGAGGTGGTCTCCAAGTTGAAGAAGCCAAAGCCAATCGCACCAGAGGATCTGGACGTGACCAACTCAATTTCCACCACTATCCAAGGTATTGATCCCGACGATCCTGATTGGGTCGAGAAGGCCGCTGAGCTTGTGGGTGCGGTCTCAGGCGACACATACGTAAAACTTGACCACGGCATTTTGACAGTCAACCAAATTGATATGTTCTTGAAAGCAATGCCATTTGAGCTGACCTACGCAGACGACAACAACCAGTTCCTTTACTACAACAACGCTCACGACAATCCAGACACTATGCTGGCAAAACGCGTGCCAGCGCAGTCGGGCAACCGTCTTTCTACAGTTCACAGCTCTCTTCCTGAGGGTCGCATGAAAAACGTTGAGTTTGTCATCGGCGTACTTCGCAACGGCGATAAAGAGTATGTACGCACCATTGTCCCAGGTACACCAGCCGACATCATCAATACCCACAACTACCAGGCAATGTACTACCCCGATGGCTCGTATGCAGGCATCAACGAGATTGTCTTCAACTTCAAGCCATGGCTTGATTGGTATCTGCAAACCACAGGTCAGCGCCTTGTCGGCGGTACTGGAATGCCCATGCCTCCTACAGGAGCACCAAGTGGTAATGTAGATGGATCAAACTCAAGCGTTGATGCAATCTCTGGAGCAAGCGCCTAACTTATTGAAAACTTTACATAAGAGTACTTATGCAAACTCCCCAACAAACTTATTTGTTGGGGAGTTTGTTAACCGTCAAGTATAGTGCCTCTTAAAATTCCAAGCCCATGAGGCAAGACGTCCAAAACAGCTGCAAGATTTTCTATTGCAGCTTTAGGACTTCCTGGCAAATTTATAATTAAAGTACGCTGGGCAATACCTGCTACTTCTCTTGAAAGACATGCCTTAGGTGTAATAAGTAGTGATGCCGCACGCATAGCCTCAGGAATACCCGGCACCATACGCTCGCATACTTCGGATGTAACCTCAGGAGTAATATCTCGTGGCGAGAAACCCGTCCCACCCGTGGTCACCACAAGCGCAATGTCATCTGAAATTGCCTTATGTAGCGCACGGGCAATTTGCTGACGCTCATCAGGTACAACCTCTGCATATGCATCAACTGCAAAGCCCTTCTCGCCTAAAAAAGCAACAAGTGCAGGACCGCTTGCATCTGGTCGTTCCCCACGCGAAGAACGATCACTTACAGTAATAACGCGCGCTGAGAAGGATGTGACATCGCAAGAACTCTCTGGCATATTTATTCCTTTACTATGAGGCCACCTTCACCAAGGGCTACAAAATCATCCTTTGTCAGTTCAATACCAGCCGCAATACGAGGAAGAACTAAATCGAATACTGTTGTTGCGCTATACATGACACATCCCGGGAGTCCTAAGATAGGAATTTGAGAAGTAGAACTATTGGCTGCATCCAAATATCCTAAACACATCATTGCACCAGGTAGAACCGGAGCACCATAGGTAACAATATGAGCACCGGAGCGCTTGATAGCACCTGGGGTATTATCATCTGGGTCTACGCTCATTCCACCTGTACAGACAATCATGTCTACGCCCAAATGTTGTGCTTCGTGAATAGCAGCAACAAGCGCATTCATATCATCGCCAGGCTTTGCACAATGCACTGTTTCAATGCCAAAAGCTGCAAGTTTTTTCTCAACTACCGGTGTAAACTTATCTTCAATAAGTCCTTTCTGCACTTCAGACCCTGTTGCGATAAGTGCCGCAGTCTTAACGCAAAACGGTGCTACTCGCATAAGGGCTCCCTTATGCTCAACATCTGCAGCAGCTTCAGCGGCTTCAACAACAGACGTATCCACTACCAAAGGAATAACACGAGTTCCCGCAAGAGGGGTTCCCTTCTTAACTGCAATATTGCCGCGACGAGTAGCAATCATAACCTCATCTACTGCATTCACTGCATTAAGACGCTGGACATCAAGCTCGAAGACACCGTCAACTGCCGCAGTGATAGTGAGCTTTCCCTCATGGGGCTCTTTGGATACAAGGCAATTCTCGCCATGGCAAAGTGCTGCCATGCGATATGCCGCATCGTTTTCGTGAAGTTGGTTGTCTCCCAACTCCCACACATAAAGATGCTCTTTGCCCATGCTGAGCAATACAGGGATATCAGCCTTTTCTACTACGTGACCCTTCTTAAAGCGCACGCCCTTAAAACGAGTTCTATCGTCAGCGCTCTCGCCAGGAATGATCTGAGTCATATCGTGACACAGTACATGTCCTACTGCATCTTCTGTTCTAATTTGTTTCATGCAAGAGCTCCTTTGCATCCACCACACGAATACTATCTCCAGGTTTGATAGTACCTCCACGTAAAACCACGGTAAAAATACCATCAGTAGGCATTACGCAGGTACCAACCAGTTTGCGAATTTCACAATCGTGATGACATACTTTTCCAATCTGAGTTACCCCAAGAAGAGTATCTCCTATTGCAAGTACCGTACCAACAGGAAGCTCGCGCAGCGCAAGACCAGAAGTTAGTATATTTTCTGCAAAATCTCCTGGATGTAACTGTGCGCCCTTCTTGCGCATAATGTCAACGGACTCATTACCAAGAAGGCTCACCTGACGATGCCAATTTCCAGCATGGGCATCACCTTTGATGCCTTCTCCTACGCATACTTCAATAGAATCAACAGGTACTTTTCGTGTGCCTTTTTTCACGCTAATACAACAAGACAGTACCGTGCCTCTTTTAGCAGATTCAGTCACTCCAACACTCATTTATTCTGTTCCTCTCGCACAAAATGACCTGATGCTCCTCCGTCTTTCTCAAGCAAGCAAATCTGGTCAATAACCATATCCCTCTGATGTGCTTTACACATGTCATAGATAGTCAAACACGCCGTAGATGCTGCTGTCAGCGCTTCCATCTCTACCCCAGTTTCTCCGGTGCATCGACAACATGCCTCTACCGCAATACCGTCATCCTCAAATGCAAATGAAATATCTACTCCGGTAAGCTGGATAGGATGACACATGGGAATGATTTCCCAAGTTCGCTTTGCCGCCATAATGCCTGCAACTTGCGCCACAGAAAGGACATCACCTTTTTGTATACCACCTGTGTGAACGAGCTCAAGCGTATCGCGGCGCATAAAAATCTTACCTTTTGCGCGAGCGGTACGCACTGCTTTATCCTTTGCTGATACATCAACCATATGCGCATGACCTTGCGAATTAAAATGTGTAAACGCCATGCTAACCCCCTATTTTATTCATCGCTCGAAGCGATTCGCTTGCATGAGAAAGACTCATGATATGACCTTCAGGCTTTTGAGAAATACCTTGACGCAAAACTTGCACAAGTTCATCTCCCACAAGTCCCCTAAGCGGAATTTCTCGTGCAGAATGCAGACACGGTTTTAACATACCATCTGCAGTTACACGGATTCTGTCGCAAGAGCAACAAAATGTATGCGTCATTGGGCGGATAAGCCCTACACGTCCCCGCCATCCCGGTGCCTGAAAGAGCTCTGTTACGCCATTAGAGCCAACAGCTTCAAGTTCAGGCAATACTTTTAATACGCAATCAGCACTTATAAAACGTTCAGCCGGCCATTTTGAGCATTCACCCATACGCATCAGCTCAATAAAACGCACATCAACCGGTTCACTTTTAGCTCGCTCTGCAAGAGGACGAATCTCAGATTCATTCAGTCTTCCTAAAAGTACGGTATTGAACTTTGTATGGATAAACCCTGCTTCTCTTGCTGCCTCAATACCGGCCAGCGCATCATCAAGTGTCCCCGTACGACTGAGCTTTGTATACAGTTCAGAATCAAATGTATCAAGAGAAATATTGAGACGAGAAAGCCCTGCTTCTTTAAGATCTTTTGCAAGAGGTGCAAGTAACGTAGCGTTGGTAGTCATAACTACCTCTTCAATACCCTCAACAGCAGAAACCATACGTACGAGATCTACAATACCGCGACGTGCTAATGGCTCTCCACCTGTAAGACGAACCTTTCTTACTCCCAACTGCGCAAATGCTTCAACAATAGCGCGCATCTCTTCAAACGAAAGTATATCTTCATGTCGAAGCATAGAGACACCGTGTGCCGGCATGCAATACAAACAACGACAATTACAGCGGTCGGTTACTGAAAGTCTCAAATAACGAATGTTTCGACCCAACTCATCATACATACAGTGACTTCTTTTCTCCCACTACGCTGCACTTTTCTTCACCATCACAAAGTGGCATGACATATTCTGGAGCAACGTAAAGCAAAAACTGGCGAGGCTCACCCAAACGTGCCCACGACTCTTTGGAGCATTCATAACGAAGCAGTGACCCTCCCGGTGTTTGAGCCATCACAATAGTTGAAAACGTATTATCAATCACGCGATTCACCTGACAATGAATAACATTTTTGTATTCACTTGCACAGTCCACTACCTGAAAATAATGTGCACGAATTCCTACGTATTTCACCTGTTCATCTACTGGCAAAGCGGTTGTAAGACTTAAGCCCCATTCATCACAAAACAAGCTCTTCTCGCCCACCTTATGTGCACGAGAAATATTCTTACATCCTGAAATTCGTGCCGCAGCAAGCGTAGTCGGTGTCGAGAAAAGCTCCTGCACTGAAACTTTATCATCAGAGTTTCCGTGATTGATAACACACACGGAATCACACAAACGATACACCTCATCGCGATTATGAGAAACGTAAATTGCTCCTCCCGGAAACGCACGGAGAGTATCACTTAACTCCAGTTCAAGTTGCCATCGGAGATAACTATCAAGTGCCGAGAAAGGCTCATCAAGCAAAATAAGATCAGGCTTGCTTGCAAGAATACGAGCCATGGCGCAGCGCTGTTGCTGGCCACCAGAAAGCTCATGAGGGCGACGATCAAGAAGACCATCAAGTTGTACCTTCTTAAGCTGTTCAATCGCACACGCCTCACGCTCTGCTCGTGTTTCTTCTTTAGCTCCTACCAGTACGTTTTGCATAACACTCATATGCGGAAAGAGCGCATAATTTTGAAACAGATACCCTACGTGTCGCTCTTGCGGTGGCAAATTAATATGAGCTTCAGAATCAAACAGAACTCGATCATTGAGCACAATGCGCCCGCTATCCGGCTTTACAATGCCAGCAATACACTTGAGCGTCATTGATTTGCCGCAACCAGAAGGTCCGAGAAGCGCTAAAACTTCATTGCTCTTCTCGACAACAAACGAAACATGTAAATCAAAACCATCTAAATGCTTGGTAATATCAACAGAAAGCGCCATAACTACGCCTCCTGAACTGGTGTTGCCACACGTGCTCGGCGGCTACCTTTTTCAAAGATGTTAAGAGCGAGAAGTACCACGGCAGAAATGGCAAGGTTAATGAGCACCCACTGCATGGCCGCTGCATCGTCGCCAGTTCTCCACAGTTGATAGACTGTTGTTGATACAGTTGCTGTGGTGTTTGGAGTATATCCACATATCATTGAAGTTGCTCCGTACTCACCCAGTGCGCGCGCAAATGCTAGGACGGTTCCCGCCACAACACCCTTCATACAGCAAGGCATCTTAACATGCCAAAATACCCATGTATTTGATTTGCCTAGTGTGCGAGCTGCATCTGCAAGCGTTTCATCAAAGCTCTCAAATGCACCCCGGGCTGTGCGGTACATCAACGGCAAACTCACCACTGCCGTTGCAAAGATTGCCGCATACCATACCATCGTAAGTTTTATACCAAACACATCCATAACCCAAAAGCCAATGGGACGGCGTGGACCCAAAAGCAATAACAGCAGATAGCCCACGACCGTCGGTGGCAACACCAATGGTAACGTCAGTATGACATCCAAAAGACCCTTAATAACTCGTGGAGTCTTGGCAACGAGGTTTGCTAAGGCAATACCCAATAAAAAAACAAGAGCAGTTGATGCCGCAGCAATCCTCAACGAGTTATACAGCGGATACCAGTCCATAGAAATACCAATCCAGATTTAGTAGCAAGAAATTATGCCTTTGAAAGCGGCGTAAAGCCAACCTTTTCAAAGCAAGCGCTCGCATCGGAAGTTTTTAAGAACTCAAGGAATTTCTTTGCAAGGTCTGCCTGCTTTGCATTCTTTGTTGCAGCGGCAGGATATACTACACGACCACACATTTCCTCGGTTGCTTCATCAACCATCTGAAGTTTTGCAGAAGTAGCATCGGTCTTATAAATAACACCGCAATCAACGGAAGCCTCTTTAACCTGAGTTGTTACTTCTTTAACATTAGTTCCGTATGAGATATGACCTTCCTTAGCAAGCTTCTCTTCATCAAGCTTGTAGTATTTCAAAATCTTCTGTGTATACTGACCTACCGGAACATCTGAATTTCCCATACCAAGCAAAACTTCACCCGAAGTAAGTTTTGTTGCCATATCATCAAAGCTCTTAACAACCTTAGGATTATCCTGTGGAACACAAAGCGTTACCTTGTTCTCAAGGATGTCAAAACGCGTATCAGATGCAATAAAGTCAAGGTCCTTATCGTGATCTTTTTTAGCATTTGTATCAAGCTGATTCATCTGTTTCTGACCAGCAGAAATAAAAACGTCACAATCGGATCCTTCTTCAATCTGTGTCTTAAGCGTACCTGAAGAATCAAAATTAAAACTAATATCAACGCCCTGATTAGCGTTTTTGAAAAGCTCTCCTGCTTCAGTCAAACTCTCGGTCAAAGATGCTGCCGCAAACACAATAAGTTTTTGAGCATCAGCTTTTTTCTGGCTTCCAGACGTATCTTCCTTTTTTGTTTCATTACCATTGCAAGCAGAAAGGCCAAACACGGCAGCCCCTGTTACACCTGCAACAAACGAACGACGAGTCACACTGCTTTCGGACTTCATAAACTTCCCTTTCAAACGAACCTAACCTTATACTGCAGCGCATATATACACGCTCAACTAACGGCATACGTATACGTGAGCAACAATGTATGCCGATATACCCCTAGTGAAGTTTTTCCGGACGGAAATTTGCACGGCAACGGATTATCTCCGCCGCAATAGAAATAGCAATTTCAGACGGTGTAATTGCTTTAATGTCATCACCAATTGGCGAATGGATTGTTTGAGTCCACTCTTTAGAAATACCGCGTTCCACCAGCGTATGCTTGGCAAACGCCGCTTTTCTCTTGCTACCAATACAACCTACATACGCAGGTTTGTAGTTATACAGTTGTTGCAACACCTTAATATCAAAGGCATGACCATGAGTAGTAACTATCGCATAATCACGACGCGTAACAGTGACATCTGTGGATATATCAGAAAAGTCATTATGATAAACCGCTTCTGCTGAAGGAAAATCTTTCTTCTGCGCAACTCCCTCGCGGTCATCAAGCACAATCACTCTAAAACCTACACTTGCGAGTACAGGAGTCAGAGCACGGCCTACATGGCCGCCGCCAAAGATGTAGGCAACGGGCTCAGGCCCTAAAGGTTCAGAATAGGTTGCCGCCTCTTCATCCCATATGGGAACATCGGAACAAACACGAACATCATCTTGAGGAAACATATCAACTGCTTTTGCTTCAACAAGAACATGACTAGGGTCTGACCAATTTTCTATAACCACAAAAGGCTTTTTTGCATCAATAAGATTCATTAAATCATTTGCAAAGAAATCCTTTTGGTCAGGAGTAACCTTACGAATACCAACAAGTGCGTCACCGCCACAGGCCATACCTGTTTTTTCTCGCGTCATCCACTCGATTTGATTGTTTTCTTCTCCTGTAAAGAATCTTTTTGAGCGTTCCTGTGCAATAAGTTCTACAGAACCGCCTCCGATTGTTCCTAAGAAACTGCCATCTTCAAAATGCACCATACGTGCCCCTGCATGACGCGGCATGGACCCCTTAGTAGCAAAAATTGTTGAAAGTACAAAGCTGCGACCGGCTTCAAGTTCACTTAGCAGGCGACGCACAAAATGCTCATCGCACAAGGTTCCTTGTAAATCTGCCATTAAAAACACCTATCCTTGTCTGCACATATACCAATACGCATGATATATATACTTACTGAAGCACAATATAAGTTGCATCCTTATTATTTATATCTTGCTTTTCCATATATCCCACAACACAAGAATTAGCAGTATGTTCATTTGCTTGAAGAGCCGCAAGCAAATGTTGTGCATCATTACGGGCTACGCTTATCAATAATCCGCCAGAGGTTTCAGGACAGAAGAGTACGTCACTCATCTCACGAGAAACTCCATCTGCCTGCACGTACTTCTCTGCATAACGACGATTACGATACATACCAGCTGGTAAGATACCTAAACGTGCTAATTCAAATACTTTCGTAGATAAAATTTTTATATCATTTACGATAATCTTTGCCAAAAGCCCCGAACCTTGACACATTTCAAGCAAATGTCCCATAAGTGAAAAACCCGTTACATCCGTAACGGCATGCACGTCATAATTCACCATAATGTCTCGAGCGTACCGATTAAGAGTCATCATAGATGCCTCAGCAACGCTTATCTCTTCTATAGAGAGCATATCTGCTTTAGCAGCTGTTGTCAGAACACCTACACCAAGAGCCTTTGTAAGAATTAAAACATCATCTGCACGTGCACCAGAATTGGTATACATCTTTTTTGGATTAACAAACCCTGAAACAGCAAGACCATATTTTGGCTCATTGTCATAAATGCTATGACCACCAACAATATTGGCGCCAGCCTCATATACTTTATCGTAACCACCACGTAAAATCTCATGCACTACATGCGAGGGCATATCTTCAGGTACAGCCATAACATTGAGAGCAACCTTTGGCTCTCCACCCATAGCATATACATCCGATAAAGCATTGGTAGCCGCAATGGCGCCATACGTATACGGATCATCAGCAATTGGAGGAAAGAAATCGATTGTTTCGACAAGCGCTATTTCATCAGTCACTTTGTAAACAGCTGCATCATCCGCCTTATCAAAACCAACTAATAAATTAGGATCCTCATGAACTTTAATATCTGAAAGAAGCTTTGCCAACTCACCGGCACCAACCTTAGCACCACAACCAGCACAATCAGCAAGTTTTGTGAGTTTTACATCATTACTCATGTTTATCCAACCAGTCTTTCAGTAAAGTGACAAAGCGCTTCAAGAACACCACCGCCAACAGCTCGAGCCTTATCAGATGCAGAAAAACAATGTCCCGGAGCACAACGAGGATCAATATCCCCTGATTTCATACCTTTAAAAACAGGGATTCCCTCTTGCAAAAGACCACGAAGTACTCCATTAATAGTTGCTTTAACAGGTATTCCAGAAACAGTAGCTACAATATCTCCTTTAGAAACCAAATCACCAATCTTAGCAACAGGCTCAAAAATTCCATCTTGAGGAGCTCTCAATACGCGCTCCTTTGTAAAGCCACCAATATTTCCTGGAACACCCGTATTTGGAATAGCCGATCCGTCGTAAATAACGCGACCTAAATAATGACCACGTTTTGTCTCTATGACCGCATGACAATCTGCAGTGGAGGTTTTACCTGAAGTAAAGCCTGGTCCAACACCAATCACTAAGGGTGCCATATCTTTTGTGGTGCCTATATTTTTCTTAGCGAGAATAGCGTCTACAAGTACCTCAGGATGCAATTTTACAATATTTGTTCCTTGAGGATCAACGAGAACAGCGATGTTTTTCTCATTAACAATGCGCAATGCATCTTCTGCGTCTTTAGCTCGTACTGCCGTCACATTTTCCACTTTTTTCTTTCCAAGACGAATAGCTTCTGAAAATGCTACTGTGCGACGAACTGCTGTAGGGGCCTCTACATCCAGCATCACAATACTCAAGCCAGCTCGATATAATCTCAAAGCAATGCCTGAGGCAAGATCGCCTGCTCCTCGTATAACTACCAGCATTTTTTCTCCCCACTCAACATACGCTGCCATATTTTTGTATTACAAATCAAGCTCATATATTCCCGCTACCTTAAGACTTCCTGCAATTTTTATTTCAAACGCTTCTTTTTCTGCTGGTAGCATTGCCCACGCAAGGCCACAGTCTGCTTTAATTTCTACCGGAGTCGGAATAAGCCGCCCAGGAATATCTTGCTCTTTGCACATTTGCTCACAGGTAAGCGCCTCATGCGTTGAATCAAACGCAACAACTATCTGAGAGGAACGTTTATGGAAAGAGTGACTTTGTTCTACCACACTACATCACCGATTTTGCCAGCTCATTAAGGGCCGTGGTTGCCTTATGTATCTCATCCTCTGTCGTATAAAATCCAAATGAGAAACGAACCGACCCCGTATCTTGCGTTCCCAATGCTCTGTGCATACGAGGAGCACAATGAGCTCCTGCACGAACTGAAATGTCATACTCAACACTTAAAACACTTGCAAGTTCAGAAGAAGTCCACCCATCTAAATTAAGTGTCACAATGGGTGCGTGATCTTTTTGCGAACTCTCCCCATTCAGTTCAGAAATGTTATCAGGAAAACTTCCATATAACTCTATCCCAGGCACCTGACGAGCCTCAGCTACAAACTGTCTAACCAATGCTAAATCATGACGGTGAACAGCACATACTCCTTGTTCTGATACAAAATCTACTGCAGCAGAAAGACCGGCAATACCGTGACTATTAAGCGTTCCCGCCTCAAGATGTTCTGGATATACTTGAGGCATTTCCTCCTCAAAAGAAAGTACGCCCGTTCCTCCTTGAATAACTGCTTCTATCGCAACATGTGGAGCAACCAAAAGGCCACCTGTCCCCTGAGGACCCATAAGTGCCTTATGGCCAGTAAACGCAAGTACATCAACACCTAAATCATCAAAATTAATGGGTACTGACCCTGCGGTTTGTGAAGCATCAACAAGCACAAGTGCACCTACAGCGTGAGCAACAGTAACCACACGTTCAAGATCGCATATATTACCTGTAAGATTAGATGCATGTGTTACTACCACTAACCTTGTACCAGGAGAAACTAATCGTTCAAGAACATCCCAATCAAGGCAACCCTGCAAATTAGCAGGAACATAATCAACCTTTACACTGCGTTTCTTTTGAAGACGATTCAGAGGGCGCAAAACAGAATTGTGATCCCAATCTGTTGCAACTACATGATCTCCGGGCTTAACAATGCCGAGAATTGCCTTGTTTAGGGCATCTGTTGCGTTTGCAGCAAACACCACACGTTCTGGATGTGAAAAACCTAATAACAAGGCGATACGTTCTCGTGCAACCATAACAGCTCGAGCAGCATCAAGCTCGGCAGACGCTGCACCCCTTCCCGTACTTCCAAATGAGCAAAGGGCGCGTGAAACAGCATCCACAACACATTGAGGACGCTTATATGACGTTGCAGCACAGTTGAGATATATCATGCAAGACGCCTTAGAGCACCATCACGCCCGGCTGTTGTGAAATAATCTCTGCAATTGCATATAGATTGGTAACATCACCTACTGCAAGTTTGTCTTTAATGCCATAAAAATCAAGGCAGGTACCACATGTTAAAATCTTGGTACCACGAGACTCAAGCTCCTTTATATCTTCAAGTGACTCTGAACCTTCACAAGTCAAGTGAGCGCCACCGTTGTAAAACAACATAGTTTCAGGAACCGTATCCTGATGTGCAAGAGCGTAGATAAGACCTTTCATTAAAATATGACCGAGCTCATCATTACCGCGACCCATATACTCAGCATCAACCGCAACAACGGTTGCAGAATGATCTGGGATATCACAAAACTGAGAAGCCTCAACAACTGCTGAATCACTAGCTTCAACTTTATTACGAGGGCTAAAAGTCATTGTTGTATCTGAGCCATTCTTTACAGAAGTCAAATCACAGTTCTTCTCGTCAGCAAGGCGGGTAAGATTTCCAAAGGCAACGTTATCGTTAATAACAACGTCAAGTTTTTCTCCAGAAGAAAGCTTAGGGAGAGCCTCAAGCGTTAAAATAACTGGCTTTGGACACGTTAAATTTCGAGCATCAATCTTCATTTATCCCCCTCTTAACTTCACACTATCTAGGTGTAAAGCAAATATCTTTACACTAAAATAAGTATATCGCTTAAAAAAATAATTTAGTTAGGCAAACAAATGAATTGTTATGAGTTGCTTGGAATATTACCTGGTATTACTTCAGTAATTGGAAGCGGTGGCAAGACTTCCCTGCTCACAAAACTTTCTCAGGAAGTTCGGGGAACGGTTATTTTAACTACGTCAACGCATATTCTGCCTTTTCCAAACATACCTCTTTTAGAGAATCCCACGCTTACTGAGGTATCAGATGCTCTAATAACACATCGTATCATCTGCGTTGGTGCCTTTTCTAGCGAGAAATACAAATTAGGCTCCTCTGCACTTTCTGCTCAAGAACTGGCATCCGTTGCTGACTACGTATTTGTGGAAGCTGACGGATCTAAACGGTTACCCCTAAAAGCTCACGCATCACATGAGCCAGTCATTCTGGAAGGTACCCAGCGCACTGTCCAAATTATAGGGCTTTCTGGCTTTGGACTACCTATCCATCAAGCTGTACATCGCAGTGAAATTTTCTGCAACCGGGCAAATTGTTTGCCCGACGATTTTGCCACGCCAACTCGTATTGCCACTGTTATTGCAGCAGAACACGCTTCAGGGGCTGTAAAGGCAAACGTTATTCTTGTCAATCAAACTGACAACGAGAAAGACCTTGCTCTGGCAAGAGACTTTACACAGGAGCTTTGTTTGCAGGGTGACAACACACCTGTTATCGCAGGTTCACTTTTTAATTCGACTTTTGTGGAAATGCGTGATAAGTGATAACTACCGGAACGTTTTCATCGTACTTCTCGCCCACTGAAAACTTTTTATCACCGTCGATAGTAATTTCTTTAACCTGATTTTCGTGATTGATGAGGCCAATTTTAAGGTCTTCGTCCTTTTGAACCGTAACGTTCTTGAAGCCGGCATGCTCAAACTTCTTTTGAGCTTCCTCATAGTCATACTCGGAGACATCTTTACTGGCGAGAGGAACTTCTACTTTCACAGGCTCTTTTTTGACTGTCTCGGTCTGAGAAGGTTGCACAGATTGTGCTGGTTGGTTTGATGTCCATGGATGAAAGACTAAAAGTGCTACGCATACCACAAGAGAAAAAATTGCTACTATTGCGACAATAAACAGCTGATTATTGGCAGTCTTTTTAGATACGTCTGTTGTAACCCCTTGCGTATCTTGTACAGGATCTGCTGACTTTACAGCAGGACGCAGTAGAGTAGCTTGCTCTTGTTGAAGTCGATGCGTAACGTTATCTCCAATGTCTAACGTCTCACCTGTCAGGAAATCATGGTCAAGCGAGTCCATCGCTTTTTGTACGTCAGTATTTTCTGGTACTTCAACGTCATTTTCGCGGGCACTCAACGTCTGTCTCCTTTATTCCCATCAGTCAAACTTCATAGATACTATTTTCACACACATAGGTTTTATCTATCAACACACAGCAAATAACGTTTTCTATGTAATCGAAAGACTTCTAAGAACAGAGCGCATTACCTGAATAAAAAGTAAATTTAGGGCGGATTTTCTCGTTTGAATCCGCCCTAAAAATCTTAACCTACTAAATTTTAATAAACACTAAATACGAGCAACAGCCTTAATCTCAACCTTTGCACCCTTTGGAAGTGCGACCACCTGGAATGCTGCGCGTGCAGGATAAGGATCTGCAAAGAACTCAGCATAAACCTCGTTCATTGCACCAAACTCATTGATATCGGAAAGTAAAACCGTAGTCTCAACAACATCAGCCATGGAAGCACCAGCTGCCTCGAGGATATTTTTAATGTTAGTTAGACTCTGACGGGTCTGAGACTTAATATCCTCACCTGCAAATTCACCAGTTGCAGGATCAACAGGAAGCTGACCAGACACGTTAATGGAACCGTTTGCAGAAACAGCAGCAGAGTAAGGACCTACTGCAGCTGGAGCCTTATCAGTAACGATAGCTTTCTTTGACATATTATTCTCCTTCTTTCCTATTTGTGTTTGTTTTCACAAACAGCAAAACCAATCAAAGACTATTTAAAGAGCCTTTGAATATTACCCTTACTTTACCGTTTGACGTATGCGCCTGGTTTTACACCAGTAGGCTCACCATCAACCACCACCAACTCTCCGTTTACAAAAACATATGCTGGACGTCCGTGAATCTCAAAGCCTTCATAGGGCGTATAGTCAACATTTTGATGCTGGTTCTTCTCGCTGATGGCCCACGTCACACTTGGATCCCATACCGTCACGTCAGCATCTGAGCCAACACGCAGGACACCCTTGCGCGGATACATACCAAAGACACGAGCGGGTCCCTCACTCATAAGACGAGCAAAGTCTTGGACGCCCAAACGATTCTCAAACGAGGTCATGATAAGACCAGGTCGATGTTCTACACCGGGGCCGCCGTTGGGAATATGCGTGAAGTCGTCAATGCCGCGATCTTTTTGACCATGAAGATTAAAACTACAATGATCGGTAGCAATGGTATTAATCTCACCATCACATACGGCTCGACGCAAAACCTCAATGTCGTGCGGCTTGCGCAAAGGTGGACTCATAACGTACTTAGCACCTTCAAAGTCGCTCTCAAGATAATGTGAATCGTCCAGCAACAGATACTGAGGACAGGTCTCAACGTCCATCTTCACTTTGCCGCGTGCCTTAGCCGCACGAACCGCCTCAAGACCAAGAGCGCTGGACAGGTGAACAATGTTGATACGAGCATCAGCAAGCTCTGCAAGATAACACAGACGAGAAATTGCCTCTGCTTCACAAGCTGCAGGACGACTCATAGGATGACCCTCAGGACCAGTAATACCAGCTGCGAGCATACGTCTTTGCAGCTCATTTACAAGAGTGCCATTCTCGCAGTGAACGCACAGGACACCGTCAATATCGCTGATATATTCAAGCACCTCAAGCGTCTGGGCGTCATCTAAACGCAGATGATCGTAGGCAAAGTAGGTCTTAAATGACATAACACCTGCATCACGCATAGCCTGCATATCTGCTTTAGTTTGTTCATTCCAATCAGCAATGGCCATATGAAATGCATAGTTAGCAGTACAGGTACCATCTGCACGTTTATGCCACTCATCAAGCGCTTCAGGCAGCGTCATGCCTTTGTCTTGTGTGGCATAATCCACAATAGTGGTGGTACCGCCGCAAGCAGCAGCACAAGTTCCTGTCTCAAAGCTATCTGCTGTCCAATCCATACCTGTCCAGCATTGCATGTGCGTATGAGCGTCAATAAAACCAGGAAATACGTATTTACCCGTAACATCGATAACGTTGTCATCTGTACGTGCCTCGTACGTACCTCCCACCTGGATGATTTTTGTACCATCGAGCACTAAGTCTCCATAGAAAACGCCCTCAGGCAACACAAGGAAACCATTCTTTAATACGTTCATCAGTCAACTCCCAATCTCTCGGTCGTCAAACCGTTTATAGATGCCGAATGTAAATAATTCAAATCAGACGGAGTATCTACATCTAAAAGTTCTTGTTCGCATTGTGCCTCTACAAGTACAGCAGAAGCTTGGTACTCAGGACATAATAAAAATACTCCAGAACCGCCCTTATCGCCTTGTACTCTGCACAGCATATCAAACAATGCGCTTGGAAAAACTATGGGGCTACCTGGTACTCCATGCCAAGATAAGCGAGAAACCACTTCTGGATGTTCTTCAAAACTAGCTATAAGAGCGCATAAACTATCTGCACGTACACACGGTTGATCTCCCTGTAAAAACATGGCACCATCCCATGAGTTCTCACCAAGACCATCTTTTTGTACCTCAAGCATTGCTCGACGTACTGTGTCACTTTGAAGGGTACCTGAGTGCGTTACAGCGCGAACCTTGAGCTTGTTACACAGTACAAGAATAGGTTCATGAAACGGATCGTCAATTGTTACCACTATGGGCTCTAGTCCTGCTGTTTGAGCCGTTTCTATAACATGTTGAATCAGTGGCTTGCCCATAAACGGTGCCATAAGCTTATTGGATCCAAAGCGAGTAGAAGCACCGGAAGCCATGACTATACACCCAATGTGTGACATAGCATGGCCTCCTTCCTTAGTTCTTAAATTACAGTAAGTAATACCCATAGAGTATTACAGACAGCTACTATCCGCGTATCACAGTGCCGGTTTTTCCAGCAATTCCATCAGCAGCCTTATCCAGCAAAGTAATAAGTGATGTACGTCCTTCGCCGGATTGTGCAAACTGCAAAGCAGCCTGTACCTTGGGCAACATAGAACCAGGAGCAAATTCGCCGGCTTCAATATAAGCTTGTGCACTCTCAGGTGTAAGCTCAGAGAGGTCTTCCTGTTCAGGAGTACCAAAATGAATAGCAACCTTCTCGACAGCCGTTAAAATAATGAGTGCATCCGCATTAACCTGCTCCGCAAGACGAGCTGCTGCAAAATCCTTATCAATAACAGCTGCAGCACCCTTAAGATGATTGCCCTCAGTAATAAATACTGGAATACCGCCACCACCACAAGCAATAACAACATTGCCCGTCTCAATAAGTGAACGAATGGTATCAAGCTCAACAATAGCAACAGGCTGAGGAGATGCAACTACACGACGGTATCCTCGACCAGCGTCCTCGACAACGTTATATCCACGCTCAGCTACCATCTTTTTAGCTTCTTCTTCTGTCATAAAAGAACCAATGGGCTTGGTAGGATTTTTAAATGCTGGATCATTTTTATCAACTTCAACTTGCGTTAGAACAGTGGCTGCATTTTTCTTAATGCCGCGGTTAAGCATTTCTTCACGAAGCGCATTCTGAAGATCGTAGCCAATATATCCCTGGCTCATGGCAACACATACAGAAAGTGGGCAAGGAATATATTTCTCTGGATCAGAACGATTAAGCTGCGTCATAGCCTCTTGGATCATGCCAACTTGTGGGCCGTTACCGTGGGCGATAATAACTTCATTACCTTGCTCAATTAAATCAACAATTGCCTTAGCGGTGTGCTTTACTGCAATCATCTGCTTAGGTAAATTTTTGCCAAGAGCATTACCGCCCAAAGCAATTACAATACGCTTTCCCATAGTCCCCTCCCAGGGCTTACATTACGATCTTTAACATTTTTAACAGGTTCTCTTACTCTTTACTAAACTTGTTAAAAACAAAAAAGGGTCTGCATGAGAGCTTGTCTCCACGCAGACCCAATGTATATAAATATTACTTATGCCTGGAACCAGCGAGGAGTATCTCCCTGCTCAAGAGCTTTAAGCGTTGCAATTGGATCTTTTGCCTTCTGCAAGAAAATCATTGCTGCAATAGCATATGGCTTATAAGAAGCCTCTTTATAGAGACCATCACGGTGATAATCAAAGACCTCATTTTCAACTTCACCGTGCTCACAAGATACACCATTAATGTCTGCAGGCAGTGGATGCATATAGATGGTATCCATACCATGAGCAGTCTTTGCCATAAGATCAGTTGTGCAGCACCAATCCTTATGAGTAGCATTCTGAGCAAGAAGCTCTTTCTCCAGAGCGTCGATTCCAGCGTCATCGCCTGCAGCATAAAGATTAGTACGCTTCTCCATAGCAGCATAAGGTGCCCAGCTCTTAGGAATGACAATGTCAGCGTCCTCAAAAGCCTCTGCCATGTTGTAGGTCTTCTTAAAGGTTGCTCCAGACTCAGCTGCAAACTTACCAGCAACATCAACAAGCTCAGGCATGAGATCGTATCCCTCAGGATGAGCTAATGTAACATCCATGCCAAAACGAGGAAGCAGAGTAATAAGAGACTGTGGGCAAGATAAAGGCTTACCATATGAAGGAGAATAAGCCCAAGTAACAGCAACTTTCTTACCACGGAGATTCTCAAGGCCACCAAACTCATTGATAAGATAGAGGATGTCAGCAGTAGACTGAGTTGGGTGATCCATATCAGACTGAAGAGATACAAGTGTTGGACGATGATCTAAAACGCCATCCTCAAAAGCCTGCTTGACGGAAGCAGAAACCTCACGCATATAAGCGTCGCCCTTACCAATGAACTTATCGTCACGAATACCAATGACATCAGCCATGAATGAAATCATAGTTGCAGTCTCACGGACAGTCTCGCCGTGAGCAATCTGAGACTTACCCTCATCAAGATCCATCAACTGAAGACCAAGAAGGTTAGAGCCAGATGCAAAGGAAAAACGAGTACGAGTTGAGTTATCACGGAAAAGTGAGACAGCAAGACCAGACTCAAAAAGACGTGTAGAAATGTTACGCTCACGTAAGTTGCGTAGAGCATCTGCTACTGCATAGAGAGCCTGAAGCTCATCGGTTGACTTCTCCCATGTCAAAAGGAAATCCTCGTTATACATCTTGGAGAAATCAAGTTTTGCAAGCTTGTCAAGATACGGCTGAATGGTAGTTGCCATGGTACATCCTCTCGTTTAAATAACCGCTTATATACTAATTACCAAAAACCATTTACTTAATGTTGTTATCGGTAAGACTTGCACGGAATTCAGTTGCATCATCAGTTACTGCAGAAGCGTCATACAGGTTGAGAGCTGCAACATACAGTGCTGCACAAGTAGGAAGATCCTGCTTGAATGTAATCTCATTTGGAGCGTGTGCCTGAGACTCAGCACCTGGTCCAAAGCCAACGCAAGGAATACCATAACGACCCTGAATAGAAACGCAATTTGTGGAGAAGGTCCACTTATCGCATAGAGGACGACCTTCACGAGTTGCCATGGACTTCTCGCAACCAATACGCTTATCGCCAAAGAGTGCCTTGTGAGCATCAACAAGTGCTTTGACGTGTGGAGCAGACTCTTTGTTGATCCATGTTGGGAAGTAAGACTCAGTCTCATAGACCTCGCCAGTCCAAGAAGGACGGTCATACATGTACATGGAGACCTTGACGTCGTCACCATACTTCTTGACGGAAGGAAGCTCCTCAATCTCTTTGAGGCAGCTCTTATAGGTCTCACCAGCGGTCATACGACGGTCAATGGAGATTGCACAAGAGTCTGCAACAGCGCAGCGAGAAGGGCTTGTGAAGTAAATCTGAGAAACGGTGCAGGTACCACGGCCGAGGAAGCGAGCATCCTCATAATGATCAGGGTTGTACTTAGGATCAAGCATCTTAACAAGGCCGCGAATAGCAGTGGATTCATCAGCACTATTATTGTTAAGTGCACGAACGTCATTAATGATGTCAGCCATCTTATAAATTGCGTTGTCACCGCGCTCAGGAGCTGAACCGTGGCAGGAAACGCCCTTGACGTCAACACGGATCTCCATACGGCCACGGTGACCACGATAAATACCACCATCAGTAGGCTCGGTTGAGATTACAAACTCTGGCTTAATCTTGTCAACATTGTAGATGTACTGCCAGCACATACCGTCGCAGTCCTCTTCCTGGACAGTACCAACAACCATAACCTTGTAGCCCTCAGGAATAAGATTCATATCCTTCATAATCTTTGCAGCATATACGCCTGAACAGACGCCGCCCTCCTGGTCAGAGCCACCACGACCACCAATGAGCTGATCGTCCTCAAAGCCCTCATAAGGATCAAAATCCCAGTTGTCACGATTACCAATACCAACGGTATCAATGTGACCGTCGATTGCGATGATTTTATCGCCAGTACCCATAAAGCCCATAACGTTGCCAAGGCCGTCAACTTTTACCTCATCAAAGCCAAGCTTCTCCATCTCAGCTTTAATGCATGCGACAACCTCGCCCTCTTCTGAAGACTCACTAGGGTGTGAAATCATTGCGCGCAGAAACGCGGTCATATCTTTTGAATACTTATTTGCTGCATCCTTAATTGCGCCGTAATCCAAGTCTTTCATACATCCTCCTTTATTAGGATAAAACTGGACGTCTTTATCCTTTTGTAACCTTACAAACAGTTGAGAATAAAATCCCAAACTGTACCAGTACCCTCGTAATACAAACCATTTTTTTGCTTACCAAACTTTTTGTTTGGTACTATCTATTAAATCACTTGTAGAAGACATTGCAAGCAGTAAACGCTTACTTTTTTATTTTCTCGGCAAGCTGTTTTATTGTTACTAATTCTCTTTTTTATTTGACGTCATCTGTTGACTGCCATGCACCGTCCCATACAATCTCTTCATAACGCACAGGATCAGTATCTCCTTCTGTAGAGAACAAAAGAACTTTTGAATCTGTTGTAAGATCAAGCGCATCACGAAGCTCTTTGTATGTAGGGTCTGTCATAAGAGTAGAAATAACACCCATACCAACAGCACCAGACTCACCGGAAACAACGGAAGGGTCTCCCTTAACAGGAGCAGCGAGCATACGCATACCCTTTGCCGAAACCCAATCAGGACAAGAAATAAAGGCCGTCGCATGATTGCGTAAAATATCCCAACCAATGGTATTTGGCTCACCACAGGCAAGACCAGCCATAATAGTAATCAAATCTCCACCAACAATACGAGGCTCGCCATCTGCTGCAAGTGCTCCCTTATACAGACAGTCTGCAGCTCCTGCCTCCATAATGACAAACTTAGGAGGATTTGAAGGGAATAAATTAGTAAAGTAGCCCACCATGGCAGATGCCAAAGATCCAACGCCCGCTTGTATAAATACATGTGTTGGACGGTTTACCTCAAGCTCACGTAACTGTTCTGCTGCCTCATAGGCCATAGTGCCGTAACCCTGCATAATCCAAGATGGAATCTTCTCATAACCATCCCAAGCAGTGTCCTGTACGATTACTGCATGCTCAGTCTCTTCTGCTTCTTTTGCTGCAAGGCGAACACAGTCATCGTAATTAAGCTCTTCAATGGTTACTTGTGCACCCTCTTTTGCAATATTATCAAAACGAGTTTTTGTAGAACCTTTAGGCATATGAACAACAGCTTTTTGACCAAGACGATTTGCTGCCCAGGCCACACCACGACCATGGTTGCCATCGGTTGCAGTAAAGAAAGTTGCCTGTCCAAAGTCTTTCTGCAATTGCTTTGAAGTCAGATACTCAAAGTCGCAATCAGAAACATCTTTTCCTGTTTCATCAGCAATATAGCGAGCCATAGCAAATGAACCACCCAGGACTTTAAATGCGTTAAGTCCAAAGCGATACGACTCATCTTTTACGTATAATCCACCAAGACCTAAATTAGAGGCCATACCCTCAAGATTTGCCAAAGGTGTCACAGCATATTGAGGAAAGCTTTTATGAAATGCGCGAGCCTTCTTAACATTTTCAAGTGACATGACCTGAAGATTTCTGTCTTCACTCTGAGGCATCTTATTAAGTACCCACTTCATTTCCGGCTGCATGTTGTTGACCCCTTTTCCACGTGTTTTTGTTTGCTAACGTATCTTTAATAGTAGACCACTTTTCTGCTAAATCAGACTAAAAGTTAGTAAACCTAACAAAAAGTTTTCTACCATTTGTACCTACCTATAAAAGCAAAACAACTGCCAGCAGCTTATTGCTACCGACAGTTGTTCTTTAACATAAGGAATACATACTATCCTTACTTCTTGGCCTTAGATTTAGTGTAATACGTATCTTCCATAGGAAGCTTAGTACGCATCACATGATCAAAAGCATAATATGCATTTGCTACTGCAGGAGCAGTTGGGATTGTTGAAATCTCACCAATGCCTTTTCCTCCGTAAGCAACAGGGAGTAAATGCTCCTTCTCGACATAAATTGCCTCAATATGAGGAATATCAGGAGCATGGAAGAGACCTAGAGTAGCAAACTTTGACTTTGGCACACAATCCTGAAGCTTGTAGTTTTCTGTTGTGGCATAGCCGAGCGACATCAACACGCCACCCTCAATTTGACCTTGGATTGCAATAGGGTTAATGACCTTGCCAGAATCATGCGCGGCATATACATCAGTAACCTTGCCCTCATCGTCTAAAACCACGCATGTTGTAGCAAAGGCATAACAAATGTGACTCTTTGGATTAGGCTTGTCAGCACCAAGTTTGTCGGTTGGCTCAAAGTAAACATAACGGAACTCATGACCTTCAAGCTTCTTCAGGCCTGCAACTGGATCCTTTGGATGAATACCCGCACCAGCAACCAATGCTTTACCATCTGCGTATCCAACACCCTCATAAGGACGACCATCAGAGTACACAATAGTCTTTCCGTCACCGTGCGCCTCAACGGGCTCAGACGATACTTCTTTGCCAGCCTCAATATCTAAAAGCGCATCACGCAGCAAAAACGCCACGCCACGAACAGCCTCTCCGGTAACAACCGTTTGACGGGAGCCAGATGTAGTACCTGAGTCAGGCGCATTTTCTGTAGAGCACTCACCGTTAACGATAACTGACTTTGGAAGGCCGATAGCCTCTGCTACATCCTGCAAAAAGACTGTATTACAACCCTGTCCGATATCTGAGGTAGCAGAATAAACAACGACTTTTCCGTCTTCAATACGAATGTTTGCACGACCTGCGTCAGGCAGACCAACGCCAACACCAGAGTTTTTCATAGCGCAGGCAAGACCAGCACGTCCCTTATGGGCTTCATATACATCTTTAACTGCAAGAAGCGTTTCTTTAAGTGCCGTTGACTGATCACAGATCTGACCATTAGGAAGTACATCTCCAGGAGCAACTGCATTTCTCCAGCGCATCTCCCATGGACTTATGCCGACCTTCTCGGCGAGAAGATCCATGAGCTCCTCAAGAGCAAACTCAGTCTGGCAAACTCCAAAGCCACGGAATGCACCAGCAGGTGGATTATCAGTATAGTATCCATAACCACGAATATCAGTATTTTGATACTTATACGGACCAACAGCGTGTGTACATGCGCGCTCGAGAACTGGTCCACAAAGTGATGCATATGCTCCTGTATCAAAATAAATATCGCAATCAAGAGCAGTAAGGTGACCTTCAGCATCGCAGCCGAGTGTAAAATCTGCCTCCATAGCATGACGTTTTGGATGGAAGATAAGCGACTCGTTACGAGTAAACTTACACTTAACCGTACGCTTAAAAATGTAAGCAGCCAATGCAGAAATATGCTGGACGCTTACATCTTCTTTTCCACCAAATCCGCCGCCTACCAGCATGGTTTCTACAACTACCTTATCAGGAGTTTCATCCCATCCAAACATGTGGGCAACTTCTTTACGAGTGTCGTAGGCACCTTGATCGGTAGAAAGAATCTTTACACCATCTTTATAGGGGAACGCAACAGCACATTCAGGCTCAAGGAATGCATGCTCAGTAAAAGGTGTCGAGAAATGCTTAGTGATAATGTGGGCAGAATTTTTAAGTGCATCCTGAACATTACCACGCGTAATATGACGGCTCTGGCAAAGATTACTTTCTGCTTCTGTATGTACAAGAGGAGCACCTTCAGCAGCAGCCTCTTCAATATTACGCACAATAGGAAGCTCTTCATACTCAACTTTTACAAGTTTTTTGGCCGCTTCAAGAGTCTCTTCATCCTCTGCGACTACCATGCAAAGTGCATCGCCCAAATAACGTGTATTTGAACCTTCAGGGATAAATACATCCCAATCCTGCTGAATGTGGCCAACTTTATTTACAGGTACGTCTTCGGCTTTTAAGACTCCAACAACACCTGGTAGAGCCTCTGCTTCTGTTGTATCAATTTTTACCACACGTGCACGAGGATACTTAGAACGTACACACGAGCCATACGCCATATCTGGGAAATCAACATTGGTAACATCGTCAGGATATTTACCATATCCAAGTACCTTTGCACGAACATCAACACGGAATGCTTTTGAACCAACACCGTAATTATCGCCACGCTCTAGGTCTGGATCAATTTGCTCTTCTCCACGAAGAATACGTGCGGCTTTTAAGATACCTTCAATAATTTTCTTATATCCAGTGCATCGACAAATATTATTTTTAATTGCTTCTTTAACTTCTGCTTCAGTTGGATTAGGATTTCGACGGATTAAAGCTGCGCCACTCATTACCATGCCAGGGATACAAAAACCACACTGAACAGCTCCAACTGCACCAAATGCGTACACAAAAGCCTCTTGCTCTTCATGAGAAAGGCCTTCTACGGTTTCAATTACTTTTCCCTGTGCGCGTTTAGTATTCATGATGCAACCACGAGTAGCCACGCCATCAATAACGACCGTACAGGTGCCACAAGCGCCTTGAGAACAACCATCTTTTACCGATAAAAGATGTAAATCATCTCGAAGAAAACGAAGCAACGATTTATTTTTTGTAGTAGTAATTGTTTCTCCGTTTACCGTAAAGGTATACTCTTCTACTTCTTCGGCCATTTTCACTCCTTACGTGTCTGGGAGAATGTTGTGTGTCGTACCCCAAACCCGCTAACTGAACATTTTTGTCATGCATTACAAATCTATAATTTTTATCGCTTTAATCTATAGCTTTAAATTACTCCCCTCTCTTTTTAACGTAGACGGTTGGTGAAACTTTTACCAACCGTCATACGACTATAAACTACGCACCTATAAGATAGCTGTACGAATTACGTACCGTGACAATCATCTTGCGGATATTTTCTGGAAGACCACAAGCTTCATCATCAACGTTATAAATTGCTGTACTGCCATCAAGACGTACTGAGAAACCGTCTGCAGTTGGAAGGAAACCTTCATTCTCAGAGTTGTCAAAGTCTTCACGGCTCCAAAATGCGGTGAACTTATCTTTATAAGGACGACCTTCAGAGTATGGGCAGAACACGGCACAGTTACCGCACTCATTACACATACCATCAACGTGAATAATCTGCTGCTGTTGAACACCAGGAACCTTAATAGCAACATTGGCACGGTTCGGACATACCTCAACGCATGCTTCACATACCGAAGGACAAGAAAGACAACGTGACTGCTCACACACATCAGTATCACCGCAAAGCTGTCCACGCTTACCAAAAATCTTAGCAACGTCTTCCTCAAGATTAGAAAGTTCTTTGCCTGAGAAATTAAAGTCTGCAATGGCAACAGCTACAGTCATAGCATCTGCAATACCTTTAACAACGGTTGCTGGACCACGGCGTCCATCACCAACCGCATAGACATGCTCAAGAGAAGTCTGAAGATTATTGTCCACAACTGGACGACCCTTCTCGTCAAGGGTAATGCCAGAGGTGGTATAAAGATTGGGCTCAATCTGCTCACCAACTGCTGTAATAACAGCGGTTGCAGGAATTGTAACGAACTCACCTGTTCCCTCAGGACGACGACGACCAGACTCATCGGGAGCGCCAAGTTTCATTACCTCGCAGGTAAGCTGATTATTGGCCAAATCTCCTGGGGCGAGAAGTTCCATGAACTCCACGCCGTCATCAATGGCCATCTGCAGCTCTTCCTCATCAGCAGGCATATAGCGCTTGGTACGACGATATACCAGACGTACATTTTGTACACCAGCAACACGCTTTGCCGCACGAGCCACATCCATAGCAGTATTACCAGCACCGATAACAACTACGTCAGTACCAAGGTTAACGGACTCAGGTGTACGCTTAAACTCCTCGAGGAACTCAAGAGCATCCAGAGCCTCACCAGACTTCAAGGTCTTACGACCAGGAGCCCATGCACCAATTGCTACTACAACGTCGGTATAACCCTCAGAAAGCAGAGTATTTACATCTGCAACCTCAACGCCTGTCTTAAAGGTTGCACCATATGCCTGGCACAGTTTGACATCGTTATCGATAGCTTCCTCAGAAATACGGAAACCAGGAATAACGTGACGAACAATACCACCAAGCTTATTGGTACGCTCAAAGACAACTACTTCAATACCTGCGCGTGATAAGAAAGATGCCGCCGAAAGACCAGAGGGGCCGCCGCCGATAATAGCAACCTTCTTATCCTTAACCACACCACGAGAGGCAAGTGTTGAGAGGACTTCCATAAGGCCGTTCTCTGCGGCGGTAAGTTTGCAGCTACGAATATGAACATGCTCATCAACGTAATTACGCATGCAGGAATTTGTGCAGGTGTGAGGACAAATAGTACCGGTAATAAAAGGAAGGGCATTGCGCTCAAGAATGATGTGTAAGGCGTCAGCATAACGGCCTTCATCTACTGCCTTAAGGTATCCTGGAATGTCCTGATGAATTGGACAAGAATCACGGCATGGCGCAATAAAGCAGTCAGTCAGCGGAAGTGCCCCGCGTACGTGACGATCAGGTTGTGGCTTAATCTCTTTGTGATAACGTGCATTTTTGAGCGAACTTTCAAGCAAAGCAGATACCTTTGCCACATCAACGCCAGAAAATGCTTCCGTATTTTCATCTGCAAAGAGTCCAGCAATCTGCGTCATACGCTCATAGCCACCAGGCTTCAAAATGGTAGTTGCCATGGTAACAGGCCAAATACCTGTATCAACAAGATCTTTAATATTGTTGTAGTCTGCGCCGCCAGAGTACGAAATACGTAATTTGCCATCAAACTGCTCAGAAAGACGCTTAGCAAGTGAAAGCGACAAGGTCCAAAGAGAACGACCAGACATATACATTTCTTCGCTTGGCAACTCGCCACGAGTAACATCTACTGGGAAGGTATTGGTAAGTTTGACACCAAACTCAACACCCTTTTCTGCACACAGTTTCATAAGACGCTCAAGCATAGGAACTGCGTCAGCCCACTGTAAATCTTCCAAGAAGTGATGATCATCAAAGGCAATGTAGTCAAATCCTAAAGAATCCAACGTTTTACGTGCATACTCATATCCCAAAAGTGTTGGATTGCACTTAATAAAGGTATTGAGGTGCTTCTCGGTAATGAGATAGGAAGCAATTCGCTCAATCTCATCTGGAGGACAACCATGCAGAGTTGACTCTGTAATAGAATCTGAAATACGAGAAGGAATGGAATCAATAAATGCCTCGTCAACATTGTGGAAGCGATTAATGTTAGCTTTTGCCCATGCAATTGCCTCCTTAAATACAGGAGTCTCAGAGGCATCCTTCATGTCATTTATATATTTATCTACCTTAGGAGTTTTAATTCCTTCAAGGTCATAACCAACGGACATGTTAAAGACAAAGCCATCAGCATCTCCCAGACCAAGCTCTTGGGAAAGAATATGGCAAATAACCCATGCCTTGACATACTCATCAAATGCCTGAGGTACGGTTAACTCCGTAGACCACTCGCAGTTGTATCCCTCATCGGATGCCAAAATACAAGGCTTATTAACGCAAGCTGAAAGCTCTTCTCCATCCATTTTCTGAACTGTTTTAAGCTCAAAGAAACGAGCACCGGTAACATATGATGCTACGATATTCTGTGCAAGCTGTGTATTGGGGCCCGCTGCAGGACCAAATGGGGTCTCAATTTTCTCGTTAAAAATAGGACGAGCAACTCCAGCTGTCTTGGCAAATGCATGAATTCCAAAGATAGTCTTCTGATTTTCGTACTCATCTAAAATCCAATTCATCAGATGGTCGAATTTCATGGGACGCATAATGTCGCTCATTTTGGTTCCTCTCCTTTTAACCAATGTGAGTTATAGTCCCCGCACTTATGGCGTCCGCGGGCGACGCCCTATTTGCGCTCATGCGCAAGACGAGAAGAACTTTCAAAGTTC
Source organism: uncultured Atopobium sp. (assembly GCA_963509815.1). Lineage (GTDB taxonomy): Bacteria > Actinomycetota > Coriobacteriia > Coriobacteriales > Atopobiaceae > Lancefieldella. Next base: position 131,109 of record CAUPCM010000001.1, on the reverse strand, counting down.
TTCTCGTCATAACAACTTAATACTGGCGGCCGTTGAGCTCTCCCCAAAGCTTCTTAGCCTCAACCATAGTCCAAGCGTTAATCTTGTCCTCATCAAACGCAACAAATTCGCGGTCCTTATAGAGAACCTTACCGTTGACAATAGTAGTGCGGCAGTTCTTACCCTCAAAGCCAAAGAGCATGTGACCGTCGATGTTCTCGTCAGAGAACGGCGTGAACGGTTTGTAATCAAAGATTGCAATGTCAGCAGCAGCACCAGATGCAAGCTTACCTAAAGGCTTGCCATTAGACTTTGTTGAGAAGTACTTCTCGGCCATCTTGACATTGTTCTTGAAGAGCATGGTCATAGCTTCAACCCAACCAACATTTGGCATACAAGCATTATGACGCTGCATAGGTAAGAAGACCTTCAGCGATTCAAGCATATCGTGCGTATACGCATCGGTGCCCATGCATACATCAATACCACGCTTGAAGAACTCGAGTACCGGCGCACACCCAACCGCATTACCCATATTGGACTCAGGATTGTTAACAATGCTGGTATGAGTATGAGCAAGGATGTCCATATCAGCAGGAGTTACGTGGATGCAGTGGCCAAGCATGGTCTTCTCGCCCAAAAGACCATGATCAAGCAGGCGATGTACCGCAGTGGTTCCGTGATTAAGAGCAGAATCATATACATCATCCATGCCCTCGCAAACGTGAATATGGAAGCCGGTAAGACCGTTGTTGGCCTCAACCATCTTATCCAGCGTCTCATCAGAAAGCGTAAAGAGGGCGTGTCCACCAAACATAGCGGCAATCATATCGTCATCTTCATCTGCAGCCCATTTAGCAAAGGCAGCATTTTCAGCGATAGACTCATCACGCTTGACCTCTCCATCACGATCAGATGTCTCATAGCAAAGGCAAGCACGAATACCAAGCTCTTTTGCGACGTCTTTGATAGCAAAGAGTGAATCAGGAATCTCACAGAAACTTGCATGGTGATCAAAGATAGTAGTAACACCATCTCGCAGTGAATCAAGGATAGTTGCGTAAGCGCAAGCGCGAGTTCCATCAAGCGTCAGATGACGGTCGATGTTCCACCACTGCTGCTCAAGATTTTCAAGGAAGTTGTGAGGGTTACAGTCTTTGATAGCAAGACCACGTGCCAAGCCAGAATAGATATGAGTATGGCAGTTAATAAGACCTGGCATAATGACGCCGCCATGCGCGTCAAGATTTTCTGCATCGGGATAGGCGGCTTCAAGTTTCGCACGCGTATCAACGGCAACAATCTTCTGACCTTCAATTGCTACGGCACCATCTTCAATGTACGGATGAGCTTCGTCGCGCGTAATAACACGACCGTTCACAATAAGCAGCATAGGAACTCCTTGCCACGTGCCGCAGATCAGCTACGGCGTATAAAATGACGGATGTGCCCTCTCCGACACCCCGTTCGGACATATATTAAAGAGAGCCCGACTTCTCTTTTGTGCAAAAACCAAAACAAACAATTTGTTTTATATTCTAATTTTTTATTTGGTTTATATTCTCATAAATTTTGTCAAAACAACTAACTTATCGGTGTACGGTCGAATCTTGACGTAAACGGTTTCTTGCCACATTAACCAATACCTATACATAGTGTCCTATTCCTGCATAAACAAAACCTGTTAGGGTAGAATTGTTTAAAATAATTTTGAAACTAATTTTCATACTTGGAGTACATCACTATGGACATGCAGCAGATTGATTTTTTAAAACGTCTTGCACAGGGTATTGCTCTAGAATTTGGCTCAAACTGTGAAGTTGTTGTTCATGATCTTCAGAGTAAAGATCCTGCTCATACCATAGTTGCTATTGAGAATGGTCATATAACAGGAAGAAGTATCGGAGATGGCCCTTCAAACGTAGTACTCAAAGCACTCCATTCAAATCCAGAAAAGCTTCATGACTCTCCCTCTTATCTCACCAAAACAGAAGACGGCAAGATACTCAAATCAACAACTATTTACCTACGTGATGAGAAACACAAACCAATCGCAATTTTTGCTATTAACTACGACATTGCACTTTTCTCTGCAATGGAAGAATCCTTACGTGGTCTCATTACTCCCAGCAATTCATCTGAAGACACTCCGCAGACCATTCCACATAACGTAACCGATCTTCTCGATGAGCTTATTGATCAAAGCGTACGCATGGTTGGGCGTCCTGTTGCTCTTATGACAAAAGATGACAAAATCAAAGCAATCCGTTTTCTTAATGATTCTGGAGCATTTCTTATTACCAAATCAGGTCAAAAAGTCTGTTCCTATTTTGGCATTTCAAAGTACACTCTTTACAGCTATCTTGACGAGGCAAAAAATCAAAATTTATAGTTGTAGGTAACATATCGTCAACAATAAAACCTCCCATTTCCTATTATCTAAGAAATGGGAGGTAATCTTTAAAACGAAGGTGAGAAACTAAGGTAAATCCTCACTACTCAGACTTATAGTCTGTTTTATACGCCTTAACAGAACCTGGCTTATGCTCAACTGCAGGTACACCTGTCGCAGCTGACTTATACAATGCTCCAACTGCTTCTTCCTGTACCTCTGCGGCTCCCTCAACTGCTTTCACAACTTCCTTATCAGGTCCACCCTTAGGAAGAACAAGATTAAGAATAATGGCAGAAAGCGCTGCAACAACAATAGCAGAATGTCCAAATACCTCATTAATAAACGCAGGCATTCCAGGGCCTGCAAGAGAGTTAGACGTCATGGTAATACCCATACCTAACGCAAGAGACAAACCTGCAATAGTTGCTCTACGAGGAGTAAGGCCATCTTTAGAAAGAATGCGAATACCAGTCATTGAAATAGTGCCGAATACGTTAATAGTAGCTCCGCCAATAACAGGTTGAGGAATACCTGAAAGAATTGCCGCTAACTTTGGCGCCAAACCAGCTACCAAAAGGATTGCACCTGCAACCGCAAAAACACGACGATTAATAACACGAGTTTGTGTCACGATACCAACATTTTGACCATATGTTGAAGTTGGGAATGCTCCAAAGAAAGCGCCAACCATAGTCATAACACCCTGAGAAACAAGACCACCAGTAAGCTCTGTATCGGTGGGTTCACGATCCATACCGCCTACCGTTGCACCAGTCATGTTACCAACAGCCTCAAGTGCAGCAACAATAAAGACAATAGTTACCGAAGCAATTGTTGCTGGAACAAATTCAAGTGCAAAAGGCATAAAGTGAGGAAGCTCAACCCAAGAAGCATTGACTACAGAGTCGTAGTTAATCATGCCAAAAGGAATGGAAACAACATAACCTACGAGCATGCCAAAAAGTAAAGATCCGAGCTTGAAAACACCTTTAGCAAAATTACTGAAGTAAATACATGCAGCAAGAGTAATAAGAGCAACAATCCAGTTTTGAGGAGCACCAAAGTTTGCTGAGCTCTTACCACCGGCCATATATCCAATAGCAACGCTATATAGAGAAAGACCAATGCAAAGTACTACGGTACCTGTTACAACATTAGGGAATAACACACGAATCTTCTTAAAGAAGAAACCAAACAAAACAGCAACGATACCACCGATAAGTTCAGCTCCAAGAATGGCCCCAATTCCATTAGCAGCGCCAATAGCTTGCAGGGTAGGTACGTAGGCAAAACTTGTGCCCATAATTATCGGTAACCCTGCACCAAACTTGCCGAAGAGTGGATATGCCTGCAAAATAGTAACTAATCCAGACATTACTAACGAAACCTGAATAAGCAGTGTTTTATCCGCTGGGGCAAGATTGCAAACACCCGCAATAATAATTGCAGGTGTAATGATGCCCACTACAGCTGCAACTACATGCTGTAATGAAAGTGGAATAAGCTCGCCAACAGACGGTACCCCATCCCATTGAAACAAAATGGATTTCTTTGAATCCGCCATAGTGCCCTCTCTCACTTGTGGTTTTTTTTATATTCTGTGGCTAACCTACACACCACAACCTACTTAAACAAACATCGCTACTACAAAATCTAATGAAAAGTTTTGTAACCTAACTATTATTTAGACATAGATAGAGTAATCTTTTTTATACAAGTAGCAACCCTTTTTCGGTAATCGGTTAAATTTGAGAGATGAACAGTATGTCAAGCAGAACTAATTTTGACGCATCCAAACTTCCTAACAACCTACCAGAAGTTGCAAAAATGACAGCACAACTTGTTGCTCTTAAAAGTACTGATCCTGGTTCTTATGAAGAAGAAATTGAAACATTTATTAAAGCGTGGATTGTTGACTCGTGTTCTTTTTCACTACCAAACAAAAAAGAACTATTCCCCTTTATTCAAGAAATTGAGGTTTTTCCTCATAGACGTTGTCTTAGGGCAACAATCCCCAGTGCTACCACATCATTTGATTCCTCTACACTCCCCCCATCAGACCTGACATTTATCTGCCATATGGATACCGTAACTGATGGCGATGGCTGGGACTCTGAAACACCTGCATTCAATCCCGTATATAAAGATGGACTGCTGTATGGACGAGGCTCATGTGATATGAAAGGGGGACTTGCCTGTGCACTTCTCGCCTTTAGAGACGCTTGCCAGGCATGCAAGACACAAAAAACGCTTCCCCAAAAATCTCTTTCTGTCATCTTCACGGTTGACGAAGAAGCTAATATGCGTGGCGTTGAACGTGTTATTGATGCTGGTTGGGTTGGCGAGAAAGGCTGGGTGCTTGACGCTGAGCCTACAAACAATGCCATCCGTGGATCTCACAAAGGTCGAACCTGGTTCAAAATTACTGTTACCGGAATCACAGCTCACGCAAGCACCCCTTGGAAAGGTGCTGATGCTATCGCTGCAATGGCAATTGTTATAAATGAGATACGAACTGCAGTGCAGAGTCTACCCACTCATCCAGAACTTGGATCATCAACGGTAACCTTTGGGCAGATTGTGGGTGGATATCAACCGTACGTTGTTCCTGATAAAGCCGAACTCTGGGTTGACATGCGCTTAGTACCCCCTACAACAACGCAAGCTGCAGAGCATATAGTGCAACAAGCAATCAAGCAAGCCCAAACAGAGATTTGCGGTACTCACGCCAGCTATGACATTACGGGAAATAGGCCTTCCGTTGTCCTTCCCAAGAATTCAGAACTTCTCGCACAGCTTCTCTCGTGTGCAGAATCTTGTAATACGCCTGCAAAGCTCAATATTTTTACTGGATATACCGATACCGCTGTAATTGCGTCCACCTGTAAAAATACAGAATGTATGTCATATGGGCCTGGAGAACTTGAACGGGCTCATAAACCAAATGAGTACGTTCCTGTAGAAGATTTAACACGCGTGTATCGTGTATTTAAATCACTGGTAAACACTGTATGCGACTTTTAGACTAATTTATAAGAAGCACTATCTTATGCAATACAACTTGCCTACTGGTCTGCATTATTTCTTCTTCTCACAAAAAAAACCACGGCTGCTACGCAGAGAATTAACCCCAATACTGCAGGCTTCACAATTGATAGAGCATCTTTCAAACCACTGTTCATCGCTTGACTACCGGACACCGTAGAGCATTACTCAACAACACCCGGCAGCTACTACCCTTCAAACTTGTTGATCTTTCGGTCGTAAGTGAGCAGGCCGTTTACCTCTTCCTCAACGTCAGATACCTGGGTGTAAATATACCCCGCAAGGCCTTCAACCTGCAGCGATTCCGCCTCTGCAAGCAACTTTTGGACAGCCGTACGCCAATCCTCAACTGTGGCAAAATCCCCGTATCCATACGAATGATCAAGTGACGTATGACCTGGTGTCATCTGCGCGAGGCCACCGAACTCAGAGATTATCACAGCTCGATTCCCCCGTTGCTTCCCGCTCCAACCCGCGCGAAGTGGTCGGAAGTAATTGTGAATGCTCAGAAAATCACCACAGCCCTGATCATACCAGCCGCTCGTTGCATCAATTGGACGCGTTGCATCCAAGGCGCGAACAGCCTCAGTAGCAGCCCGTGCATCAAACTGCCCCCAGCCCTCGTTAAAGAGTGTCCAAAATCCAATTGAAGGATGCCCGTCCAAAAGCTTGACCATTTCCTGACAAGTTTCTGTCCACTCCTTGCGATAGCTCTCGTCACCTGCGGATAAAGCCTCATGATGCCTTGGCGTTGTATCGTCAAATCTTCCCCAGGTAAAGCTGAATAGCGTCGGCTTTTGACTCGTGTGCCAAGGACTATACGCGCTACCTCCCGAAACGCAATCCTGCCAAACTAGCATGCCAATACGGTCGCAGTGGTAATACCAGCGTTCGCTTTCAATTTTAATATGCTTACGCAGCGTATTAAAACCAGCCGACTTCATAGCCTCTACGTCATATACCAGCGCATCGTCGGACGGCGCCGTCAGTAATCCGTCAGACCAATAGCCCTGATCCAGCACGCCACGCACAAAATACGGCGCTCCATTCAAATGCACCCTTGGCACACCAGCCTCGTCAGGCTTCACCTCAACAGTACGAAACGCGCAATAGCTCCGAATAAAATCGACCGCCGCACCATTCTGCCCAAGTGTTGCCTCCACGTTATAGAGGTATGGCCTCTCCGGCGACCACAACTGCGGTTCATCTACCTGCAGCTTCGCGCAAATTTCCCCTGCTTCGCCCACCGGAAGTCTGGCGAGAAGAACGTCTTGCCCAAACTCATCCTTGAGCGCAAGTTCCAGCTCCAATGCGCTCGACTGCGCGCTTGCTGATTCACCCGACTGTGCGCTTGACTGCACACTTGCTGGTCCGCTTACCTGCACGTTCACCTTAACTTCAAGCGTGCCAAACATGTCGCCCTTCAACGTCAGCGACTCAAGGTGAGCTGCAGAAACAACCTCATACCACACGCTCTGCCAAATTCCACTCTGAGCGGTGTACCAAATATCGCCACGAGAAAGACGCTGCTTACCTCGCAGTTGAGAGCCGGTATCGCTTGGATCCCAAACGCAAAGCACGAGATCAGCGGTGGCCGCACTCTCAACCGCACTCTCAGCCTCAGCGGCACTCTCAACCGCGCCTGCCACCTCAGCCGAGCCAAGCAGATTCGTAATGTCAAAAGAAAACGGCAAGTAACCGCTAATATGCGTACCGGCGAGCTTGCCGTTTACAAAACATGCGCACATCCAGTCAACCGCATCAAAATGCAGAATAAGCCGCTGGTCATCGGCCAGTTTGGGCAAGTCAATTTTGCGCCTGTACCACAAAAGCTCATGCGGACGCACCGTTCGACCAACCCCAGAAAGCGGAGCTTCTGGCGAGAAAGGCACCACAATCTGCCCATCCCAACGGGAAGGAATCTCCTGTAGCGCGAGGACCTCTGTGTCCACCTCGCCATCTACCGGCGCAATCGCATACTCCCACACGCCGTTCAACATCGCATACTTGTCACGCCACAAACGAGGACGCGGATGCTCAGGCAACACGTTCGACGCATCAAGCGCCTCTCCCCAAACAGTCGTCAGAGAATTCAGCGTTTCCTCCGTATGCTTTTTGGGTGCACTTGCCAAAACACGACGAATATCCAGCATCGCATCTCTCGTTTCTCATGAAGCAGCAGGTAGAAGCACTAACAAACTAGCATGGCGTATATAGAGCAGGCGCGGCACAAGCATGCCTTGCGGATGTATGTATATCATAGCCGCTTCGTAAAAGTATTTATATAGCGAGAAAATCAAATAAGCCCCAGCTCACCTATGGGGCTGGAGCTCAGCTAAAAGCAAATATCGACGTGAATATCCACGTGAATATCCACGTAAATGTTCACGTTAAACGTTAGCGCTTGGGAAACCACGGAATGCAACGATTAACTCGCTCGCAGTAATCTCTGTACTCATCGCCAAACTGCTCGAGAAGCCACTTCTCCTCCGTAGTCTGCATCATTACAGTTAAAAGCACCCAGAACACAAGCGGCAGCGGGAGTAGGTAAAGATTGCTAGAAAGCAAAGCTGCGCCCGACATAACAAACGCAAATGCGGAGTAAATAGGGTTTCTTACCAGCGCATAAACACCAGTTGTAACCAGCTGATTTGCGATGATTTTCTCGCGAAGTTTTTCTTTGATGGCAGCGGAAACCCACAGCCAGATGCCCACAATCAGAAAAGCCGTGCCCACGGTGTGCATCACGCCGACCGTGGCTCGAATGCGAAGGTACGGAAGAAATCCCAGCTTAGACAGAACAATGCATGCGACCGTCAGCGCCGTAATGGCAATCACATAAGCAGGACCAACACCAAGCACCGGAAGGTGATCGTTCTTCTCATTCTGAGCAGGCATTCGTTAAACTCCGTTCGGTTAGCACTTTGTTAGCCTAAGTGAACTATGCCATAAAGTTTACACCTAAACTACACCCTGACGTGCGGATTTTTGTATTGTCCATGTTTGTTTGTTGTCCCCTTACCGTACTGAATGGCAAACGTAGGGCAATGATGCAAGCAACGAAGGCACGCGGCACACTGGTCCTTAACCCACACAGGTTTCTTATCCTTCATCTCAATAGCCTGAACAGGGCATTTTCGTGCACAAAGACTACATCCGATGCACTTTTCTGAAACCGAGAAGTGCTGCGTCTTCCTTTCATTGTTGTATATGTGATCCATAAAAAGTCTCACTGCATACGGAACAACGCCCTGCATGTGATTACCAACAGATCGCTCTTTGATTCCGCTTAGTACAGCGTCAATGTAGCTCTCGGCATTGTTGTTAATTTGCTGAATCTTTGCTTTGTCGCTCAAATCAAAAATTGGAGTCCAGGTATCAGGCATTTTGACGCTAAAACCAGCGTTGAGCTCTAGTCCTTTGCTAGCAAGAATCTTTTTTGCGTCAACAAACGTACAACCAGCCGTTGTCCCGTACGTTGTCACAATAAACGTATACGGCGCAGAGGCACTTATGACCTGGAGATTCTGCAAAAACTCGCGAGTTGTAATGGGAAGTTCCCAGTTATAAACCGGCGTCACGATGCCAAGCATCTCATCTTCTGAGAGATTTACCTGGCCGTTTGATACCTCGATCGAGACTGCGGTGTCATCAAACTCCGCGGCAATTCGTTCGGCAACATATTTGCAATTGCCGGTTGCAGAAAAATACAAAATCATGTGTCCCTCTCCCGCGCGGTAGTTGTCTACTCACGCTTCCCTTGCACTAATAATAAGCTATTTCACCTGGTTAATTTCAATTGCCATTCCCTACCTTGGTGTCCACCACACTGGACACTCAGAATCCTTTTTAAGCCTATGATTATTCAACGATGAGAAATAAATTACCTGTTCAAACAGCTGATTTTTTCTCTAACATCTCTGAAAGGAACGCACTATGGAACGAACAATTGATGTATCAACAAACCTGAGCACGCAAGTTCCACCTGATACCATAAACGTTGATATCACTATTCAGGGAACTTCGAAGACCCGTGAAGAATGCACCGCCAAATATAACGAGCTACTTCAAACAATGAAAGATTCACTTGAACAAAACGGACTATCCTCTTCAATTTTGAAAAACAACAGGTACTCGATTTCAGCTCACGAGATTAAGCAATATCAAAAAGAAAAGTGGGAGCGTTATTACGTTGCTCATACAATTGTTGAAGGATTTGATTTTCGTGCAGAATTATCTATTAAAGAACAACTTGAGACAAACCTTGTAGAGAAAATCTGGAAAGCGCTCAGTTCGTGTGGAGATGAAGTGACTTTCTCAGTTGAATTTGCAATAGAAAATGTAAAACCTATTAAGAACAAACTTTCTACTGACGCTATTATTTCTTGTCGTCAGCAAGCTAACCTTCTTGCCAAAGCAGCTGGTGCAAAGGTTGTTGGACTGCAAAATGCGACTTATGACATTAAAGAAAAAGACTTTGTCTATACGGCTTGCGCTTGTAGTGCGTATGACGATTACGAAAGTAAAAATCAAGTACCTGCATTTGATCCATCGGATATTGACGTTAACTGCTATGTAAAAACTACATGGGAAATCGAACTGCTGCCACCGGACGATCTGCTGTAGCCCAAACAATCAAACGCACTTAAAAGGGTTTCTCGCCTGGCGAGAAACCCTACTAGTAGCAATTCGTTTACGGACAGCACACCCTTTATCAGCAGCAGGCTGTATTCGGGTGCAAGCCGTTTACGCACGCACCCCGCTTACTGGTAGCGGAGCGATTCCACAGGATTGAGCTTTGAGGCTCGTCGAGCAGGCCAGTAGCCAAAGATAAGTCCGATGCCAATGCAGATTCCCGAGGTAATCATCACGATGTTCGGCGTGATGATAGGCGTGATGCCCGTATCAAGCGTGATCATGCTGCTAAACGAGCCAGCCAGGCCCCACGCTCCGGCGTAACCCAGGGCAATACCAATCACACCACCCATGATGCAAATCAGAATGGACTCGCATAAGAACTGCTTGGTGATGTCGGACGCGCGAGCGCCCAGGGCTTTACGCAGGCCAATCTCCCTAATACGCTCCGTCACGTTAGTGAGCATCATGTTCATGATGCCAATGCCGCCAACCAGAAGCGAAATGCTCGCCGTGGCGGTGACCAGGACCTGGAACGACATAAGCGTGGCGTTCATCTGCTCAATGATGGACGAAAGCGTCATAACCGTTACGCGGTCTTCGGCCTGCGCGGAAGGAATGTTAAACCAGTCTAGCAACCAGGACTTTGTTTCGTCCGCGAGCGCCTTCATGTCCACGTTTTCGCGAGCGTAACCAAAAACTTGGCTGATAGTTTTAGTACCCGTCAAACGCGCGGAATACGTGGAGTACGGCATGTAGGCCAGCAGCGTATCGCCTTGCCCGCCGCCGTTTGCCCCACTGTCAACCACGCCAACAATGGTGTAGCTGTCGTTATTAATGCGGACAACTTGTCCAATGGACGCATCTGCGCTTCCAAAGAGTTTCTCGGCAGACAATTTGTCGAGAAGAACGTTTCTAGATGTGTCATCTACATCGGACTTTGTGAAAAGTGAGCCCGTCGATGCTTTGAGGCCCATGACGGTAAAATAGTCGGGCGTGCAGCCGATGATTCGCGCGTCAAACTGCTTTTCGGCCGAGTTGACTCGGGCCATGGTGGAGTCAATGCCGGTCACAAGCTCGTAACCAGGTACGCTGAGCTGCAGCATCTCCAGGTCCTGCTGCGTGACCTCGCGGTCTGGCCACGCGTAGATCATAACCATGCGCGACTGATTGAGACCTAGCGAGCTGACCAGCGAATACTTGATTCCGTCGATAAGCGCTGTCATAGCAATAACTGCGCTGATGCCAATAACAATGCCCAGTACCGTCAACAGGCTGCGGCCTCGGTTAGCGTTAAGCGCAGACAGGGTTTCTCGCAACAGATCCATCAGCCTCATAGTGCGGCACCTCCCGTCGCGGCATGCGCGCCCGCTGCGGCATGCGCGCCCGCTGCGGCGTGTGTGCCCGGTGCAGCATGTGCGTCCATCGCGGTATGTGCGCCTGTCACGGGGTGTGCGCCCGTCGCGGCATGCGCGCCCGTCGCGGTCTGCGCGGCGTGTTGCTTCACAAACTCCTTTTCCTGCTCGTCCGTAAGTAGGCGGCCGTCACGAATATGCACCACGCGGTCAGCCCAAAACGCGGTCTCGGGGTCGTGCGTAATCAGCACGATTGTCTTGCCACGCTCCTGCATGGACTTGAACGTGTTAAGGACCATCTCACTTGTTGCGGAATCCAGATTACCTGTTGGCTCGTCGGCAAAAATGACCGCCGGGTCGTTTACCAGCGCGCGAGCAATAGCAACACGCTGCACCTGACCACCGGAAAGCTCGTTAGATTTGTGCTCGTAGTACTCCTCGGGCAGACCAACAGAACGCAGCGCCTTCCAAGCTCGCAACTCTCGCTCTTTTGCGGGAATGTCCGAGTAGATGAGCGGCAGCATAACGTTTCGCAGCACCGTAGTGCGCGGTAGTAGGTTAAACGACTGGAAGACAAATCCCAGACGCGTAGCGCGAATCTCCGCCAGGTCGTCGTCGGAAAGATCCGCAACCTCAAGTCCCTCGAGCTTGTACGAGCCGGAAGTAGGCGTATCCAGGCAGCCTAAAATGTTCATCAGGGTTGATTTGCCTGAGCCAGACGGACCCATGATGCAGAGAAACTCGCCCTTCTCCACAGTTAGCGAAACGCCACGTAAAGCGTGCGTCAAACCCGCAGCCGTCTCGTAAATGCGATGCAGCTTATGTACCTCAATTACCTTGGACATGCGCGTCGCCTACTTGGAGTCTTTGGAGCTCGTTGTGTCAGACGTTGCATCAGTCCCCGAGCCGGACGTCGCACCAGATGTTGCGCCTGATGGAGCGTCCATCGCCGCACCTTGAGATGGACCGCCAGCGCCGCCGCCAATCATCACCTCAGTGCCGTCCTCAATACCAGCACCCTCAATGACAGCCGTCGTAGAGCTTTGCGCCTTTACAGTCACTGGCACGCGTTCTACCTGCGGATATCCCTTCTCGTCACGAGAAGTAACCACGTTAACGTAAGCTCCATCGCCGTCGTCCATGACAGCAACAAGGGGCACGGTCAGCACGTTGTCCATGTGCTGAATCATGATGTCTACGTTGGCGGTCATACCCGGCTTGATGGAAGCGTCGGGACTGCTAATAAGCAGGTCAACGGTGTAAGAAACAATGGATCTACCAGGACTATCGTAACTTGCGCCCGCATCGGCACCGTTGGACGAGACAGCAGAAACGTGAGTCACCACGGCGTCGCAATACAGGTCTCGCAGAGCTGTAAAACTGACCTGAGCCTTTTGGTCAACGGCGATGCGAGAAATGTCTACCTCGTTTATCTGGACGTTTACTTTCATCTGGGAAAGGTCCGCGATAGTAATCAGAGGACCGGCGTTGCCAGAGCCCGGTGCGGACGAGCCAACAGAAGCGCCGTTTACCGCGTTCATCACAATGACCGTACCGTCACACGGGGCAGTGACTACACGCTTATCTGCCTGGGCAATTGCGTCATTGTAAGCAGATCGTGCCTCCTCAAGCGCAATCTGAGCGCTCTCCAGATTTGCTTCAGCCGCTTCCACAGCCGCAGCAACAGACGCAGCGTTTGCTTCTTGTCCGTCCTCGCCCGCCTCAGGGACACCGTTGCGTGCGGACGCCAGGGCCGAACGAGCCTTACTGACCTCGTTCTCGGCAGCTTTTACCTGCTGAGACGCCTTACGAACAGCCTTGTCTAGCTCATCATTCTTGATAGTAAAGAGCTTATCGCCCTTATGAACGTACGTGCCCTCGGAAACCTGAACATCCTGAATAATGCCATCTACCTCTGGAGTTACCACGGTGGATGACACGGGCTTGATGGATCCAGACGCGGAAACAGAATCGCTGAACTCGCCGCGCGTGACAAACGTGGTGCTTGGCATCACGGTGGTGTTCTGGTTCTGGCCTCCTTGGCACATAGGCAAAATAAACAATATGACGAGAAGAACAAAGACTCCAGCGGTTATTCCCGCCTTAATAAGCTTCTTTTTACGACGAGCTTTACGGTGACGCGCCAGACTTTCATATGCCTCACGAGCCTCAGCGTCTTCTTCACTCTCACCTGATGAAATGACGCCTATCTGCGAGCCCAAGTTAGCCGTCTGATTAGTAACCGTTGGCAGCGTGGATGCGAATGCTGCCTGCTGATATCCCTCAGGTGGTGTGGGAATGTTGGGAGCCCCGGCGCCTGTAGTGCCCGCACCAGTAGCGCCCTCACCTGTGGCGCCCGCACCTTCGGCGCCCGCAACGCTCGCGCTTGCATTTCCCTCGTTAGTTTCTTGCTTTGAATCGTGATTAAAGTGAAGCATAGGTCCCTCCGAAATCCATGCTTAAACACACAAGCAATCCCAGAAGAAATCGATTTGACCTTTTAGTTTATATAAAATTTTTCAGAAAAGTTAGCTGACTAGAACAACTACGGCGAGCGGTATAAAAGCAGCGGTCTGTGTCAGCGGGCTACTTGTATCGCAAAGATCTAACATGACGAGAAACCCGACATGCAGAAACTTTATCGGCAAAAACCTGACACAACTCTCTTGCAAACTGATTATTTTTTGCCGATACCGGCAATATTCAAAACTAGAGCTATCTCCAATCATACTTGCAATCGTTGCAATGAAACTTAGGGTCATCTCCACATATAATGCAGCCACCTAAAATGAACTGCCTCCCATTTCTTGGACATAAGAAATGGGAGGCAGTTCACTTGCAGGTGCCGTTTTTGACGTCATTCGTAATCGATCTAGACTATCAGTTGGCCAAGTGACAACCGACGCCAATGGTGAGGCAGAACTCAAGCAGATGCTGAGTGATGACTATACGATAAAAGAGACCAAAGCCCCCAATGGATATGACACAGCCGATAATCAAGGAATAGCTTCTACTAATTTCTCGCCGGCAAACCAGACGGTAACTAAAACATTTGTCGATAAAAAGACTCCCACGACTATCGATGTTACTGTTAAGAAGGTTTGGGATGATGTAGACAACCAGGATGGCTTAAGACCCACATCTATTACGGTACGTCTTCTTGCCGACGGTGTTGATACAGGCAAGACGTTAACTCTTGATAAAAATGGTTCTTGGCAGGGCTCCTTTACGGGTCTAAATGAGAAGAACGCTTCAGGTCAGACAATTACCTATACCGTAAAGGAAGATCCAACGATTGCCAGCTATATCCCAGCGATTACCGGTAATGCGACAAGTGGATATACCATTACCAACTCGCATACACCTGAGGTCACGTCCATTTCTGTTACTAAAAAATGGGTTGGTCTTACAGGTTCTGCCGTTACCGTGAAGCTCCTTGCAAATGGTAGCGACAGTGGCAAAACATTGACGCTGGATGCAGCTGGTAACTGGACGGGTACTTTTAGCAATCTTCCAAAATATAAAGATGGCGTGCCTATTACGTATACGGTGACTGAGGCATCGGTTACCGGTGTTGACATGTCAAAATATACTGTTGCCATCACAGGCGATATCGCTTCAGGCTTCACCATCACCAATACAGAAGTTCCTCACGACACCCCTAAGCCAAAAGAAGACACACCTAAGAAATCCGGCAGAAAACCTGCTAAGAAATCCGGTGGAGCTGTCCCTTATACGGGAGATACCAATGTTTTGAGCGCGGTAGTGACCTTGGGTACAGGGGCCATCGTGCTTCTAGGTACGGGCGCCTATCTCAGAAAGGAGAACAGGTAAGCGGATATTTTGACACTTTCAGAGAGACAGACCAATAACAGGGTCACATCGAAAGATGTGGCCCTGTTTGAGTCTTAAGTCATCTATATTGCAGCTTTTGTGCTCCGGTACTAGATAGGCTGAGATTTACTGACATTACCGCGTTAAGTTGTAATGTAAGAAGACTTGTCTATTTTTGTCGAGTGAGTGTTTACTTTATAGAAGAGATTCCTCTTTCGTTAAGACAAGTATTTATTCCAAATATAAAAACTTTAAGTATTAGGAGAATCTGTATAGTTGAATCTAGAATGAGACTAAGGAACTAATAAAGAGTTTAATGAGATTGTTATTTAATTTTGAAGAAGTTATATATGGTTAAATTATGAATTTAAAGAGATATTTTAGCTTCTCTAAAGATTTTGGTAGATGAAAGTAGCGGGGGGGGAATATGCTTATCGCACTGTGTTTAGCTTTTTAATTCCTGATATGTAATTAGACGGAAAGGAAAGTGCGCTATGAAAAAGAGGTTTTGTAGCTTCTTGAGTTTGGTGCTTGCTTTGAGCCTTTTGATTCCGGGAGGTGCTCTTAATGCTTTTGCTGCTGATGCTGCGCCGTCAGCTTCTAAAGTAGCTACTGAGCAATCATCTCAAAGCGGCTCTGAAGCAAAAGAACAAAAAGAAGAATACTCTCAAGTCTCTACTGAGGATAATCAGAGCGTTTCTTCAGAGTCCGCTCAGGAAGAGGCTGGTAGTGAAGAGCAAGCTAATGCAACACGAGCTGGTCCTTTGTCTGAGATGGATACTAGTATGGAGGAAGCCTCTACAGATTATTCCATTACTTCTCATCAGATTCTTTCCGTATCGCTCCTGCGAGCTCCTTCAACTCCTAAGCAACTTGATGCAACTCTTACGGATTTTAAGTTTTTAGACGCTGACGGCAACCCTGCTACAGAGTTGTGTATAGGGACAAAATTCAAGTTGAAGATGAACTGGGAGCTCGAACCTAGCGAGATGGTCCATACGGGGGATTATTTTGATCTCACAATACCTAATACGATTAATTTAAGTACTGCTTCAACACCTAAGACATTTGATATTACTGACAGCAATGGAAACGTTGTTGCAAAAGCAACAGTAACACCTGATACCGTCAATGGTGGCGGTAAGATACATATTGTCTTTAATGACAAAGCCAATAATCACACTAACTATAAAGGCATGATTGAACTTGTAACCTATTTTAACCAGAGGGAGGTTACGGTTAATTCAGACAAACCAATTACGATAGATGTAAATGGAAAGACTATTACTACTAATATACATATTAAACCAAATGCGACAGTCAAAGAGATTGTTGCAAAGTGGGGAGAAAAGACTACAACTCCAGGAGTTGTAAGGTGGAATATACGAATTAATCAAGAGGGTCGAAATTTACAAAATGTAAAAATTACGGATACTCTTCAAACTAATAATGGAGAATATATCCCCTCCGCTACAGGAACTCAGAAGTTTAGGCTGGTAGAAGTTGAATATAATTCGGATGGAAGCTTCAAGAGATGGGGCGATGAACAGGATCTTACTGGCAAGCTAACAGTGTCAGCTGATAAGAAGTCATTTGAGATAAATCTCGGTAACATTGGTACCAAACAGTACTTTCTTATGTATTACTCAACTATGACTTCTGGAACTGTACAGACGAATGCTGCTCGACTTACAGCCGATGGTATCGATAAGACAGTCAACATAAACTATCACGATTTAGCTGGTGCTGGTGGACATGCAGGAGGAGATCTTGCAAGCAAAATCAAGCTTATCAAAGTTGATGAAGACGGCACTACACCATTAAAAGATGCCGTATTTACCGTAACTAAACCTGACGGCTCCACCTTTGAACTTACTACCGGAGCAGATGGTAGTGTCGTTTCAAATGTTCTTCCCCAAGGTAGCTATAAGGTTAAAGAAAAGACAGCTCCCAAAGGTTATGAGCTTGGAACTGATGAGTACATACTTCAGGTTACTCCTACAGGTAGTGCTATCCAGACTATTACCAACAAGCCTATTAAGACTTCAGTTCCTGTAACCAAGATTTGGGTTGGACCTAAGGCCGGGCCTATAACTGTCCACTTACTAGCTGATGGAACTGATACCGGGAAGACTCTTACTCTTAACGAGGCAGGAAACTGGAAGGGTAGTTTCGACGGTCTTCGTAAATACAAGACAGATGGTACTGAGATCGTCTACACGGTCAAAGAGGATGATGTTGCTAACTACACTAACGCCATCACAGGCGATATCGCTTCAGGCTTTACCATCACCAATACCAATACCGAGAAGGTAGATGTTTCTGCTAAGAAAGAATGGGTTGGACCTAAGGCAGGACCTGTCACCGTACACCTTTTGGCTGACGGAACTGATAGCGGCAAGACACTTACCCTTGATGAGGCTGGCAACTGGACAGGTACGTTCTCAAGTCTCGATAAGTACAAAGCCGACGGCACAGCTATTGTTTACACCGTCAAAGAGGACGACATTACCAACTACACCAGCACGACCACAGGCGATGCTACAACAGGCTTCACCATTACCAACACCAATACTGAGAAGGTAAATATCTCTGGTACCAAGACATGGGACGACAATAACAACCAAGATGGTAAACGTCCTGCCTCTATTACCGTTAACCTTCTGAAGAACGGTACCAAGGTAGACTCCAAGACAGTTACCCCTGATGCGTCAGGTGACTGGAAGTACAGCTTTGACGGTCTTGATAAGTACAACGCTGACGGTACAGAGATTACCTATACCGTTTCTGAGGACGCCGTTGATAGCTATACTGTAACGGTTACCGGTACTGATATTAAAAACTCCTACACACCTGAGATCACATCAGTTACCGTTACCAAGGCATGGGTTGGACCTAAAACAAACTCTGTCACCGTACACCTCTTGGCTGATGGCACAGACACCGGCAAGACCGTAACTTTGGATGAAGCCGGTAACTGGACAGGAACCTTTAGCAATCTTCCTAAGTACAAAGACGGTACAACTATTACCTACACCGTCAAAGAGGACGACGTTGCCAACTACACTAATACCATTACCGGTGACGCTACCACAGGCTTTACCATCACCAACACCAATACCGAGAAGGTAAACGTCCCCGTTAAAAAAGAATGGGTTGGACCTAAGACAAACTCTGTCACCGTACACCTTCTGGCTGACGGCACTGATACCGGCAAGGCCGTAACACTCTCAGATGCCAACAGCTGGACTGACAGCTTCTCTGGCTTGGACAAGTACAACGCTGACGGCACAGAGATCGTCTACACCGTCAAAGAAGATGACATTGCCAACTACACTGTTGCCATTACCGGTGACGCCACAACAGGCTTCACCATTACCAACACCAATACCGAGAAGGTAGATGTTCCGGTTAAAAAAGAGTGGGTTGGACCTAAGGCAGGACCTGTCACCGTACATCTTCTTGCAGACGGTGTTGACACCGGCAAGACCGTAACACTCTCAGACGCCAACAGCTGGACAGATACCTTCTCCGGCTTGGACAAGTACAAAGCTGATGGTGCCGAGATTGTCTACAGTGTCAAAGAGGATGAGGTCTCAGGCTATACCTCAGAGGTAACGGGAGACGCCACAACAGGCTTCACCATCACCAATACAGAAGTTCCTCACGACACTCCAAAGCCAAAAGAAGATACACCTAAGAAATCCGGTGGGGTTACCCCTTATACGGGAGACTCAAACGCTACAGGTATTGCAATCGCACTTGCCTCTGCAGCAGTAGTCCTTTTCGGCGGCGGAGTATATCTTCGTCGTAGGAGCCAGCTTGAATAACACCCCCATTGGCTAAACCTCACAGGTAAGAACAAAACAGGGTCACATCGAAAGATGTGGCCCTGTTTGTATGATGCTTTGTATCAACTGAGACTAAGTTTGCATGACAATTACTGAACAGTTATCACATACATTACGACAAGTTCTTCTCGCTACTCTTTAATAGCAAGCTCTTGCTTTAGCTGGCGGATGCGCTTGCGATACGGTTTTGCAAAAACAAAGAATTCAATAGCCGCAGCAATTATGAATACAATGCTTGTCCCAATGAGAATACCGAAAGCGACAGGAGATACCTGTTGAGTGAGAATTCCATTTACACAAAATACCAGTACAAAGAAAAGCTGTGAAATTATAATGCGGGGCCAAAAATCGGCCTTTTGAGCTTGGACGAGGCGAGACTTCAGATCGCTGTGGAGAACAAAGGGGGCTCCGTCGTCCTTCTTGCGCAGGTAAGCTCAGCCGGCTGAGGTAGATACGATTTCAATACCCATATCTTCAAGGAAGCTGAGGTAATCGCGGCTTTCTTTTGAGGTTGCGCCTAAGATCTCAATGGCATATTGCCACGCATGAAGCTCGCTTGTAGTAAATGTGTATGTTCCGCCGCGATAGTTAACCAGTTCTTTACCCTGTGCGCTCATTTGATTGAGCCATGCTTCTTCTGCATCAAAGTCGGTAAAGAATTTTTTTATTGTTGTTGAGGTGCCATAATCAAGACTCTCTTGTATTGGCTGTGTTGATGACGCTTTGTGCGTTAGCGAGAAGTGCCTGTAGTCGATTAACTTCCTGCAAAAAAGCTTGCTTGCCCTGCTGAGTGATTCGGTACTCTTTTTTACGATCGCTGGGTTGATTGTGCAGAGCCTCAATCCAACCTTTTTCAATGAGCGAATTAATGGCGCCGTAAAGTGTACCCGCTCCGATGGTAACTCGACCGTCAGTAATCTCTTGGACGTTTTGCATAATGGCATATCCGTGCATAGGTTGATAAAGAGAAAGAAGAATGTAAAACGTCGGTTCAGTGAGTGCACCGGAATCGATTGCCTTTGTCATAACCCCTCCTTTCGCTGTGTAACTATGACGAAAAACAGAACTACGACTCTCGATATATCGAATAACGTTATATCGTTATCCATAATATATCGAGAGTCGTAATAGTTGTCAAGAAGATTTTAGAAAATTTTTTGAGGTTTTGATCTGCCGTTTTTCAGGCTCGTCAGTGTCTTATTCGACCGTTACTGACTTTGCTAGATTTCTCGGCTTATCAACGTCACAACCACGTGCAAGAGCCACGGAGCGCGCAAAAAGCTGAAGAGGTACCGAGGCGATGATCGGTGAGAAGGCATCTCTGACTTTAGGTACGTAGATGACATAGTCGGCATGCTTCTTGATTTCCTGATCACCTTCAGTTGCCACGGCAATAATCATGGCGCCGCGTGCTCGGGATTCCTGGATATTGGAGATCATCTTGTCGTATACCGGGGAGTTAGTTGCTACAGCAATGACAGGATAGCCTTTGGACAGAAGCGCAATGGGACCGTGCTTCATCTCTCCTGCCGCGTATGCCTCGGCATGAAGATAACTGATCTCCTTGAGTTTGAGGGCGCCTTCGTAACAGATGGCAGCTCCCATGCCGCGGCCAATGAACAAGGCATCATTGGCATCTTTGCAGGCCTGTGCTGCGACATCAATGGCTTTTGTATCGCTGAGAACCTCCTCGACCTGCTCGGCAGTGTCGGCAAGTTCCTTAAAGAGCAGGCGTATCTGAGCGATTGAGAGCTTTCCTTTTGCCTGCGCAAGAACCATGGCAAGAAGCGTCAAACTCACAATCTGGCCAAGGAAAGATTTAGTTGAGGCAACGGCAATCTCCTTGTTAGCCTTAGTGTAGATAACACCGTCAGACTCACGGGCCACGGGGCTTCCAATGACATTGGTAATGCCAAAGACCTTGGCACCCTTGATGCGGGCGTCGCGGATAGCGGCCAAGGTGTCGGCAGTCTCGCCGGACTGAGAGACGGCAACTACCAGTGTTGACGGAGTGATAATGGGATTACGATAGCGAAATTCGCTTGCAGCCTCGACTTCGACAGGTATGCGCGCCCAGCCTTCGATAAGTTGACGGGCGATAAGACCGGCGTGGTAGCTGGTTCCACAGGCAATGATATAAACGCGATCAATTAAACGGAGCTGTTCCAAGGACATGCCCAGCTCATCAATGGAAAGTACGCCGTTGGTCAGACGTCCTGCAAGGGTATCGCGGATGACACGAGGCTGCTCATGGATTTCTTTGAGCATGAAATCGAGGTAGCCGCCCTTCTCGACAACATCAACATCCCAATCAACATGCATGACTTTAGGTTGAATGGGATTTCCATCAGCATCGGTATAGCTGATGCCATCGGGCTCCATAACGGCAAACTCGTTGTCGCCAAGAACAGTAACGTCTCGGGAGGCTTCAATGACTGCGATAATGTCGGATGCAACGTAGCTGCCCTTCTCGCCATGTGCAAGGACAATGGGAGAATCTTTGCGAGTAACTACAATACGACCGGGTTCCTGAGAGCATATAACAGCAAGTCCATAGGTTCCTACAATTTGCGAGCATGCCTTGGCAACAGCATCGCGAAGGTTGCCTCTGTAGGCTTCTTCAATAAGGTGAGCAACAACTTCAGTATCGGTATCGCTGCGGAATTTGTGCCCCCGAGCCTCAAGCTGCTCACGGAGTTCGGCAAAGTTCTCGATGATGCCGTTGTGTACGACGGCAATTTGATTGTCACAAGAGGTATGTGGGTGGGCGTTGCGCTCACTTGGAGCGCCGTGCGTTGCCCAACGGGTATGTCCGATGCCACAGGGGTTTGCATTATTGAGGTACTCCACCGCTTCAGCTAATCCCGCAACTTTTCCTACGCGATGTACGACCGTAAGTTCTTCGTTGGTTGTGTTTTGCAAAGCAATACCAGCAGAATCATAACCACGATATTCGAGACGTCTCAGACCCTCGATGAGGGTATCTTTTGCGCTTTGGTGTCCAGTAAAACCAACGATGCCGCACATATATAAGCTCCAATCGTGTGCTTCTGGGAGTGTCACAGAAACGATTAGTTTTAATCAACCCACTCTATTTTAGCGAGTTATATAGGCAAACTTGTATGGTATTAAAAATGAAGACCAGATTATGCAAAATGATGTAAAAATGCTATTTGAATATTTACCACGGCAGTTGGCTAATATTTACCACGGCAGTTGGCTAATATTCACCACGGCAGTTGGCAAATACTTATCAGAAAGCGAATAGTAGCTACGTGATTCAAACGGGACATAATGATACAAATGGGCTATTGACTGAGTTTCTCTGTGTCTATCCTTTATAAGTTAGATAGAGCTAACCGAAAGGAGACGCATTATGTCTGAAACACCCTCAGTCAAGAAAAAAGGGCTGCAACCAAAAGACCTTATAAACATCGGTATCTTCACCGCTCTCTACTTCATAATCATCATGGCTGTGGCAATGCTGGGCTACGTTCCTATATTCATTCCATTGCTCTCCGTCATCTGTCCGCTTATCGGAGGCATTCCGTACATGCTCTATATCACAAAAGTAAGGCATTTCGGAATGGTTTTCATCATGGGAACCATCCTCGGCCTCCTTATGGGTCTCGGTGGCATGGGCGTATATGCCTTTATTACAGGACCAGTATGTGGTCTTCTCGCCGACCTTGTCCTCAGAAGCGGTAACTATAACAGCGCAGGGCGCGCCATAATTTCACACGGAGTCCTAAGCGTATGGTTGATAGGCAACTATATTCCCATCGTCATGAATCGCGCGAGCTACTTCGCAGGTATCGCCTCTGGCTACGGACAGGAATATGCCAACGCCCTCTCCAGCTACATTCCTGACTGGAGCCTTCTACCTCTTGCTCTTGCTGCATTTATTGCAGGGTGTATCGGAGCCGTCATCGGCAAGAAACTCCTCCACAAGCACTTTGAGCGAGCCGGCATCGCATAATGAAAAAGGGGTTGTTCCTCTCAACTGCCAATAACCGAGGCTTGGTGCTTGATCCCCGCACTAAAGTGCTTGCCACACTCGTCGTCTCAACAATTATGCTTGGGTCTTACAACGTGGGGCCTCTCCTTGTGGTTAAGCCGTTGCTTATTGCAACACCTTTCATCATGCTAGCCCTCTCTCACCATTTCCACTCAGCAATCACCTACCTCACGTTATACGGGGCTGCAAGCGCTGTGGCGGCAATCGCGGAATCATGCCTCACTGGAGTTGCTCTCTTTGCCACGCTAGGCATCTCGGGAATCGTGAGGCAGTTTGCCCCTGGTATTGCCATGGGAACCTGGCTAGTCACAACCACGTCAGTGAGTGAGTTCATGGCAGCATGCGACCGTATGCACATGCCTCAGGCAGTAGAAATTCCCTTTGTCGTAATGCTTCGATACTTCCCAGCGATAGCCGACGACTACCGACAGATAGCTGCTGCTATACGCATGCGCAGCAGCAAGACGTTCAGAAACCCTATATCCGCTATCGAGAATTGCCTGGTACCGCTGCTTGTCTCGGCAGTGCGAGGCGGTGAAGATCTCTCTGCTTCGGCGCTTGTGCGAGGGCTCGGTGGACCAACAGCTCGCACAAACATAAACGAAGCGCGCATGCGTGTACGAGACTGGATAGTAATCGCCTTTCTCGCCATAGCCGTTATCTGCGCGGTGATCACGCCCTTGCTCTACTACTAGGATTGAAATGATCGAGATAAAAAATGCATGCTACTGCTATCAGGCAAGCGAGAAAAACAGCCTCTCCGAGGTCAACCTTACCGTAGCCCCTGGTGAAGTAGTCTGCCTGACGGGTGCCTCGGGATCTGGAAAGACAACCCTAACAAGGCTCGTCAATGGCCTCATCCCCCATTATTATGAGGGGAAACTCTCGGGGAAGATTAAGGTCTGTGGTCTTACACCTTCCAACCACGAGCTTTGGGAACTAGCGCCAAAGGTCGGATCAGTCTTCCAGAACCCTAAGACTCAATTCTTCTGTTTAGATACAACCGGTGAACTTGCATTTGCATGTGAGAACCAAGGAATAACGCCTGACAAGATACGCACACGCTTAAAGGACGTCGCAGACGCGCTTGAGCTCAC
Source organism: uncultured Atopobium sp. (assembly GCA_963509815.1). GTDB lineage: Bacteria > Actinomycetota > Coriobacteriia > Coriobacteriales > Atopobiaceae > Lancefieldella. Next base: position 106,900 of record CAUPCM010000001.1, on the reverse strand, counting down.
AGATCTTATCGACCGCAGCTGCCTCTCACTTTCTGGTGGAGAAAAACAACGCGTTGCCTGTGGCTCGGCCACTATGCTTGACCCGGATGTTCTTGTCCTTGACGAACCATCCTCCAACCTTGACTTCGCTTCCATAGGACTTCTCCGAAAGATTGTTGCAAAATGGAAAGCTGAGGGCCGCACTGTGCTCATCTCCGAACATCGACTCCATTGGTTGGAGGGTATCGCCAATCGCATTATTGTGATGCGCTCAGGCAGCGTGGAACGCGAGATTGACTCCAAGCAATTCTACGCGGCAACAGCTGCCGAGGCGCGTTCGCTTGGACTGCGCGCACCAACTTTTGCAGCTATTGCAGCTGAACAGTGCTGCGCACGATGCGAGAAGAACGAGTTTGTAGAAATACGGGATATGAGCTATCACTACCCGCAGTCAAGCCGCGGCATCAACGTTTCCCGCATCACCTTCAGGCGAGGAGGTGTCACTGCCATCATCGGAAGCAATGGTGCTGGAAAGTCCACCTTCGCACGCTGCATCTGCGGTCTTGTGAGCGGTTGCAAAGGGACCATAGACGTTGGAGAAGGTCCTCACCCATTCTCAAGCAGACCAAGGAACGGCTCCTTGGTTATGCAGGACGTGAGCCATCAGCTTTTCCGAGAGAGCGTATTTGATGAGGTACTCGACTCCACGAGAATTGCTGACGAGCACCTTACCCGTACTATACTTGCATCGTTGGACTTAACTGAACTGGCACAACGCCATCCGCTGTCGCTTTCAGGAGGCCAAATGCAACGCGTTGCCCTCGCTACGGCACTTGCATCAGGTCGTGACCTACTCGTGCTTGACGAACCCACAAGCGGACTCGACCTTGCTCATATGGAGCAAGTTGCCGCAAGCGTTATCACCGCAGCGGCGGAAGGACGAGCTGTCGTGGTTGTAACACACGATCCTGAGTTCATCAGAACATGTTGCACCGACTTTGCCCGCATGGAAGACGGATCATTTGTAGACCAAGGCGTGCTCGACAAAGCTGGCTGGTCAAACGTATTGTCATTCTTTGAGGATGCTCTTCAAAGAAGCTAAGGGAACTGGAGACACAATGGACATTGCTGATTATGCCAACATGGGCGGCAACGTCCGTCGCGTGACGCACGACGCGAGAAGTTCCGTCTGGCGGGCAGAGGGAACTGATGGACAGGGCATCATGACAATGCACGACGTCATGCCTGGAATCACCCTTATGTTCAACGACTTCACAAACGTGTGGAACTTGGAATCGGGCTTTACACTCATCCCAGGATCACGCATGCTCTGCCTGAACTATTGTCGCGAAGGAAGAATTGAGTGGGAGTCCGGTACCAGCTCGTGCCTATACCTGGACACAGGTGATTTAGGCATCGATGACCACTCAAGACATGAAAGCCTCTTCCGATTTCCCTTTGGGCATTACCGAGGTGTCACCGTCTGCCTTGACCTGGACACGGCAGACAAATCGCTGCAATCTGTTTTTCCCGAGGGATTTCCTGTGAGTGTTAAGCAGCTCTACGAGAGGTTCTGTTCAAGCGATGAACCAAGTGTGCTCCGTAGCGGACCGTCAGTTGAGCATATTTTCTGCGAGATATATAACGCTCATGACCGCTTTAGAGATGCTTACCTAAAACTCAAGATTATGGAGCTTCTCTTGTTTCTCGGCAGTAATATTCCTGAAGGCGGACGCATTGGACAGTACGGTCTCACACGCGCCAAGGTTGACAAGATAAAGGATATAGAACGGGCCTTAACCTCCGATCTCTCTTCTCGCAAGACACTCAAAGAGCTTTCTCAAGAGTTTGAATTCCCCTATGCCAGCATGCAGCGATGCTTTAAGGAAGTCTATGGCACCAGTGTGCATGCATACCTTACGCGCTACCGTATGGCACAAGCCGCAACCCTCCTCCGAACAACCTCCAAGCCAATCAGTGAGGTGGCATTTGAAGTTGGGTATACGAACGCCTCAAAATTTGCTTCCACGTTCCGTAGCGTTGTTGGCATGTCACCTGCAGATTACCGCGAAAACGCTGGTCTAGAAAGATAGGCGCTCCTCGATACGCTTCAATACGCTTCGATACGCTTCAATACGCTTCGATACACTTGGAGCTAGCCGCGACAATCGGGCTTTTCTCATGCAACGAGCTATGAATACAATTTGCTCATACTCGTCGTTTGGGAGGACCCATGGACCCTAGCAAAAAGAAAAAGAGCAGTTGGATACGGCAGCTTGCTTTATTTACACGCGGACAGCGTCTAAAACTTGGAGCCTCGCTGTTATGTGCTGTGGCAGGTGTTGTTGGAGGCATTGTTCCCTTTTTTGCCGCCTACAAGTTGATTGCGCTCTCAATAGCAAGCACCCTTGCCATCAGTGAAGTTGGACACTGGGCACTCATTGCCCTTCTCGGAGTGGCAGTTCAGACAATAGGCTATCTAGCCTCAACATCGACATCACACAGCGTTGCCTACCATACGCTTGAGAACTTGCGAAACGCTGCGTGCAAACATCTTGCTGCTTGCTCCCTCGGCGATGTTCAATCAGCGCCCTCTGGAGCACTTAAGAAAATAATCATTGACGATATTGAGCAAATGGAGCTGCCCATTGCCCACGTTATCCCGGAATTTACCAGCAATGTGCTTCTTCTCATCTTGTGTTTTGCAATCGTGTGCTCAATTGATATCCGGCTCGCTCTCTCTATGCTCATCGCACCAGCCTTGTCAATTGTGCCCCTTTCGCTCCTTTTTAAAAACTTTGAACGAGACTATGCAGCGTACTGGACAGCAAGTGAGCGCGTTAACTCAACACTCGTCGAATACATCGATGGAATCGAAGTCATCAAGACTTTCAACCAAGCCGACTCCTCGTACGCTCGCTTTCGTAACGACATCTCTGAATTTGAGAAACTAACACTTGCCTGGTATAAGTCTGCTCGTATCCCCATGAACGCCATGTTTGCAATACTGCCAACGCTTCTTCTGGGTGTTGTACCAGTTGGATGCATTCTTGTAGCTTCGGGCAGTATCGACGTAGCTCAGATGGCTCTTGCATGTATGTTGTCAATCGGCGTCATTGGTCCTCTTACTAAAATTACGCAGTACACCAATATGTTCAAGGAAATCGAGAAGGTAATGGACAGCGTTAGTAAGCTGTTAGAGATGAAACCCTTGCCCGAAGTCTCCTCTCCCGCAATCATCACGTCCCACGATATCTCATTCAAAAACGTCCGATTCTCATATTCCAACGAAGAAGTGCTCCACGGAATCTCTCTTGAAGTGCCTGAAGGTACCTCGTGTGCTCTGGTGGGACCAAGTGGTTCTGGAAAGTCAACAATGGCCAAGCTCATTGCTCGATTCTGGGATGCAGGATCAGGAGCAATCCGCATCGGGGAAACTGACGTGCGCGATATACCACTTGATCAGCTAGCTGGTCTTGTAAGCTTTGTGACTCAAGACAATTTCCTCTTTGATCGAACAATCTTTGAGAACGTAAGGCTCGGACGTGAGGGCGCAACTGACGCCGAGGTAGAGCGCGCGCTTGCTGCTGCGCACTGTGAAGAGTTGGCAGATAAGCTTGCAAATGGATTTGAGACCCTTTCCGGAGAAGCCGGAGGAGCTCTTTCGGGTGGAGAACGCCAGCGCATCTCTATCGCACGCGCCTATCTGAAAGACGCACCGATTCTTGTGCTCGATGAGGCAACTGCGTTCATAGACCCCGAGAGTGAGGAGCTCATTCAACAGGCACTCTCAGAACTTGCACGTGGAAAGACGCTGATAGTAATCGCGCACAGAATCTCAACGGTGCGTAATTTTGACAAGATAGTAGTCATGGATTCCGGAAACATCGTCGCTGAGGGAACACATACGGACCTCCTTGGTTCAAGTGATCTCTATCACCGCATGTGGGAAGCACATATCTCCAATGGAACTCATGAAGTAAGAAAGGAGCAGCGTAATGTTTAGTGCGCTTATAAAAGTGGTGCGTTGGACGGGCAACAAGAAAACGCGAATTCTCTTTGGCTTTGCATACTCTTTTCTTATCTCACTTGTTTCTGCAGCACCCATCGCTATTGCCGCCTGGGCCATGTGCGGGTTTTTCGGCTTATCAAATGGCGAGAAACCCGATCTGAAAATTGCACTTACGGCTGGACTGGCCATTATTGCTTCGATTGCGCTACGCGCAGCACTTATGTGGTTAAGAGCACGAGCTGAGGAAACCGTAGCTGCAGAACGTTCCAACGAGGTGCGTTTACGTATCGGAGAAGCGTTGAAACGCGTCCCTCTTGGTTACTTTGATAATCACCCATCAGGAGAAATTCTCTCGGCACTCACAACCGAGCTGTCATTCGTGGAAATCCATGGTATGCGCATGGTAGACATACTTGGCAACGGATACATAACCGCAGCTGCAATGGTGGCGTTTCTCGCCTTCATGGATCTGCGGGCCTGTATCCTTGCATTGGCTGCGATTGCGGTAGCAACGGTGGTACTGGAGCTGATGTTCAAAAATTCCGCGCGTTTGTCGCCCGCGCAAAATGACGCACGCGAGGATATGGCTCAAGCAACGTTGGAATACATCCACGGTATGCCTGTTGTTAAGAGTTACCGGCAGGTAGATGCTGCTGTTTCAGCAGTACGCTCCGCATACGCACGTTCTAGAAATGTAAATCTTAAAACCGAGCTTGCTTTCCAACCCTTCAACGCCTTGCTTCTCTTTGTAACACGCAGTGCATCGATTGGCGTCATTGTTATCGTATGTATCTCTTTCCTGAACGGCACGATATCTCTTCTTAACTTCTGCACGCTAGTGATGTTCTCCTTTATGTTGTTCCAATCAATCGAGGCTTGTGGCGATGCTGCCTACGTAATTGGACACATCGGAGAAGTTATCGACCGTCTTGACGCTATCGAATCCGCACCCGCAATCGATGACAATTGCAAAGCTGTAAAACTTGAGCATCACAACCTTGAGATGCATGACGTCTCATTTGCTTACGGAGATGGACCTCTTGTGCTCAACGGAATGTCTCTGACTATTCCCGAGGGAACAACTGCAGCTCTTGTTGGAGGAAGTGGTTCAGGTAAGACAACTGTTGCCAAGCTGTTTGCACGTTTCTACGATGCAACAGGCGGCTCCGTACGCATAGGAAGCCACGATGTACGCGAACTTTCTTGCGACAGTATTCTTGCGGACTTCTCCATGGTTTTCCAAGACGTCTATCTTATGGATGACACGATTGAGCGTAATATTGCCCTAAGCAAGCCAGATGCACAGTTTGAAGAGATTGTAGAAGCGGCAAAGGCCGCACGCTGCGATGATTTCATTAGTGCCCTACCCGAGGACTATAAGACGAAGGTTGGAGAAGGTGGAGCTCGATTATCTGGAGGCGAGAGACAGCGTATCTCAATTGCTCGCGCAATTTTGAAAGATGCGCCTCTTGTTGTTCTCGATGAGGCAACGGCAAGTGTTGACCCAGAAAACGAAGCAGAGATTCAAGCAGCCCTTGCCCAACTCTGTAAGGGAAAAACTGTGCTTGAAATTGCACATCGTCTCTCAACAATTGAGGAAGCTGACCAGATTTTCTTCCTTAGAGATGGACGTGTTGCAGAACAGGGCACCCATAAGGAGCTTATCTCGCACAGCGGTCCCTACCATGACTTTGTTGAAGCTCGCTCGCGTATTGAAGGCTGGCAGATCTCTAAGTAATGGCGAGATACCTGCAAAGTATTGGGAAATAAGCACAGATGAATGAACAATCATAACCATCCACACTTCAATTTAGGATTCTTATTCTGTTGAAATTTTACCATGATTCAGGAAGCATTCACTCATTCAGGAAGCAATTCGTGAATAGCTTCCTGAATGTCTTCGCGAATTGCATTAAACAACAGCCCTAGGACTTCGAATCGTTCCATAAACGTCATTCGCCCTGTCGAGACGACTCGCTGAACAAAAGCCTATATTTCAAAGGGGTCGTTCCGTAAGCTCTTTTGAAAGCCTCGCTGAACTTTCCCGCGTTAGCGAATCCCACGGAGTGCGCAATTGCGGCAACCGAGTCGTCTCCTGTCTCGAGCAAGAGAGCAGCCGTCCGCATTCTCTTCTTGTGGAGGTATTCCGATATGGAGGCTCCGTAAACCCCCTTGAAGCATGTTTTCAACGCGGTCGGCTTGACCCCGAGCTCAGCGGCGATGGATTCGATGCTCTTCCTTTTGGACAGATCTCCCGCAAGAATGCGCTCCGCCTCCTTCGCCAAATCAACCTGGCGTTTCGTGAGGATGGTCGAATCGAAGTCTCTTGCCGGTGCGCCGTCTTCCGCAAGCTTCAGTAGAAGCTGCGCGATGCCTATGCGGGCAGAGGCGTCTTCCGCGAATCGGCGGGGCTCGAATATGGTTAAAAATGCTCGTTCCGTCGCGTCGTCGCTCCTTTTCGTCCAGCTTCGCATTTCCGGCGTGCTCAGCCGTGCGACGACGGCGGCAAGATCGATCCCCGCCTCCACGAAGAGCCGAGGAGGCGTGTTGAGACACGATGGATGGATGAAGATCTCGACCCCTTGGTAGAACCCACAAGGGAATGAGAACTCCGATGCCGTCGACGTCTTCACGGAGAGCTCGCCTGGTCCCAGATAGAAGCTCCTGCCGTCGTTCATGGAGACCTCTAATCGGCCTGCGATGCAGTAGTTGAGCTTCACACCCTCGCCGATGCCTTTGGTCGACATCTTGAACCCGGATGACTTCATACAGTGTTTCATCACCAGGATCCCCTCGATCGATTCCATCATTTCCGTGAATCCGCCCTCGGGATACGAAATCATCGCCCTTTCCCCTTTGAACACCACCTCGAAGGGGAGCGAAGGTGTGCGTTCCAAGGTCTGCTCTATATGGTCAAGTATGCGCAAGACTGCTCCAAGCGTCCGAAATGCTCGTTCCGTCGTACAGTATATCGCAAACAGTTAGCCAAGGTTTACCTTTATACCAACGTTGCGTTAAGGAGGTCGGCCTCATGGCTCACAAAGAGAAGAAAGGTTTGGGCGGGGTTCTGTCCCGCTCGGGGGTCCCGCTTTCTGGCGTGGCGCCCGGCGTTGCGCTCGCGGTGCTGGCGGCATTGCTGGAAACCGTCCCTGTTTTTGCGGTGTTCTTCGCGCTCTCGGCGCTCGCGGGCTTGCCGTTGCCGGCATGGTTCCCGGCATCTGCATCGGCGCTTGCCGTCTGCGCGGCCGCCGCCGCAGTCGGCGTGGCGGGAAGCCTCCTTCTGTCCTTCGCCTCGTCGATGCTGTGCCACAAATTCGCGTTCCGCGCAATCTGCTCCGTTCGCATCGGCCTCGTCGAGCATATCAAGCGCCTGCCGATTTCGTACTTCAAGAAGAACGCGTCGGGCAAGCTCGTGCAGGTCGTCCAGACCGACGTGGACCAGCTGGAGGGCTTCATCGCCCACCAGCTCCCTGATTTCGCGAGCACCGTCGCGCTGCTCGCCCTTCTCGTCGCCAGCATGGTGTCCTTCGACGCCCTGCTCGCCCTCGCCGCCGTGGCGGTGCTGGCAGTGGGGTTCCTAGGGCAGTTTGTGCCCATGGTCAAACTACTAAAATCAGGCGCCATGAAGGAGAACTTCGACGCCCTTGAGCGCATCAGCTCCGCGGCGACGGAGTACGTCCACGGAATGCCCTCGATCAAGATGTTCGGCCAAACACCCAAATCCTTCGCCGGCTTCCAGGACGACATCGAGGCGTACCGGGACTTCACCTCGGGCATGAGCCGCCAGGTAGGAGTCGGTGTGACGTTCTTCCGGTCGGTCGTCATCTCGGTGGCGACGTTTCTGGCGCCTCTCGTCGTGGCGATTTTCTCCGCCAATCCGGCGAGCCCCAATCTGGCTGCAACGGCGCTTTTCTTCCTGGTGTTCGCCCCGGCGGCCGCGATGCCCGTTTGCAAGCTGCGCTCGTTCTCCGAGGGCATGAATCTGCTCTCGGAGTCGGTCAGCCGCATCGCTGCGGCGTTCGAAGAGGAGCCGCATCGGGCAGCGGGCAGCCGCGAGCCGCAAGGGTTCAGCGTCGAGTTCGACCACACTTCCTTCGCCTACAGCGACGCCCCCGTCCTCTCGGACGTGAGCTTTACGGCGCGCGAAGGGGAGCTCACCGCGATCGTGGGGCCCTCCGGATCCGGAAAGTCTACCGCAGCGCAGCTCGTGTGCGGGTTCTGGATCCCGACGGAAGGGCGGGTTCGCATCGGAGGGGAAAGCGTCACCTCGTTTTCCGAGGGCGAGCTTTCCAGCCTTGTCTCCTTCGTGTTTCAGGAAAGCCACGTGTTCTCCATGAGCGTAGCGGACAACATTCGGCTCGCCCGTCCCGAAGCGAGCGACGAAGAGGTGGCTCAAGCCGCCCGCGCCGCGCGTTGCACAAGCTTCATCAAGGCTTTGCCGGACGGCATGGACACGGTGATCGGCGATGGCAGCGTCGGACTTTCCGGCGGCGAGCGGCAGCGCATCGCGATAGCGCGCGCGTTCCTGAAAAACGCGCCCATCCTGGTTCTTGACGAGCCCACGTCGGCGATGGATGCCGACACCGAACGCGAGGTACAGATGGCGCTTGCGAGCTTGGCTGAAGGGCGCACGGTGATCATGGTCGCGCATCGGCTTTCCACTGTTGTCGGGGCGGGCAACATCATCGTCCTAGACGGCGGCAAGGTGGTCCAGCAAGGCACGCACGAAGAGCTCCTGTCCGAGAACGGAATGTACCGGCGCCTGTGGGAGGCGTCCGTCGAATCGGCGTCGTGGGACGCCGGGAGGTGATGGGAAATGGGTATGATCGACAGCATTTCGTGCGGCCAGGCGCGCAGGCTCGCGAAGCCGATAGTCCTGACCACTGCGGCAAACATCGTCGAGCTGGCGCCGTTCGCATTTCTGACCCTCGTCGTCGCCCAAATCGTGTCGGGTGCTGCGGACATCGCGGCGATGTGGGCGGCGTGCGCGGCGATGGGGGTGTACCTCGTCGCCACCTTCGTCGTGGAGCACTTCGCGATCAACGCCAGCTTCTCCGATGGCTACAAGGTTTCTGCGGAAAGCAGGACGCGGTTTGCCGAGCATATACGCAAGCTTCCGCTAGGGGTTCTCGACGAAGGAGGGCAGGCGCGCCTGACCAACACCCTCATGAGCGACATCGCCGTCACCGAGCGCGGGATGACGCACGTGCTTCCCCAGGTGGCAAGCGGAATCGCCATCGTCTTCATCGCCTGCGTGGTGCTCGCTTGCGTCGATTGGCGCCTCGCCGCCGCCTCGCTGCTCGGCCTGCCGCTCTCCATTGTCATTCTGGCGGCAGGGCGCAACCTTCGCGAACGCAGGGACGAGCGGCTTTCGGCGGCTCGCGTGGAGGTGGCGTCGAGCTTGCAAGACTTCTTCTACGGCATAGAGCCCGTGAAGGCGTCGGGCGAAGCCGAGCCCGTCATGAACCGCGTGCGCTCCGCATGCGAGGCCTACCGCGATGCCTGCATCGACCAGGAGCGCGTGACCGGAGCGCTGAACCATCTATCCGGCATCGCGCTCAAAGCGGGGCTTCCGGCCACGCTCGCCGTTGCGGCCGCTCTTGTGGGAACCGAGATCGACCCGCTGGTGCTCGTCTTGTTCCTCATGGTGGGAACGCGTATGTACGATCCTCTGTCCGCCGCAATCATGAACTGGGCGGAGCTCGAGACGTCCGCCCGCGCAGGTCGGCGCGTTCTCGAGGTTTTGGAGCAAAAACCGCTTCCCGGAAGCGGGGGTATTGAGGGCACGGAGCTTTCGATGGAAGGTGTCGGCTTTACGTACCCGGGATCCGACTCGGCGGCGCTCGAGGGCGTGAGCATTCTTGCCCGCACAGGCTCGCGAATCGCCGTTGTGGGGCCGTCGGGCTCGGGCAAGTCCACTTTGCTCAAATTGGCGGCGCGCTTCTACGACCCGGCGAGCGGGGCAGTGAAGCTCGGCGGGGCCGACATCTCCCATGCCTCGCCCGAGTCGTACTACGAGAACGTGTCGATGGTGTTCCAGGACGTCTACCTGTTTAAGGACACCGTGGAGAACAACATCCGCTACGGGCGCGAGGACGCCACCCACGAAGAGGTTGTCGAGGCGGCCAAGGCGGCGCGCTGCCATGGGTTCATCGAAGCCCTGCCGCAGGGATACCAGACGCCTGTTGGCGAACGCGGGTCGACCCTTTCCGGCGGCGAGCGCCAGCGCATCGCGATAGCGCGGGCAATCCTGAAGAACGCGCCCGTGGTGCTTTTGGACGAGGCGACGAGCGCGCTCGACCCCATCAACGAGCGCGAGGTGCAAAAGGCGCTGGGCGCCCTGTTGCGGGGCAGGACCGTCGTCATGGTGGCTCACAGCCTTCGCAGCGTTCGCGGCGCCGACGAGATCGCCGTGCTCGAACGGGGGCGCATCGCCGAACGGGGAACGCACGATCGCCTCATGGAAGAGGGAGGGCTCTACGCGAGCTTCTACCGCCTCCAAGAGGATTCCGAAAACTGGAAGATTGTCTAGCACGCAAGAGAAAGGAATGCCCAATGGAAAAGAACGGAACCCATGTTCGCGACACGAGAAGCGCGAAAGGAAGACGGAGCGCGTCGAAATCCCGACGGCTCGTGTCCGCGGGAGTGTGGATAGCGCTCTATTTCGTCGTCTTCGTCATCTTAGGTTCGGTCTGCATGCCCATACCGCCCCTCTACCTCGTGATGCCTGCGCTCATCGCCTTTGTCGCCGCGCCTGTGTTCAGCATGCTCGTGGCAAAGGCGCCCGTCCACGGTCCGGTTTTCATCGCCGCCGTCCTGCCGTGCGCGTTCCTCATGCTCCAGGGGAACATCTGGGTGGTGGGCCTCACCGGGGTCTTGGCGGGGGTCCTCGCCGAGTTGTGCCTGGGAGTCGGGAAGTTCGAAAACAGGAAGTGGAATCTGGCGGCATACGTGCTGTTCACCCAGAACCTGTTCGGAGGATTCCTGCCCATCTGGATCATGCGGGACCTGTATTTCAAGAAGACGGCGGCGATGGGGGCGGAGTTCTGCAACGCTTTGGCGGCCCTGACGCCCATGTGGGTGCTCTTCGCGCAGGTCGCCCTCGTCGCCGTCTGCGCGGTTGCGGGATTCTTCGCCAGTCGCGCCCTGTTCAAGAAGCATTTCGAGAAAGCCGGCGTGGTTTAAGATGCGCGGTTTCCCGGCGCCCCTTGTAAGAATAGACCTCCGGGCGAAAGCGGTGGCTCTCATCGCGATGAACGCGGTGCTGTTCCTGTCCACATCGCTTGCGGTCGAGGTGTACCTCATGAGCTTCGCAATCGCGCTTTCCGTGTTGTGCGACCGCATGGTATCGGCTGCGCGCTTTGCAGCGGCCTTCACCATCCTCGTGGCCGTTGAGCTTGCCGTGGTACCAGTTTTTGGAGGGTTTCTCGGCGGGCTCGTCATGTTCGTGGCGGTTCTCGTCCGCAAGATTCTCCCCGTCTTCTCCGTGGGGCTTCTCATCATCGTCACCACCGAGGTGAGCGAGTTTCTCGCGGTTGCCGCGAAGCTCCGGGTTCCCAGGGCCGTGACCGTGCCCCTCTCGGTCGTCTTCCGCTACTTCCCCACGTTGAGGCAAGAATGCTCGGATGTGCGGGACGCTATGAGGATGCGGAGAATCAACCTGTCGTTCGAGCACGTCGTCGTGCCCGTCATGATGTCCGCCGTCAACGTGAGCGACGAGCTGTCCGCCGCCGCCCTGTGCCGCGGCATCAACCGGCCCGGGAAGCACACATGCCTTCGTGACGCCAGGATGTCGTTCGTCGATTGGGCCGTCGTGGTCATCGCCTTGTTATCGGTTGCGGTCATATGCGCGCTCAAGCTCCAGGGGGTTTTGTGATGATCGAGTTCAGTCATGCGACGTTTGCCTACGAAGGTTCCAGCGCCCCGGCCTTGAGGGATTTCTCGCTTTGCGTTGGCGCCGGGGAGTGCGTGGTGCTTTGCGGGAAGAGCGGGTGCGGGAAGTCGACCGCCTTGCGCCTCGTGAACGGCATGATTCCGAATTTCTACGACGGTTCTCTCTCCGGATCCGTCTCGGTAGCCGGGAGAGACCCCTTCGAATGCGAGATATGGGAGCTGGCGGGCATCGTCGGGACCGTGTTCCAGAATCCCCGCACGCAGTTCTACGCCACCGACACGACGTCCGAGGTGTCTTTCGGCTGCGAGAACATGGGGCTTGCGCGAGAAGAAATCGCCCGGCGGGTGGACGAGGCGTTCGCTCAGACGGGGATCGCGGAACTCAAAGGCCGCAGCATATTCGAGCTGTCCGGAGGAGAGAAGCAGGCAGTCGCGTTCGCCGGCGTCTCCGCGATGTCTCCGAGCGTGTACGTCCTCGACGAACCCTCTTCCAACCTCGACCTGAGGGCGATAGACGCCTTGGGAACGATCATCGCGAGTCTGAAGCGCCGCGGCGCGACCATCCTCGTCGCCGAGCACCGGCTCGGATACCTCGACGGCGTGGCGGACAGGGCGGTTCTCGTCGAGGACGGGAGGCTCGTCTGCGAGATGTCGCTGGAGGACGTCGGGCGCATGAGCCGCGAGGACCGGGCGAGGACCGGCCTGCGCCCCCTGCGCTGCGAGCTTTCCCGCGGCTTCGAAGGCCGACCGGCGCCCCCGAGGAAAAGCGTTGGGCAAATAACCTGTGCCGACGTGGGCTTCTCCTATTGGGGCGCCTTCGTCCCCGCCCTCGACATCACCTGCATGGATGTGAGGATGGGAAGTGTGACGGCCGTCCTGGGAAGGAACGGCGCGGGAAAATCGACGTTCTCGCGCTGCCTCGCAGGGCTCGTCAAACCGAATATGGGGAGGTTTCTCAGGGAGGCCCGCCCACTCTCTGAGCGGGAGCGCCTCGCCATGAGTTACGTCGTGATGCAGGACGTGAACCACCAGCTCTTCTGCCCGACCGTGCGCGAGGAGGTTCTGCTCTCCGCCGGCAAGAGCGTCGTATCCGGCCTCGAGGAGATCTTCGGGAGCCTTGATCTCAAGGGTTTGGAGGACAGGCATCCCATGTCGCTTTCGGGAGGGCAGAAGCAGCGAGTGGCCATAGCCTCTGCGCTTGCCAGCCGCAAGAAGGTCCTCATCTTCGACGAGCCGACAAGCGGCTTGGACTACAGCCATATGCTCGAGGCCGCCAGCTTGTTCCGAGCCATCGCCAAAAGCGGGCTGGCGGTGCTGGTGGTGACGCACGACATGGATCTCGTGGCGGAATGCTGCGATTTCGCGGTCGTGCTGGAAAAAGGGGCCGTTCTGCGGGAGGGCCCGATCGACGCTGGTTTTATGAGATGGGCGGTCGAGTATTTGCGACGCGGCGTCGCGAATGAAGAAGCGAGAAAGGGAGCGTCATGACTTCCGGGCGCGAGTCCTCCGAGGACTATCTCGAGGCCATCCTAGTGATCCGGAGGGAGCGCGGATGGCGCCGCAACGTCGACATCGCGCCATCGCCGCCGAATCCCGCAACTCTGAGATGCAGCGTCTGCCGCTCCGAAAGGAGCAGAGCATGACGGCCGAATCAGCGGGATCCCCGTACGTCAAGGTCCCCTGCCGATCCAGGACACCTAGGGAAACGCCGTACGGAGACCGCAAAATGCCCATTGAGTTCAATTTGAGTTTCACAGGCTCCGAAACGGCCTAGTTTCGTCCTCGGGAACAAAAACAGCGCGTCTACTCACTTGGGATAAATCCTTACTCCCATTCCTCCGAATACCGCCCCGTACTTTGCCGTCTTGAAATGCGGGGTGTAAATAGCGAAATCGCAGGTGAAAGGGAGTAAAACGGCAAAGAAAAAGCCTCCGTCCCAACATGGAAACGGAGGCTAGATTATCGTATTTGCTCACCAATGTCGCTGGTAGCTTTGCCGTGGCTCTCGTACGAAACGAAACTTAGCGGAGCAGTGCGGCACTCAAAAGTACAGGTCAAAACCCTATCGACCTATTCCCACTCAACTGTTGCAGTTGTCCATTTGGCATTAGTTGATTCCACCTCGTGCCACCTCATTCGTCTCGTGCTGCCTCGTTCGAATCATTCCCAAATCGACCGTTGATTCGGACGGAAAGGAATAATTGCACCTTTGCTGGAAAAATACACTTTGCGGACTTGATTATTCCCCGAAATCCCAGCGGGAGTAATAGCGGGTAGCTTAAAATCGGTCTCTTCTCCCGAATCAGCATCGAACGGACGCCAGATTGATCTTCCTAGGCATACTCTATGCAGGTTCTGAATATACAGCAGCTGGAAAGCTGCAGATACGAGATGTTCCGACGAAAATGATGATTGAGCCCCAGACCAATATAATGACCAACCTTGGCTATTACATCCGAGCCCACGAATTGAACGCCTTTCAGGAAATTATCGACAGCATAGACTAACGCCGCCCGCATATAAGGCCGTGGCGCGTCAAGGCCTTCGATTAGCCTGAGCAGACTCCGCCATGTTTGTATTGCCCGTGAAAAAAAGGGTAGGGCGACCAAAAGCAAAGAAAGAAAATAGGCCAGCGGAACACGCGCGATCTCGATTTATTGTATGGCGACGAGAGCCCCCGATGCTCTTTGGGTCATCAGCAGCCATGGGGCTACCCGGTCCCATCTCTCGACTTTCTTGTTGCAAGGCGTCCCTTAGACAATCCCCGCCTTCTCAAAATGCTTCCTCATGACCCTCAGTGAGACGAGGGCCCCCACCAGGCTCGTCGCCACCGTAAGAACGACCATCCCTGCGTACATCGAACCCGAGAACATCGCGACGAACTGCGCCATGGTCTCATCGGTGAGTCGCAGTATTTCTTGGCGCTCGGAAAGATACTGAGCAGCTGAAAGGTATATGGGAAGGGTGTAGAGCGCCGACTGCAGTGTGCAACCGACGACGTAAGCCGCAACGAGACCTTTCCTGTTCGAGTACCCAATCCGCGTGGCAACTACCTCCGCAAGGGCCCAGCCTGCGATACTGCCGATGACACCGAAGACGTTTGCCGCCATCAGGCCAGGCAGCACGTTTATGGTTCCCATGATGAAGAAGGTTCCGGTCTTCCTGACCTTTGCGGCAAGGAGCAGATAAGCTATCGATGTGAAGAAGCAGACGATGGGTATGTTGGCGACTGTCCCCACGACGGTAAGACCAGCGACGCCTCCTACTACGAAGAAAATTAGGAGGGACAGCGCTCCGAAAACTCCAATGGATACGAGATCTCGAGCACCTATGGTCGAGGTTTCGCCTTTTTTCATAATGAGTCCTTTCTTCCGTTCTGGTTTAAGACGTACAAATTTGACGAGACAAGTCTCATCCTGAGTCCCTCTATCGCGGTCCAAATTGAAGCCACACAAGCACTCCGGTTGCCAGGAGGGTTAAGGCGGCCGCCACGGCGTCCCTTCCTCCGAAAGACAAGGGCCGCAGCACCGTCGCTTTGGCCTCGCCATCTAAGCCGCGGGCAAGCGCGGATGCCGCCAGTTCGTCGGATATCCTTACGCTCCTCATGAGGAGCGGAACTATCAAAAGCTCGCATGTGAGAGCTGGGTGTCGGAATGCGAACCCTCCTCCTGCGAGCACGCGCCGCGTTTTTAGGCTTTCCATGAGATGTAAGGCGTCCCTGCGTATAGTTGGGAAGAACCGAAGAATGACTGTGCACGGAATGAGAACTACCTGCGGAGTCCCCATAGACTGCAACGCAGCGAGAAGATCCTGCATCGAGGCCAGTTTAGAAAGGGAGACGCCCAGTAGAGCCAGAACTACAAACTTCTGAGCCATGTAGCTCAGCATGACCACAGCGGTCATAAGCGTTGTGCTTCCGACTCCCTCGGCAAGAGCCATCACGGCGGCTATGAGGCCATAGGCCGCAGATAGGGCGATGCACGACCGCCATGCCCCGGAGACGAGCGCGCATGCCGCACCGATGACGCATGCCGCATGGGCTGCTTCCGGTCGGTTGGAAAGCATTGCAGCAGTGCCCAGAAGGCAGATTGAGAGCAGGGCAGTTCGCGGGTCTATGCGTCTGTATGAGCGTTCCATTGCGCGTCTCCTTTCCAAAGCGAACTCAGGAGTCTCTCCCTCGTCGGACCGCCAAGAGCGAAGTCATCAACAATGAGTCCACCGTTCAGATGGAGAATGCGATTACAGGTAGAGAGGAGGAACTCAGGATCGTGCGAGACGGCGAATACGACGCTTCCCGATTGTGCGAGCGATCGGATTGCGGAAGAGACTCTCTCCATGTTCTCCCTGTCCAAGCCGCTCGTCGGTTCGTCGAAGAAATAGGCGGCAGTCTCATCGACAAGGGCACATGCTATTGTGAGGCGCTGCTTCTGCCCTCGCGAAAGCGTTGCGGGATGAGCTTCCCTCATATCCCATAGCCCCAACCTTCTAAGTGCTCGCTCACAGACATCGGCGTCTCTCCGCCCGCCCAATGAGAGCTCTCCCAGAACGCTATCGGAGAAAAGCTGGTAGTCGGGGTCCTGCATGACTAGTCGAATGCGCCCCAACCGCTCCTTTGGCGAAAGGGGCTTGCCGTATAGAGACACGGTGCCCCTATCCTCTTTCTCAAGTCCGCAGCACAGGCGCGACAGAGTTGTCTTCCCCGCACCGTTTTCCCCTATGATTCCGATTACCTCGCCGAATCGGACGGAGAAGCTCAGCGGGCCGATGGTGCGGGGGTCGCGCGGTGTCGACCCTGCGCTCCTCGTCGAATGCTGTGAGCCGTATGAGAACGTAAGATTATTTATCTCGAAGGCCGCATTCTCACACTTTGACAAAGCCGGCTTATGGTCGGGCATAGCGCTTAGCGCCGACTTCAGCTGCAAGCTCCTTAGACCCATATGGGCGAGCGTGGCGTCATCGAGAGACAATGCACTGGCTACGTCGTATACGTGGGATACGGCACCGTCTTCGATAACAATCATCCGGTCGATGAGGTCGGACAGATAGAAGAGTCGGTGCTCCAGAACGATGACGGTCTTTCCTTCGCGTTTCAGCTCGGATAATGTCTTCCTGAGGGTCTCCACGGCCCCCATATCGAGGTTTGCAGACGGTTCGTCGAAGACGTACACGAAAGGCCCCATCGCATAGCAGGAGGCTATGGCCACCAGCTGCATCTCTCCACTCGAGAGCTCGAACACGCTCCTATCCCGCAGACGCTGAATGTTCATGCGTCGGAATGCACTTTCGACCCGTTGCGCGACATCGTTGCGTGGCAGTCCCGCGTTCACGCAGCCGAATGCCACCTCGCTCGTCGTGTCGGTCATGAAGAACTGGCTGCGCGGGTCCTGGAAAACCGAGCCGACCATCTTTCCGATGTCTCCGATTCCCATCTCGCGCGTTTCCGTTCCGCCGACTTTCGCCGTTCCTTCCAGCTCGCCCTCGTAAAAATGAGGGATAAGACCATTTATAAGCCGTGCGACCGTGGTTTTCCCGCAGCCACTTCTTCCTGTCAGGAGCACGAACTCGCCTTCATGAATATCCAAGTCGACGCTGTGGATAGCATTGCTGCTCTTTCCCGAGTATCGGAATGTCGCCTTGCCGAGAGCTACATGCGCAGAGGCGTTCATGCCCGACCTTCCGTCTTGGCTCCCTGCTCCCAAAGGGTCCGGTAGTAGCCTGCGTTCTCCTCGAGAAGCTGCTCGTGGGTGCCCCGCTGAACGATTTTTCCCTGCTGCATCACGATTATCTGATCGGCAGAGCGAATGGTACTCAGATGGTGTGCCACCACAAGCACCGTACGGTTTTGCGCCAGCGCAGAGACTGCCTTCTGCATGAGCACCTCGTTGACCGGGTCCACGTTGCTTGTCATCTCGTCAAGGACGAGGATGGGGGCGTCCTTCAAGAATGCCCGCGCGACGGACAGCCTCTGCTTTTGGCCGCCCGAGAGACCCACACCGTTCTCCCCGATAGGCGTTTCGTAGCCCTGGGGGAGCGACATTACGAACTCATGGATGCAGGCTTTCTTGGCCGCCTCCACCACCTCCTCGTGTGTCGCGTTTGCCTTTCCGATGCGAATATTCTCTTCGATGGTGTCGGCGAAAAGCCGAACGTCCTGCATGACGACGCTGATGAAGGCCAGAAGGTCATCGTAGGGGATGTCTCTCACGTCTACGCCGCCGACACTCACACTTCCCGCGTCCACATCCCAGAACCTCAGCAGGAGGTTGGTCAGCGTGCTTTTGCCTGATCCGGACTCGCCCACGAGTGCCGTCATAGTGTGTTCAGGGACCGTGAAAGTCGCTTCGGACAGCTTGAATGAGTCCCTTCCATAGGAGAAGCGCACCATGTCGAACTCGATCGAGTGCGATGAAGGCACATGCGGCTCCTCGGGCTCTGGGACGGCAGGCGCGTAGACGATCTTCTCTATCCTGCGAAAGCTGTCCCTCACCTTGAGGTAGTTCATCCAGTGTGACTCCATGGCGAAGAACGGCTTGTAGAACTCCACGCTTGCAACGATGAAGCCGATATAGACGAACAGGGGTAAGGAGCGATTCAACATGAGCAGGGCGCCACCTGCCGCCATGACCACGAAGGCAAGATCCGCCGTAAAGCTGTAGGCGGACAGCACGAGCGCCTTGTTTCGCGAAGCTGTCTTGCTACTCTCGCCGAAGTTCGCCACCGTTGCCTCGAGCCTGCGATTGAGAGCCTCACTTTCGGCAAAGGCCTTCAGCAGTGGGATGCCCTTCACGTACTCTACGAACAGACTTGTCATGTCTGCTGCGTCGTCGCCGCATTTGCCTTCGAGGACCTGCGCCTTTCTCAGTCCCGCCGTAAGAAAGGCCAGTGCTATGGGCAGGGTTGAGATCATGAGTAACGCCATGCGCCAATCGACGACGATTGCAGCTGCGAGCAGGATAGCCGCGACGATGAAATCAGCTGCCATTCTCGTCCAGAGATGCCCCACCACCATCTCCATGTTGTCGATGTCCTTGTGGACGATGTCGCCAATCTCTCCCAGGCGTTCTCCCGTGTAGAAGCCGAGGGAGAGCTTTTTCAGACGCCTGACAATGGCGATTCTGATTTTCAGCACGAGGTTGAATCCCGCGCAGTGCTTCTGCTTATCGGCCACGATACCGCTTGCTCCTTTGACAAGGAGAAGACAGGTGAGTTCTATCCAGTAAGGAATGAGGTCGGCAGATCCAGCCAGGACCGAATGGATTGCTGCGAGAACAACGAAGGCCATCGCCACACTTGAAAGCGCGTAGATCGAGAAGGAGACAATGCTTATGGCCATCATGCGTCGGCCGACAGGAGTCATCTGCTCAAGAATCTCCCTTACCATGATGTGACCTCCTTGATGTCCCAGTTATCCACCTGCTTTTGCTTGTCGACCATCTCCTGATAGAGAGGACATGTGCGCATGAGGTCTTCGTGGGTTCCGGAACCAACCACGCGCCCTTCCCTCATCACCACGATCTGATCTGCCTCTCGAATGGCGTTCAGGTGGTGGGCTATGGTCACGACGGTCTTATCGCGGGACAGGTCGTCTATCGCTTCCTGGATGAGGGCTTCGTTCTCGGCGTCGACTGCGGCTGTCGCCTCGTCGAGAATGATAATGGGGGCGTCTTTCAGCATCACCCGGGCGATCGAGATGCGCTGGCGCTCGCCACCCGAGAGCTGGATGCCGCCCTCGCCGACGACCGTTGCGTAGCCCTGCGGAAGCTCGGAAATGAAGTCGTGGATGCGCGCCCTCCGGGCCGCCTCAACGACCATCTCATGTGTTGCGCCCGGCCGGCCGATGAGTATATTCTCCTCGATACTCTGATTGAAGAGGAAAACATCCTGTTGGACTATGGAGAAGAGGCTCGATACCTGCCTTTCAGAAAGGCGAGACAGGTCTCGTCCACCCACAGTGATATGTCCGCTGTCAGGTTGCCAAAATCCCATGATTAGGCTCGCGAGCGTGCTCTTTCCGCATCCCGAGGAGCCAACGAGCGCGTTGGTGCTTCCCTTGCGGAACACGAGGTCGATCGAGTCGAGGGCCTGCTTCTTCTCGTTGCCGCATCCATCGCTCTTTGGGTAGGAGAACGAGACTCCGTTCAGTTCGATGTCTCCCATGCGAGGTTCCTCAGAGTCCTTGATGGGGTCTGCAGTCTCAACGCCCAGTACTGATTCGATGCCCGTCATCGCCTGGTCGAACATGAAACGATAGTGCTGCAGGGTCGCTGTCTTAGCCACCGAGGAGGTGAAGGCCGCGGAGAGCACCATAGACAAGATGAGGCGTTCGATGGATATGCTGCCCGTGGAGAGAAGCCACGTTCCCACGATCAGTACGAGCAGTGTCCCAGATTCCATAAACAGGGCGATGAGCGCCATGGGGACAGAGACGTCGTTCATCGAGCTCGTCGCCCAACTCACGTAATCGCGCGCCGCCTCGATTGTCTCTTCCGTCTTGCGTTCTTCCTTTCCGAATGCTTTGACGACCGCTACGTTAGCAACGTATTCCATAAGACTGTTCTGCATACGGGAGGCGTACTGGGCTACTATCTCGAAGCCCCTCGCCCAAGCGGGGGCCGCTGCCTTCTTCACGAGCCACATGAGAGGCAGACCCGCCAACATGCACAGAGCGAGCCGCCAGTCCACTGCGAGCATAAAGATGAATGCGGCGGCGGGAAAGAGGGTGGCCGAGGCTGTTTCTGGTAGCCCGTGGGCAAGGTATACCTCCACCTGCTCCACGTCGTTGCGCATGACGTTCGCGAGGTCCCCTGGCCTTCTGATTTGAAAGAAGCCGAGAGGGAGTTTTTTCAGATGACGCACGATGCGCAGGCGGATGTCCGTCAGGTACGAGTACGCCACCCGATGTGCCTTCCATGTTGCCGCGAACATGCATGCCGCTTTCCCCGCCACGCATGCCGCCATCGCTACAGCGGCGCAGGCGATCGCCAAGGGCGAGAGGGTGCCATCCAAAAACAGATGGACGAGGTAGATTACGAGAACCGTGGGCACGAGCCCAAGGATCACCCTGGTCAGAAGCATGGCATTAGAGAGCCGACTTTTCGCCGTCATCTCCCTGGCTAATTCCCCTTTGCCCTTCATAGAACCTCTCCTTCAATACTAAATATAGATTCGATATTGTAAGTAGATTAAGGCCTATCTCAGTTCGACTAGACTAACTATATCAATATTGAATTAAAATTCAATATTGAATGTCAGGGTATCTGAATGGGGTGACAGGAAATTCTGTCACAGGGAGTTTACTCCTTCGTAATAGCACTGGGCGATGAGCGCAAGCATCTCACGAGCTTCATTTTCACTGCTGTAGTGGCGGGCTACCTCCATTAGGCTCTCCACGAAATTGCTTGCTAGTACGTGGGTGAGCAAGTCTGGGTAGCGCAGAACTGCACGTTCGTTCATCATGTATCGGATATGCCGCTCGATGCTCTCTACGAAATCGTCCTTCGCATGCTCATAGGCGGTACCCTGGCTCTTGTCAATTAGGATAACCAGCAACTTGTGATGGGCCAGCATGTTGAGCAGGGGTCCCTCGGCGGCAATCTGATACCTCTCAGAGGGCGTATCCGCAATGATAGATTCTTCTTCATGTGCAATCCGGTTGAAGTCGAAGGGAGCAGACGAAACGACGCCCTCGAATAGCTTTTCCTTGTTTTTGAAGTACGAGTACAGCAGGCTTACCGACACATCTGCAAGCTTCGCGATGTCCTGCAACTTCGCGCTACGGAAGTCCTTCTCGTAGAACACCTGGACGGCGGCGGCAAGTATGCGCTCGCGCACCTCTTCCTTGAGAACCTGCATGCCCTACCCCTCAATTCCTCTTGCTGGTGAATTATAATTCGGTATTGAATCATTCTAAACGATGCCTAGAAAACGGCGAAGGGCAGAAACCGAGGCGTTTCCGTTCGATTATCTGGCTTGGCGAAAAGCATTCGTCATACTTTGACTTGCGCCGTGAGCCAACAAAACAGATTCGAGATGAAGTATTGATGAGAAAAGAAAACCACGAAAACTCGGATAAGCACGAATCAGTCAACAATCTCCCCTTCATCAAGAGACTAAAGAGCAGCGCATCGGGACTCGAATGGCTCGGAAGGTTGCTCAGGAACGACGAGGTGAGGAAGAGCGGGCGGGAAGTCCGAGAAGAGCTCGACGGCCTCATCTCGCTCATCGATGACTTCTACTACCTGCTGGGCAATAGGAACTGGGTATTCTCAGACGCGCTGGAACCCGAAAGGATGCGCGCGGTCGTCAGCAAGCCCACACCCGAGGAAGCTGAGCGAGAGCTCATCGAATATCTCAAGGAGGAAGAGGTTCTGCATCGAATGATCACCAGGCTGAACCGCTTTCCCGACATGCGCCCGCGCATACCGCTCCTGAAGAAGGCCGAACAAGACTACCTCCAAGGGCGTTACTACAGCTCGGTCCTCGTGACGGTCACCGTGATGGACGGATTCGTGAACGATGCTTTCCGGTCCGAAGGGAGGAAGGGCCTCCATGCGAGGGAGTCAGAAGAGCTCCATGCGGGAGACTGCGTCGCGACCGTGTGGGATGGACTCCCGTCCATCCAGAAAGCCTTCACGAAATCAATCCGCGCGAGGATAGATGAACCGGTTTGCGAAGTCTACCGTCATGGAATCATGCATGGGATGGTCACCGACTACGACAACGATGTGGTTGCCTCGAAAGCGTGGTACATGCTCTTCGCCGTTGGAGACTGGGTCGATGCCGAGATTAGGAAACGAGAGACTGAAGACGAAGATCCTCCTAATATCGTTCAAGTGCTCAAGGGCCTCTCGGATATGCAGAGGCGCAACGCAGAAAATGACAGGAAGCTCGAGAACTGGAAGAAGCACCGTGTGGATCTCGAGCATCCTGCAGATCCAGACGAAGAGCTCATCAGAGACTGTATGGGATTCCTCGAGGCTTGGAAGGAGAAGAACTACGGGGTGCTAGGGTCGTTCTTCCCTAATTTCGTAAACAGAACGACAGGCGCGCAAGCTGGCGAGGCGAGAGAGCTCTATTCTTCCCCTCCAATCGAGGAATACGAGATAGAAGAAATTATGAGGCCCGCACCCGCGGTCGCCAGCGCAAAGATAAGGCTCCGCACTTCGGATAGATCGTGGACCGCGGCGATTCGCCTCTCTCGACTGGAGGGAACCGATCCGGCTGCTGATTGGGAACCGGGCGCATGGAAGGTGATAAGATACGGGGTCGACCCCTTCGTTGATGCAGAGAAGAATGGGCTAGCAGGTGATGTTTCTCCGGCTTGATGGAAGACGCTATACAGCCTACCCGCACTGATGTCACAAAGCTGAAGAGATGTCGAGCAACTTGACTCGAAATTTCGAATCGTGAAACGAGCGAACGCCAGAACCCCGAAGCGGCCATTCAAGATCAGCCACATACAGGCGAGTATCGAAAGGAGGCATTGCCCTCCTAGAATGTCCTTCCTTCCTGCATGAACTCGGGGATGTTGGCATGAATGATGCCATCCCTTTGTTGGATAACATCGCCTCGCGTCAACAGGTACTTGGGATAGTTGTCCTTTATCTGGGCGAAGGGGCGATACTCGCGCTCCTCGGTGGACCGGTCGGCCATAATGGTCATTGCGACCTGAACGTATGCATAGCCCATCTCGGGGTTTCTGAGGATGAAGTCACATTCCAGCTTTCCGATGCGTCCGACACTGACCTTGCAACCCTGCGCGAGAGCGTAGCAATAAACGATGTTCTCGAGGACGGGCCCGTAGTTGATGCGGTTATCGGTGTTGAGGGCAAAGTAGAAGCTCAGGTCTGCCAGGTAGTACTTTTGCTCGCCCCGCAGTGATTTTCGGGACTTCAGGTCGAAGCGAGCGCACTTGCTGATAATCTTCGCATCTTCGAGAATCTGGAGGTATCTCGCAAGCGTTTCGCGCTTGACCTTCACACCCTGTTTGCTCTCGAGGTCGGATTGGATGTTCGCAAGCGACGTGGTGGCGCCGAAGTTGTTGATGACGTAGTCGCGCACATGGTTGAACACGGAGACGTTCTTAATCTTCACGCGCCTGCGGATGTCCTTTTCGAAAATCTCCTGGATTACCGCAGCAACGTAGGCGCGCTTGTCGGCGAGCCGAGGGTAATCCATCGCTTTCGGGAAGCCACCCTCGAGGATATACGCATCGAACTCCGCGACCGGATTCGGGTTCACGGGTAGTCCCAAGAAACGCTTCATCTGGCAATACTCGCCAAAGCCCAGCGTCTGCATCTCGAATTCGATGTAGCGCCCGGTTAGCTTCGTGGCCAGTTCTCCAGAAAGAAGATATGAGTTTGACCCGGTAATGAAGATGGAGAAGCCACCCTCAGTGCGTAACCCATTGAGCACGTCCTCGAAACCATCGACGTTCTGTACCTCGTCGATGAAAAGGTATTTCATCCCCGAGATAGCGAGCAAGGGTCTGATGAAGTCCTCGAGCTGTTCTGGGGCTTTGACGGATCGGTACCCGTATCGGTCCAGGTCGAAAAAGACGATGTGCTCGTCATCGACGCCTTCTGCCCTCAATTCTTCGGCGATGCACTGCATGAGGCAGGATTTGCCGCAGCGGCGTACGCCGGTGATTACCTTGATCATCCCGGCGTCATGGTAGAAGCCGCGAATCTTCTTCAAATAGTTTTCACGAGGGAACAAACGCATACTGACTCCAATCTTTATTGGAGTCAGTATATCAAATTACGGATTTATTGGGGTATTTTTTATCTCAAAAACGATTTATACCCCCATAACTAAGGAATTTTTTATTTCCACTCTTTCACGCTCGTTTGTCACCGCGTCATTCCAGTTGGTTCTAGTTTGGTCGTCGGCTTCGACCGTTTTACCGCCAAATCTCTCCGCGTGTCTTCGCGTAGGCGTTTGGGACAAATCCTGGGACAAATCCGCAAACTATTTCGAAACCGCGTGCCCGCAGTTTCGCTTTTGTCCCGGGGACAAAAACGGGCTGGTTCTGTGGATCAAAAACGCCCGAAACGGATAACAATACAGCCGATTTTCCTCTTTGGCTCCTCTTTAGCGAAGTGAATCGTAGCCAGCGGCTTTATCGTCTTGCGTTTCCGCAAGTCAGATAGGATGCGCGAGAGCGATAGCTAAAAGAATTGTCGTGGGCGGCTTTGTTTCGACCTTAAGTGCGACATTGAAGCGCTTAATTTAGCTCGCATGCCCCTGACTGCAACCGCGGGAGCGGCGGCAAGTTCGCGCAGATCCCAGCAATGGACTCCCTCGCGCTCCTCAAGGCAGGTTTCCAGTCGATTCAATGGACGGTAGCGCATAAATGATCAAAGCCACGAGTGAGCTCACTGGCTTTCCCATAGAGCACGCTCTGTTCAACGGCTACGGGCCCAAGGGACCCTACGACGGTATGCGCGACGGTCGCCGGCTCACCGACCTCGACGAACGCGCATACCGAGACCTCATCGCCAACATCCCAGGGCTAAGAATCGGCCACATCGACGTGGAGGGCGACGTCCGCAACGATTGCTTCAATGGAAAGTGGCTTAACGCCTAGTACGTGAGTACACAGACAACATCATGCTAATCCTTCGCAAAGCAAAGTACGGGAATGCCAAATAGGGCCATTTCGCCAAATTGGCTAATAGCAATCGAACAACAAATCCTGCCTGTAATCTTCGATGGACGGTAATCTTTCGATAATTTCGTCTACGAAGAGCGAGTATTGTTCGATCTCCAAAATAAAATCGCTTGGATGCCCGATATTCTTATAGCTGAATGCATGGATCGCATTTCGGTAGTGTTGGATTTTATACACCCAAAGATATAGCGGATCCTGGAGGTTGTCCCAAAGTATCCCTTTGCTGTATTGGATTAGGTAATCGAAGGTCATCGCCTTGTCGTCGGGCTCAAGCGGCTTGCACTTCTTCCCAAGCTTCGGGCTTTTCATGTAGTCCTCGTAGTAAACGCAGTAGAAAAAGCGCAGCCAGCATTCAACCAAAGCACCCAGATTGGTCCAGGCGAGAATCAGCTCGCCGTCCGTCATATCAAGGCTTTTGGATATCCAGATATCCAGCGAATCCGTCAGATCGCTCATCCAGTTGAACATGGCGGCATCAAGCTTGCCGGTAACGGCCTCCGGGACTAGTCCGCAGGTTTCGCTCCAACTTTGAATGGTCATCTTTGTCTTTGCCCTAATCTGCTCCAGGCTACTATCGCCCATAATCAACTCCAATCATTGCGCATTCGCTTGAAGCGATTGCGGCGAATAAGCGATGAGGCGGCGCCATGTTGTGTGGTTCCGCCTCCCGCAGTAAACGTTCTTTACTCCGCTGAAGCTATCGCCATTTCGATCACTCCCCGAACCCGAAGTCGCCGACACCCAGGGTCGAGCAGTTCTCGCTCACCGCGCGCACCGTCTCGGGCGGGATGCCGTCCTCGACGCGGGCACGAACCTCGAACGTAAGCTCCACGTCGGCGCCGATGGCGTTCAGCTGACTCACGACCTCGTCCATGATGTTCTGGATGCCGCGGTTGACGCGCGTGTTGTCGAGCTTTGACGCCATGTGGAACGTCGTCTTTCGCCTCTTAGGCACGAACGTCACCTCGGTCGTCGAGACCGTGCTGGTGCCGCCGTCGCCGTTGTCGTAGGTCTCGGTTGTGGTGCCGCCGAACTCCACGTCGAGCCCGGCGTCGTCTTGAGTGGCGCCAGCATCGGCGGCCGCCTTCTCCGCGGCGGTGCGCGCGGCTGCGGCGTCGGCGTCGATCTGCGCCTGGGCGATTGCCGGCTTCACAAGGAGGTCGCTCGAGTTGATGAACGTCTTGGCCTCCCCGAGCGAGAGCTCCATGTAGCGCCCGTCCGAGAACCCGGCGGCGATGCCGAAGTACTCCCTCGATTCCAAGCCCCGCTTGATCGCGTCCTCGAGCACGCCGTAGCCCGAGAGTCTCGGCAGATAGCAGTACGAGCACAGGTACTCCCACAGCTGCTTGACCTGGATGTGGTCGGAGTCCTTCCACAGGACGCGGTCGAGCTCCATCTTGAGCAGTGCCGGCGCCCAGGCTTGGATGGCGGCCTCGTCAGAGAGGAGCTTGCGCGCCATCTTGGCCACGATGCTCTCGCCGCCGCCTGCAACATGCTCAACATCCCACTCGATGTCCATCGAGCCGCCGAGCAGGTCGATGCGCGGGTAGAGGAGCCAGCTGTACGCCTCCTGGATCTTCGCGTCGAGCGACTCGTCAGCGCGCCTCGCGCTCTGCTCGGTCTCGCGCGTCTGCGCAACGTCGAGGTTGAGAGACTCGCGGTCGGCTTTGATGGAGTCCCAGGCGAGGTACTGCTTCGCCGCGGTCAGGATCTGCGGATAGTACGAGGTGTCGGCCGCGGCGAACGCGACCATGTTCTTGTACGTGCGCGGGGTCGTCCCGCGGCCAGCGAGCGTCTCGGCCGCCAGCTTGAGGGCCTCGCTCTCGGTCGCCCTGCCGCGGTGCTTCGCGGCGGGCGGCAGCACGACGAGGCGCAGCGACTGGTCGTCCGGCACGTCGAGGGTGCTCGCTGGGCACACGTGGATGCCCGCGAACGGATCGGCCTTGCGCAGCCTCTTTAGGCGCCCCTCCACCTCAAAGAGCGCGTCCAAGTCCTTCACCATCTGGGCGCGGTCCTCGGCGACCTTGCGCAGAGTCGGGCGCGTGTCGTACCAGAAGCGGTTGCCGTTGGCATCGCTGTAGAGGTAAGACGAGGAGGTCTGCAACGTGCCCAGCGCGTCGTTGAACACGGAGATGTTCTCGCCGGGCTGCACCGTGCCCAGGCGGATGTGCGCGCGCTCTATGCCGCGCACGGACTGCCCGCCCACGTCGGGGGCGCTGCCCAGCATCACGGTGCGCGCGACGCGGCGAGACGCCAGGAGGCTGCCGTAGCGGCCGTTGTTGCCGTCGTTGCGGTACGGGATCGACTGTTTGCCGTCCACCTCGGAGTCAACGACCGCGTTCCAGTTGTCGTCAAGGTAGCGTGTGAGCTCATCGCGCACGCCCGGCACGTCGAGCGGGAACGAGCCCGGCATAATCATCGGCGAGGGGTCCCGGCTCATCCACAACTCGTGGATGACAGCCGCCATCAGGCGCAGCACGCCGCGAGTGCGTTGGAAGCGCTCGAGGGTCGCCCAGTCCTCGTAGAGGCGGTCGAACACCTCGGGGTGTATCGGGTAGCACGACACCATGCGCTCGCGGTACTCCAACTCACGAGACTCCGTCGGGAACTCCGCGGTGTTCTCGCCGTACATCTTGCTGAACGCGAAGCACACCTCGTCGCGCGCCGCATCGTCCTTGCAGTTGAGAAAGAGCCTGCGCCGCACCACCTCGAAGCCCTCGCTTGCGCCCACGGGCTTCCAGATCGACTCCATGCGGCCGAAAGTGTGTTCGATCTGCTCGAGCGCGCGCTGGCCCGCCTCGCCGCCGATCTCGTTGTCCGACTCGGGGATGGAGGCGACGACCAGGCTGCACTTCGAGGCTCGCGCTGCCTCGGTGAGCTCCTGGATGAAGGTTATGAAGTTGTCGAGCGTGCCCGCAGGTAGCTTGTCGGCTCCGTAGAGCTTCTTGGCGTAGGCAACGAGCTCGTCCATGAGGACCAGACAGCACCCGCATGCATCAAACAGGTTCGCCAGGGACTCCGACCCGGGCGACACGCCGCGCTTGTCGGCTTCCTTGACATAGTCGTAGAGATCGGGCTTGCCTGCCGATTCCGCCAGCTGGAAGGCCATCTCGCCCCACAGCGTGTTCACGGTGATACCGGGCATCGTCTGGGGACGCTTGGCGTTGGCCGGGTTGAGCGCCGTGCCCACGAGCACGGCCACGTGCACCTCGGGGACCTCCGAGACGCCGGCAGCCTCGAGCACGGGCGCGAGGTTCACGATTTGGCCCACGCGGGAGCGGCTGCGCATCATGTGGTAGAGGGCGAGCATGCTGTGCGTCTTGCCGCCGCCGAAGGCCGTCTTGAGCTGGATGACGGGCTCTCCGTCGAGCCCGCTCACGCGGCGCAACGACTGCACGAGCAGGCCCTTCATGCCTTCGGTCACGTAGGTGCGGTTGAAGAACTCGACTGGGTCGCGGTACTCGAGCTCGCCCTTTCCTCGCGCCACCTGCGCCAGGTCGGCGGCGAACTCCGCGTTCTTGTAGCGCCCCTCAGCCACATCCATGTGGGGCTCCATCACCTCGCGCCAGCTGGGCAACCCGCGCACGGCCTTGGTCTGCTCGAGCGACTTCCTGCGCGCTGGCGCCGCCTCGGCACCGCTCCCTGCGTTCGAGGTCACCGCCGTCGAGCCCTCGGTGCTGCCGTAGCGCACCTGGCGCAGGAGCGCGTTAATGTCGCCGGCCGCCTCGGGGTCGATCTGCTCGGCCAGGCGGCTCATGGTGTCGAGCGCCCGGAATGCGTTGCTGTCGGTCGCGTCCTCGATACCCTTGTGGGCCCACTCGTTGCGCTTGCCCTTGAGCTCGATGACGTAGTTCTTGCAGTCGCGAGGCAGTTTCTTGCCGAAGACCTCGCGCCAGTTGATTTCGATCAGGAGCAGGCACTTGGCGATGTCGAGGGACTTCGCAAGCTCGCTGGGCTTGCCGTTGGTCGGCAGGTCCCGCCTCTGGTCGTCGTAGAGCTTGTCGACGACACCCGCCTTCCAGAAGTCGGAGCCGTAGGTCTGTATGAACTCTCGGACGATGTAGGGCGCAAGGGCCTCCAGAAGCCGGTCGAACCCCTTTGTCATAAGGTCGTGGTTGCTGTTGTTCTCCATGGGTGTCCTCCTCGTGCTCTAGTCGAACAGCGTGCCCTGGGTGGGCGCCTCGGCGGCGAGCTGCGCCGCCTTCGATTGGATCTCAGGCCAGGCGGTCACAAGCGAGTTGTACGCGAAGGCCTCCTGTTGCCAGTTCTTCTTATCGGCGATGGTGAACAGGCGGTACGCCAGCGCTTTGGCGTCGTCCGCTTTCCCGCCAAGCGTGCCTGCGACCAGCTTGGCGCACGCCGTGATGCCGCCGTCCTCGAGGGCGTGAGTGAGCTGCTGAGTAACGAGCCACGTGGGCAGGGTAAAGCTCGCTCGGTCAGAGACCTCATTGCGATCAAGCAGGTGGACCTTGCCCTTGGCCGATGCCAACAATCCCTTTGCTGCCAGACCCTCGATGGAGACGTTTTTGGCGCGGGCGAGCACGTCGGCCTCACCGAACGAGATGGTGTCGAAAGCCTTCTGGGTGTAAAGATCCACACAAAAGCGGCTCTCCCGGTCGAGCTCCCCGTCCTGGTCGGAGAAGTACGAGTCGAGTTCTTGGTTGATGATCTGCAACGCGGCGCGCACGGTCATGGGACTGCCGTCGGCCTCGAGCACCTGCGAGAAGCGCGAGTAAACCCCGATGCCCGGGCCGATGGCCGACTGCGCCAGGTCCACCGGCGCGATGTTGGAGGAGCGCAGCTCGTCGAGCGCCACGTGCAGCTCGCGCTTGAGCGCCATCACGAAGTTGCGCCGCGTTCCTATGGGAGCGCCCTCGGGGCGCTTGCGGCACACAAGCACGATGGATGACGCGAGGGCATTCGCGCTGTTGCCGATAGTACGGCCTGGTTTTTCAGTCTTCATTGGCCATGTGCCCGTAATCGAAAACCCTGCCTTGATAATCGCTGAGAGCATGGTTTCCCAACCAGTGGAAGCCGTGGATTCTATATCATTTTTCGATTCCGTCTCACTCTGCTTGAAGGCGTAATAGATGGTCACAGGCACATCTTCGCGGGCATATTCGTATACCTGTTTAAACGTGTGGAACATTCCTTCCTCAAAGAATGTTCTTGCCCCTTCCTTGCCGCGATTCTCACGATAAGGGGTGGCTACAAGCTCTTCGTGCTTGGGCACGAGCATTGTGCTGAAAAGCTGAGGATACGTATTGCGCAACGAACGACGCAACCACACATAGAAGTAATCCGAAAGATCTGCGTACCCGATGTTGTCGTAGTAGGGAGGGTCCGTCGAAACGACGATACCGCGCATACCGTTGTCGCTCTGAGCATCTTGCTGCCTCGCGATTCCGGGAATGGCATGCCTACCGGCCAATCCTTCAAACGCCTGCAGTTCAAGGTTAAAGACGTTATCGAAACAACCAGAAGAATTTGAAAAAGGATTACTCTCCGCATAATCCCATGTCATAGGGATCGCTTGACGAGCAAACACCGTTCTCATCTGGGCATTCGGGGCATTCCATCCGCAAATCGAAGAGCACTGGTTCGTGAGTTGGTCAATTACAAACGCCAAATAAACCCCGATAGCCTCGCCGTAGGCGCGGGCACCGGTACCGCCGTCCGCCAGACCCACGCCGTCGTCGGCCATGCCGGCTGCGACGGCGTCCGACTCCGCCTTACTCTGGGCCTCTCCGACGAGCTCCGAGAACGTCGTCAGCGCCGTCAGCTGGCGGTTGGTGAAGAGCTTCCTCCATTGATCCATGCCATATGCTTGAACTCGAAAACCAAGCGCTTGCTCTGGCAAATAGCTCTGTGGCGCATCTTCGGGCTCAAGAACGTCAGCAATTACTTCCTGTTCTTCATTGGGGGCAATATACACACGGCCGTGTCGTCCCTCGGCAACAACAGCCATGAGTTTGGCACCCATTCGACCGACTTTAGCTTCATCACGGCAGTATTTAAAATCTATAGGTGTCCCACAGTGTGCACAGGTCGCGCCGCGGCGGTTCACCGTGCCGTCCTGCGTCGCCTTGCCAGGCGCGACCTCGAAGCGCACCTCGCCGCCCTCGCAGACAAGCTCGACGTGCCACTCCTTACCCTTCTTCTTGGAGAGATCGAACGAGCGCACGAGAATCGCCTCGTGCCCGCAGGCGGGATTGGGGCACTTGACAGTGCGCGCCCACAGCCACGCGATCACGGTCGCCTCGCCGCCACCCTGCTCGGCCGGGACCCGAACCTTGGGGTACAAGCGCCCGATGCGGCGTGCGGCCTCTTCCTTCATCCAGGCTCCGTAGTACTCGACGTCGGCCGCCAGGCCGTTATTTCCTGTCCACGAATCAATGTTCGCACGCGAGCGCGACTCCGGGTTCACGGCCGCCTTCCCGGCGAACAGCGGCGGGATCTCAATCATAGCCTTGTTGATGGTCACCGCGACGGGGTTCAGGTCCTGCGCGTAGGCCTCGAGGCCCAGGCGCTGCGCCTCCAGCGGTATGGCGCCGCCGCCCGCGAACGGGTCGAGCAACGGCGGCAGCTCGTCGCCCATCGACTTCCTAATCTCCGCCTTCGCGGCATCCAGGACGCGCTCGTTGTTCGAGTTCTCCCACACCACGAGCTCGCGCAGGATGCCGAACAAGCGCTCGCGCTCGGCAGTCTGCTCCTCCGCCGTGGGGAACTCCTCGGGATGCGCCGACGGGTCATCCACCAGCGACGACCAGATGACGGCTCGCGCCGCGGCCAGAGGGCGTCGAGCCCACCAGAGATGCAGAGTCGAGGGGTGCCCATGGCGGATGGACTTCTCCCGGGCGGACGCCGCGTTGATGTCGTCGAGCGGTAGCGCCACCTCGATGAGCTTCTTCTTTACTGCCATTTCTGTTCCCTCTCTAGTATCACGTCGCCTGCCTCCTTGAGGCGCGCGATGTCGTAGTTCGTGCTTGCGACCGTGTAGTCCGGCGGGTTGGCGAACGGGCGCTTAATGTAGGTCGTGCGGGTGACGTCCCCGTCGACCTCGACCAGCGCCAGTATGAAGGAATCTGGCCGGTTGAGCGCGCACATCACCTCGTTGTGGGAGACGGTCACGGTGGTTGAGCCCGCGGCGCGCCCCTTCACCTCGATCATGCGCAGCGCACAGCAGCCGCCACGCAGCGCCTCCGGCACGACAGACTCGATGTCGTAGCCACAGTTGTCAGCGCTGCGATCTCGCGGATCGAAGCCGAGCCCGCGCTCGATTGCCATGACCGCGCGCATGCCGGCGAGCTCCACCCCGCGCCTGCCGGCGGCGGTGTTGCCGTTAGGAGCGGCGTCGCCCAGCAGCATGCCTGCTGGCACGACGAGGGCGCCGCCCAAGACCCGCGGGGGCGCGGGCTTCATGGCCTTCTCGCGCCCCAGCTGCGCTAAGCGAACCTGCCTGCGGTCACGTAGCTCGTCGGCACGCCTGCGCGCATTGATGGAGCTCAGCCGGGTCTTCTTGCCCTGCCTCTCCTTCTCCTCGAGCTCCCAGGCGCGCCCGTCCCAGTAGTTGGCCTCGTCGGTGAGCCTCGCGTCCACGGAGCGCGCCACCTTCTCGATCTGCGGTAGGCGCCTCTCGCGCACCTCCCTGAGGTGCCCCGGCACAATCTCGCGGATGGCGTAGTCCACGGCGCGCTTCTCAATGTCGCCCGCGAGCCACTGCTGGGCGCCCGCCACGGCGCGCGCCGCCGCCATCTCGGAGGGGCGCGGCCCGCGATAGTCAAGGTACGGCGCGTAGCCGGCGTTTCGCGCCTCTCCGGCGGCGTTCATCTCGACGAAGAGGAACTCCTTCGAGACCGTGCGGTTCGTGCCGTCGGCGAGCGCTGTGCCGTCCAGGACGGAA
The DNA here is from genome assembly GCA_963509815.1 of uncultured Atopobium sp. Lineage (GTDB taxonomy): Bacteria > Actinomycetota > Coriobacteriia > Coriobacteriales > Atopobiaceae > Lancefieldella. The sequence goes on along the minus strand of CAUPCM010000001.1, from coordinate 73,441 downwards.
TCCTCGATGTAGAGCAAAAGACGCGGCTCCCGCCCCGGGTCCATATCGTCGACGAGCACGCAGCCCTGCTTGAGCGCGTGCCCGAGCTGCCCGACGAGCACCTTCACGATGCCGTCCAGAAGCGGCTCACCGGGACACACGAGCTCCGCCGGCACGAGCCCGGGGCCCTCCTTGGAGGCCTTGTCGAAGCAGATGCGCTCGTAGGCCGGCAGGACACACCCGTTCTGGGCGCCCATATCCATCGAGCGCACCGAGAACGGCACCTCGAGCACCTCGAAGCGCCCAGGCTCGCGCGCCTCGACGCGTCCGCCGAGGCGCTTCATGGCCGCCATAAAGAACGCCTGGATGAAGTGAGGCTCCAGTTTGCGCGCCTCAATGCGCTCCATGTCCTCGCGGATGGCGTTGACGCTGCTCACGTCCATCACGTCTGAGGTGAGCGCGTACTCCTTAAGCAGGTCTTTTATCGCTGCCGTGTCGAGCGACTCGTCGACCACCTGGTTCAGCCGCGCCCGCACCTCGGGGTCGTCGCCGTAGCGGATCGCGTCGAGCAAGAGGTCCCGTAGAGTCTTTCCCCCGAAGGTAACCCTGCCCAGGATGTCGAAGACCTTCCCGCCCAGCGCCGCGCGCTCCACCTCGAGCTTGCTGAACAGGCGCTGGAACACCTCACCCTCGCGCGTCTGCGTGGAGACGAGGTTCCACAGGTGGCACACCTCGGTCTGGCCGATGCGGTGGATGCGCCCGAAGCGCTGCTCCAGGCGGTTGGGGTTCCACGGCAAGTCGTAGTTGATCATGAGGTGGGCGCGCTGCAGGTTGATGCCCTCGCCGGCGGCGTCGGTTGCCACGAGGATGCGCACGTTTGCGTCCTGCTTGAACGCCTCCTCCGCGCGGTGCCGCTCGTCGCGCGTCATGCCGCCCTTGATGGCAAGCACCGCGCCGGCGTCGCCCAGGAGCGAGCCTATCTTCCCGACGAGGTAGCAGAGCGTGTCCTTGTGCTCGGTGAAGATGATGAGCTTCTCGCGGCGCCCGTCTGCGCCGAACATGTTGGAGTCGTCCTGCAGGAGGCGCGAGAGCTCCTCCCACTTGCGGTCCTCGCCGCTGATGCGCACGTCGTTGGCCTTGCGCTCGAGCGTGCGCAAGGTGGTGATCTCCACCTCAAGCTCAGCCGCGGTAGCCGCGGTCGAAGCGGTGTCGACGACGTCGTCCTCCATCTGCTCGTACTCGTCAGTGCCATAGTCGTCCTCATCGAAGTCCTCGGCGTCGACGTTCCACCTGTCGGAGTAGGCCACCCTGCCTCCCGCGGAGCTCTTCGCCTCGGCGAGCTTGGACTCCAGGCGAACCCGGCGGCGCCTAAGAGACTGATAGATTGCCTCGGGGCTCGACGCCAGGCGGCGCTGCAGGATGGTCAGGGCGAAGCCGACGCTGTTGCGGTGTTTGCCGCCCAGGCGCTCTGCGCGGTTGAACTCCTCGGTGACGTACTGCGTCACGAGGTCGTAGAGCTCCTTCTCGGCCGGCGAGAGGTCGTACTCGACGGTGTATGCCAGGCGCTCGGGGAACAGCGGCCGCCTGTCGAACTTGAGCAGCTCCTCCTTCACGAGGCGGCGCATCACGTCCGAGACGTCACAGTCCGGCAGCGCGGTGCCAGCCAGGCGCTGCCCGGCGTCGGAGCCTGCGCGCGCCGCGGGGTTCTTTATGCGGTTGCCGCCGGCGAAGCGGTCCTTGTCCACGAGCGCCATGAAGTAGCGGAAGTCCGCGGGCTTGCCGTTGTGGGGTGTCGCCGTGAGCAGGAGCAGGTTCTCGGTCGTGTCGCCGAGGAGCTGGCCCAAGCGGTAGCGCTTGGTGTACTTAGGCTCGTTTCCGAAGTTGGTGGCGCTCATCTTGTGGGCTTCGTCGCACACCACGAGGTCCCAGGAGGTCGTCCTGAGCTTCTTCTGCGCCTCGTCATTTCGGGCGAGCTTGTCCAGGCGGCCGATGCAGAGGTCAACTTCGTCGAAGGCGTTGCCCGTGGCAGACGACTCGAGCGCCTCGTTGGTGGGGATGACGAACTTCAGCCCGAACTTGCGCCACAGCTCGTCCTGCCACTGCTCCACTAGGTTGCCTGGCGCCACGATGAGGCAGCGCTTGAGGTCGCCGCGGGCCATCATCTCCTTGACGAGGAGGCCCGTCATGATCGTCTTGCCCGCGCCGGGGTCGTCCGCGAGCACGTAGCGCAAAGGCAGGCGCGGCAGCATCTCCTGGTACACAGCGCTGATCTGGTGGGGCAAGGGCTCGATGGCGGAGGTGCGTATGGCCAGGTAGGGGTCAAACAGGTGCGCGAGTCCGATGCGGTAGGCCTCGGACACGAGGCGCAGGTCGTCGGCGTCGGCGTCGAACTCCCAGGCGCGGCACTCCTCGACGACGTAGCTTTCCTCGTCGAAGTCGTAGAGCATGGCCTCGCCCAAGGCGCCCTGGTCCGTCTTATAGGTGACGCTCAGCACGGAGTCGCCGTGCCACTCGATGTCCCTAATCGTAACAGCGGCGTCGCCGGCGATGCCACGCACGCGCACGCCCTTTGTGATTTCCGAGAGCTTTGCCATCACGCACCTCGCTTGGCGAGTTCCTCGATCATGCACGTGCGCACGAAGGCCGCGAAGCTCATGCCGCGAAGCGCGGCCTCGTCCTTCGCCGCGTCCCGAAGCGTCTCTGGGATGCGCAGGGTGACGGAGACGCGCTCGCCGTCCACTAGGTAGTTGCGAATCTCGATTTCTCTTGGATTCCCCTCCAAGAGCTCCTTATAAGCAGTCATCCGCACTCCTATGATTCACAATGCAATACAAACGCATTGTAAGGCATTTTGCAGCATTTCGGCGCACCATCGCGTACATCGACGCCCAACGGCTGGCGAAAGCGACGTAGCAAGGGAGGAACCGAACTCTAGCAGCAGTCGACGTCCGCTCGTCCATCCCTCATTGCCCAGACGGCCCTCCCGCAATGTCCGTGTTCCAACGGATGGGCGCCATTTATCTGGGTGCACCTGGGGCAACGGTCCGGCAGACCCGCGCAAGGTCGCTCGCAGAACACGCAACAGCAAACACGACAGAAGAGGCAAACGACAGATGCCGGACCCCGGACGACAGCACCGCAAAAGACGAGTATTCCGACCACAACCGAACAACTCCAGCTATTAGGCAGGCGCCCGGATGGGCGCCTTTTACTTTTCTGGGACTTAGCTGCCAGCTAAGACGTACGGCTCATGGCCGTTTCGTGGAGGCCCGACCAGCTCGACCCACCTCGACCCGTCTCCGCTCCCGTCATGCGCGCGACGCACCATCAGGCGGTTCAATCGTCGCGCATACGAAAACGCACACGGAACCGCGCAGACACATCGCGCGGAAAGATTGGAGGAACCATGGCACACGCGACGAAATGCGCGGCACCCGAGGGCAACCGGGGCCGCGACGAGTGGATGACGGTGATCGAGATGCAGGAATGCTTGTTGGCGTCTATAAGACGCCAACACCCTCTGTCTGGTATTCGTCCGTCGCATACGGTAGGATAATTACAAACGAGGCAGATTCCACGCGAGAATTACATCCCTTATAGAGAATGCAGCTCTCGAAACCAGGAGAAGAAGATGGACGACGAAACAGTCGATTCAGGCCCTATGAAGAATAGTGGCCTTTTAGGCAGGTTGGCAGCTGGTGTTGCAGATGCCGCGGATGCGGGTGCAAAAGCCGTGAACGCCGGCGCCGAGGCGATTAAGGCCGGAGCAAAAAAGACCCACCAGGCATTCGGAGGCGAATACGGAGAAATATTTGAGGGGAACCTTGTCGCCGATGATGGCTCGTATATCATGCCGGACCCAGTGCTCGACGAGCGAGAGTTCAACGAGATTGAAACCCTCGCAAAACGCTACGAGAAGCTTACCTCACCCGGTGCCCTCGCGAAGGCCGGTAGGCAGATCGGCGAAGCGGTGCCCGCGCCCGTGAAGGCCCTCGCCAATAAGGCCGGGAAGGCCGCGACGGACACTCTCAACGGGCTGACTGAGCAAGAACTTATGGCAAACGCCATCAAGGTGGCAGCAGAAGGATTCGGGGAACTCGAGAAGCAGGCGGCGAAGGCGAGCGTCAGCAGGGAGTACGTCATTTCCCGCATCAACGAGGGCAAGCAGGAGCAGAAGGTCTCCTCGCTCTCCGAGATATGCCTGCTGCGCGCCTACGACGTCGCTGCAGTGTCCGCGAACGAAAGGCTGTACCACATGGGCATAGCTCTCGCCGAAGGCGGAGGCACGGGCGCCGCGGGCTTCTGGGGCCTGCCCGCCAACCTTGCCCTTAGCATGCTCATCTACTTCAGAGCCGTCCAGTCGGTCGCCATGTTCTACGGCTACGACGTCAAGGACGATCCATCCGAGCTCGTTGTCGCGAGCGAGGTGTTCCAGAGCGCCCTCGCTCCCAAGGCCAAAGTCGACGCCACGAGCGAGTACATCGGCAAGGTTCTCGTCTACGCGGAAGCAGCCGTTGTCAAACAGGCCGCGAAAAAGGGCTGGTCGGCGATGGTCAAACAAGGCGGCGGTGCCCTCGCGATAGCCCAAATCCGCGCGCTTGCCAACGGCGCTGCCCGCAAGGCAGTCGAGAACGGCGGCAAGAAGGCGCTCGAGGCCGGAGTCTTCAAGAAAGTGCTCACCCAGATTGGGCAGAAAATGACGCTCGAGACCGTCGGGAAGATGGTCCCCGTCATCGGCGCGGGCTTCGGGGCGCTGTTTGACACTGCGCAGATGAAAAGAATCCTGGACTTTGCGGATCTCTTCTATCACAAGCGCTTCATCATCGAGAAAGAACAACGCGCCCGCGCTCTCATGGAAAAGAGACCCGAGTCGCCGGCGTCAGAGGACCCCGCGGAGATGGAAGAAATCAACTTGATACCCAACCAGAACAGGGGCTCGATTCCATAGCTGCACGGCTTCTCAGGATCGGCTTCGGGGACGGCAAGAGCTTCGTTTCCTCGCCTGCGTGCCTCGAGGTTGCACTCGAAGCGCTCGCAAGGGATGCGGAGACGGAGACGCTCACCGAGATCGATGAGGTGCTCGGCGACGCGGATGCGCGGGAAGCTGCCCACACCGCGCTCTTCGGCAAGCCCTCTGAAAACTTGCCTGACGACTACAGCTTCACCATCGGCACGTCGATCTGGACCAATCCCGACCAAGCGCCGCTTCGCGGATCGTATGCAGAGTCGATTAGCGATATGAATGGCAAGGCGGTCGAGGCGAACCCCTGTCAGCGAAGAAACTCATTCGCAGATGTCGAGCTGGCTCGCCGAGAACACCAGAGGCAAGTTCACTTCGGTTCCGCGGCTCGATGCCTCGACGACGCTCGCCCTCATGAGCGTGATGCACTTCAAGAACACGTGGATCAACTGTCTGGATAATGAAGAAACGGATATGCCGTTCCATGCTACCAGTTCCACACCGACCGTCACGATGATGGACGGATTCAGTTTTTATGAAGACCTTATCAGGGAAGCAGGCGGCACCGCAGTGACCTGGCACATGGAGTCGGGAGCGCAAGCCGTGTTTGCCATGCCCGATGAAACGGCCGGCATCGAAAAGTTCATCGGAAGTGGCTCGGCATGGAGCTTGATCTCCCGATGCCGTGATAGGATGTGCGTCAATCATCCCGAGGGGGGCATCGAGCTCGTCGTCCCCGAGCTAGACCTGAAGACAGAAGGCATGAGTCTCGATTCCGCCATGAAGGCCATGAGAGTGCGTCGGGTCTTCTCGACCGAGGCTCAGCTCGGCAGCCTTACCGAGGCAGACACAATGCTTGACAGGACGATCCAGAGCTCGATGCTCAAGCTCGACCCCAACGGGGCCGAGGGCGCAGCCTTCACGCAGTTTGCCTGCTGCGCTGGGGCTCTGCCAATGGACCCGCCCGAGCCCGTCAGGATCGTCTTCGATTGACCCTTCGCGTTCGCGCTGTTCACCAATGCCGGTGCGCCGCTGTTCGTCGGCGCGTACACGGGAGAATAAACCACCCGTTTAACGAATAAGGTCCCATGCTCGAGCATGAGACCTTATTCGCTTTCCTGCTTTCCGAGATTGCTTCCGCACTATTTTCGTTTTCTCTTCCTACATTACCCATTTGAACACGGTGCGGAACAGCCAGACGAAAAAAACCCAGCGTAACCTTTAACGCCGCCTTGAGGAGCCTACCAAGCCTCTTCATCGCCGTCTGAACTGCCTCCCATTTCTTATGTCCAAGAAATGGGAGGCAGTTCAATAGCGGTGGTTTTGTGTTTCGCGCGCTTCGCGCACTCAACAGGCTAAGCCTCAAATATAAATAAATATTAGACAAAAATCATTCTATATTTATGAACTAACTTTAAGTGAAAAAATAATACGGCTATCACTAAGTGATGAAGGATATATTACTAAGCTTTATTCCCACTCAATGATTGAGAAAGTCCGAGGTTTGGGTTTGCATATGCAAGGTGCGCCATTTTTCGAGTGCCGCCGAGTGCTGGAATCCCGTGACCTGGGCTTTTAAGCGCTTTTGGGGACAATCTCGGAACAAATATATAAACTCACGAGCAAACTCATGCCCTCTGAGTTTACGTTTTTTGTTCCTGAGGTCTCTCGTTTGAGTTTTCGCAGGTCAGAGCCTTATATGGTTTTGAAGACAAATCAAACTCATGAGCTATCCAGGGTTTTATCTTTCATGCAAAAAACAGCCCATTGGGGGTGTTGCCCCCCTGGGCGAGTCACGCAGGTATCCGTGTGCTATGTGACCGAACCCGGGGTCGTATCTTTTCAGAGCGGGGCAAGGAAGTTTCGCGGGTCACGGTAAGCCGCCCTGTGAGGAGGCGGACAACTAGTTAAAGATCCTTTTCGCAGCGGTTGGCTTTAGATAGTTCTTTCTCAGGTTCCTCGCATTCAGGAAGAACTCCGTTTCCGAGTTACTCAAGCCCTCGTTCTCGAGCTTGGTTTCCAGAAGCGCGAGCGTACAGAACATGTCCGTGGCCTGAAACAGGCTGTAGTCCGATGGGGAGACCTTCCTGACGTCGGCCTCGAGGAACGCGTTGAAGAGTGTGTTGACCAGGTTGGTGATCTCCTTCTGGCCGTTGTCGTAGTAGACGATGATGCTGTCGAAGCCCTGGAGGAAGGGCAGGTTGTCGCGCAGGAACATGCTCACCTCGCGCGATATCCTGGATACCATCTTGTCGTGGTCCGGGAACTCGGATTTCTTGAAGACGAACGACTTTTGCGAGATCTCGCACAATCGTATGAAGTTGAACAGCGACCTGAACAGCTTGCGCCGAGCGGTCAAGTCCATCCCGGAGTAGTCCTTCTCGCGCCTTATGAGCGGGGCGGAGTGTATAGCATGGGTCTCGGCGAAGCCCTGCTCGGCGAGGTGGCGCCTCAGGTGCCCAATCTGCTCGGAGATGTCGACATCCTGGTCGTGGAAGAGCAGGGTGATGATGTAGTAGGGGGCATGGGGCTCGTAGGGCCCGAAATCGCTCGACTCGTCGATGAAGACGCTCAGCTCGGCCACCGTTCTCCTCTTGATACAAAAATGGCGGGGAAAACGTCCCCGCCCTTGGGTGGACCAGGGCCTTTCGGCCAGCCCAGAATTTGAATCTTTTATACCATCAAATCCAAGTCCGGTCAAGGCCGCTGTGCAAGGCGATGCGCCGGATGCCACCAACGCTCAGGAGCCGCGGCGGGCCTCGGTTCGCGTCAGCTGCGGCTGCAGGCCGCCGGCTGTTCTCCCCGCGAGCCCGCGTTGGACAGGGATTCTCATAGACCAGATCGATAGAGACCAGATCGATGGAGACCAGATCATACATACTTTCGACATGTCTGGAACGTTCTCTACTAATGAAAGCGACCTTATGACCAGGTATCTTAGTACCGGAGCCTATTTCGATATCGGGACTGGTTGGGATGGCCATGAGGTGCCGTACGAACACGTTGTCGCTGTGACAATCTGGGTGCACAACGTGTTCGATTACATCAACCTCTTTGAGAACGGGGTGAATCTGCGGAAGCTGTACGAGAAGGACAAGCTCTATGAAGAAAATTAACATCGCGATAGACGAAAGGACCGGATAGTTCTTCGTTCCCACGAAGGCGCAGTTTGAAGACTACATCGAGCAGCAGTTTATCGTGTCTCGAAAAGAGTTTAAAACTATCGACCGCTTTATAGAATACGCCAAATCTGCAAGAGACGACTTGGCGGCGGGGATCATACCCGAAAGAATCTATTGAGTCTTCTGTTGGCTGTAATTTGCTTAGTTTCAAGGTGATAGGTGCGTACATGATGGAGGGTCCGATAAAGAGCGCAGCAGGCAATAGGCGCCCTGGAGACGAGTTCGAGGATCTCGAACTCGGGCAGGGCGAGGTTTTCGATCGATGCAAGGGAAGTGCGCAAGCGGTGGAGGGCAAGCCAGTACTGATTATCAACGGGAAGACCGAAGACGAGGCCATCGCGCAAATCGCGAAGATTGCGGGTGACGACCTCCCCAAGCTAGAGGAGATCCTGGCCGCCTACGAGAATTCCTACGGGTTCGACAACCTGAAGGAAAATATGTCGCGATACTTCGAGGTGAGGTAGCCGGCCTCGACCGCCCTGGACGGCGGGGCAGGGCCCGTAGATTGATCTCCCCCCCCCCCCGGCGGGCCAGAAGGTCTCTTGTCGCCCGCAAAGCGATGAGAGACCTTGGCGGGCAGCAAAGGCGGGCAAGCGGGCGAATCTGTGGATAAGGAAAACGCTTTAGGGGCAAGTTGGACTTCGCCGCATCCAAGAGCCTTGCCATACCCGCCAATAGCCGCTATATCTTTTACCAGAACATCAGGGGCGGCGGCTCCCTGCTGGTTGGCCTAACCGGTCTTGAGCATTACCCCCGGCGAATTATTGGAGTCCTCGTTCGACTTCTATCAGACATGCTTGGAAGCAAGGGTGTACTTTGGTGAAAGCGTAAGCGGATGGCTCGCAAAAAGACCAATAAATAGCCGCAGCTGTATCGGCTGCTTAATTTCATCAATGCGAAATACTGACCTTTCAGCGATAACTGGGCAAGCGGAAACCTGTATTCGCCGTCCTGTCTAGTAACGCCAAGATTCTGCTTGACGAAGGGAGACGACGAATACGACTTGATGGCCATAATGGCCGTCAGCGACGACCTTTTCGAGTTAGTTCTTCTCGAGGTGTGCGACTGCATTACAGCGACTTTGCCTGCCCGCATCAACGAGGATCTTTCTTCCCCCCTGATATCCGTTTTGCTCAGCATCATGAACGACGAGAAGGCCATTTCGATGATTGGGTCCAACGAGCGCTAGCATCTCGAAACCATAAAACCGAAGAGAGGCCTGCGACACTGCCTCTCTTCGGTTTCCTCTTTAGAGTGCTGAATCAATCGAAAACCGGGCCTCTGTTTCCCAGACAAATCATTTGCCCACTGTGCGCATTGAGCGGCAGCTCAAGCATGTTCGGCTCAAGGAAAACTCACCCGGCAAGCGGCTGCCTACAAGGCTGGCTTGACCTTCTCAGCGATCATATACTGTAGGTTCTTGCCGTACTTTTCTTTCATCTTTGCATCCATCTTGTCTACCGCTTTCGCCGAGTAGCTGCTATCGGGTTTTTCCTCCCTGATTCTGTCTATCTCGCTCGCGGCCGCCTCTTTGGCTTCCGTAACGATCTCGTCGTCGATACCCGCAGCTTCGGCCATCCAGAGCAGCAATTCCGGACACCACAGTTTCCCCATACAAGCCAGTTTCCCCATACAAGCTTTAGTGTCCTCGTCCTTGACTTCGAGTTTATCTGAGATATACGCCACGAAGAGATGCCACTTTTGATTCGGCTCGCATTGCTCGGCGGATACTGTATGGCCCGTCGTGCGAGCAAAATCTATATAACTATCTCCCGTCGGCTTCTGTTGATACTTCTTTATGAACTCATCGCTAATCGGGTAATGTTTTTCCTTGTCGTAGTAGAACTTAATCAAGTCAATGAGGCTAATCGCCATGTCAATCCTCCTGCCGTTTCCACCAGCCGTAACAATATCGTTGGAACTGTGGATATTTTACTATGCCCCGATCTGAACTGCGTCCCAAAACTTGGACATAAGAAATGGGAGGCAATTCAATAGCGGGTGGTTTTATGTTTCGCACGTTACTCGTGCTCAACAGGCTAAAACCTCGAATAAAGCAGGCGCCATTATGACGCCTGCTCAAAAGCACGAGAAATAGATACAAAAATGGCATAGTCAGGACATTCGCATTGAAACAACTACCAACTACACAACCTTCTCAACTCTACGCAAAACCCATGAATGATTTTGATGCTAAGGGAATATCGATTTTAAAGTCACATCCACGCAGTTCCATAAGCTGCTTATCGTCAATAGTCTTCTTGGTAGAGTCAATTTTCTCTGCTGTCTCAGCAGCTTCTGCAGATCCAACGTCCCGAACGGCAGTCCCAGCTAAGACAGCATTTACACGTACAGCCTGTGCCACCATAGCGTCCTCAAGCATCGTACGAACTACACGAGCATTACCAAAGTTTGGCAACTGCGCCGCTGCAGCAATCTGTTTCTCAAAACGGGACAATACATCATCCGCTAAAGTAAATCCAAGTTCACAAGCCATAAGGTTCAGAATTTGACCCAGTTCATCAATCGAATAGTCAGGAAACCGAATCTGTGTCTTTATTCGAGATGCGAGCCCTGGATTGCAGCTCATGAAATCAAGTATTTCTTGCTCATAACCAGCAAAAATTACCACCACATCATTGCGCATATTCTCCATACATTGAACGATAGTATTGATCGCCTCATCACCATAACTATGTGACCTGTCATCAATAAGCGAATAGGCTTCGTCGATAAAAATTACTGAGCCTCGAGCTTTCTCAAATAACGCCTGCACTTTAGGTGCCGTAGATCCCACAACCGTGCCCACCAAATCGGCACGACCGCACTCGTAGAAATCACCTACCGATAAGATGCCTTCATCCTTCAAGATCTTTCCTATCAGACGTGCTACCTCAGTTTTTCCAGTACCGGGATTGCCGAGAAATGCCATGTGCATCGGTAAATACTTAGACTCAAAGCCATTGTCGCGCCTATACTTTTGCACTTTCGCGTATGTAAGGCGTTCAAATATAACCTGCTTTACCTCATCCAATCCAATTAAATCTGCAAGCCGCTCTTGTGCAGACTGACTACATGTATCCTGTTTTAATGTCTGTCCTGCGAAAACTTCTCCATACTGAGCAATGGCATCGCTGTCTGCCAAAGACACAATATCGCACCCTTGTAACATTCCAAGCTCATGCTTAAGCTGCAGGGAATCGCTCGCATCTGCATATAAATGAGCCAATCTCAGCTGCTGGGCACCAAGCGAATCTTCAAACAGCTTGCGCACAAATCGTGCATTACCCTGATCTCCTCGGCGACCAGCACCAGAAAGCTTATCCCGTACACAAGTACGCGCCTCATCTGTCAAAGCTACCTGCACATGCTTTGCCATCAACTCAAAGATCTGTTCCAGTTCTTCCGTCGTATAGTCGTCAAACTTCATAGTGAAGCCAATACGCGACCTAAAACCGGGATTTGTATCTAACAGTTGTTCCATATGACGAGAATATCCAGCTAGAATAACTACCGTTTCCTCGCGGTTGTTTTCCATACCAGCTATCAACGCCGCCACTGTCTCAGAATAGCCAATTAACGTATAAGCTTCATCGACAAACAGCACCGAGCCACGTGCCGCCTCAAATATCTTAGGGACATTACCAGGGCTCAGCTCTGAACCAGAAATAACAACCAAACGGCCTTCTCGCAAAACACCTTCACGATGCAGGATTTCTCCATACAGTTTTGCTACCTCAGTTTTTCCAGTACCAGGGTTGCCGGAAAACACCATATGCATCGAGAAGTTCCTTGTGGGCTGTCCCAGCCTTACAAGCGTGCGATTCATTCTAATACGCAAAACAATATCTTGAATCAGCTGCTTTTGTGCTGATAGGCCAATCAGCTCCTGCAAACGCTGCATAGGATCTGCCTGTTTTATCGGAGACTTCAGGTACGTATGATACGCATCTCGATACAAGGGATAGACTTGTTGTGTCTGCGACAGTGTCTGCCAGTCATCAAATATTTGCGTTACCGTACGGTCGCTGCGGTTAAATTGATATTTTGCAAGTAATGACTCCATTGATGCAGACGGCTCTACCCCACGACGTTTTGCCACTTGTACAAGCTTGTCATATGCATCCGTCTGATTCCAAACAGCCAGACCTTTCTCATATTCTATAGTAACCACAGGAGCCTGTAGCTTATCCGCCAAGCGTTGCATATTCGCCTCATTACCTGCTGCAACCATAAGCACTACTTGCACACGATCGAGATGATTGTTAAGAAGCCCCATAAGCTTTGTAAGTGCTTGATACTTACGGAGGTCAAGGTCTCTATCATTTTGAGACTCGGAATATTGAATAAGTAACAAATTGTCTTCAAAGCAGCTTACGAGGTTATCGTTAAGACACTCTATAACCTCACTTCTGTATGCGCTGTCCCATTGAGGGCAATCAAAATTAAGCTTGTACACGTGTGTTGAGGGAACACGACCAGCGTCTTGTAACGCACTGGCCAATACGTTAAAACCCTGCATACCAACGGGAGAACCTGCGCCTTCCAAAATATAATGCACGGGGAAATGATTGTACTTTTCACTATCTGCAGCCACTGCATCAGCACTCTCATAAATGCGTTGCACTTCTTTTGCGAGGTTCTTACCAAATTTTGATTGCAAGGCTTCCTTCAATAATGTGTCTTTGCCATGTGCTGTATCAATAAATGATTCCGTAGCAAAATCATTAGACGATTTAAATACGTCATAGAACTCATTTGCACCCACAACGCTCAACATGGAGCGCAGGGAATTCAATCCTTGCGTGGTGGCCTCACCCAAAACTTGCATGGCATTGCTCTCTTTAACCGAAAGGTTTTTTCGCAAATCCTTATCGAAACCTAAATTCCAAATTTCGCATGCTCTTACAACCTGGTCCTTCACGAACTCTGTATTATCAACAAATGGCTTGCTATATACGATGACGCAAAACGATAGTGGGCTTCTAAAGCCAAAGTGTGATTCGTACACAGCCACAAAACTTTCTTTATCCAGCTCGCTGTATAAAAATGAGACGCTCTCTGCCGTAGGTCGTTTAAAATCCGAATCCATATAGTACTGGTGCGCTACTTCTGCAATGTACGTTCTCATACTCTCTCCTGCCTGCTCGCTCGCTATTCGTTGATAATTACCGTGCTCCATTTCAATACGCAGAGTTGAGCGTCAAATCTTACGTTTTCATATAGCCTCCTAAATTGAGCAGCGGTCAGTGACGTGGCGAGAAACCCGTCCATCAAGATGCGTTAATGTCTCTCATTGCAAGACACAACGCATATATGTAGATATAAGTTGTAGGTATTAGTAATACTGTTAGTTAACTACGGTCAGGTTTTCATACATTAACAAGCCAAACAATCTGTTATTCCAACCTTGTTGTTTGCTTACTTTTACCTCACCGTTTACTGAAATTACTTCTCAATAGGTGCGATAGCGAAAGTTCCTGTTGTATCTCTTTGCTCGAGCATATGCTCATCCAAACTAGAACTGCAAAACTGCACCGGCAGATATAGGTGCACCCGCCTCATTTCTGAACATTGAATCCTCTGTATACGTTTGAACCCAGACAACGCCATGCATACCCCTTTTCTCTTTGTATCCTTTGCGCCTTTACGTAAACAAGCGCTCGCGACACCTACTGTTTTGACAACAAATAGACAAAAGGTAACAAATAGTACTTTTAACTAAGGGACAACAACAAAACGAGGCCAATATATACGAACACAAAATCGCTTCCAATAACGGCGAGAGCGATTATACCCACTGTCTAAAGTATTATTCAGTTCTTTTCAAATATTTTTCTATCGTGAGATTCGTTATGCATTCGAGTATTCGGTCCTTGGCGAGAAAATCTGTCTTACCTTCAATTATATAGGTAGGGTTTTTTATTTATGCAGGTATATATGTCTGCTATTAAAACCTAAACTTTAGGGCCATACAAAATTTTTTGTTTATTAATTCTGTCAACTACATAGCAAACAACACTGTCTCCAGCTGTCTCACACCTCTCTTTTCCTAAGCAAAGAGCCTAGCAAAACAGGAATCAAGACTATGATATCTTCTATGCAAGACATTCACTGCAAGTAGGAAAGGAGATCGTATGCTACACGACGAAAATGAGCACCTGATGGAAGATGATCAACAAAACTCGTTTCTCTATTGGGGGCCACCCATCAGTCAAGAATGGAAATCATTAAATATTGATCAAAAGACGATGGGAATCTCCAATGTTCCATGCAAGCCATCGGGAATCGCAATCATTCTCAAAGAGCCGGGAAAGGCAGAAGGCGACGATGTGAGCGAGATGTTTCCAAAGAAGGGGGGCATCGGAAAAGCTGGATACAAAGCTCCTTACGACTCGCTTAATGTGGCTTACAACCACGAATGGTGGACTTGTCTTGGCGATGAAGAGAAGAAGAGTACCCACATAAACAATTGCTTTGAAAACGATAAGATCAGATCTTCTTATAAAGGAAGATGTACTCGGTACAGGAATTACTTCCGAAAACTATGTAGCCTGGTTTCTGATGTTGACGCTACTTCTAAAGACCTAACTTTCATTGCAGATGTCTATTTGGCTAACCTTCGTTACCCCCCAAAGCCCGGCGCGGTGGGATTTACGAATGCATCCTCTTTCTATAGAAATATGGACGAAACGGAAAAAGTTGCTCGTTTCCTAAGCCTTATAGACTGGATGAAAAATAACTCGGTCGAGAAACATGAAGCTAACATTGGAGAAGAGCTGGAATATGTCTTCGTTCAAAAAGACCTATACGAATTACTTCAGAAACATTTTAATATACGAGAGAGTGCGAGTTACCCCTATATCTCCTATAGTGATGGAGATCAGTACGCTTTCTACTTTGAAAGACTTGGCATATGGATAATCAGTACATACCATCCGCTAGCAAGGCGTAAGCTCAGCTTAGAGACAAGTGAGCAAAACATCAAAAATATAAAATCTAAGAACTGATAGGAATACTCATATGGCTCATTAATCATAGCAAAGCTTAGATCTCAAAATCACAACCACCCGTTATTGAACTGCGTCCCAAAACTTGGACACAGTTCATCCCGTTACTGCTTTGTTCACCTAAAAACTGTAGAAAATAAAGACGTAAAAAGTTAGTAGCGAAGATTTTAAGTTGCAACTACTCCCACTCGATCATCGCGTAGCCCGTTTTCATGTACTCAGCAGGGTAGATGAGCTGGGAAAATGATGCTTTCAGCTCATCGGGTGACTACATACCTATTGTTTATGATGAGACTTCGTCGTAGCGAGTAGATGAGTTCCAAATTCACATGCCTCGTCGCAACAAAACCTCACTAATTGCATGCGCTCCTCAGAGGTTGGCTCTTTCCCCGATTATGCGAACAGCGTCCATGGCATCCACCACTGAGATCGCGGAGGCATATGGATTCAGACGCGTATACGCACTCCATATGCGGGCAATTTCATCGGAGCCCTCAATCTCTCGACTAACAAGCTCATAGTCTTTCATAATGTCTGAAGAACCGCGATGCTCAGACGTCCGCTGTACAGCCTCCCGCAGCGTCTCCCAGTCAATCGTCTGTTCGTATAGTCTTACGAGCGTAGCGAGGTCGTACAGATCTCGGGCACGCGTGGTGGCGACACCACGCTTCACTACCGCCTCAAACTTCTCTGCGATACACGTCTCTAACGGATACGATATCAAATGAATCAATCCCTCCCCGAACAGGGTGGGGAACTTGTATTCAATCTCCCTCGGGATGATGACGTCACCTGTCGTGACATCAACCTTCAATGGCGTCCTCATACGCCCGAATGTCGCAGTCAGATGCGCACGCAATCCGCCGTAGTCGTCGTCCTTGCGGATGGGCTCTACTCGCTCGAACGCAAAGGTAATCCCATCTCCTAGATTGATGGAACAAATATCTCGCATGGCAGCCGCAACTGTCTCTTCGCTCACCGTCAGAGCTCTAATAGTCGCGTCTAAATCCATGGTGGTGCGCTGGGCCACACCCATCATCGAGGAAAGAAGCAGCCCTCCCTTGATGATGAAGTGTTCACGGTACTGCGTCCTCTCTAGTCTCATAAGAAAATGCTCGAAGAAATAGCGTTGCATGATCTCCTGGGCCGAAAGGCCGTACTCCCTTGCCAGAGTCTTCGCTTTACCTCTCAGGCTTGCATCGCTGAGGATTGTCATGACAGCACCTCCAAGTACATCTGAATCTCTGCGGTTGCGTTCATGACCTTTGCATAGCGCATCAGCTGGGGCAAGTCCTTCTCGGGAGAGTCAAAGTACGCGTTCATAGCCTGTCCGAAAAGTTGGGTGTCAGCCTCGCCGCGTCTGCGCGCCATCACGAGGTCACAGATGCTGCGTTCGCGGTCGTGAAGCAGCAGCGGTGTGCCCGCGGGAGACTCGCCTTGCACCACACCCAAACCATAGAGCCCCTTGCCCTCATGCGAAACAAGGCAGTTGGGAAACTCCCCTACTATGCCATCTTCCTTGTATCCCCGGGGGAGCGAGATCTCGTACACACCCGGCACGATATCAGTCATGCCGTGGAGGTAGAGCGAGCTACTGCAGCGAAAGACGACCTTCGGCCAGCGAAGCGAGATGACAGCGAAGTCATCTAGCGGTGTATCCGCGAGTGCAAAGACCCCACGGCTCTCCTTGACCGCTACGCCCTGGGAGACGAGCAGCTGCAACATGCTCGATGAAAAGCCCGCCTTACGTGCTTGTTTGGTGGTAATGCGACCGGTGCTTTCATGCATGAACTCTATGAGGTCGTCCTTCTTCGTTTTTTCCTCCAATGGTAAGACATACGACAATCATACTTATAATATAGTATATATTGCCATAGTCTTAGATATGATTAGATAATTTAAGGCTTGCATAGAAGGGTGCAGAAAACATTTCAGGCGTGTTGGTGTGGGCACGTATAGCTACACGAGAATTATTTGACATAAGCAAGCAGATGTTTTCTGCGCTCTTTTCACTGTGCTACCGAAGCATTATCCCTTACATGGGTTCTTGCTCATATAAAAGATTTTCTATGGTTGAACGAACTGCGGCTTGAACCGTTCTTCCGTTTGACTCAGTAAGAAGGATTTTTCTTGCCGCTAACTGTATCACCTGCTGGCGATTGATTTCTTCATGATTGACAATCTGTGACAACTGCTTATCTGCTTCTATTTCCAATATTTTCAATAAATTATTTGGAGAGAACTCTTCGAAGTAGATACTTTTATCAATTCGGAAATAAATTGGATCCCCAAGGTTTCTTCTTATGTCTTCTTCAGTAAGAAAGTTGCAAGTTAACACAATTAGAAGGCCACTTATGTCAACTTCATATGTTGTGTCAAGAAAAGTTGGATTATCAAACAAAGAATAGAATGCCGATCGATATGACGCTCCACATTTGTCCATCTCGTCAAAAAATACAAGATTCGATTCGCGCTCATTTAGCTCATATCCCAATGAATTAACGTTTGGCTTTCCTCCGAAAAGATAATCCGAATTTGCAAGAGAAAAATCTTCAAACATCGAAAGATGACGCTCTATCATTTTTCCATTAAAAAATGTCTCCGCTATTGCCTTTGCAGTTTCGGTTTTTCCCAAGCTGCTATTTCCGTATAACATTAATACGTATGGTTTATTTCGTTTGGTTCTTGCTAGGTAGTTTAGTGTTTTAGCTATTTGCTCTAAGGCATTGTCTTGCCCAATAACTTTCCGCCTGACATCTTCGATCTTTTTTTGAACATCAGATATTTCTGCAAAAGAGGATCTCGGTTCTTTGATTAATTGAAGGTTGCAATTTTCAGCCTCATGCTCGCGGCGTATGTAATGAAAAAGAATCCTGGTGGGGTTGTGTATGTATACAAGCGCATCTTTTTCCGTTACGTCTTCTATTAAACCTCCCAGACGAGCATGTGCACTTTCTACGATTCCATGATAGTGATTGTTTCGAACAATGAGAGAGTTAATTTTTTGAGGAGTCTTTCCAGCAGTTCTCGCAGTATCGAATAACGTTATAACGTCATTGAACTCAGCTCCGTTTGCAGATAGGCTTTGAAGGTTCTTCTCGAAAAATGAAACTGAGCCAATAATGATAAAGTAGCTACGCATGACTACTGCTCGCTTACATAAGCACATAAGACGTCATATAGCTTAATATTTCGATTACTTTGCTTATCTTTACTACAAGATTTTTGTTCCACTTCGATCCCTTCTGGCGAATTACTGGAAAAGTAGATATCCTCCAAGGTTTTGTCCTTTTCAGTAGGAACGTCAAATAGCGATTGCATGGCACTTAATTTCTTTAGATAATCAAAGCTGTCGGAAGGGTAATCGCCAACTTGCATACAGTACAGGTCTAGGACAGACATCGATATGTCATTTCTTTTATAGTTGCTCAAATATGCCTTCTGGTTGAACCTAACGTATTGATTGTTTCCAATATCGTATAAGTCATATCCCTCCATGGAGGTCAACAAGTCCGCCACTTCTCTAATGTTGAAATCTTGGTTATTGGGCTTCGCAAGCTTAAGAAAGGTTGCAGCTACTCTGAATGATGTTAGTGAATTTTTTACATCATGAAGTTGGACTTTGTTAAACGATTCAAGGCTACTTTCAATAACGCGAAACATACTGATATCCGTTGAAGTTACTGTTGTTCTACTATCCCATTCACGAAGATACTGCAATTCAATCTTTCCATTGAATAAGAATTTGAGTCTGCCAATAAATGGAACTCCCAATGCTGTAGAGAAATGGGATTTCGCGCTTGCATCTCCATTTAGAAACTTGTTTGAGCTTTGGGAGCTAGTCTCTTGAACAACACCTCTGTTCTCTCTTTGCAGAGCGTTATTGATGGTTTCGCGGTCAAAGTAAACAATCTTCTTCAAGCTGTTTTTCAATTCATATGTCCTTTGTTATTACGTTTCAATGAAGCTTTAACGAGTTATCTGCTAGCACGAGGAGAAAGGGGAAATAGGAGGTAAAAACTGCCTTTTGGAGAAGGATAGCGCACTCATTTAGCAAGCTTTTCGAACACGTCAGCGTATTCGTCCATAAAGTCGACAGCGACGTCTGCGACGCTGCTACTACCCTGATCTGACTGAATCACAACCCAGGGCTTGTTGTTTTTAAGATAGTAACCGACCTACCGGTCCTTTTAACCTCTGTCGTCACACGAGAAAAATTGTTCTTTGCCTCCGCGAGCCCCATCGTCAATGCTGCCATTTCTGACCTTCTTTAATACTAGCTAGAATTATAGCTATATACAGGCAGTGTCAATTGAAGATATAGATGGAAAGTGCGTATACAGCCGACCGGCTTCGTATTCGATACATCTTATAGGCAGGAGATTTTTGTCGAGGATAGCCTTTCGCTCATTTTGAAAACTATTTAGAATGACATTCGCAAATTGCTCCATGAATAGCTTCCTGAATTACAAAAAAGTGGACATAGTGCTCTCGGCGATAATGGTAAGGCTATACTCCTGTACGTCCATGCTTAATATACGTAGAAATTAAGCATGGACGTACAGTTGCATCCCGAGGCTGCAACAATTGCAAAGGAACCGTCACTCGCCATTATTATGCAGGTCTTCGGAGCCAAAAATGGCCCCAAAATCGTCTATTACGCACGGTGTTAGTTACTAACTGCCGCGGCCAAGCGTACAGGATGAGACCAAGTGAAATGGGCTATTTACCTTATTCCCACTCAATGGTCGCAGGTGGCTTTGGAGTGATGTCGTAGGCCACGCGGTTAACACCAGCAACCTCGCTGACGATGCGAGAAGAAATGCGAGTCAGCAGCTCGTAAGGAAGCTTTGCCCAGTCAGCGGTCATAGCATCGCTCGACTCAACGGCGCGCAGAATAACTGGACGAGCATACGTACGCTCATCACCCATGACACCAACGGACTTAATGTCGGGCAGTACCGCAAAGTACTGCCAAACGCTGTGCTCGGAGTTACGATCGCCTGTCTCGTCAAAGAGCTGAGCGTTGTAAGCGTCAATCTCTTCACGGACAATGGCATCGGCGTTGCGGAGAATCTCCAGCTTTTCTGGGATAACGTCGCCAATGATGCGGATAGCAAGGCCAGGACCTGGGAATGGCTGCCTGTAGACAAGATTCTCTGGCAGACCAAGAGAGACACCCAGCGCGCGAACCTCGTCCTTAAAGAAGTGATCCAAAGGCTCAATCAGGTCAAAGTGAACGCCCTCGGGGAATGGAATCAGGTTGTGGTGGCTCTTGATGGTTGCCGCCTTGCCGCCCGTCTTACGAGCGCCGGACTCAATAATGTCGGGATAGATGGTGCCCTGTGCCAGGAACTGAACGCCGTCCAGCTTCTGGGCCTCGTCAAAGAAGACCTTCCAGAACTCAGTACCAATCAGGCGTCGCTTCATCTCTGGCTCGGTAACGCCAGCCAGAAGCTCTGCGTAACGCTCCTCTGCGTGAACGTGAATCAGAGGCACGTTGAACTGCTTGCGGAAGACCTGCTCGACCATCTCTGGCTCGCCCTTGCGGAGCATGCCGTGGTTAACAAACACGCAGGTCAGCTGATCACCGATTGCGCGGTGGACAAGAGCTGCGACAACGGAAGAGTCAACGCCACCGGAAAGCGCCAAAATAACGCGACCTTCACCAACCTTCTGGCGAATCTCCTCCACCTTCTGCTCAATGATGTTGTCCATGGTCCACGTCTTCTCAAAACCACAGATATTGAACAGGAAGTTAGAAAGCATCTGAGAACCGCATTCGGTGTGGTTGACCTCTGGATGGAATTGAGTGGAATATAGGTTCTTAGCAGCGTTTTCCATAGCTGCAATAGGGCAAACGTCGGTAGAAGCGGTAACAGTAAAGCCCTCTGGGACCTCAGACACAGCATCGCGATGGCTCATCCAAACGGTCTGCTGCTCAGCGGTGCCGTCAAAAATGCGGCTCTCCCCCGCGCGAGTCAGATGAGCTGGGCCATACTCGCCCTTCTCGGTATGTCCAACGGTGCCGCCCAGGGTAACTGCCATAATCTGCTGTCCATAGCAGAAACCAAAGACAGGAAGGCCAAGCTCCAGGATCTCTGGGTCAATCTTTGGCGCGTCCTCGGCATAAACGGAAGCAGGGCCGCCGGACAAGATAAGCGCAGATGGATTGAGCTCACGAAGCTCATCTGCGGAAATATCACAAGGAACAATCTCGGAGTAAACGTTAAGATCGCGCACGCGACGTGCAATTAACTGGCCGTACTGGGCACCAAAGTCTAGAACTGCAACAAACTGCTTGGGCCTGGACTCGCTCATGCATGACTCCGCTTCTCCGGTTTCCCGGTCACTCTGGATTCTGCGCCAACGCAATGCCGCACGTATGGACACATATCTCTACCACGAATTTATTGCTATTAATAATACCTTCAACCAGCCGATAACACCACGAGAGATTGCGCGCGCCAAAAAGTCTTCTTATTCTGTGCAAACAAAAAATACTCGTATTTCCTTGGCGAGAAACCCGTCTAGTTTGTGAGGCTCCACGGGGTTTCTCGCACACGTCCCCGCTTCACACGTTGAAGCGGGGATTTTTGTGGCAGGTTTGTTTCCTTACAGCACGAAATCGCAAAATTGCGTATAGTAGATGTTTGACAAAACGCATTGGGCAAAACGCAGATTAAACACAAAGGAGCCCCAATGGCCAGAAGGTCACATTCATCTCAGAATCACGGTCACAACAGCCGTGATAGGTACGAAGATACCCCTGAGTACGATACAGAGGACTTCGCACAGGACGATTATGACGCTTATAATCAGGGCGCATATCAGCCTCGCACGCTGGGCAGCGTTCGAAGCGCAGGTGCAAGTTCTGCACGCAACAATCACGAAGCTCACGGCTCCAGGTTTACGCGCGAGCCTTTGATTGGCCAGACCAATGTCGGCGATGAGTGGCCCGAAGAAGCCCCAGCTCAGCAGCAAAAACACACCCACTTTGCTGCACATCGAGCGGGTGCCGTGAGCCATGCGCCTTCGCGCGCCGAAGGCGTCGGTGCATACTCTAAGAAGCGCCAAGGCTCTTCTCGCGGTCGTGGTCTTAAGATTTTTGCGGGCATCCTGGGAACGTTGCTGCTGGTAGCTGGCGTAGCGTTTGCGTGGTGGATGCTGGATACTAACTCAAAACTCCGTCAGGGCTTGGACGCAAACCTGCAGGCAACGCTGGTACAGGTTGCTCCGTCTGACCCATTCTACATGCTGCTTCTGGGCGTGGATAAGGACGAGGGACGCGCGGAGAACTGGGGCGATTCCGACGCAAACTTCCGCGCCGACACTATTATTCTGGCTCGCGTAGACCCCAAGAACAAGAAAATCACCCTGATTTCCATCCCCCGAGACACTATGGTTGACCTGGGAGAACACGGAAAGCAGAAGATTAACTCCGCATACAGCTATGGCGGCGCATCTGGAATGGTTGAGGCCGTTTCCAAGCTGGCAAACGTCAACATCTCGCACTACGCCGAGGTAGACTTTGAATCGTTTACCAAGATTGTAGATTCCATCGGCGGCATTACGGTCAATCTGCCTGTTGCTGTTTCCGACATGCAATACTCGGGCATCGACCTGCCTGCTGGTGAGCAGCAGCTCAATGGCCAGCAAGCGCTTGGCCTTTCTCGCAGTCGTCACGCATACGACAACTACGGCGCCGGCGACTTCTACCGTGCCGCTAACCAGCGCATGATTCTGACGGCCATTGCCAAGAAGGTCCTGCAGCTGGACCCCGTTTCTATGTCGGGCGCTGTGTCTACCATGGCTGAGAGCGTAACCACCGACCTCAACGTTACCGATATCGTAGGCCTGGCCATGTCATTTAGAGGCATGGACACCTCCAAGGATATGTACTCCGCTCGCACGCCAACAACGTCCGAGCTCATCGACGATGTTTGGTACGAGATTGTCGATAAGAGCGCGTGGAAGACCATGATGGACCGCGTAAACCAGGCGCTGCCTCCTCTGGAGGATGCAAGCACCGATGAAACCACAGGTATCGTTGGTACGGTTGCGGGCGATACCTCCGCGGCCGACAGCATCAAGCCTGACTACACCGGTGAAGTTGCCGTGCTTAACGGCACCGACGTTCAAGGCCTTGCAGCTCAGAAGGCTGGTATCCTGAAGACTAAGGGCTACACCGCTTATGCCGACAGCTCGCTGGAGCACCCAACCGACTCGATTATTGTCTACGACGGCACGCGCACGGGCCTGGCAAAGGCTGTTGGCGTTGCAAAAGCGCTGGACATTCCTACTGCTAACATCAAGGCAAACGACGGCAACTACCCCACCGACGTGGACATCACCGTGGTTCTGGGCACCGATCAGGCTCCGAAGCGCTAACGGCGCGCAACGGCGACGCGGCGACGCGCGCTCACAACGGCGACGCGTCCGCAGCACGCAACAGCGCACGGCACGCGCTCCGCGGCGCGACCCGCAACGGCACGCGGCACGCAACGGCGCGTGACTCGCGACACTACCCCACCCCACACAAAAACGGGCGAGAAGACCGATCTTCTCGCCCGTTTTACGTTTACTGTTAGCGGTTTTGTGGCTTAGACGTTAAAGCGGAAGTGCATGACGTCGCCGTCCTCGACCACGTACTCCTTGCCCTCGATGCGCAGCTTGCCCGCAGTCTTGCAGCCGGCCTCGCCGCCCAGCTCAACATAATCGTTGTAGCTGGCAACCTCAGCCTTGATGAAGCCGCGCTCAAAGTCAGAGTGGATGACGCCGGCGGCCTCGGGAGCCTTAGCGCCAATGCGGACGGTCCACGCCCTGACCTCCATAGGGCCAGCGGTGAAGTAGCTCTGCAGGCCAAGCAGCTTGTATGCTGCCTGAGCAAGCGTCTCCAGGCCGGAGTGCTCAAGTCCCAGGGACTCCAGGTACTCTGCAGACTCCTCTGGATCAAGATCAGCAAGCTCAGCCTCGACACCTGCGCAAACAGGGATGGACTGAACGCCGTTGATGACAGGAGCGGGCTCGGTGAGCATGTCCTCGTCGACATTTGCGACGTACAGGATTGGTTTCATGGTAAGCAGGAAGAGATCGCGAGCAGCCAGGCGCTCCTCGTCGGTCATATCCATGTCAGCGGCGCGATTGCCCTCGTTCAGCCACTCCTGAAGGCGCTTTGCCACGTTGAGCTTGGGCTGGAGGTCCTTATCGCGCTTGGCCTCTTTCTCCAGCTTAGGCAGGGCGCGCTCAATAGTGCCCAGGTCAGCCAGGATGAGCTCCGTCTGGATGATGTCAACGTCCTCGTCAGGATTGACGCGACCCTCAACGTGAATGACGTCGGGGTCTTTGAAGTAACGAACAACCTCGCAGATAGCGTCGGTGTTGCGAATGTTTGCCAGGAACTGATTTCCCAGGCCCTCGCCCTCGTTTGCGCCCTTGACCAGGCCAGCGATGTCCACAAACTCAACGGTTGCAGGCATGATACGACCAGGATTGACAATCTCAGCCAGCTTCTGGAGCCTTGCGTCAGGTACGTCAACGATACCCACGTTAGGGTCGATGGTGGCAAACGGATAGTTTGCGGCCAGACCACCCTTGCGGGTCAGCGCGGTGAACAGCGTGGATTTACCAACGTTTGGCAGGCCAACGATACCAATTGAAAGCGACATGTGAGTCCTCTTGTTTTCGGTGGACGGTTACGGTTACTTGCGTTTCTGGCGAGAAGAACGAGCAGCTAGAAGCGTTGTGCTCTGTGTTAGCAGCCGCGTGTTACTCCCCATTATCCTCTTTTGGAGGTTGTTGTGCAGCGGTGGTAGAACTCTTGTCTGAGTCCTCGGAAATCGAGTCCGCCAGGTGTTTGAGCTGCTCCTTGCCGGTGTCAAAAATGAAGCGAGCCTTACGACGAGCCAAAGCCTCAAGCCGCTCAGTCTCCTCGGCCTTGCGATCGCGAACAACCAGCTCAGAAGTGTTCATCGGCACCATCGTAAGCGCACCGGGCTCTGGACAGACAATTTCGCAGGCGCCGCAATTGACGCAGAACGGCATCTTGATGGTCAGCTTACCGCGCTCGTCAATGTCGATTGCATGCGTTGTGCAGGTGTTTTTGCAGTCGCCACAAACCGTGCACTTGCTGGAATCCCAGATAGGAGCCTTGAGCTTCACATAAGGAGCCAGGTCTGGGTCGTGCTGGAGAGCGCCCATGACCAGGCGGCGATCCTGCGTGAGCATGGACTGCCTCATGTCGGTGGTACGCAGACCCATCACGTCATCAAGCTGCGTCTGGAGTTTGTCCAGGGAACGAGCGTGATTGTTGATGCGGTCAGCAATTGCCTTAGCGCCTGCAAGGACAGGCGTCGATGCAGATACCAGGCGTTCCGCACCGTTCATCGCGTTGGAGATGAACTGCGAACGGATGTAAGCGCGCGTGAAGTTGTGGTTGAGGTTGTTGCCGTCTACCTCGAGGCCAACCGTGGCGCCCGTCCACTCCTCAGCGGTAGCAATGGCCTGGGTATATGCCTCCTCGCCGGTGGTGGTACGACAACGGTCGCAAACGCCCAGCGGCAAATAAACACTCACGTTGTCAAAGTCCGTAAGGATCGAAAACCAAATGTCGGCGGAGAGCATGCCCACACAGGGCAGGCAGATCTCGTTGCCCTCGGGTTTTCTCGCCAGCGCGCGCGTGCAAGTAATGTAGCACTGCTCGTACGCGGAGGCCGCGCGAGCTACCTGGTCATACAGCATGCGGGACGTGTGGCGGCGCGTGTTGAACGTCTCGGTTGGACACGCGGCAACGCAAAGGCCGCACTGAAGGCAGGCCTCGTCGTCGATGCGTACGGACTGGTTATGGATATCAATGCAGTTAGCTGGGCAAACGTCCAAGCAGCGAGAGCATGCCTCGGCCTTTCCGGAGGCACACCTCAGGCAGCGATTAGCGTTTGACCAGGGGATTTCCTTGTAGTCCATTGGCTCAAACGGCTTGTCCGTATTTGGGTCAATCGACAGGCTTCCCATCAGCGCGTCGAGCGGGTTGGAAAGCACCTGCAGCGAGTCCTGGATATCAATGAGGTCGTC
Organism: uncultured Atopobium sp.; assembly: GCA_963509815.1. Lineage (GTDB taxonomy): Bacteria > Actinomycetota > Coriobacteriia > Coriobacteriales > Atopobiaceae > Lancefieldella. The sequence continues at coordinate 47,240 of CAUPCM010000001.1, read as the reverse complement.
GAGAAAATCTCGCTCCTCGTTACGATTCTGGTTCTGAGCCATGGTGCCTCCTCTCCTTTGGCGCGTGGCGTGTTAACGGTGCGGCTGCAGTTGCAACGGCGGCATGACCGCGGTGCGGGCGCAGCGGCGACATGACCGCAGTCGCAAATAAACATTTTAACCTGTAGCAAGCAATAATTCCGCTCAAATGACGCCACATTCATATGATTTCGATTAATGGACGATGAGCGGGCAAACGTTGCAGCTACGACAAGACGGGGTTCTCGTCTGCTGCAAGACGGGTTGTTCACCTGCAATCAAGCGGATTTCTCGCCTGCAGCAAGACGGGTTTCTCGCCAAGTTGTCGTGAGGGTAGAAAAAATCGGGCCCAGCGAGAGGCTGGACCCGATTGAAGTGACGCGAAGGTGCGGATTAGTACATGCCGCCCTGGCCGCCCTGAGCAGCTGCGCGAGAAATGGACTCCTCGATGGTGGTGTCCTTTGGCATCTCGGAAACAGTTGCCTCGGTGATGAGGATGAGGGATGCAACGGAAGCTGCATTCTGGAGTGTGGTGCGGGTGACCTTAACTGGGTCAAGAACGCCCATCTCAATCATGTCACCATACTGGCCGGAAGCGGAGTCAAGACCCTGGCCGGTTGGGAGTGCCTTGATCTTCTCGACAACTACGCTGCCCTCGAAGCCAGCGTTATTAGCGATGGTGCGGACTGGAGCCTCAAGTGCCTTGCGGATGATCTCGACGCCGATCTTCTCGTCTGCGTCAGAGGTCTGAACGCTGTCCAGGACAGAGGATGCAGCCAGGAAGGAAACGCCGCCACCTGCGACAATGCCCTCCTCGACAGCTGCGCGAGTTGCCTGAAGTGCGTCCTCGATGCGGTGCTTGATCTCCTTAAGCTCGACCTCGGTAGCTGCGCCAACCTTAATGACTGCAACGCCACCAGCGAGCTTAGCAAGACGCTCCTGGAGCTTCTCGCGGTCGAAGTCAGAAGTGGTGTTCTCAATCTCAGCCTTGATCTGGGCGATGCGCTCGTCGATTGCCTCCTTGGAACCAGCACCACCAACGATGGTAGTGGTCTCCTTGGTGACCTTGACGGACTTAGCGCGACCGAGCATCTCTGCGCTGATCTCGTTGAGGTTGACGCCGAGCTCCTTGATGACTGCCTGGCCGCCGGTGAGAATAGCGATGTCCTCGAGCATGCGCTTACGACGGTCGCCGTATGCAGGAGCCTTGATTGCGCAGACGTTCAGAACGCCGCGGAGCTTGTTGAGGATGAGGGTGGTCAGAGCCTCGCCGTCGACGTCCTCAGCCATGATGAGCAGAGGTGCGCCCTGCTTCTGGACAGCCTCAAGGATAGGCAGGATATCCTGAATGGAGGAAATCTTGTTATCGGTCATGAGAATGTAAGGATTGTCCAGCTCAGCGGTGAGAGTCTCGTTGTTGGTTGCGAAGTAAGGGGAAACGTAACCCTTGTCAAACTGCATACCCTCAACGGTGTCGATGTCGATGCCGAAGGTCTGGGACTCCTCAACGGTGATGACGCCGTCCTTGCCGACAACGTCCATAGCATCAGAAATCTTGCCACCGATAACTGGGTCACCTGCGGAAATGGTACCAACGGAAGCAATCTGCTGCTTGGTTGAGACCTCCTTTGCGATACCCCTCATCTGAGCGACAACGGCCTCAACAGCCTTGTCGATACCGCGACGGATTGCGATTGGGTTTGCGCCAGCTGCAACGTTGCGGAGGCCCTCGTTAACGATGACCTGTGCGAGCAGGGTTGCGGTGGTGGTACCATCGCCGACGGTGTCGTTAGTCTTGGTTGCAACCTCTTTGACCAGCTGAGCGCCCATGTTCTCTACTGGGTCCTTGAGCTCAATCTCGCGAGCAACAGAGACGCCGTCGTTAGTAATGGTTGGTGCGCCGTAAGAACGCTGCAGTGCAACATAGCGACCCTTAGGTCCAAGAGTGGTGGTTACGGCATCTGCCAGGGTGTTTACACCCTTAGCAAGCTTGGCACGAGCGTCGGTGCCAAAATCGATATCTTTAGCCATGGTATTCCTCCAAAATAGCTGAACTTACACGTAAATAAACAAGCTGCGAACGGACAGCGGACGGACGAACTGCGAACGGGCAGCGAACGGGCAGCGGACGGGCAGCGAGCAAACGAGCTGCGGGCGATTAGTCCTCGAGGACTGCAAGGATGTCGTCAGCACGAAGAAGCAGGAGCTCCTCGCCGTCTACCTTGACCTCGGTGCCACCGAACTTGCCGTAAAATACCTGGTCGCCGACTTTGACATCAAGAGCGATGCGATTGCCATTCTGATCAAGCTTGCCAGTTCCAACTGCGAGGACCTCACCACGCTGAGGGAGCTCCTGAGCTGCGGATGCAATGTAGAGACCAGAGGATGTCTTCTCCTCTTTTGGAGCAGGCTTTACCAGAACACGATCTCCAAGTGGCTTCAAATTCATAATGAAAACCTCCCTTTCGGGCTAAGCCCGATATTGGCGCCAAGCGCCCTTTTCCAACGCTATTAGTTATTCCACACGGGAAAACAATTTATACGAAATATCGCGAAAATCTTACAAAACCGACTTAGATTTTCTGTAGGCGTGCAGTATAAGCCGTTAACGGTTATGCGCGGACTGGTAGGTGCAGCTGGAGTGCTGGCGGTATGCGAGCGGGACGCGGGCGGAATGCGGACGGGACGCGGGTGGCGAGCAGATGCGCGGCGCCACTGAGCTGCTGGTAAGCGCGGTTTGCGGTCGACGGATGCGAATGCCGAGTGGTATCGACCTGCGTATTCTTTCCATTATCATATTTTTTGGCGCAAATTTTTGCTGCGTGCATAATGTACGGGCAATATTCGTGATTTTGCATAGGAAAAATGAGTACCTCTTTGGGAGGGGCCAATTTGGGTAAAAAACGCGTTTAGTTGGGGATGAAATGGAGTATTCAGAAAAATCGCACCTAAGTTTTACCAGTTGGCAAATTCTATCCAGATTTCTGATTTTTTGTCCGAAGCAAAACACCAGGTAGACTCGATGCATAGAATCACACTATTTCTGTAATCCCCAACTAAACGCATTTTTTACCACTTGAGGGCCACTTTTGGGGCAAAAACACCTCTTCCCTACTCGTAGCAAAAATCAACCTGCATAAAAGTACCCGGCTATTCATTTTCATGAATAGCCGGGTACTGAAGCGTCTTGAAATACGTGTTGCCGAGCTACGCTCTATCGCGCTGTGCGTTTACGCGTCCAAGCTCTCCAACTCAGAGAGCCAAAGCGAGCTAGAAGCGTCGGATGGCATGCGCAGGTCGCCGCGCGGAGACAGCGAAACCGAGCCAACCTTTGGTCCGTCGGGCATCGCCGAGCGCTTGAACTGCTGCGAGAAGAAGCGGCGATAGAACACCTTCAGCCAGCGAACAATAGTCTCGTGATCGTAAACCTCCTGGTCAGTGCCCGTGCCAAACGCGCGCTCGGCAAGACGCAGAACCTTGAGTGGTCCACTTCCGTGACGAAGCACGTGGAACAGGAAGAAATCGTGCAGCTCGTAAGGGCCAACCAGGTCCTCCGTCTTCTGCTCAATAGAACCGTCAGCTGCAGTTGGCAGCAGCTCAGGAGAAACTGGCGTGTCCAAAACGTCGCGCAAAACGTGAGCAATTTCGTCCTCGCCCTGCTCCTCGTACGTGTCGGCACAGTAATCAACAAGGTACCTGACCAGCGTCTTTGGTACCGAAGCATTCACGCCGTACATGGACATCTGGTCGCCGTTGTATGTTGCCCAGCCAAGCGCCAGCTCAGAGAGGTCGCCCGTACCAATGACCATGCCGCCCACCTGGTTAGCAACGTCCATCAGGATCTGCGTGCGTTCACGAGCCTGAGCGTTCTCGTACACAACATCGTGAACGTCCTGGTCATGACCGATGTCGGCAAAGTGCTGCAGCACGGAATCCACAATGGAAATCTCGCGCAGGTCGGCGCCAAGCGACTGCACCAGCTCAATAGCGTTGGTGTACGTGCGGTCTGTGGTGCCAAATCCCGGCATTGTCACAGCTACAATGCCCGAACGATCATATCCCAGCTGGTCAAAGGCTCGCACCGTGACGAGAAGAGCCAGTGTAGAGTCAAGTCCACCCGAAATGCCAATAACCGCGTGGTCAGAGCCGGTGTGTGCCAGCCTTGAAGCCAAACCGTGAGCCTGAATCGACAGAATCTCCTCGCAGCGCGCCGCGCGAGCGTCGTCCATCGCGGGCACAAACGGATGCGGGTCAACGTACCTGTTCAGCGGCGTGCGAATCGCAAGCTCGACGCCCTCACCCTTGCTGTCGTGGCTGCGACCTGCGGCGCCGCGCTCGTGGCTGCCCGCGTCGCCCTCACCCTCACCGTCAAACTCCAGCGAGAAATACGTGGTCAGGTGCTTGTAATCCTCCGGCGTCGGAGCAACCTCAAACGTCGACGTGCGCCTGCGGTCAGCAGCCAGCGACAGCACGTCAATCTCAGACACGGCAATACCCTCGCCAAACACGCCAGAGTCAGCGAGCACACGGCCATTCTCGACAACAAGATCATGGCCCGAGAAAACCAAATCGGTCGTAGACTCGCCCTCACCTGCACTGGCGTAAACGTAGCCGCAGATTAGACGCGCGCTCTGTTGTGCAACCAGCTGACGACGGTACGCGGACTTGCCGGCCAGCGCGGGCGATGCGGACAAGTTGCAGATCAGCGTGGCGCCGGCGACGGCGTGCGCGTTTGACGGCGGCATGGGCACCCAGAGGTCCTCGCAGATCTCCGCGCCCACGACCAGCTCAGGGATGGTGTCACACGCAAACAGCTGGTTGGTACCAAACGGAACCTCACCCAGCAGGCCAAAGTCCACACTGGTGACCGTCTTGGGGCCAGAAACAAAGTGTCGGCCCTCGTAAAACTCGTTGTACATGGGCACGTAGCGCTTGGGCACCAGGCCCAAAAGCTCTCCCCTAAAGAGAACGGCCGCGCAGTTGTAGAGCTTGCCAGCTACGCGAACAGGTAGGCCTAGCAGCAGCAACGCGTCAACGTCAGCCGTGCGGGCGGCAATGGAAACCAAGCCGCGCTCGGCAGCGTCCAGGAGCGCATCCTGCCAGAACAGGTCCTCGCAGGTGTAGCCCGTGATGCAGAGCTCGGGCAGCACGACCACCTTGGCGCCGCGATTACCTGCGGCTTCTTCGATGGCCGCCAGGCAGCTCTCCACGTTAAACGCCACGTCGGCCACGCGAACGCGCGGCGTGATACTTGCAACTTTGATGAATCCGTCTTGCACAATGGCCTCCTTACATGCCGCTTGGGACAACGGGTGCCGCATCCGACGACCACAATCCCAGCTGCGCGTTGGGGTTTGCATCCAAGGTCAATGGCGAGAAACCCTGCGTACGGTAGCTACGAAGCGCGCCCACGGCAATCATCGCGGCGTTGTCGCCACAAACCGACATCGGAGGTACCGTCACTCGAACGCCCATACGACCAAAGGTTTCCTTATATGCAGCTCTAAGTGCGGGGTTTGCTGCTACGCCGCCACCCACGCAAAAATCGGAGACGCCCGTCTCCTCAACAGCGGTTTTAGCCTTTGCAACCTGCACGTCAATAACTGCTTGCTCAAACGAGGCAGCCAAATCGGGCAGATTGATTGCTCTACCTGCGCGGTTCTCGCCCTCAATGTAGGTGATAACGGCGGTCTTCAGGCCAGAAAGGCTGAAGGAATAGTCACCGCTGTGCATCATCGCGCGCGGGAAGTGGATAGCCTTAGGGTTGCCCTGAGCTGCAAGTTTGCTGATTACGGGGCCACCTGGATAGCCCAAGCCCAGCGCCTTAGCAACCTTGTCAAAGGCCTCGCCCACGGCGTCGTCGATGGTGGAGCCCAGGACCACGTAATCTCCCCAGGCACGTACATGTACCAGCATAGTATTTCCACCCGAGACCAAGCTGGCCACAAATGGCGGCTCCAAGTCGGGCGTCTCAAACAGGTTGGCCAGCAGGTGACCTTCCAGGTGATGAACGGGAATAAGCGGCAGGTCAGTGGCCACGCAGAAGCCCTTAGCAAACGCCACGCCCACAACAAGCGCGCCGACAAGGCCTGGACCTGCGGTAACACCAACGGCAGCCAGGTCAGACGGCACCAGCGTGTCGCAACCAAAATGCGCGCCCGCGCGGGCCATGGTCTCCTCGAAAAGACCCACAATAGCCTCGGTATGCTTGCGAGAAGCAATCTCGGGCACGACGCCGCCAAAGCGAGCGTGGAAGTCAATTTGAGTTGCAACGACGTTTGCGCAGACCACGCCGTGTGAATCCATAATGCACATAGCAGTCTCGTCGCACGAGGACTCCAGGCTGAGAATCAAATCCCCCGCCTCGCGCAGTGCCGCAAGCGTCTTTTCAGAGCGCTCACCTGCAACAATAGGCCACGGACGCACTGATGCGTGAGGCTCGGGGTTTCTCGCCTCAAAGCCAACACCAACCGCCAAAGGCAGCTGCGCCGTCATCAAAAGCGCCGCGCAATTTGGACCGTAATATCCCGGGCGACGACCAACCTCGGCAAATCCCAGCTTGCTATAGGCACCCTGAGCTGGAGCGTTATCCTCCTCCACCTCAAGAGTAATCGCGGATGCGCCCAGCATCTGGGCATCGTATGCCACGCGTTCTACCAGCTTGGATGCAATTCCCTGGCGGCGACGCTCGGGCGCAACCACCACTTCTTCCACCTCAAACTGAGCTCCTGCCAGGCGACCACCCGCAAAGCCAATAACCGTTCCGCGATCGTGAGCCAGCCACCAGCTACGCCCAACGCCCGAAAGCTCGTCATAGAACGTCTGCTTTGACCAGGCCGAATGCGCAGCGTCGGCATATGTTGCCGCCTCAAGCTCCGCCACCTGATCCAGATCGTTCACCGTCATCGGACGAAGCTGCAGGTGAATATCAGCCAGCGCATCATCCACGCCGGTCAGGGCCACCGTTGCCGGCTCCTTGAGACCCAAACGCTTGCGCTCCGACTCCTCCGCGTCCGAAAGTCGCGTGTAAATGGGCAGCACCAGCGCCGGATCGCCCGCACCCGCCTGCTGATACTCGGGCATACACACCGCACGTACCAGGCCTTCTCCTGTTGGGAACCACGTTGCTTCATCGGTATATGTCGAGAAACCCGCGCGCTCAAAACGCTCACGGTACTTCAATAAGCCATTGCCCGTAAGCGTGAGCTGATCCTTATCAGTCCTGCTCGACCACTCCTCCACACAAGCGTCTGCCTTGAGGACGGTCTCCACTGGGAATGTTCTATGTGCTCCAGCGTCATCCAGCAGGTAGATGCCCGGATAGACCTCGCCGCGCATGGCGTCTGCAACAACACCAACGGTGCCACGCACGCCCGCCTTCCACGCGCTGAACGCCATAGCATCAAGCGCACTTGCGCCGTAAAGTGGCAGGCCAGAGCCGCATGCAATACCCTTTGCGGTGGCCACGCCAATGCGGACACCCGTGAACGAGCCAGGTCCTCTACCTGCAATAACAGCGTCAACGTCGGCCATGGTCAGGCCAGCAGCTTTGAGCGCTTCCTGGACTGAGCCCACAAGCTCCACGTTTGCCTGGCGACGGCACAGGTGATCCGTGGACGCTAGTACCTCAACGTCAAACCCGCCGTCTGCGGCCGCCGCAGCGGCATCACGCCTGGTCAGACGCGCGACCGTACACGCCAGCATGTCCGTCGACGTATCAACCGCAAGCACTACGTTTGTTTCATTTTTTATAGCAAGCATAAACACTCTTCTCGGCAAAAACGCCTTGTATCACGCCAATATTTCTTCTTGTAACTCTATAACTATACGCCAAGCCACGCCCGCAAACAGCGCGAGTCCCAACCCCGCAAAACTTTTACGCAACGGCTATTTTACCGGCGCGTATATACATCGCAGTTTAATCAAATCTTGGCTAGCGAGAAAGGCTCTGATGCCCACACCATATACATAAACCTGCATAAATAACTTGAAGAGATTGCTGTAGAGAATTTACAGTTTCCGCCCTATTACTCTAGACAATCTTGCTATTTGGTTTATAGTTAATCCATCAGCGCCCACCCAAGGCTACGCAATGCGTCCTGAAATGCGGTGGGCCTTTTCATAGCATTGGGATTCACATGGAAAATAAACCTTTTAAAAGCATCGATGAGATGTGTTGTTTATTAATTCAAGACCGTGGACTTATCTGCCCAGATGATAATGAACTGAGGAAATTTTTAAGTAGGACAAATTACTATCGTTTCTCTGGATATGCTCGTGATTTTCAAGAAGATCCGGAGAAAGGTAAGAACTCGTTTGTCGGCAATACTTCTTTTCAAGATATTAATAAACTTATTAACCTAGATGCTAAATTACGAATTCTGCTGACAGAGCAATTAAGTGTTATCGAAATCGCAATTAGAGCAAAGCTTGCCCACGAATTTGGTAATGAGTACGGTTCAAATGCTTACTATCTTGATTGCAAAACCTATGCGGATCACAATTTTGCAAAAAAATTTATAATTCCGGGAATTTTTTCAGATCTTGATCATGACAAAAGCCGAATCATTCAGCATTATTCAAAAGAGAGTTTCAACACACCCTACGAAAAATATCATGATGTACCAATCTGGGTTGCTGTAGAGGTCCTCTCCTTTGGAAGAATTTCTAATATGATTAGCTATTCAGATAATATTGAAGTAACCAAAAGAGTAGCTAAATCTCTCGGTGTCCAATGGAAACCTTTTTCAAGTGTTGTTCATTCTTTACATGTACTAAGAAATTTGTGTGCACATCATCGTCAACTATGGAATAGACCCATGCGCATCCAATGTCCAGTTCAGAAAAAACTTCGCCCAAAAGACATTAGCTTTGACCCCAAGAGCGTTTACGCTCACATACTAATGGCCAACTACTACAGAAAAGCCATCGATGGGGATACTTCGGTTGCCAGAAGAATACAAGAACTTCTCGATAAGAACGTTGTTTTTGCAGAAGGTATTTATTTACCTCATCCAAAATAGCCACATCTAAAAAAGCCTGTATACTTACATCAACATGACCGGTTCCGCTAGAGCTTTTTGCCTAGTCCAGGGCCGGTCCTATTTTTCTATCCCAAACTGATCTTTTACAATCCGGTCAAGCTGCTCAGAAATACACGAGAACTCTTTGTTCAAATCAAGCGTCTGCACAGAAATCTTGTTGCCGCTTATGTGGTACACGTCGTCAGGGGCAAGCAGCTCATTTGTTCGCGCGTACAAAAGCATACCTGAGACCTTTCGGTCTGCACCTTTTACCTGGGCTTCTTTGTTCTTCACATACGTATACATCTGATACAAATTACCTGAATGCACCTTATACGCACCAAAATTTTCCTGAAGCGAATGCTGATAATACTTCGCATCAATAATCAAAATCTGATTCCCATACGAGAGTGTAATATCCGTCTGCATGTCCGGCAAAAGCCCAACGTATCCATCGTCCAAATCCCAAGGAATTTGCGATGCTCTAGCAGAAAAACCCTTCACATGCTGGGCAAACTCCTGTGCGTAATACTCAAGAATGAACTTCTCGTACAACCTATGCATTTTTTGTTCGTCAATAAAACTTGCCAGGCGATACTCTCCATCTTCAGTGGTCATGAGCATGCCTTCAACAATCAACTGGCAAATTGAGAGTAGCAGCTGATACGTGCGGTTATTGCGCTGAAAACGAATATCCGCCCAGCGAACCTGTTTTAAATCAACCTCGTCAATGTCCGCAAAGAAAAGCATTTCTCGCTTAAGAGCTACTTTATACTGCGGCGATACATCCTTTTGTTTGAGCAGCAACAGGACCACTGACTTTAAAATCTGATTGAATAGGTTGTTTTGCGAAAGCTCATCAAAATCGCAGGTAACTTGCGCGCGCTGAGCAAGACGGTTCCTAATGGTCCCCGGCATTTCAATCTTGCCTCGAATAACCGCCAGATCCTCCACACAATTTATGTACTCGCGATACAAGCCCTGCTTGAGCTGCAAACCAATTCCCTTGGACAAGATGGCCGCAAACAGGTTATAAATCGAGTCAAACGTCTCCTTCTGCACGTCCTCATACACGGATTCCCGCAGCGTAGTGAAGGCGTACGACAGCATATAGTAAATATTTTTTATGAAGATATCCCTATCTTCGGTCATTGAAACACTCCATGAAGGATATTCTCCCAGCGCTGGTATTTCTCCTGGTCGTCAAACCAATACTCGCTCAGCATTGGCAAGATGTCGTAATCCACAACCTCCTGCATCCATTCATCGGTGCAGCTCAGCTCATCGCGACCACAGAAATAGCTGTGTCCAATGCAGAATCCCCTGCCCAGCGACCTGTCCAACGCAATCTCCGTATTCAACTCAATTACCTTGACGAGAAGATCGTTGAAGGTTTCATTTTTAAGTGACTGCTGGTACTGAATAAAGCCCTCAGTCTCAAAACCAGGTTCCATCTCAAAGAAGCTAAAACGACGACGCAAAGCGTAGTCAATCATTGCCAGGCTTCTGTCTGCCGTATTCATCATTCCGATAATGTAAAGGTTCTCCGGAACCGAGAATTTCTCGTCATTGTACGCAAGTGTAGCCGGTGTACCTCGATAATCGTTTTCAATGAGCATCAAAAGTTCACCAAAAATCTTGCTCAGATTGCCACGGTTAATCTCGTCGATAATAAAGAAATATTTTGCGTCAGGATCAGCCTCTGCCTTCTTGCAGAAACGATAAAACACGCCTTTCTTGAGCTCAAAGCTTGAACCACTAGGCTTGTAGCCCATCATAAAGTCTTCGTACGAATAATTCTGGTGGAATTGTACGAACTCAATAGCGTCCTCGTTCACGGCACCTATCAGCGAATATGCAAGTCTTTTTGCCGAGAAGGTCTTTCCAACTCCTGGTGCTCCCTGCAAAATAATGTTCTTTTTATTCAACAGGACAGCTGCCAGCTTGTCGTACTTCTCCTCCGGCATAAATACTTCCTCCAAAAATTTTCCCTTGTTATATGGAGGAATACAAAACAACTTATCACCAGGTTGAGTTGGAGGAATCTCTTTATAATCCTTTGAGAAATACGCAATATCAGCCGTTAGAGTCACAAAATAAGGATCTGGATAGCAATCTTCTGTTAAAGCAGAGGTAAACATCTTAATGAGTTCGGAATCTTCAGAAATTACATCTCTAACTTCATTATAAAATTTCGTATACGTCCTTATATTAGTTGTAGATGCCCCCTGCTTAAACTCGTAATTGCTCTCTAACCTATCCGATAAAGCTTTTACTTGTCTAAACTTATATATGTAATATATGTCTGGATATCTAAGCCAAAGATAAGTTGTGATGGTTCCCTCTTTTTGATAATGCTGCTTTCCTTCAGGACCATATACATCCAGTAACTTATCCGACTTTGCCATAAATCCGTTAATACGCTCAACTATATCGATGTTCTCGTCATAAAGTTGCATAAACATACTACGAACTTCTTCTGCATTCTGTTCAGCATAAAACTCAATCATCTTACGAGAAAAATCATAAGAAGTAGTTAAAAGATTATCTGTCTTTGACAGCGACTTTCTCAGCATCGCAGGAAAATCCTGGGCGTTTATATCCCAGTTATCCTGGAAGCACTTAATTGCTTCCCACTTATATTTTTCTTCCTCCCAGTGAGAAGGAAGATTCTCTTTGTACTGAGTGAGGACCTCATCAAGAGATTGTCTATCTATCATTGCTGCTCCCTTTAGGCAAAAGCCAGTGAATTTTTCTGGTTGCTCGCATACACTGCCAGGTCAACCTATGTCATCGCCTATCATGTACTACCAGTTAAATTGCGCTTTATACTGATAGTATCCTCCTAATTGGGACTCATATTTTTAACTTCTTACACATTTCGGCGAATAGAAAAAGGCAGCTCACCCAGAGCTGCCTTCAACGCACACTATGTCTCCGCAGCGCCTAGATTGCGTGCTCTGTCTCAGCTCCCTTTTCCTCCTTGAGAAACTGCTTATCCAGAGCCTTAATAAACGGCAGGTAGATTGCCATATCAATCAAAATCAATACGAGCTGAAGTAAAGCCCCCTGCCATCCACACAGAAGAAATCCCGAGATCAAAGGAGGGGTACTTCCAGGCAGCATAATACCGTTGCACAGAGGCACCAAGCCAGCACTCATTGCGGACCACGCAATCGCAATATTGATTGCTGGAGTAAAAATCAGAGGGATGGCCATAATGGGGTTCAGCACTATAGGCAGTCCGTACATGACCGGCTCGTTAATGCCAAAAATACCAGGCACGATAGAGATTTTTGCAATATCTTTAGCACGGCGAGAATTGCAGAACAAAAATATCGCAATCAACAGCGAGAGCGTTGATCCACCTCCACCAAACAGCGCAAAGAACGCATCAAATTCTCGGTTGATAATGTTGGGAAGCGCAGTTCCAGCAGCAAAAGCGGCCTGATTTTCCAGCGTAAGCGCGGTCAAAATCGGCGTAAAAATAGGGCTGGTAATGTTTGAACCGTTGATCCCAAAGAACCAGAAAATGCCCTGAATGACGTAAGCAATCGCCAAAGCCCAAACGGTTCCTCCAAGCATGGTCAGCGGAGTCTGCAGCATCGAATAAATGCAGGTAAATGCGTCTCCCCAAGGGGTAAGCGCAAACAAAACGCCAACCACCCATACCGCAAGAAACGTAAGCGACATTGGAATCAGCGCGCTAAATGCAAGAGAAACCGACGTAGGAACGCCCTCTGGCATCCTTATGACCCAGTTCTTCTTGATAACAAAACCAAAAATATGCACCGACAAAAAGCCCACGATAATCGCTACAAACACACCCTTTGCGCCGGTCCACGCAAGAGGAATGCTCTCCACCAAAAACGGCTGAGTAGCCCCCTGAGGCAAAAACTCGGTTACCTGGGGCATCAAAATAAACCAGCTGATAAGCGAGACCATTCCGGCAGAAACTCGGTCCTCAAGGCCAAGTTGGTCAGCAAAGTTGTAGCCAATTTCAAATGACAAAAATATCGCCATGAGAGAAACAGTGCAGGCAGAAGGGATAGCCAATAGCGAGAAAAGCGACTTGCCCTGAAGCGTAGTGGCCTTCAAGAAATCAACCCACGCTGGGATTGGCAGATTACCTACCAGCGTAAACATTGATCCGATGATAAGGATTGGCATGAGCATGGCAAACGAGTCGCGCATAGTAAGAAGATATTTATTCTTACTCACCGACTCTGCCATGGGCATAAGCTTTTTCTCAAGACCATCCATTACATTCATACAGTCCCCAAAACAGCACGTAATCCCTACAAAATTCAGAAGTGAGAATCTTATAACAAATACAACGAAAGCCGTCTCTCGTAAAGTCATTTACATAAAATTCACCTGTAGAGAGCACTAAACCCTTCTTCAAATACCCTACTCAAAAAACCTGGCGAGAAAACCGGTCTTCTCGCCAGGCAACTAACCAGCCAGTTTTTGCCGCGACCCGCACTCGCAGCGCAGCCCGCACCCGCAGCGCGCACCACGACCCGCACGCCGTGACCCGCACCAGCTACTTGTTCGTCAGCCGTTCGACGAGCTTGTTGATCTCCCATTCGGTCATGCCCGCATCGGTCAGATACTTGCGAGCTCCGGCTGCATAATCCGCGCCGTCGAGCGAACCGTACGTAGGCAGACCAGCAATGCAGCAAGCTATGTCGTTGAACTTCACGTCAACAACAGCGTCATAACGAGCTTTGTCGTCCTTCTCGTTAATGCCGTAATAGTTGTCGTAGGTAATCATGTAATCGTCGCGCATTTCGTCGTAGGATGCGCCGCAAAGTGCCTCAAGAAGGGCGCAAACAAAGCCCGTGCGATCCTTACCCTCGGTACAGTGAATAAGGTAGGGACCCTTATGCAGAATTATCTCGCGCAGGCCCGCTGCCAGGCGATGAGCATATTGACCGCCACGGTAATTGGCGTTGAGGTTAAGAGCCGCAACATTCCCTGCGTCATACAGGCTTTTGTGCCACGTAATGTCGTAGTCCGCATTCTGGTAATAGCCCTGAATCTCTTCGTTGGTGTCCGCGAGGTCCAAGATAAACTGCACGCCACACCTCTGGGCAAGATCTGCCGCGTAAGGTGCGCGATTGTTCTGGTTATCAATAGGCGACGCCGAGCGATACATCACGCCCTCGGCAAGATTTCCACCCTTCATGGGACGGAAGTTGGCAAAGACCTCGTCACTTGCGTAATCGGAGCGATTATTGGTGTACGTTGCATCCAAAGCCTTCTGAACCGTTGCGTACTTCTGCTTCTCGTGGAGCATCACCGTAGCCGTATCTCCATGCTTAAGACCAGCGGTTTCCCACAGAGGCTCGCCATTATTTACGCACACATAGACGTAAGGGTAGCCCGGGTATGCAACAACCAGGGGCTCGTTGGTTTTGGTGTAATAGCCGTTGTAGTACGGAATATCGGAGAGCTTGTATCCATTGCTAAACGTAACGTCCACGCTGTCGCCATACTCAAAGCCCAGGTTATTGAACTCGTCGATGGTGATGTCCAGGTAGCTGCCGCCAAACTGGGGCTCATGTATTGCATCGATTTCCCCCGTTGTAATTGACGACTGCGTTGCTTGCTGGGCAGAATTGTTCTGCAGGAACGGGAATACGTTGCACCCTACCAGCGCAAACGAGAGCGCCAACATCAAAAACACACTTAAGGCCTTTGCAAAGCATTTCTGTAACTTTTGCATTTCTCGCCCCGATTCTGCCGATGTCGCTCGTCCAATGACACCACTTTGACTATACGACTGACGAGAAACCCCACCTGTCCAAACAGATGGGGTTCACATGAACGGTGTCGTTTTATCGGTGGGTGAAGAAGAATCATATCCCAAAAAGTAGTGTAAGAGAAGCACTCCAGTGATGTAAAAGAAGTGCGGTTATTTCCTAGAATATAGTCACCACAACCAATTCAGAAAGGAAACAACCGCAATGCAAACTTTACACGACTCTGAATTTTTATACACCCAAGATCACAAATTAGATTTCAATAGTATTGCACAAGTACTGCTTGAAGATGTAGTAAATATCGTAATGGTTGACGTGATATATAAAGCAATACGGGGATTGTATAAACAATCTCCGTATTTTCTAGCTAGCTAAATGCTTTTAATTAGTTGTCTGAAACCCAAACCTGTTCAGTCCAATACTCTGTATGGCCCTTAGTTTGAGTCTCACCGACATTAAAACCACGGCCAGTATTGCCAGCAATAACACGCTTGCGACCAGTGCGTTGAGTGAGCGCTTGGTGTTGCGAGTTGAGATACGCCTCTGCCTCTGCCTGAGTACTAAACTGTGCATCTGTAGAAGTACCAAAAGATGTAGTAAAGGTAATAGGATCACCATCATCATCAGTCAGAGTAACTACAGTATAAGTACCATCCTCAACATACTTATTCTTCTGAACGGACTCGTAATGTCCTGCAGGTGCAGAGGACTTAGTGTCCTCGGTTTTTGTCTCCTCAGTAGGCTTAGCTTCCTCGGTTTTTGTCTCCTCTGCAGGCTTGGCATCCTCGGTTTTTGTCTCCTCAGTCTTTATTGGCTGTGTAATAGCAGGCTTCTGCTCTGGAGTAGGCGCCTGTTTAGGAATATTGAGGGCAATACCAGTTGCACCGCCAGCAACAAGACCAGTTGTTGCAATTCCCATGGCAACCTTCTGCGCAATAGTGCCAGTCTTTGCCACGGTTGCTACCGTCTTTGGTGCATTTGCAGCAGCCTTAGAAAATTGCTTTGCAACCCTAACGACCTTTCCAGTAATATTGTCAATCATTCGTACTCTCATTGTTTCTCCCTTTTGTTAAGCCCGTCTAGGCTTTGATTTATTACATCCCTAAAAGTGGTGTAGGGATTGTGTTACATCTACTCCATTTGCTTACGATTTCGTCAGAAAAGTAGATTCCTTCACGGAGCTTAAATATTTTTAAAGTAAGAATACCGACTACAGTTACAAACTTCACTCACGGCATCCATTACGAACGCGTCCAAACTCTTCTACTTGCTTGACCATTACGGTATTTACTAAGTCTTTAAGCGGTACTCGTGCAGTACTATTGAAATCTAATTTGTGATCTTGGAGTGTATAAAAGCTCAGATTCATGTAAAGCTCGCATTGCGGTTATTTCCTTTCTGAATCTGTTATGGTGACTATATTCTAGGAAATAACCGCATTTCTTTTACATTACTGGAGTGCTTCTCTTACATCACTTTTTGTGATGCGACCTGGAGAAGACGAGAAGGTCATCCAACGTTAGACCACATGCACTCTTCTTAATTCTTAGTAAGCGTCAATCCACTCGAAGTATCCATCATGGTACTTCCGTCCTCAGAAAGCTGGAAAGTCATGCTTTGACCGTTTTCATCCTTAATGATGCAATTATTATCCTTAAGCTCCCAAGTAAGCTTTCCAGATTGGTTGGAATTAATACCGAGAGCGCCACCTGTAGAGGTATATGTACCTGTTCCGTCAGATTTTAAATCAAGTGTCACAGAAGCCTGTACTACTCCGCTAGAAAATGAACCACTCCATGCACCAACGACCTTTGACTTTGCAGAACTACAGCCAGTAATCATCACCATTGCAATGAATAGAGCTGCAATACCAGCGATAAGTGCTTCCCTGCTAATCATCGTCTTTTTATTGAGTGTAGTTGATGTATTCATATTCCTCCTTTGTTTAGAAACATCAATTTCTTTGACTATGCATAGATTAGTGCATAAGAAATATTTAGTATGTACGTAAAAACGTACATGCATATCTTCATACCAAATTCATAACGATTGGCACCATATCAATCCGCCAGCCATTAACAAACAAATCATCTACCTTACTTAAATCCGAGAGTAAGTTTTTTATTTCTTTTAATCTCTTGCTGAATAGAAGTACATGCCTCTTCAAAGTCATCTTTCGTAAAGAATTTAAGATTCTTATCATTAATGGCATCTTCACCTTCTGAGTCACAAAGACGGACTGTTCTTGCTCCCTCATTGAGCATCATCTCTTCAACAAGATTTCTTACAAAACGAGCATTGCCAAAATATCTATCTTTGTCCTGAATAGATATAAATTGTTTTACCAGCTTAAGCATTTCTGAATCATATTGATACTCACGTTGCAAACACATGAGCTCAAAAATTTGAACAAGCTCGTCATCAGAGTAGTCTGGAAAATAAATCTGGCTACGAATCCTTGACATCAGTCCTGGATTAGAGTGGAACAGTTCATTCATTTCCTCTGAATAACCGGCCATGATGACAACCACTTCATTTTTATAGCGGTCCATTGACTCAACCATGCTCGAAATTGCTGTTGGCGAAGAAAGCAGTGTGTAAGCTTCATCGATAAAAATAATGGAACCTCGAGCGTTTTCAAATAAAGAAGGAATTACAGGAGGCACTGAGACGAGCGAAACAGCTGGTACCTGGATTACCTTTCCAACAGAAAGCAAATTCTTCTCAACCAAAATACGTGCAAGTAAATTAGCAACCTCAGTCTTACCTGTGCCAGGGTTTCCCAAAAATGCCATATGAGCAGGAACAAAAGAGGTTGATTTTCCTCGGTCACGCTGAATTTTTTGTGCCCTCATAAAGTCAATTCGCTTTAGAATTACCTTCTTTACATCGGAAAGACCAATCAATTCCATCAGCTGCTCAGCTGATGATTTTTGATAATACGCACTGTCTTTAGTCCCCTGAGCCAATGGAGCCAAAGGGGCAACGTCATTAAAATCAGAGGCATCAATTTTTATAAGTTCCTCATCAGGAATTGCACTTACATCATCAAAAGAATTAAACAGTCGAATCTTTTGATTACTCTCAACCTTCTCAAAAATTTGTCGAACATAGCGAGCATTTCCTTGATCGCCAGCTTTTCCAATACGTGCAAAAATATCTCGAGCACAAGAGAGAGCTTCGTCATCAATAGTCATTCCTCTATGAACAACCATGTATTTAAAAATCTCTAACAGCTCCTCTTCAGAATAGTCAGGAAAATAAATCTCTTCTCCGATTCTTGACTTAAAACCTGGGTTAGAACCGAGCAATGCCTGCATATGCCTAGAGTATCCAGCAAGAATAACAATAAGCTCATCACGATGATTTTCCATTTGTGCAATAAGCTCTGCAACAGCATCGAGGCTCAAAGTATATGCCTCATCGATAAATAAAACAGAACCATAGGCCGACTCAATGATATTGGAAAAATTAGTCATTGACTTAATGGAGCTTGCAGAAATAGAAATAACTCTACCTTCCTTAAGAATTCCACTATCTTTCATAATCTGACCAAAAAGCTTTGCAACAACTGTCTTTCCAGTACCAGGAGAGCCAGAAAAGACCATATGCATGGAGTAGTTCTGATGGGAAATACCTCTACGCTCAAGCTCTTTCTCCATCTTTGCTCTATCAATTACTCGATGAATGCTTTGCTTAACACTCGACAGCCCAATTAAGCTATCAAGCTCTCCCAATGCATCGCTCTGACCAATCGAATTTCTCTTTGACTCCAAAGTTTCTAAAAAAGGCTGATACTGTGGATACTTGGTTTTGATTAATTTCTTGAAACTCCACTTGCTATAAATATCTTTAATATCAGAAAAAACACCCGCCTCTAAGCACTCATCAAGAAATGCTTCAAACGAATCGTCCAGCGTTTCGCCGTTTTCCGTAGCAAGACACTCAGCCTGTTCAATCAACACACTACGAGCTTCAAGAGATACCTTTGTTTCCTTATTCTTCTTAATAAGTACCAGTGGAACCTCAAACAGATTTTGCAAAAGACGCCTAATCTCTGAGGACCCCTCAGGGAGTACAAAAATAAGCTGAGTATTATTTAAGTACGGTTTAAGTAGTGTGACGAAATTTGTTAGCGCCTCATACAAATTGCGATTATATTTTTCATTACGGTCAAACCTACCGTAATTTATAACAATTACATGACCGGAAATGGCCTCAACTATTTCATTATTAATAGCGCCATATTCTACAAGTGCATGATTATAAAAAATAGAATTATTAATCTTATCTATATCATACGTAAAAATTAGACGGCTTTTAACACGGCCCTTTTCATAAAGACAGTCAATCAAATCTTTTTTTACTGAGTTCAACTGTTTTGAAGAATTTCCCTCAAGAACATAATGTACTGGAAGTTTAAGGCTTTGTAGTGCCTCACTATGTTTTTTACCAGCGCAAACTCTTTTTAGCTCCTCTAGAAGAGAATCACTGTACTCACGTGAAGCGTTGTATTTAATATCACTAAGGATATCTTTTGTCTTTTTAGGATTACCCAGTATGCTTTCATAAAAGGCATCTTCAGCCTTAAGAACTTCAAACAAGCTAACCAGATGAAGTCTTGCGGCCCAATTTTCACGGTTGTCGCTGAGATGAGAAAAACGTATTTTGTCACCAACCTCAATGGCGGTACATTCATCAACCTGAATGCCGCGTACAACACCAAAACCCCAAGTCTCAACAGCTTTTCTAATCTCTAGAGTTAGTTCATCTTTTGTGATGTTTTCATCAATAATGACTGCGATAACTTCAAAATACCGATTTGTATCCAAGTTATCTCTAAACGTATATCTCTCCTTTCTATCCTCAGGATTGGTACAAAATAATTCCAAAGCCCGGTCGCTCTTTTCTTTAAGTGATGTGGGATACAAACAAATCTTTTGTCCAAGCTCCTCGTAAAGTGGTCTTGGGTTAGCTGGAACAAAACTCCCTACATTCAATTCCGATTTAATGTAAGCCTTGTAAAATAACAATTCATTCCCCTTCGTTTGGCTCGCCAGTGACTCAAACAGCTCAAAACTACGCGTAGATCAAATCTGTTTTCATCTATCAGAAATCATCTGGCTTTAAATAACGAATCCTGCTCAAGCGAGTACCAAGATGATATAAAAAAGAGATTTCAATTCATGTACAAAAATTGGTACATGAATATTCTGAAATGATTATGAAAATGATTTCAAACATAACACTATTGGAAAACTCTATATAAAATAAAATAACCATTCAGCTGAGGGGAATAGATATGGCAGATGATTCATTTTTAGCTAGCACAGAGATTGCTCTTCTCGTCCAAAAAATTCTTTTAAGAGAAAGTTCTGAGGAGCATCCGCTAACTATCTCTGATATTTTGGAAAAGCTTTATCAGCACAACATCTTTCCTACTCGCAGACGAGTTAAAGAAATTCTTGAGCTTTTTTATAGCTATTCTCAAAATTATCCTGAAAGCCTTTTTACTGTTGAAAAAATAGAGAAATCAGATTTACCTAATGCGGGATATAACTGGCATGTAGTCCCTCCGCTGGACCCAGAACTTGTTGAGTATATTGCCCTAGGTATCACACCAGATAGTAGGCTGTCTTCCGAGCAACTTAAAAATCTTTTTGGTACGGTAAGCCTACTTGGTGGTTATGATGCGCTCAACCTTCTATCTAACATAACTATTGAAGACGATAAGCATGAACGTCTTACCAACAATCAGCTCTATTCAAATATCAAAAAACTTACTTCAGCTATTCAAGAAAAGCTTCAAGTCACTTTTGAACTCGGAGGATACAACACAGAGCTAAAGCTCACTTCCACACCTTCGGGATTAGATCATAAGAGAAATAAATACAAAGTCTATCCAGTTAAAATTGTGGCCCGAAGAGGACAGTACTATTTATTAGCCCGCTTTGCTGACAGCGGCAAGTTGTATCATTTCTCTCTCGAATACATGCTCAACATCAACATTGTCTATCGTGATAAAAAAGATGGCGAGAAAATCCAGCCAGCTGAACAAATACCGGAAACGTATCCTCTTGATTATCTTTATATGTATTCAGATCCACTTGAAACATTTACAATCCACGTGAAAAATGAGCGAAGCGCAAGAAATTCATTCTTCAACGATTTTGGACATGTAAAAGATATCTACAACAAAACACATGAAACTTTTGATGCAAAGGTTGAAGCTAACGAAATTGCAATGACTCAGTGGGCTCTTCATAACTACGATATTGCAACGGTAGAGGGACCTCTATCATTCCAATTAAATTTAAAAAAAGCACTTAAAGTACTTCACGAGAAATACGAATAGTCGCCGTTTCTACTAAATGCCTCTTCGTTGTCCACTTTACATAGAAAGCAAATAAAATGAATGAGAAAACCCTCAAAGAAACCTCAGGTATCGATAAAGTTTTTAATAATTTCATAAAAGATTTTCTATCTGAGATGTCACATCATGACATCATGGACAACGACCAAATTATTCTTGTCCCCACTCAACAAACCGCCGCATATCTCAGGTTAAAGATTGCTGAACAAGGAATCTATGCAGGCACCCGCATAATGACAGCACAAGATCTTATCTCTGAAATTCGTTGCAATTCCATTAAAGAAAACAACCTAGACGCTCTTCTATACGGTGATCCCTGGTCAAAAGAAAACCTAACCTGGAGAATCCTTCAAGTTTTTAATAACTATGCCGATGAATTTCCAGATAACTTTAAATACTGGATTGGAGCAGATAAAACTTCGCAAGAATCCACAGATGAAGAGAATTCCATAGACATTGATCAAGACACTTATAGACTCATTGTTTCCGATGTCGCGTCAGATCTTTTTGACTGGATATTTGATGAAGTTCCTCAAGGCAAAAGATTTATTCAAATTTCCATTCCAACAAAAAATCCTAAGTATAAAATTATTGAACGTAATCTGAGTGATTTAGAAACATCGTTTACAGAAATCATTACTAATTCTATATGCAATAATTTTCCAAAGACTATAACTGTTCAAAATATCAACTCTGCTCTCAAACAAAATAAAAATCTATTGTTCGACTGTATTCAACAGTATCAAATCACTGGACTTGAACCTACTGGCAGAGATCTAACAACTATCGAAAACTATAAAGAAAAAATAAAAAAATGGGAAGAAAAAGGTGGTAAAACTAAAAAACAGGAAGCACCTGTTGCATTTCTATGTGCAATTAAAAACGAAGAGCTTAGCCAGCAATTCCAGGCTGAGCTTACAGAGGCATTTAATACAGCCTTCAATAAAATTGATACCCCTGAAGCAACAGACTTTTTAACTAAGACAATATCTTCTGCACGCGCACGCTTTACTACTGAAGGACTTTCAACATCTACGATTGACTATCGAAAGAGAAAGGCTCGTAGGTTAACTCTTGCACAGACAACAGCTGAAAATTATCTAAGATATCTTGATCAAATGCCTGAACTTCTGTTAGAACTTCCTAACAATCAAATCTCCCAATGGCAAATCACTCTTTGGAAAAAACTCCTTCAGCTGAACCCTGAATATGGTGATCCAGCTCAATTTATCACGTCTTTTGGTGTCACAAAAAATATCAATGCTTCAATCAAACGCTTACCGAAGTCAATTTTTGTTTATGGTTTTCTCTTCTATTCCCAATCTGAACTTAACCTAATTTCAGGCTTAAAGCGCTCAAATATCAAAGTCAAAGAATACCAGCTTTTCGATTCTGGCAACCTTGGTCCAAAATTAGAAAATTGGATGCCCTCAGAAAAGAAGATAAAGAAAAATGAAAGCTATTCTTTACCACAAACCACACTTCATAAATGCATTGGAATCAATAGACAGGTTCAGGTCATTCAAGATCTTGTAGTTAAGCTAGTTAATTCACAAGAAGAAAATATCAATCCAGAAGAAATTCTTATTCTAACTCCTGAATTGGATACGCTTTTCCCACTACTTTCTTTTGCCTTCAAACACGATAATCAACGGAAATACAATTCAGAGACCGATCATCCCTCTAAACACATTAAACTTTGGTTCTCTCATGAGGCTCGTAATGACCAATCTTCAGAAACAAATCAGTACCTTTTAACGTTATTTTCTCTTTTGGATGGTCCTGTTAATTTCCAGGATATTGCAAAGCTCTTTTCTCTACAAGGAGTATTAAACGCAGCGGGTCTGTCTTATGATGATGGACAGAATCTCATTGTGTTAATGCAAGATGCACAAGCTGCCTGGGGATGGGACTACAATTCACAGTTACGCAGTGAGATATTGCCTAACCGAACAGGCACAATTGAATACGTCCTTCGTTGCATCGCTTCTGCTATTTCAGTTGACACTAAAGAAGCTATTTGTTGGGATTCAAATGATTCTGATACCTCGGTTTACACCCCAAAAACCAATAGCTCAATAACTGTTTCGGTTGCCGCAAAAGCAATTCAATATCTTGAACGTCTTAGAAACCTTGTATGTTCTATAAATCCAAAAGAAAGCTATAAGGCAATTGACCTCACAATTGATAACTGGTCCACATTTCTTCAAGAATCATTGGATGACGTCTTCTTCAAGCCAGCAATTGTTGACGAGAAAATAGCTCGTGCAATAGCGCATAAATGGTTAGATAAAACTGGACAAATTCTTTCTCTTAACCCTGGAGAAAACCAAATTACACTTACCTTAGATGAAGTAAAAAAACTTGCTGAAAGTCGCATTTCTAAACAGCGAATTCCAGGAAATATGCTTCCAGGTACTCCTGTTGTTTGTGCCACAAATGAATTACACTGTACGCCTTATAAACACGTTATTCTCGCAGGCTTTAACGATAAAAACTTCCCTCTTGCAAATAAAGTATATGGAGATGATGCGCTGTTAGATATCGAGAGCGAGAAAATCAACAAACTAAGAAACGAAACAAGAGAATCGTTCAAGCAACTCTATGCACTACTTACAAGTGCTAAACAAGTTGATATTGTCTATAGCAGTCGAAGTGAATATACCGGTAAAGTTTTAGATACTCCAACTGTAATTGCAGATATTGAACAAGAACTTTCTCCTGTTCCAATAACATACGGGTTGCAGCCTTTTTCCAAACCAGACGCAAATCTTACAGATGTTCATTCTTACAAAGACCATTCCAAAATGCGTGACGCCTATATCAATTATCGAAACAAATCAACTGATCGCTACTCTAAAAGACTTTCTCAGTGGACATTCTCAAAGGATCAATTTGATTCACAAAAAGAAATAGATCTCTCTGATTTACTTAGCTTCTATAAAGATCCGACCGATTATTTTGTTAAGAAAAAGCTTGGCATATACATCCCCGACGATGAAACAAAATCTTACGGGCTGTTCGATGAAACTGAGCCGAGCTATCTTGTTACCGCTCAAGTAAAAGCAAGTGCTTTAACAGAACTTGAAGCACCAAATGGTCTCCGATACAAGTCAGATAATTACGAGAATGATCTATATAATCCCGCAATTAGTAAAGTCTTTAAACAACTTGACTCAAGCACAAGAAACTATGTAGGAATAGAGGCTCTATCCAAGACTATCAAAAAACCTAATCCCGCTATCGAAGAACAGGTTATGACTGTTTTTGCAAAATTACAGTACTTATTTATGGATGACGCTAAAGAAGAATCCTCCAAGAAAAGATTTACCGACGATTGTTCTTTTACTTCAAGTATTCCCATACAGGTCAAAATAGATGAATATACAATTTCTGGCACAATCAAGAATTGTCTTGCAAGTAAATCATGCATTGTTGAAATCGAGAGCAACACTCTTAAAAATACGAAAAATGAGTCGGATAAAGATACCTTAGCGATAATCATTAAGGCAGCAATTTTACTTTTGTCACAGCATAAAAACAAAATTGAATATGGAAAGCTTAGATATTCAGGTAAAATAACAATGATTGATGACATCCTAAGTAGCGTTACCCTAGAAAACAACCATCTACTTTCTGACTGGCTTTCAAGGCTCATCAGAATTTATCTCATCGGTCAGCAACTCCCACTCCCACTAGACATTAACACCATTAAGCCCTATAAAAAGTCTGAAACAGATACGGCGTGCAGTAACACCACCGTTGATAAAAAGACTCTATATAAATTTGATAAAGATAATCGCAACTATCATGAGGAATATGACCGAGTGCTTTGGGGCGAAAATGCTAATTGGCAAGAGCTAATTAATATTCCAATAGACCAGCTAGAAAATTATGAGACCGCACTTAGCCTTATTTGTAGCCGCTCAAATGATGATGAAATCACAAACGAACAAGAATCCAACGAATCAATCTTCAAAGTACTTGCAGATCAAATTGATTGGTCAAATGTAATAGACAGCCCATCAGATTCAGAAAAAGGAAAGTAACATGAGTAATTTAAATGAATTTAAAGCAGAATCTGAACTCGGCTCTCCTCTCACGTTTCTTAATGCAAGTGCCGGAACTGGTAAAACGTATTCTATATGTAAGAAGCTTTGCTATCTATTTGTTCATTCAAACGAAGAGAATCGTATAAAACCAGAAGAAGTTGCAGTCATCACGTTTACCAATAATGCTGCAAGAGAACTCAAAACTCGCATTCAAACCTTTTTAACCAACGAGGAAGAAGTTGCTGACCTTAAAAAATCTTTTGGAAAATCTCTTAACAAGGAACAATTTGAAAAGAACCGCGCATACGCTATTGCGCACCTTAATGAAGCTTCTATCGGTACAATCCATCACTTCTGTACTGAAATTTTAGGGATTGTTGGCACTTTGGCTGACTTTGATGCAGGGCGCACTTTATCATCAGACACAAGCGATTTACTTGAATTGACCAATAATGCAAATCTGACAAAGTACTCTCAATCAAAATCTTTTGCTCACGTTTTTAACAGCGAGTATTATCAGAAAACACTTAAAGAAGTTCAGAGTTCTTTTAATAGAGATATATTTTTTGCTGATCTAAAAGGTTTACTTGAACCTAAAGAAGATAAATCAAGTACAGAATCTGATTCTACAGAGGATGAAGCTAAATGTACTTCTATTCAGCCTAACAGCGAACTTCTCGCATGGCAAAGATGGACAAAAGACCTCGCTAAACTTTATGGGCTTTTGGAGCGGACACACTCCGTAATGTCAAACAATAGTCTTTTAGCTCTTACCAACGAAGCGGTTAGCTTCGAAGCGGTTGTAAAGTTACTTCAAAAGCGTTGGAAATTAGTGATGGTTGATGAGTTCCAAGATACTGACATCAATCAGTGGAGTATCATCAAAAAAGCTTTCCTAAGCAGTTCCAACGAAAATTCACCAGTCAAAGTGATTACTGTTGGTGACGATAAACAATCTATCTACTCTTTCCGTGGAGCAGATGTTGAGAATTTCCGTTCTGCCCGCAAATTAGCCGAAAAAAATAACAATAAGACATATGTCTTAAATACCAACTATAGAAGCGATAGTTGTGTGGTAGATGCTGTAAATGCAATAACAAAAGAGCTTTTTAAGTCACCAGACAATGATTCTTTTGATTCTGAGTCGGTAATGGATGTGCATGCACATATCAATGACAGAAGGCTTCTTAATGGCAATCTTAACCCAGCAAATAAAGGATTGTTTATTCGTTTTAATAAAGGTAATACTCCAGGCGATGTGGTACCTGTAATCAATTATCTGTTAAAGACCTACAACATTAAAGAGCATCAAAATGCACCTAGACCTGTCAAACCAAGCGATATAGCTGTTTTAGTAGACAAGACAAAAGAAGCTAAAGAAATTTTAAGTACTCTCAAAGATTCTCGCATTCCAGCTGTATTCACTAATACGACAAGTGTCTTTGATGAACAGGCTGCAAAGGACTGGTTGGACTTACTTGAATCTTTAGTAAGTCTCTCTGACCACGATCTCCTCAAGAGAGTTGCCATTGGACCTTTTGGCATCTTTGAAGTTAATGATTTAATGAATGATTCTGCACTTGATGAAATTATTACACGGTGGCAAGAGTACAAAAATCACACCCAAAAAGGTGGGTTTAATCTTTTATGGGAAAACATAGAGGCTAAATCTAACTTCAGCCAAAGAGTTTTTACTAATTGGTACGGTGAAGATTATTATATCAACGCTCTTCAAGTCAAGAATTGGCTGCAAAAACTATGGCATGAAAATCCTGGTTTGAACTACCTTGTAGAAAAGCTAAGTATGAAAATCAAATCTGCAGCCAAAAATCCAAGAACTGCAGAAGATGAAGAAAAACTTAATATACCTACCGATGAGTCATCTGTACAAATATACACATACCATGGTTCTAAAGGACTTCAATTTCCAATAGTTCTCTTACCTTATTTAGCCACGCAAGAACGAAATGGCTTTATTAATAAAGATCCTAGGAAACAAACTAAGCCTTGCTACCTCTACGCTTTTTCTTCATCTCCAAATCTTCAAAACTGTTCCGTAGAAGAGCTTAAACAAAAAAAGATTGAAAAGGAATCAGAAGAAAATGCACGTATAGCCTATGTTGCCTTCACTCGAGCAGAGTTATTGAACGTCGTGTGGACCAATCCCCTTCCAGAAGATAATTCAAGTGAAGAAGCCAAAGATCTTCCTCCTTTAGGGCAAGCTTTGGCTAATGCAAAGTCCAAATTAAGTAGAAATACTTTCGAGCTTACTGATGATGTGCTAAATGACGAAGAAGATGTCTCCAATGACTGGGCTCGGTCACGCAAACTTGAACTATATGCATATAAGCATATTGATACTTCCGATTTACCAGAACTGAAATACAGAACCTCTTACTCCAGTATCTCCGCTAACCTGAAATCAGACGTTACGACCAGCGGAGGCGGAAATGATGATGATGAAATTGAAGAAATTTCGGACGTTTTAAACGTTGAAAATGATGAGAACCTCATAAATGAAACCAAAAAGACATCTTTAAATGAAGAATGGTTAGACGAAGAGCTTACTGCTGACACTCACCCACTGGTAGATTTAGAAGCGGGAACAGATTTTGGTACTCAAATTCACGCAGCATTTGAAAACCTCATTAATATTCGAAGGACAAATCCATCACTGAGCTTTGATGAGGCTTGTTCATACGCAGCAAAACAAACGCTTATAGAAAAGAATTTAAACTCCAAAGACCACGAACCTCTGTCGCTTGAAGAATCCCATAAAAGACTGACGCAAGCACTAAAGCAGGTCTTTAGTATTAGCCTAAATGGACCATTTGAGGGTAAATCTTTTCTAGATATTAATCCTCAAAATATTCGTGCAGAACTGGAGTTTGATTTCAATTTAAACCCAAATAATAAATTTATGCTTTACGAAATTGCACGTCGTTGGACAAAATATGTCCACTCTGATGAGCTATCAGACTTTGCCAAGCAACTGGGCAATGCAATATCAATGAAAGGTATTCTTACAGGAAGCATTGACGTTCTTCTGCGTGATAATCAGGGGGATTACTTCATCGCTGACTGGAAAACAAACAACCTTACAAGGTTATTTGGAAAAACTGAAGAAATTGAAGATCCAAATGATACGGATTCAACAATAACCGTCCTCACGCCACGCCGTAATGACTATAGGCATGAATTTGTTGTAAAAGAAATGAAAGATGCGACTTACCTCTTACAAGCACTTATCTATGCAGTTGCCGTATATAGAATTACAGGAAAGGTCCCCAAAGGCGTTGCATATCTCTTTGTCAGAGGCATGGGCGATCAACCACTAAACAACACAGAAGAGGCTCCTGGAGTATTTACCTGGGCAATCCCTGAAGATCTAGTAATTGAAACAAATGCAATTCTTGAAGGAGATTCATCTCATGAATAGTTTTACCTATACAAAACCTAAAAGCTTAGAGATTGAAGACCTCGAAGAGAGAAAAATGGAATCATTCCGGATACTTGCCCGCCGTCTTCTTCGTCCATCAAACCAAGATGTAAAAGAACTTAGCATCTTACATCCTGGGCAAGGTGATGCTTTCTTAGTAGAAGAAGCAGCCGCCTATTGTTTCAAGGCAATTGATGAAGGTGCAACCTGTCTTAATCTTAACGAGGTTACATGGCCTGATTCCTTTTCAACAAAAAACGTCGTTGAAGCATTGATTAAGAGCCCATATTGCAATGTATCCAAAAATCAACAAACCACAACAGAAGACCAACAAAACATTCTTCCTCTTCAACTTGAAATTTCAAGTAGTGAAACACCATGGCTCTATCTAAACAAATATTGGTATGCAGAAAAGATTATTGCTGAACAGATCATCTTGCGACAAACAAGAAAACTTGCTGATAAAACTCCTTCCGTTGAGCAAATTAGCAATGCCATTCAATCCCACAATTTACTCAAAATTGGCGAGAAGGGTTGTTTAAGCCCTATGCAAGTCAGGGCACTCGGAGCAATAACTCAAAAGAACTTTGTTGTGCTAACTGGTGGACCTGGTACGGGAAAAACAACAACAGTTGCACGAATGATTGAAATCCTTCGCCAAACCAACCCTGAAAAAAGACTTGATATCAAACTTGCTGCGCCAACAGGAAAAGCAGCTAATCGCCTTAAAGAATCAATCCAAAACGAAGCTCCATCTTCTGAGAGCGATTTCTACGGCAAACTTGAAGCGGTTACACTTCACAAACTCCTTGGAGCTAAGCCCACCGTTATTGAAAACTTCACATATGACGCAAAGAACAAACTGTCAGGAGATGTATTTATCATTGACGAGGCGTCAATGGTTCCCCTTCTCATGTTTAAAAAATTCCTAGAAGCAATTCCTCAAGACGCAAAGGTCATTGTAATCGGTGACCCAGATCAACTTGCGTCTGTAGAAGTTGGAACTGTACTGGCAGATATCGTAAAGGGCATGCAAAACCAGGCACGCCGCGATACCTCAATAGATTTATCCGCAAGTATCAAACTGGACAACACGCTGAAAAAATTATGGGAGAAGACAGCTACATCGGCAGAAGAAGAGTGGCCAAATGATCACTCTGAAACCTCATTTGTTCAATTGCATAACGGACTTGTAGCACTTACTCAAGGTCATCGCAATGAAGGTGGAGTTAGTACCTTAGTACAGCTAATCAAAGGCCAGGATACACAAAAGGCCATTGATCTACTTAAATCTGGCGAGAAGAACGTCACTCTGATTGATTCACGTAATTTTAGGAAAAATTCTTCTTATAAAGAGGAGCTCATACAACACTATAGGGACTTGAGTCAAAAAGTTGGTGAGCTTTACAAACAAGAAAAAGACGATCAAATTTCCCAAGAAGAACTTGATCAACAATACGCAACATTACTTGATGAAATGAATAATCTACGATTACTCTGCGCCAAAAAACGAGGAACAAAAGCAGGTACTAACAGCGTACAAGAATGGAATGCTCTTATTTCTAAAGAAATTGAAAAAGATTTTGGTTCAACAAAAAGTGATATCGATGCGTATGGAGAGCGCATTGGTTCAGTGTTGGTAGTTAGAAAAAATCAAAGTACTTTAAAAATCCAAAATGGTGACACAGGTCTTTTAGTTAAACGAGTTACTCAAGAGGGAAGAAATTCTTTTAAATTAGTTATCCCAGGAAACGAAAGGGGAACTGTCCGCTATGTTTCTCGTCCACAGATTGAAGCTGCAGAACTTGGTTATGCCATTACCATACATAAAAGCCAGGGATCTGAATATAAACATGCGTTGGTAATGCTTACCAACGAAGCTGACTCTCCTTTGAATCTGCGAGAGTTGATTTATACGGGAGTATCAAGAGCAAAACAAAAAGTTACCGTAATTGGTTCTGAAGAAGTATTAGAACAAGGACTTAATCGACAAGTTGAACGCGCATCAAGATTAGATGAGCTTCTTAATCAACAATAGATTAAATACAAATTTGATAAAGATATGCTCTGAGGCAGATGATTCCTCTCTCAGAGCATATTTTTAATCGATAATCAATTTGCCAACTCCCTATCATATTTAACAACAATTGTAAAGACAATATAGAGTAGATATAAAGTTTATCCCTTATGAAATACTTATCAAGCTCTAAAAAGAAGTTTGGAATTTATGCCTGGATAGTTAGCGCTTAAATCCCAAAATTTCTTTTATCGAAATTTAATAAGTGGATGTGTTCACATTCTCTATGAATTGAAAGCGTTCATTTATTGGATTTATAAACGAAAGGATGTTGTATGAAGGTATTTTGCGTAAACAAGACTACAGAAGCTGTAAAGCAGGTTACCTGTAAAGCCGGTACAGATTGATAGAGTACTGTAAAGTTCTATAACGCATGGGTAGGCTAGTCTTGGTATCGCCCAGACCAAAATCTCTATCTATGACAGCGCTTACGGCAACTAATGTAATAGAACTTTGAATACATACGATTTCATCTATATAAAATTCATATTGAAAGGAAAAAAATGGAACTATCAAAAGAAGATGCAAGGGCTATTTGGCTGCAAAAATATTACTTCAGAGACAGATTCGAATTTAATTATTATGTACTTGAGTACCCCCTTCCTAAAAAAATTGTCGAATATAAAGAATCGGTTATTATTCTAGATGGTGGTATTTATTCTCCTTGGATTGGCTTTCAATCAAAAGAGGAATATGACTATCTTGCTGATTTATCAGGTATTGACTGGCATCTTTTCTTCAAAAAATATTGGTCACTGAGATTTGGAAATAAAATCTCTAAAGAGGTTATTGATTTTTTTGATGAAAAAAATTTCAACGATTCATATTTTTTATACAAAGAAGATAATTTATTAGACCTTTTTGTTACAAAGGCAGCAGAATGTGGGTGCGGTAAAATTGGTAAGGATGCGGAGCCTCATGAAGACTCTGACGGTGGTGTGTATAAGTGGTATGAGTGGTATAACAACGTATCGCCCGATGATAATCTATTCTTCTTTAATTCTAAAGAACAAATTGATGAATATATAAGAAAAATCAACGAGATGATTAATATCATAGTTGAAAAATCTGATTCACCTTTGCTCCTTCTTAAGTAGTTGTTCTATTTCTTCTCTATCTCTCTATTACATATTTAAGTAATAGAGAGATAGATACTATTTCTATGGGCAAGCTTAATAAGTTAGATCTGAAGAATGAATAGAAATTAGAGATTTTATGTAAAGCTATTCTTCAAAAAATGGATTTGAAATGAATGTTTTAAGATATTAACTGGACTTAATTATTAACAACAAAACAAACACAAAGAGGAAGCCGTTATGAGAATTTATAGGATTAACAAGTTTACGGGAGCAATTCGCCAGGTTTTCGGTAAGCCCAAGGAACTTACTGGAAAGGCACTTGAAGCCGAAAATGCTTTCGCCGAGCGTATGGGCGTTGCTAAGGTTTCTAAGGCTGCCACTAAGGTCGCTGCCGCAATTAAGGCTGCACCTGTCGTACAGAAGGTTGGTATGGCAGTTGCAACCGTCGCAGTTGCAGGTGGTACAGCAGCAGGTATCGTAGCAACGCACCAACCAGCTCCAGCTCCTACTCAGCCATCTACCCCAGCAATTACCCAGCCAAAGGCTGAGGAAACCAAGCCAGAGGAGAAGGCTGAGGAGACCAAACCAGCCGAAGAAAGCAAAGAAGAGACCAAGCCAGAAGAATCCAAAAGTAATGTAGAGGCTCCATCTCAATCTGCTCCATCCCCTACAGCACCAGCGGCACCACAGGAGCCAGCTGTTGAGCAACCTAAAGCACCTGCTGAGCCTGTTAAACTTGGCGAACAGCATGTTTTTTACGGCACCTCTGCAGTTGATAATGTGGAATATACTTCGAGCTATGGATATAACGGTGAATTTAGCAGTTATGATGAGGCACTTGCGGCTGTTAAAGACCGTCTAGCAAGGGCCGGAAAAGCCACTCCTGGTGGACTCTTTGAAAAGACGATCGTGTTCTATAGTGACGGTACCTCTGAAGTTATTGAGAGCCATAGAGTTATTTAAGCTAGATAATTCTTAGCCTCTAAACGCCGTTTTATAACTGGCGAGTATTACTAAATACTCGCCAGTTTTTTGTTGAAGCGATTCTATTTAAACCATTCCTGTACCCACAACGACGTCTCTCGGCTGCTGCTCCGCACTACAGCCATCATCATCACATTACCACGCACACGTACAGAGTCTCGAGACTCTGTTTATGTAAAAAAATATTTGTAATACCTTACAATCAAAACTTAGAAGTTTATCTCCCCTCTTTATTTAGCTTTTGATAGATTTTTCTGCATGTACAATTTTACGTACATGTCTCATTCAAAAATAGATAAATAATTACAAGTAAAGATGTTAAGAAGATAGTTCTAGCAGGTATTCACACACAAAATGGGCTATGTTCTCAACGTCCAATGTCATAGGTTGAAATCTTCATATCTAAAATACGAAAGGAGAACATTATGAAGAGACCAGAAGTCGGAGACCGAATTATTCTTACCGAGGATGTTAGCTGGACCAAAAAGGGTTCAACTGGAGTCATTACAAAAATCAATTCATGGCTTAACACCTTTACTGCAAATATCAATGGTAAAGAGATTGAGCTCAAAGAGGGTAAGTTCGAAATTCTTTAATTCAGCTGAATGACTTTAAACTGGCAAGTATCCAATGTGCTTGCCAGTTTTTAATTCTGGTTCACAAACACAAATACAAATACTTGTAAGACACTTTTTCAGACCCTAACGTAAAGGACAACAAGTGAAAATTCTTCATACGTCAGATTTACACCTAGGAAAGAAAATAAAAAATATCTCTCTTTTGGAAGATCAAGAGGAAGCACTCTCAAGCATTCTGTCTATTGCAAAGACTAATAACATAGACGCAATGATTCTTGCTGGAGACATCTTTGATAAAGGAGTTCCATCGGTAAATGCCTTAAATCTATTTCAAGCTTTCCTGGAAAACTGTAAGAAATCGGACATACCTGTATACATCATCGCCGGAAACCATGACGATGCGTCTCGAATATCATGCTATACACAATTTTTTACAAACAGCCCCATCAAAATTGCAAAACCGTTTTCTTCCACGCCGCAATATGACGACTTAAAAGTTGGAAAAGAGACCGTTCGAATCCACTTTCTACCTTATATAACCCTTGCGATTGTCAGACAAGAATATCCAGAACATTCTGAAGAAATCTCATCCTATTCTGATGCAGTAAAATTTGCCTTAAGCCAACAACCTCTTCTTCAGAATGCTCCTAATATTCTTATCGCACATCAATTTGTAATCGACGGACAGCAGCTGCCCGAACAAAGCGATTCAGAAAATATCATCGTTGGTGGAGTTGATAGTGTAGATTATTCTCTTTTCGAAGACTTTTCTTACGTAGCTTTAGGTCACCTTCATATGCGTCAAACAATCGGAAGAGACACCGTCTGTTATAGCGGAAGTATTCTCCCCTATTCTGATAGTGAAATTAAAAAGAAAGATCAAGTCCTAAGCTCTGTTACAACCGATGTCACAGCATACTATGCCGAGAAAACAGTAGAATTGGTTGACATTACTAGCGGGAATATTCAAACACAATCAATACCAATTCATACCTCTAAAACATTTAGAAAAATTACATGCACAAAAAGCTCTATCGATGAAATAGTCAATGAGAACAACATCCGTAATGATTATGTATACGTTACCCTCACCGATGAATCTTTTGTTAATGCAATCTATTATGTAAAAGAGCAATTTCCCAACTTATTAAAACTTTCCTTTGAATCCCCAAGTGGCAAATCAAAAAAGGTAACTATCTCGTATGAACATCCCTCTACTCACAATAATCTGCTAGAAGTTATTACAAATTTCATCGAAACCCAACAAGGCTCAGAACTAAATGAAGATCAGCGCAACATACTACTTTCAATTATTGCTGAGCTCAACAATTCAAACGAGGAGGACAACTAATGCGACCACTAAAACTAAGCTTTGAGTCGTTCAATTCATATGCAAATAAAACTTCAATTGATTTTGATGATTTTAACTCTAACGGAATCTTTCTTATTACAGGACCAACCGGCTCAGGAAAAACAACTATCTTCGATGCCATTAAATATGCCTTGTATGGAGAGGCAAGCGGAGAAGATCGAAAGAACATTTCTAATTTTAGTGATTTTGCTAATCTAGAATCTCCATCCGCTGTAACCTTCGAATTTCTACACCGCGGAGTTAAATATAGAATCGAAAGAATTTCTTCCTACCAAGTGTCTAAAAAGAATAAAACTCCTGAAACTGATAAAAAGACGCCTAATAAAAAGACAACAGTAAACTTCTACCAATTGATTGATGGAG
This sequence comes from uncultured Atopobium sp., assembly GCA_963509815.1. Classification (GTDB taxonomy): domain Bacteria; phylum Actinomycetota; class Coriobacteriia; order Coriobacteriales; family Atopobiaceae; genus Lancefieldella. The sequence continues at coordinate 12,114 of CAUPCM010000001.1, read as the reverse complement.
AAGAAAAACTACTCGCAAGTAATGCCACAAAAGTTAATGAAGAAGTACAAAATTTACTGGGAATTGATAAGAACCAATTTTCTCAAATTGTCATGATTGCGCAAGGAGATTTTTCTAAAATTCTCACTGCTAAGGGTAGTGATCGTGAAATATTACTGCGAAATATCTTTAACACAGAAGTTTATCAACAATTACAAGAAAGGCTTAAGGTAGACACGTCGCAGCTTGAAAAAGAACATGAAAAAAATCTTGCTAATGCTAAAAATGCGCTACAAGATATAAATCTTAATGATCAAGAACAGTCTGACAAAGTCCTAGAATATCTCAAAAATGAGAAAACGATTTTATCCCACCTTGATGAAATACACACTTTTATCGAAGAACAAAACAGCGCTCTCAATGAAGAAGCTCGATCTCTAGACTCGAAGACTATCAAGTTAAGCAATAGAAAGGACGCTTTAACAGGATATCTTGCTCAGTTGGAATCAAACCAAAAAATAAAAGATCAAATTAGTGCCTGTAATGAATATCTAGATTTACATAAGCCTATTCTTGCTCAAAAGAAGAGCGCTTATGATCAAGCTAAGAAAAATGAGAGTGAGATTGAAAGACTTCGTTCTGATATTCCAAAACTCGAAGAAAAGATGCGTAGATATGATTCAGCGTCAAAGCAAGTAGAAAGCATTGAATTAGAAATCAGCAAGTTGGATTCTCAACTGTTAGAGCACCAGCAGCAGATTGAACTGTTAGATAAAAAGTCTACTGAAACTCAAACACTACAAAATGAGCTTAAAGAAAAGAAACAGCGTCTAGAAGCAAACTCAAACAAATTAACTGAAATAGATAGATTGATCTCCGAAATAGAGCAAACTGTTAAACGAAAAGAAAACGCAGACGCTTACTTAAAAGAACTAGAAGAAGAACAGGCTGCTCTAGAGGAGTTGTCTATCAAATGCAATCATTACGAAGAGGCATATCTATCTGCAGAACAAAAATTTAGTGCTGCACAGGCGGGAATTCTGGCTTCTAAACTTATTGAAGGTAGTCCGTGTCCAGTCTGTGGATCAATACATCATCCACAGATAGCATCTTTGTCCAACGATGTTCCATCTGAAACGAAAATTAAAAAGCTAAAAGACACGATGGAATCTATCCATCAAAAAAAGCAAAAACAATCAGCAGCAGTTACAGCCTCTGAAACGAAGTTTGATTTTGAAAATAATGAGTTCAAGCAATCATTCACTCATGTACTATCAGCAGTACACCTGATAGATGAATTTAAAAATGTTGACTCGTTCGAGGAGCTTATGCATGCCAATAAGATCCTCATTCAACAGAAATCTGCTATTGAATCTCAAAATAAAGAGAAAGAAATTCTTGAATCAAGAATTAACCAAACCGATATAGATTTAAAAAACATTGAGGAAAATAAAACAAAGGCAAACAATTCCATTCAAGAATTAACTAATCGTCTTAATCTGCGTCATGGTGCACTGTCATCAATTAAAAGCTCAGGTGATTTGATTGACATTGATAAAATCAATGTCAGCCTCGAAAATGCTATGACAAGATTGAAAATCTTGTCATATCAACTAGCCCAATCAAAGGAAGAGTTTGAAAGAGAGTCTTTTGAATTTGAAAATCAAAAAAGGTTATGCCAGAAACTGGAAAGTCAATTTGATAACACTCTTTGTATTGATCCCAGCAATCTTAAAGATCAAATCCAAGAAATAGTCATCGAGCAACAAGAAATTAGAAACAAGATTGATGAAATCAATCATATGATCAGCATCAACGAATCTCCTCTAAACACAATAAAGCGCATCTATCACGATGCAATTGCTACTGAGAAAAAATACAACACCACTAAGACACTCTATGACTTTGTTAGTGGGAAGTCGAGTAATAGTGAGTCTGGATGTATTTCACTTGAGAACTACGTTCAAAGAACCTATCTGCAAAGAGTAGTTGGGGCAGCCAATGACCGCCTCGCAGTCATGACTGATTCACAGTTTGTACTTAAAACCAAGGGTGACAAAAAATATAAAAAGAACGAGTACCTTGATTTGGAGGTTACCGATTTATATACCGGTAAAGACCGAGATGTTAAATCACTATCTGGTGGCGAGAAATTCATGACGTCGTTGGCACTAGCACTTGGTTTTTCAGATGTAATTCAGCAAGATGCCGGAGGAATTCAATTAGATTCAATGTTTATTGACGAAGGATTTGGAACTTTGGATTCAGAAACCCTTGAGCAGGCATTGCGACTCCTTGACCAGCTTTCTTCTAACAGCAACACTCTTGTTGGAATAATTTCTCACGTTGAGGAATTAAAGAACCGAATTCCTCAGCAAATTGTAGTATCTAAAGATTTAAACGGAAGCTCACTAGAGGTTGTTATTAAGTAAAGACATTCCACTTATCTAACAGCACATACAAAACAAACAAAACAAACCGACTCTGAAATTCTTTTAGAGTCGGTTTGTTCCACTTATCATTACTAAATATGAGACTTTAATACTACGAGAATATCATCAAGATTGTTTACATAGTTACGGTATTTTCTTGATGTAACGCTCATTTAAGTCTCTTGACGCAAGCGATATTACTTTGAATTTAAACGTTCCATTTCATCAAATTGCTTACGTACTCGATCAATTCTTCTAAAATAGCGCCTGATTTCTACAATTGATGAAAAGTACTCATCGTTGTCATCCTCAGGAGTTCTGAAGTAATAATCTTTATAGATATTGTCTCCAAAATCGTCGGCTGCTGAATAAGTGCCAGTTAAAACAAAATCATAAATCCAATCGTCATTCTCCATCATTTCCTCAAAACGATTAGGAAATGGAATATATGACTCATTGTTAATAGTATAGAGAGTCTCCCCCACATAGCTTGATGGGTCACATCCCGCAATTTCTACAAGACGATCATATTCTTCTGTAAACATAAAACCTGCAGGATCATAAGGAGTGATAAAAGAACAATTGTACTTTTCAAGCAAATCGCCAGTCTTCTTCCTCTGATGACGAGTAGTTTCCTCCACGTATTGCACGTGATAGTACTTCTGCAGGAAGATTGCAAAAGCTTCCTCTGGTGTAAGAGTTTCAAATACGGATGAAAGCATCATTTGTCCTTTCGACTACAACTTAACTTCTTTCTACTTTGGCCAAACATGGAGCTTATTCCCTTATGCTTGTCTTACCTCCTGTTGTCTACAAGACATAAATAAGAGCTAATGTCTGACAATAAAATGCTATCAGCACAAGAAGAATTATCATGTACATAAATTTGCACACTGTTGACTATTCATATAATGCGCGCGGAAGAGCTACTGCAGTAAGAATTTCGTTCTTTGACCTGTTTTTTTCTATATTTAATATTAAGGTGTGAACAAATAAGGACATCTAGACCCTAGATGCCCTTATCAATAAAATGTTTGTCTACTCTTTTAGAGCAAGTTCAATTTATTAATTAATAGCTGATTTCTATTCAACATGCTCACTAACATGGAAGAACATAAATATTTTTGTCATCAATTGCCAGATGAGATGGTTGGTTGTAAAGCACATTGATATTTTCCACGTTTTCTTTAAATGGAAGTACATCCAAACTTTTAGCACTAAGCAATTTCTCAGTCAGACTATTTGAATACTTATCGTTAAATCCCTCAATACTCTTTCCAGCACCTTCCAATGCCTCATCGATAAGTGTATGATCTCCGACCTTTGTTGACGCTATAGCCTTCCCAGCCTTTTGTCCAGCGAGTGCAAGCCCACCAAAAACGATTGTATCAATTGATTTGTGAGTACTAGTCTCAAGGACTTCATAGCACTCAGAATATAACTCTAAATATTGAATAGATACTTCCTCGATACGTTGAGTAATAGAATTCAACTTACCGCTCTCAAAATTTTCAGATAACATGGGCTCGAGGAATAGCGCAAAGCAATAGATATATGCCGAAAGCTGATAGTCCTTAAGATAATCTAGGACTGTATCTAGGCGTTTAGAAACACTTTCACGAATCTCAATAAAACTTTTCTTATGAAGTTTTTCCTGCACTTGAAATCGGAATAATTCCATATCTTGTTCGGACTTTTGTTTGATGTCTAAAACTTTCATGTGAGCATTAGACATATATACTGTATTTCCATAATTAAACCCATACTCATTAAGAATATCAGCAAGTGTTTTTAGATTTCCTTGCATGTCAGCCTTATCGCGCTGACGCATATATTTAAATATTTGGTCAACAGAAGACTGAATTGAATCCAACTTCTTATTAATTTGAGCAAGTGCAATAGCCATGGCTAAAAACGCTGGATTATAGGGCATCGTTGTGACACTTGTTAGAGACATCCCCTGTTGAACATGAAATCTGGCTTGGCCAAATCCTGTTGCTGCATCTCTGAATGAGCCTAGTAAACCTGATCCATCTTTAAAAGTTTGTAATACGTTTGGATCCAAAGGATTTCCAAGTTTGTCTGTTACGGTCAGTAAGGTAGGTATATTTATTGTTGTCGTGATTGAACGAAACATAGTAGGAATGGAACCAAAAGCTACTCCTAGGGATGGAAGATAATCCAAAGGAATCTTAATTGCATTCGTAACGTCTACAGACTGTTCGGTCGAAGAAAGATGGAACTGTGTTGATGAAAGTTGCTCTCTTACGGCCTTTTTGCGATCATCGTCATTAACCTGAAGATTTAGATCCATCATTCCTCATTCCTTTAATATTTATAGAAATAAGAACTCTATTTTCTGTAGTTTAGTAACTCATATAAAACTATTAACCGATAAGTTAATAAATTGATTGTACTGCTAACAGGGATGATGCAGCTACCTTAACTCTCCCTCGTACCTGTAAACACAAAGTCTCGGTTAGCGATGTGGGCGATGCCTTGAATGGTGTCGCCCTCAACGGAGCCACCAACGGCAAAGATAACGGGACCCACAAAAGACTCAAGCTTGCCGCCAAAGGTAAACGAGTTGTCGGTAACTTTGCCGTTCTCAATATCAATCTGGACACCCATGGCGGTTAGAGAGCCAGTGAGTTTCTCGCCAGAGGTAATGAGGACAGCGGTACCCTCTTTGGCTCCAACGGGAGAGTCCATTTGAATCTTGTATGTTCCGTCGATCATGATGCCTCTATTCTGCCCAGGCGTTGTACCTGGTGTTTTATTGGATTGCAGCCGATGGTTTTGCTGGAGCTCAGTCGGCCGATTGCGTTGGAGATGACCGCTGAGCTGCGTTAAAACCAGCTGCTTTGCACGCCTCTATTCTACCCAAGAAGTATGAGGAGTAGATGTGGTTTCTCGCCAAGGGGTGATTTGTAGGAATTGAATGAAAGTTGGAAATTTTCCGAACGAATGTTTGACGGAGAGTTTCTGGGGTATAGGGACGGTAGATAAATCGCGCGGCATTTCTCGCCACGCTTGTAGAAAGGAACGTCCTATGGACATTTCACAGGTTAAGAAAGTTGTAGTTGCTGGCGGCGGCGTTTTGGGCAGCCAGATTGCATTCCAGACCGCGTATCGCGGCTACGAGACCACCATTTGGCTAAGGTCCGAGGCTTCAATTGAGCGCGCTCGTCCAAAGATCGAGCACCTCAGAGAGGTATATCTGAACACCCTCGAGGCTATGAAGGCCGATCCTAAGGCGTACGCATACGGTCTCATTGCTCAGGACGAGATTACTCCAGAGAAGCTCGACCAGCTTAAAGAGCAGGTAGAGCGCGCATACAACAACCTCAAGCTCACTTCCGATTGGGACGAGGCTTTTGGTGACGCTGACTTTGTTATCGAGTCCGTCGCTGAGAATCCAGAGCAGAAGATTGAGTTCTACACCGAGCTGGCCAAGCACCTGCCCGAGAAGACTATTGTTGCAACTAACAGCTCAACCATGATTCCAAGCATGTTTGCTGTAGCTACTGGTCGTCCCGAGAAGTACCTGGCACTCCACTTTGCTAACGAGATTTGGCGCAACCCAATCGGCGAGGTTATGGGTCACGCAGGTACCGCTCAGGAGAACTTTGACATGGTCGTCGCTTTTGCGGCAAGCATCCGTATGATTCCGGTTAAGGTTCTGAAGGAGCAGCCTGGCTACCTGCTGAACTCCATGCTGGTACCTCTTCTGGTCTCCGCTGAGCAGCTATGGGCAAACGGTGTTGGCGACGTCGAGGACATCGACAGGGCTTGGCGCATTGGCACCGGCTCGCCAAAGGGTCCGTTCCAGATCCTAGACATCATTGGCCTGGTCACCGCATACAACGTTGCTCTGATGAACCCTGCAGCTAAGGATCCAGAGTCCGTACAGGGTCGCATTGTTGCCCTCCTCAAGGAGAAGATTGACAAGGGCGAGACCGGCGTTGCCGCTGGTAAGGGCTTCTACGAGTACAAGTAAGGGCCCGAGCGCGGGGCGCGGGCACGTGGGGCGCGCCGGTATGCGCAGGTTGCAACCACGCGCAACGCCGCAGGTCAGTGGCGCGCGGCGCGTACAGGTAGAAAGTGATTTCAACCCGGCATCCATTTCGTGTGGATGCCGGGTTTCTTGTGCGAAAGCGCTGCTAGTGGACGGGGTTTCTCGCCAGGCGGGCGGGTGCGCGCTCAGTGCGAGCTCGGCGGGAAACGAGCGTGCACCTAGGGGGCCTAGCGTGCGCCTGATTTCTGCAAAGAATCTGTAAATATTGCCTGAAAACGTTAAAGAAACTGTGGATTTGCCTGATTTTGTAAAAGAATCGGTGGCTCAAATACAGATTCTTTGCACTTTTCAGGCGGGTTTTGAAATGTGTCTGGCTATGAGTCGCCTCCCCGCCGTAGAATTGTTATAGTTTCGGTGCTGAAGTCCATGGGAGGCGTGAGTGGTTGAGTCTTTCAAACTATTCGTTCGGACCTACACGTATTGGGTAGGGCTCATCCTCGGCTTTGCGATAGTGCCCGGTTCCCTGCTCTTCATCGGTGGAGTCGCCCCGGTGAGCACCCCATTGTGGCTTGCCCCTCTAGCAGGACTGCTATTTTTTATCATTGATAGGCCATCAACATGGGAGACGCCGCTCTGTCGAGCATTACTGATCCGCGTATTGGGTACAGGGGTTGCGGCCATCGCGTTAGTCGCTTTTGATGCAGTTGCTTCCACCCAGTATGGATCTCAACATTGGAGTGAGACGCTCCTATCTCTCGGTCTCGGCTGGATTGCCTTCACGGTCATGGCAGGACGGATGCTCATGAGGAGCTCAGCCCGATTTGCCACGCCTACTTTCACGAACAGGGATGCGATCCGTACGTACACGACATGGATTGGAATCTTCTTCGGGATTTTCTATATCCCCGCCACGGGGCTCGCCGCAGCTGGCACTCTTTTGATGGTATTTCCACTTTATGGAGCGTTTCTCACCGGCCTGGTTCTTTTGATTGTTGACCCGCCACAACGATGGCCACAACGGAGAGTGAGAGCACTGTGGACACGACTCTTGTCAAGCGGGGCAGCAGCATTACTACTTGCTGTCACGAACTCGTTCTATCGCAGTACTGACACACACGAGATTTTCGTTGGGGACTGGCTGGGAAACCTGCTCTTCTGCGTAGGCGCTTGGGCACTTTATGCCGCAGTGGCTGGGGCCGCGTATCTTATGCGTGGCCCCAGCCACGAAGCATCTGACAACTCAGTAGATGAATTCAGCTAGAGCTTGTCCTTTGCGGTTCCTCCGTCGCTTGCAAGTCCGATGTGATTCAAAAGCCCTTCTCGCCAGATGACGAGAAGGGCTTTGTTTGTGCAACGATAACGTACGCTATTGAAACGCATTGACGCTCGGAGAACGCTCAGTGACGTACGCCGAGGACGCAAGCGCTTACTTCAAGAAATCCTTAACGGATGCAAGAACGCTCGGGGTATCCAGGCCGTACTTAGCAAGAACCTGAAGCGCGGGTCCGGACTCGCCATAGGTGTCCTGAACACCGATAACCTTAACAGGAACAGGAGCATTCTCTGCAAGAGCCTGGCAGACTGCACTGCCCAGACCGCCGATGACGGAGTGCTCCTCAATAGTCACAACCTTGCCGGTCTTTGTTGCAGAAGCGGTAATCAGCTCAGTATCCAGAGGCTTGATGGTGTGAATGTTGATAACCTCAGCGTTGACACCCTCTGCTGCTAGCTGCTCTGCAACCCCAAGAGCCACAGGAACCATAAGGCCACAAGCTACCAGCGTAACGTCAGTACCCTCCTTGAGGACAATACCCTTGCCAAGTTCGAAGTGGTAGTCAGGATTGGTGTTGAAAACAGGAACAGGGAGGCGGCCAAAGCGCATATAAACAGGACCGTCATGGTCGTAAGCGGCCTTAACAGCGGCCTCAGCCTCAACAGCGTCGGATGGAATAATGACCGTCATGCCAGGAATGGTGCGCATAACAGCAATATCTTCATTGCACTGGTGAGTAGCGCCGTCCTCTCCTACCGAGAGGCCTCCGTGGGTAGCGCCAATCTTGACGTTTAGGTGAGGGTAACCTACCGAGTTTCTGATCTGTTCAAACGCACGACCAGACGTAAACATTGCAAACGAAGTTGCAAAGACCTTGTGACCCGTAGCTGCAACACCAGCTGCCATGCCAATCATATTGGCCTCAGCAATTCCGCAGTCCACGAAGCGCTCAGGATACTCCTCGCCGTACTTGCCGGAACGAGTTGCCTCTGCCAAGTCAGCATCAAAGACGAGAAGATCGTCGTGCTCTTTACCAAGCTCTACCAGGGCTTTTCCGTAAGCCTCTCTGGTGGCAATTTTCTGTACATCTGCCATGTTATGCCACCTCTCCCTCAAGCTCTTTAAGTGCCTGCTCGTATTGCTCCTGGTTAGGAGCCTTGCCGTGCCAGCCTACCTGGTTCTCCATGAAAGAGACGCCCTTGCCCTTTACGGTGTGGGCAATGATAACGGTTGGCTGACCCTTGACGGTGCGAGCCTCAGCAAATGCAGCTGCAAGCTGTTCAAAGTCGTGTCCATCAGCTACATCAATAACGTGGAATTTGAACGCCTTGAACTTCTCGTCAATTGGTTTTGGTGTGTTGATTTGCTCGAGTGTGCCGTCGAGCTGCAGGTTATTGTTGTCAACAATAAGTGTGAGGTTATCAAGCTGATGGTTGCCAGCAAACATAGCAGCCTCCCAGACCTGGCCCTCTTCAATCTCGCCGTCGCCCAGAAGCGCGTAGACGCGGTAGTCCTTGTTGAACTTCTTGCCAGCCAGCGCCATGCCAACTGCGGTGGAAACGCCCTGGCCCAGGGAGCCGGTGCTCATGTCAACGCCGGGGGTATCGTTCATGTTTGGGTGACCCTGAAGGCGCGAGTTGAGCGCGCGGAAAGTCTTGAGTTCCTCCTTGGGGAAGAAACCGCGCTCAGCCAAAACGCCGTAAAGTGCAGGAGTAACGTGACCCTTTGAGAGCACAAAACGATCCCTGCAGGGGCAGTTAGGCTTGGTGGGGTCTACGTGCATCTCCTTGAAGTAGAGATACGTCAGGATTTCTGTTGCAGAAAGCGAGCCACCGGGATGGCCGGATTTGGCCGTAAAGACCTGCGTGAGGATGCTTTTGCGCACCTCACGAGCAACCTGTTTAAGGTCGACGTCCATGTAATTTCCTTTCACGTATTGCGTGCGAGAACCGCAGCAGGTCGGCGCCACGCGCAAGTCGGAGCTGCGCGCGGATGCGTGCCAGTGCCACGCGCGTGCCGGAGCTGCGTGCGAGTCAGCGCTTACAAACCGAACTTCTCGGTAAGCTTTTCCTTCATTTCATCCTTATCAAGGATGTTGGAGAGGATGATCTTCTCGTCCTCTGGAATGTCAGCGATAAAATCCCCGAGGTCGCGAGCAACAATGAAGAGGTCTGCTGCACCAGGGGTGACGTCAGAAACGGTTGAGTGCTCAACCTCAACACCACTGACGCCCAACTCGTTTAGAACGTCCTGAATCTGCATCTCAACCATAAGACTGGAGCCAAGTCCACTTCCGCAACAACAAAGAATCTTCTGGATAGCCATAAGAACTCCTTTCAATTCACCACGCGTAACCTGTGGGTTTACGCGGGTCTTCTGAGTTAAAAGTCGGACCCCATCCAAGGACGAGGCCCGACCTAGATACCTAAATATTACCCTCATTTATTGCAGTTGCCTCGACGTATAACTGCAATTCTGTGAGCGGATGTTACTCGGCCTTCTGCTCTGCTGCCTTTTTAGGAGCAACAAGGTTGAAGATGATTGGGAGGCAGAAGCAAAGTACGCAAATGCCAGTAAGCACTGCACCCTGGACATTCAGAGCAACGTTACCAAAAATCAGAGCCATAATGGAGAAGTCGGCATCGGAGAAGGTAGCGGAGGTGAAGCCCATGAGGGTGAAGACTGGCATGCACAGTGCAGGAAGGAAGGTAATGAGAAGGCCGTGGACAAAGGAACCAGCGATGCAGCCCTTGATGCCGCCCTCTGCGTTACCAAAAACGCCAGCGGTTGCGCCGCAGAAGAAGTGAGGAACAACGCCTGGGAGGATCAGAGCAATTGCTGCGATCTGAGCGTTAATAACACCAAGGATGAGCAGGCCCAGGATGCCGCCAACGAAGGAGCTCAGGAAGCCGATAATAACGGCGTTTGGAGCATAGGTGAATGCGATTGGGCAGTCGATTGCTGGCTTAGCACCAGGGACAAGCTTCTGAGCAATACCCTTAAATGCAGGAACAATCTCGCCAATGATCAGACGGACACCGGACAGAATGATGTAAACACCACCAGCAAAGGAGAGACCGCGGGTAAATGCCCAGACAATCCAGTTAGTGGTGGTCTCGGTACCAATGTTGAGCAGGTCGCCGAGGTGCTGGAGACCAGCATACTGTGGGTTGGAAGCAAACTCTGCAGCAGTAGTTCCTGCAGGTACCAGGGTTAGAAGGCCACGGCTGACAGCAACGCCGGTGATAACCAAGAACATGACGATCATGGTCAGACCAATGGAAACGGTGTTGTCGCGCAGGAAGATGAGGCGCTTGGAGAACTTGATATTCTCGGTGCTATTCTCGCGATCGGAAGCAAAGAGCTTACCGACCATACCAGCAAGCCAATAACCAGCGCCGCCGAAGTGGCCAAGTGCAACGGAATCGCTGCCGGTAACCTTGCGCATGGTTGGCTGGCAGTATGCAGGAGACAGAACCATGATCAGAGCAAGCAGGCATGCGCCGGAGATGTAGAGCATCCAACCGGAAAGGCCGCCGACGTGCAGGATGATGGCGAGCATAGCTGCCATGTAGAGGGTGTGGTGGCCGGTGAGGAAGATGTAGTTAAAGCGAGAAAAACGTGCAAGGACAATGTTCAGGACCATACCAACGCACATGATAATTGCGGTTGCCTGACCAAACTCGCCAAGTGCCAGCGAGACGACAGCCTCGTTGTTTGGGACGACACCCTGCATGTCAAAGGCAAAGTTGAAGATTTCACCAAAGGCCAGGAGGGAACCGGTCTGCAAGAAACCTGCACCTGCAGAAAGAACGAGGAAGCCGACGATGGTCTTGAGGGTGCCCTTGATGAGATCCTCAACTGGCTTTCCCTGAAGTGCCAAACCTAGCAGGGCAACAAGGCCAACTAGGATGGCTGGTGTTGATAACACGTTTACAAAAAACTCAACAACAGGCATACAAAACCCCTTTCAACAAAACGCGATACAACAAACCGACACAACAAACTGCGAGTTCGTGCGGTCCTGTAGCACGATGGTACGAGCCCAGACGCGCGTGGTCCTGCAGCACGATGGTACGAGCCCGGCGCACGTGCGGTCCTGCAGCACGACGGTACGAGCCCGGCGCACGTGCGGTCCTGCAGCACTACGGTACGAGCCCGGCGCTTTTAACTGATTGTAATCCATTTGTGTTTATTTTGTGCAAAATTATTTATGTTTTGCTGAGGTTAAACGTTCATAACATTCATGTTATTCATATGATAGAGGTGGAGGGTTCAAAAAACAGGCTAAGACCGCGCCTACTGGCCGTATTCGTAGATTTTTCAGGGTCGATTGATCCAAAACCCGGGTAATTATGAGTCACGTCTCAAAAAGTGGTGTAAGGCTATTTCCTTACTGCCTTCTAGCCTAC